>JAGAYN010000006.1 GCA_017940465.1 Bacteroidales bacterium | reverse complement strand
TCGCTTGTGCGGTGTTACGAGAGGTTATGCCTCTTCGAGGCAGTCGCGGGGGGACTCGATTATGGGCAACAGAGTGTGGTCGCGTCCCTTCGGGACGCAGGGGAGCGGTGTGTATTGGGCACCGCACTGCGCTTCGCTTGTGCGGTGTTACGAAGGGTTATGCCTCTTCGAGGCAGTCGCGGGGGGCTTAATTAAAGACATCGGGGACAACGGGGGACAACATGATTGTCGCTCGTGTCGTTGTTGTCGCTTGTGTCGTTGTTGTCGTTTGAGTTGTTGTCGTTTGAGTGGAGAAAGAGGGTTGTTTGTAGTTGTTCGGGTTGCTTTCCTACTGCATAACGACGGGATGCCGGTTTTATTGTATGCGGTATCCAGGGGGTGTAGGAGAGGGGAAGAAGAAGGTGCCTACAAGACGCTGTTTATCAGCCGTCTGTGTGGGAGGAAAATTTTATGGGTTGAGGGTGTGGTTGAGAATTTTCTGGTAGCCGGAGAAGGTGCGGCGGGTGCCATCGGGGAAGTGGAAGGTGACGGAGGTGAGGCGCATGTACTTGATGCGTCCGCCGTCGTCCCAGAAGAGTTCGTCGAAGGTGTACTGCGCGGGGGCTCCGGGTTGCACGGGACCCATGCAGCGGACGGTGCGGGTGGAGCGCTTGAACTGGTCGGCCTGCACCTGTCCGCGCTCGTTCACCGGCATGACGGTGGCTTCGATTTTCGTGATGGTCTTGGGGAAGCAGTTGTAGAAGTTGAACTCGAGGCCGAACATGTAGTCGCTGCGGGCCGCGCGGAGGCTCATGAGGAATATCTGGTCGCGGTTCATGCGTTCCTTGGTGGCCTGCACCTGTTGGCGGAGTTCCTGCTCGGCGAGGGCGAGGGAGTCACGCCGGATGGCGGTGGCGATGCTGTCGGTAAGGCGTGCGGCCTGCCGGCCTTCGCGGTCGAGGGAGTCCAGCTGCCGCTGCAGGGCCTGCTGGCGGGCCCGCTCGGCGGCCTCGTGCTCGCGTTGCGCCTGCTCGCAGACATCGATGTCGCTGTCTGTGGAGAAGGCTCCATACTTGGCCAACACCTCCATGTCCACCAGCCCCAGCACCTGGTTTTTCCTGACATTGGTGCGCACGGTGAACTTCACGGGGGCCGCCAGCGAGGGTACATAGGCGTAGGAGATCCACGCCAGTGGGCTCGTACCTCCACAGCGGAGGTCGGTGGTGTCCACCTCGAGCAGGCGTCCGTTGTCGGCGCTTACGAAGGTCCAGCGCTGGAGTTGGCTCAGGCGGTGGCGCCAGTAGCGGTCGGAGACAAGGTAAGGGAGCAACGGCTCGAGCTGCCTGTCGCGCAGGGTAAAGGTACAGCTGTCGCTCTGGAAGCACACCCGGGCGCGGTTCTTCTTCGGCCATTCCACCGTGAGGCGGTAGGTCCTGCCGTAAAGGATGTCGGTCTTGGCCGCACGGTTGAGGGCGGATTGCAGGCTGTCCGGCGGCGGAATGAGGTAGGCGTCGTCCAGGTGCATCTCGGCAATGTCCATGTAGTTCCAGTGCATCTGCGCGTGGAGGGCGGGGAATGGGGTTCCGAGCGCCATGCCGAGGCAGAGCAGGAGCAGCGCGCGACGCGAAGGGGGCAGGGAGGGGTGGGTATGCGGATGCTTGCGGTTCATGTCCGGTATGCTTTTCGTATGCCTCGGATTATCGGTCTAATGGGCTTCGAGCCAGTTGTCGCCTACGTCGATTCCCACCTCGATTTCCACGCCGGGGAGCGGGAGTGCCTGCTTCATCTCGGCGGCCACCAGCCGGCGGACCGCCTCCTCTTCGGGGCGGTAGAGGTCGAACACCAGTTCGTCGTGCACCTGCAATATCATGCGGGTGCGGAGGTTCTGGCTACGGAGGGCCTGGTGGATGCGCACCATGGCCAGTTTAATCATGTCGGCCGAGGTGCCTTGTATGGGCATATTCACCGCGTTGCGCTCGGCGAAGGAGCGGGCGGCTGCGTTGCGGCTGTTGATATCGGGCAGGTAGCGTCGGCGGCCGAGGAGGGTCTGTGCGTAGCCGCATTGGCGGGCGGCCTCGATGGATTGGTCGATGAAGCGGCGGATGTCGGGGTATTGTGCGAAGTATTCCTCGATCAGCGCGGCGGCTTCCTTGCGCGGGATGCCCAGCTGTTCGCTCAAGCCGAAGGCCGAGATGCCGTAGACGATGCCGAAATTGACGCTCTTAGCGTTGCGGCGCTGCTCCTTGGAGACCTCTTCGAGAGGCAGCTTGTATATCTTGGCAGCGGTGGCGGCATGGATGTCGTGGCCGCTGTTGAAGGCGTGGAGCATGTGGCGGTCGCCGGCCAGGGAGGCGATGATTCGCAGCTCGATCTGGGAATAGTCGGCGGCCAGCAGCAGGTGGTCGCTGTCGCGGGCCACAAAGGCACGCCGTATTTCGCGGCCGCGTTCGGTGCGGATGGGTATGTTCTGCAGGTTGGGATTGGAGGAGGAGAGGCGGCCGGTGGCGGTGACGGTCTGGTTGTAGACCGTGTGGAGGCGGCCGGTGGCGGGGTTGATCAGCTTCGGGAACGAGTCGAGATAGGTTCCCACCAGCTTGCTGATGGAGCGGTATTCCAGAATGAGTGGCACGATGGGGTGAGCCGCTTCCAACTTGACCAGCACCTCCTCGGCAGTGCTGTACTGCTTGGTGGCGGTGCGCGGCGGCTTGTCTGTCACCTTCAACTCCTCGTACAGCACCTCGCCCAGCTGCCTGGGTGAGCCGATGTTGAAGGGATGTCCCGCCAGATGGTATATCTGTTGCTCCACCTGTTGGCGCTCGTTGGTGAGCTGCTGCGAATAGTGCTGCAAGGCATCCACGTCGATGCGCACTCCGGTACGCTCCATGTCCATCAGCACATCCACCAGCGGAAACTCCACATCGCGGTAGAGATGGTTGAGTTGCTGGTCGTTGAGCCTGGCCATGACCAGCGGATAGAGCCTCCAGAAAGCGGCACATTGTGCGGCAGGTCCCTGCGGTTCGTAGCCGAGCATGGAAGAGCATACAAAGTCCAGCGTGTGGCGCATCTCGGCATCGAGCAGATAATGTGCCAACTGGATATCCACTACATCCCCCTTGATCTCTGCCGGCAACTCTGCCAATATGTACTTCAAGGCCTTGAGGTCGAAGCAGAGCTTGGTGGAGTGCTCGTTCTGAATCACTTCGGCAAAGAGAGCAATGTCGAGGTCGGCCACAGGAGTGGACCACACATTGTCGGCCCCGGTGGCCAGAATTACCTGGGGGCCGGCTATCATTATGGCAATATCCTTGCCTGCCAACGCGTGGAGCACCTCGGGAGTGAGCGTCTGCGCCTGCACCTGTGGTGCCGTATCTTGCGAGGGGGACAGGTCGAATAGCGTAGGAGCTGCCGGCGTATTGGCCTGGGCCTTGCCTGCCGGCACCGTCGGCCTCTGCCCCCATTGGACTGCCTTTTCGGGCTGAGATACGGTCAGGTCCGTGAAAATTCTGCGCGCAAACTGGCGCAGTTCAAGAAAATCCGTCAGTGTTTTCAGCTCCCCATAGTCAGGTTCCTTGAGCAACAATTCCTGCTCATCAAGGGCTATTGGCGCATCAAGACTGATGGTGGCCAGTTGTTTAGAGAAGAGTGCCTGCCGCCCATACTCTTGCACCAAGCCTCGGATCTTGTCGTTCTTTATTTCGTCTTGGTGTTCCACCATGCTTTCTATGGAACCGAACTGCTGGATGAGCTTCTTGGCGGTCTTCTCCCCTACGCCGGGAATACCAGGGATATTGTCCGAACTGTCGCCCCACAAGCCTAACAAATCAATCACCTGCCGGCAATCATTCACATCGAACCTCTCCCGCACCTCGGGAATGCCCATGATAGTGTCCGGACGCCCCATGCGGCCGAACCGGTACATCTTGACATGTTCTGTTACCAACTGGGCGAAGTCCTTGTCAGGTGTCACCATCACTATCTCGTCGAATCCCGACAGCTCTGCCTTATGGCTCAGGGTACCTATGACGTCATCCGCCTCGAATCCCTCGCATGTAAGTATCGGTATGCGGAAGGCTCCTATCATCTTCTTCACCCACGGGAGCCCTTGCTGTATCTCTTCCGGCATGGCATCGCGGTTGGCCTTGTAGGCTTCATACATCTCATGTCGGAAGGTAGGCTGCTGCAGGTCGAAGGCAACGCCGACATGCGTCGGGCGCTGCGAGCGAAGAAGGTCGTATAGCGTGGTGGAAAATCCCAGCACGCAGGAGGTATTCATACCCTTGCTGTTCACCCTCGGATTGCGGTTGAGGGCGTAATAGGCACGGTAGACGGCGGCCATGCCGTCGATGAGCATGAGTTTTTTCATTTGAGCGGATTGGCAGTCAGTTCGTCATATTCCCGCCTGTTACGGAGGATATTGCAGGCAAGATATACTGCCGAGCGGAAGGACTGCTCGCTGGCCTTGTCCTTGCCGGCGATATCGTAGCCGGTACCGTGGGCGGGGCTGGTGCGGACGTAGGGCAGGCCGGCCGTGTAATTCACGCCTTCGGTGAAGGACATCAGCTTGAACGGGATAAGCCCCTGGTCATGATAGAGGGCCAGCACACCGTCGAATTTATTGAATTCCGAACTGCCGAAGAAGCCATCCGACGGGAATGGCCCGTAGGCCAGGATGCCTTTGCTCTGGGCTTCGTCGATGACCGGCTTGATAACCCGCATGTCAAAATCGCCTATCACCCCGTTGTCGCCCGCGTGCGGGTCGAGGGCCAACACGGCGATTTTCGGGATGGTGATACAGAAATCGCGCTTGAGGCTTTCGTTCATCAAGCGTATCTTCTCGGAAAGCAATGCGGGCGTCACAGCGTTGGGGACATCCTTGAGAGCCAGGTGGTTGGTGACGATTCCGATACGTATACGGTCGCACACCATAAGCATCAGGCTGGAACTGCCGAACTGGTGGGAGAGGTACTCGGTATGGCCGGGAAAATCGAAGTCTGTGGCCTGGATATTGCGCTTGTTGATGGGGGCTGTCACCAGGACATCCACCGAGCCACCCTTGAGGTCGGCGCAGGCCCGGTTGAGGCTTTCGCGCGACATCTGGCCTGCCACATCGGTGCTTTTTCCAAGGTCGATCTTGACCTCCTCCTGGGTGAGGTTCACCACATTGAACTTGCCCTCCTGGGCTTCGCGAGCCTCATGGATGGCGTTGAACGGCAGGTCCTGCTGGAGTGTCAGCAGGTTCTTATGGTAGCTGGCCACCTTGGTGGAGCCATAAAGCACCGGGGTGCAGAGGTCGAACATGCGGCTGTCGCCGAAGGTCTTGAGTATCACTTCGTAGCCCACGCCGTTGATGTCACCGTGCGTGATGGCCACTTTTATCTTCTTGTCGTCTTTCATGTATATATCTGTTAATCTTTGTATTGCATTTGCAGAAAGGCATACAGCAGCCTCACCCCGTAGCCCGAGGCGCCCGTGCGGTAGGGCGGCTGGGGTTTGGAGAAGTATGCCACGCCGGCAATGTCGAGGTGGATATAGGGCACCTCGCCGGCGAAGTGGGCCAGGAACTTGCCCGCCGTGATGGTACCTGCCTGGGGCGTGGTGCCGCAGTTGCGGAGGTCGGCGAAATCGCTCTTGAGCATCTCGCCGTATTCCTTCCACATGGGGAACTCCACGAGGCGTTCATACACCTGGTTTCCAACCAGTTTCATCATAGTGAGCGGATTTTCCGCCCCCTGCTGCATGGCGGCGATGCCGAAGGTGGAGATGGCACGGACGGCAGCGCCGGTGAGGGTGGCGGCGTCCACGATGAGGCTGGGATTGTAATTCTTGGCGGCATAGGCGATGGCGTCGGCCAGAATGAGACGGCCTTCGGCATCGGTATTGACCACCTCCACGGTGGTTCCGTCGTACATCGTCAGGATATCGTCGGCGGCATAGGCGTTGAACCCCGGTCGGTTGTCGGTCAATGGCAGGAGGGCCACCAGGTGGATCGGCAGGGCATTGTCGGCGGCAGCGAAGAGCACCGAGGCCATCGTGGCGGCACCCGCCATGTCGCTCTTCATCTCGCACATGTAGTCGTCCGGCTTGATATTCAGGCCGCCGGTGTCGTACATCACGCCTTTGCCCACGAGGCAGATGGGCTGACCAGCGACAGCGGCGCGGCCCCGGCCGGTGGATTTTCCGGAGAGTCCGTTGTATTCGAGCACCACGAAGCGGGGTTCGTCCACACTCCCGCGGTTCACCGCCAGCAGTCCTCCCATGCGTAGGCTCTCGATCTGGCGCTTGTCCATGACGGTGCACTTGACGTTCTCCAGGTCGGCGGCCACGCTCTGCAACTCGTCGGCGAAGCGTTCCGCATTGAGGTCCTGCACAGGCAGGTTGACCCACTCGCGGCACCACTTGATACGGTTCCACAACCGCCGGCTGGCCTCCAACTCGTCGGGCTTGACAAACGAGGCATCAATCACCAGATGGTCAATGTGATAGGTATCTTTCGTCAGGTAACGGTCGAAGCGGTAGTCGGCCAATTCGAGGCCCTCCACGAAGGCCATCACCTCCTCCGGCAGCACACCCTCGCCGCTCACGGCGAGCGATTCGACGCGCCCCTCCTCGAGCATCGGAAGCAACGCGGCGGCCTTGCGGCGCAGCTGTTCCTGCACCTCGGGGGCGGGCTGTTCGCTGTCGAACGAAAGCAGGTAGAGCCTGTGCGGCAGGCGGTCGAACACCATGAGGAAGTCCTTGCCGCGTTCGCGACGCTGGCGCACGGCGGCGGTCTCCTTCTTGTTCAGCGGCAGGTTGCGTTCCGCTCCCTCGTCGCCGTAGAGGAAAAGCATGTCCCCTTCGTGTTTGCGGGGCACTATGGTGAGAAGTTCGTGTGTCATTGTTCAAACATTTTCCTCCTTGAACGGCGGAGGGATATATAATATTGTACGCCCGCGAATATTTTTTACAGCGCCGCCGCCCGCCAACCGTCCGCAAACCGAGGGCAAAAAACCGCGTTTTTTTTTGAAAAAAATCCGGGGAAAGCCCTATTTTTGCAATTTTCCTCCACGCTGATTCCCAGACTCTTGCAGGCATCATCTTCTTCCCCTCTCCTACCCCACCTGGTATGCACCTGCCGGGCTGCCGGGATGGGGGTGGCTACGCGTGGGTGATGAGGATGATGATGCGTGAGGGGGCGAGGGACTGGAGGAGGGCGTCGAAGTGCTGGCGGGCGGTGTGGTCGAGCCAGGCGGTGGGTTCGTCGAAGACGAGTATGGGGGCGCCGGAGGCCACGGCGCGGGCGATGGCGAGGCGCTGCCACTGGCCCATGCTGAGCTCGCTGCCGCCGTCGAAGAGCCGCCCCAACTGGGTGTCAAGCCCCTGCGGCAGGCGCTGCACGAAGTCCAGCAGCGCGGCATCCTGCATCCGGCCGGAAGCCTGGCTCCCGCCGCCGAAGTCGATGTTCTCGCGCGCGGTGACGTTGTAACGCACAAAGTCCTGGAACAGCACGCCCACATGGGCCCGGAGGCCGGGCAGGTCGAGGGTCCGGAGGTCGGTGCCGTCCAGCAGCACCTGTCCGCCGTCGGGGTCGTAGAGGCGGAGCAGGAGTTTTACCAGCGTGCTCTTGCCGAAGCCGTTGCGGCCGTCGATGCGGGTGATCTCGCCGCGTCGGGCGGTGAGTGAGAAATGCTCCAGCACGTCGCGCTTCATGTCGGGATAGCGGAAGGTGACGTCGCGGAACTCCACCTGCCGCACCTCGGCCGGGAAGGGCACGGGGTCGGCGGGCGGGAGGACGGTGGGCCGGAGGTCAAGGAACTCGAAGAGGTTGCCCACGAAGAGGCGGTTGTCGTAGAGCCCCGCGACGCCGCCCACGAGCGACGAGAGGTAGCCCTGCCCGCGGCGGAACGCCTCGAAGAGCATCACGAAGGTGCCGATGGAGATGGCGGCGCTCATGGTCTGGCCGATGAGAATCCACACGATGGCGAACATGGCCGCCGCCTCGACGAGGGCGCACAGCACGTCGAGCATGCCCAGGCGGCGCGAGATGGAGAGCAGGCGGCCCACCAACTGGCGGCGCGCCTCGACGAAGCGGCCACGGAAGAGCGCGGCCAGGCCGAAGGCGCGGAGCTCCTTGGCGTAGTCGCGCCCGGTGAGGAGGGCACCGTAGTAGGCGGTGCGGCGGTAGAGCTGCGTGTTGTCGCGCCGGAAGCGGTAGATGCGGCGGGCCTTGTAAAGGCGCACGGCGAAGCCCGGCATCACGGCCGCCACCATCACCGCAATGACCCACCACGAGGCCGACACCAGCATGGCCACCACACCGGCGATGGAGAGCAGCGATCCGCCGAGCGACATGAAGTTCGTCAGCACCTGCAGGGGCCGGAACGAAGCCTCCTGTTGCGCCCGGTGGAAGGTGTCGTGGTAGGAGGGCGTGTCGTAGTACTGCATGTCCAGCCGCGCCGACTGCTGCTGGAGCAAGTCGCTCACGTGGTCGGTCAGGCGCTGGCTGAGCACGTCGTTGTTGATGGCGTTGAGGGCCGACACCACGCGGTTGAGCAGAAAGACAAGGCACATGGCCAGCAGCAGCTGGAGCGTGGAAGGGTGGAAATGGAGCACCGTGAAGGCGGCATCGGGCTGCTGGAGGCTGTCGATGAGGAGTTTGAGAATATAGAGGTTGACGAGCGGAAGCACGCTCCCGGCCGCCACGTAGAGCACCCGTAGCCAGAAGGAACGCGGGCTGCAGTGCATGACCATCATCAGGGCTCGCCAGAGGTTTTTCATCGTGAGGGGCTTTTAGTGTATGACTATTTTCTGCACCACCTCGGCACCGAGCTGGTCGTTGATGCGGTGGCGGAGGCTGTCGCGGCGGTTGAACATCTCGTGGCGCAAGGCCGCGGAGCGGAGGCGGAGGGTGAGGGTGCCCTTGGAGAAGAGGACCGAGGTGGTGAGGCGGCTGATAAGGTCGCCCGCCAACTGGCGATAGACGCGTTCCACGCGCATCTCGTCGGCCACCTCGCCGAGTTCCAGGCGACGCATGGCGCGCTGCAGGAAGTAGTCTATGGTGCGGTCAGGCTGCATCGCAAAGCGGCATTTTCAATTCTGGATTCTCAATTCTCAATTTTCAATTCCCCATTTCCACTCCCCCGCCGGCGACGTGGAACAGCCTGTGCTCCAGGTTGGGCAGGTCGTGGAAGAGGGCCTGCACGCGGCCGGGCTGGGTGTCGGTGAGGAGCACCTGCCCGAAGCGGTCGCTGCCCACCAGGGCTATCAGCTGGCGGATGCGCTCCAGATCCAGCTTGTCGAAGATGTCGTCCAAAAGCAGGATGGGCTTGGTGCCGGAGTGGTTGAGCAGGTATTGGAACTGCGCCAGCTTCAGCGCCAGGGCGAAACTCTTCTGCTGTCCCTGCGAACCGAAGCGCTTGATGGGCATGTCGGCCGCAAGCGAAAAGAGGAAATCGTCCCTGTGCGGCCCGACGGTGGTGTGCTGCGCGTAGCGGTCGGCCTGGCGGGCCCCCTCCAGCTGGAGCAGCATGGGCCGCTCGTCGTGCTGGTAGGCGATGGAGCCGGGTTCGCCGCTGCCGGCTATCCAGTGGTAGTACTCCCCGAACAGGGGCATGAAGTCGGCGATGAACCGCGCGCGGCAGTCGAACAGCACGGCGCCATGCATCTCCAGCTGGGCATCCCACAGGGAGACCATCGCGTCGTCCCACAGGCGGTCGTCCCACAGCTGCTTCAGCAATCGGTTGCGCTGCTCGAGGGCCTTGGTGTACTGGATGAGGTGGTTGAGGTAGTCGTGGTCCACCTGCGAGATGACGCCGTCCACAAACTTGCGCCGCAACTCGCTGCCACCCGTGATGAGTTGCTGGTCGTTGGGCGACACCATCACCAGCGGCACCTTGCCGATGTGCTCGGCGAGGGTCTTGTAGGGCTTCTTGTTCCACTTCATCTGCTTGCCCTGCCCCGTGCGGAGGATGCAGCTGACGGTGTCGTCGCCATAGTGGCCGTGGATGGCGAAGAAGTCGGCCCCGAGGCGTATGTTCTGGCTGTCTACAGGGTTGAAATAACTCTTGCAGAAGGAGAGGTAGTGCACCGCGTCGAGGAGGTTGGTCTTGCCCGCCCCGTTGTTGCCCACGAAGCAGTTGATGTTCCCGCAGAGCGCCACGTCGGCCTCGGCGTAGTTCTTGAAATTGTTGAGTATGAGTCGGTCGAGCGTCATGAAACTGGTTTCTGTTGTATAGCCGCGGCCACCTCCTCCATAAGCCAGCGCGGCGTGGAGGTGGCGCCGCTGATGCCTACGGAGCCGGCCCCCTCGAACCACGCCTCCTCCAGCTCGGCGGCCGAAGCGATGAGGTGGGTACGGGGCTGCACCTTGCGGCAGTACTCGTAGAGGTAGTGGCCGTTGCTGCTGTTGCTGCCCGCCACGAAGAGCAGCACATCCACGCTGCCGGCGAAGCGTTCCAGCTCCTTGGCGCGGCCCGCCACACGGTTGCACACCGTGTCGTAGGCCACAAAGTCGGCCCCTTCGGGCAGGCGGGCCTCGATGTTGTCGATCAACTGGCGGTATTCCTCGCGGCTCTTGGTGGTCTGCGAGTAGAGGCGTATGGGGCGGCTGAAATCGAGGGAGGCGATGTCGTCAGGACGGCTCACCACGACGGCCGTGCCGCCGGTCTGCCCTGTGAGGCCCACCACCTCGGCATGGCCAGGCTTGCCGAAGATGACAATCTGGCCTCCGCAGCGTGCCATCTCGTCGTATCCCTTGCGTATGCGCTGCTGCAGGGCCAGGACGATGGGGCAGGTGGCATCCACCAGGCGGATTCCCAGGGCCTCGGCCGTGCGGTAGGTTTCGGGCGGCTCCCCGTGGGCACGGATGAGCACCTTGCTGCCAGCCAGCTGCGGAAGCATGTCGTGGCCGATGACCCGCAGGCCGCGGCTCTCCAGCCGCTCCACCTCGGCGCTGTTGTGCACAATGTCGCCCAGGCAATAGAGCGAGCCTTCCTGCGCCAGCACCTCCTCGGCGGCACCGATGGCCTTGACCACGCCGAAGCAGTAGCCGGCCTGCTCGTCTATACGGACCTCCAGCGCCATCAGCTCATGCATTGGTTCTCCTGACGCGCCTTCTCGAGCACCTCTTCGTACTCCTCGGGTGTCAGGTCATTGAAGAAATAGTATACCGGGTCCACCTTCTTGTCGCCCGAATGGACCTCGTAATGGAGGTGCGAACCGGAGGACATGCCGGAGGTGCCCACGATGCCGATTTGCTCGCCGCGTTTGACACGCTGCCCCACGCGGACGGTGGCCTTCTTCATGTGGGCATAGAGGGTCTTGAATCCGAAGCCATGGTCGATCAGCACCACCACGCCGTAGCCCGAATACCCTTCCGGGTTCTGCCCCGCCACGCGCACCACGCCATCGCCTGTGGCATAGATGCCGGTGCCCTGGCGGGCGGCGAAGTCGATGCCGCTGTGCATGCGCTGGCTCTGCAGGATAGGATGGTAGCGGTTGCCGAAACCGCTGACCACCTGGCACTCCTCCTTGGAGATAGGCATGATGGCCGGCATGGCCGCCAGGCGTTCATTCTTGGTGAGAGCCATCTCGTAAATCTCGTCGAGCGAGCGCGACTGGACGTAGAGGCGCCTGGTGAGGTCGTCGACCTTCTTGGTGGTGCTGGCCAGAAGGCGGCTGTTCTGGCTGAGAGCCATCTCGGCATAGTAGGCGTCGTCCCGCAGGCCGCCGAAGCGCTCCGACTGCGACACGGGCTCGCTGTCGAAGATGGTGCGGTAGAGCACCTCGTCGCGTTCCTCCAGATTCTCCAACACACGCTCGGCCCGCTCCACGCGGTCGCCCAGGAGCCGGTACTGCGCCAACTCGCGTTTGAGCATACGCTCCTTGGGCGATTCCACGAAATGCAGCACCACTACCACTATCGCCATCCCCAGCAGCACCCCGGAGAGGGCACTGAAACTGATGTGCCGCAGGCGCTCATGCAGCGGCACCTTCACCCGCTCGTAGCGCAGCGAATGGGGATTGAAGCGGTAGGTGTGGCGGTGTTTCGTCATACAACGGGGCCTATAGGGTTGCCTTCAGCTTCTCATACGCCTCGGTGAAACAGACCACAGGGCGCACATGGTTGAAGTAATAGGTAACATTGAAGCGCGGAATCCTTATCATACTGGCAGCGTCGCCAAGGCGCGACGAGAGCACCTCCACAGGCTCCTCGATTGAGAGTTCCTGGAAGATGATGGAGACCTCGCTGTGCGGCACTATCTCGAAATCCACCGAACTGTGGGCCACCAGGACGCAATCGGGAAGGATATAGTAGTGCACCCCGAGCGAATCGCGCATCACCGGGAGGAAGTTCTCCGAGCGGATGTAGTCGAACACGCCGAGGTCGAAATGCACCTGGACGAAGTTGCCCTTGACCTCGTCGTTGTAATGCCACACCCTGCGGCAGGCCGCCAGCTTGATGAAGGCCTCCACCATCTCGGTATAGGCCGCGTAGGTGGCGGGCGAGCAGTGGTCCTTCACGTCGTATTCCACCGACTTCATGTCGGCCTCCAGCTGCGCCACCTTACTCTTGTAGTGGCTCAACACACTGACGAAGAACTTGTTGCTCTTGTGGCCGATCTTATTCTTGATGCCGCGTATGATGCGCTGCATGCGCTCCTCCACACGGGCCACCGAGAGGGCGTTCTGGTAGCTTTCCAGCAGCTGCCGCTTGTAGCTGTCGCTGCATACAGCCAGTGCGTCGCCCACGGCTTTGATCTCCTTGACGAAATCGGGCTCCATCCCGAGGAGGAATCGCCAGTAGCGTGGGCGCTGGCGGGAGACCTGCTTGCGTACAAACTGGCGGTAGGTGTGGCTCTCGCTGTCGCGCACGAAGAAACCCGTTCCCGGGGCCCAGCCCTGGATGTAGCGGCGACCGGTGTAGCGCTGCTCGCCATTGGTACGGACCCCGAAGTCCGAATAGTGGAAATGCCTGGTGACCTTGACGTACAGCCCTTCGGTCACCTTGACCATCTTGAACGGTATGATTCTCATTGTTTAGCTGATTATCCGTGAATTGCTTCGCCATGGGCGGCTTCCAGGGCCTCCATGACAGCCTCGCTCATAGTGGGATGGGGATGGATGGCGGCGGATACCTGACGGGCCGTGAGGCCGGCCTCGCGGGCGGCCACCACCTCGGCTATCATCTCCGTCACGTTGTCGCCACACATGTGGCAGCCCAATATGAGGTCGCTCTTTGCATCGACGACCATCTTCACAAAGCCGTCCGTGTTGCCTGCGGCGGTGGCCTTGCCGGATGCCTTGAAGAAGAACTTGCCCACCTTCACCTCATGTCCAGCCTCCACGGCCTTCTTCTCGGTGAGGCCCACCGAGGCCACCTCGGGGGTGGTGTAGGTGCAGCCGGGCACATTCTGGTAGTTCACCTTGCGGGCCTCCCCTTTGACGATATGCTCCACGCAGCAGACTGCCTCCTTGCTGGCCACATGCGCCAGGGCCGGTCCGTGCACCACGTCGCCGATGGCATAGTAGCCCGGAACCGAAGTGCGGTAGTAGTCGTCCACCTCAATCTTGCCCTTCTCGTGCTTGATGCCGCATTCCTCGAGGCCCAGGCCCTCAAGGTTGGTGACCACGCCGACGGCCGAGAGGACCACATCGACGTCGATGACGGCCTCCGTGCCCTTCTTCATGTCCTTGACGGTAACGTGGCACACGTCATCCTCCACGTCCACCTTCTCGACCGAGCAGCCGGGCATCACCTTCATGCCCATCTTGCGGAAGGAGCGGCTCATCTGGGCGGCCACCTCCTCGTCCTCGTTGGGGAGGATCTGGGGCATGAACTCGACCAGCGTCACCTGGGTGCCGATGCTCTGATAGAAGTAGGCGAACTCGCTTCCTATGGCGCCGCTGCCGCATACGAGCATGGACTGCGGCTGCTGGCGGAGGGTCATGGCCTCGCGGTAGCCGATGATGCGGCGGCCGTCCTGCGGCATAGCGGGCATGACGCGCGAGCGGGCGCCGGTGGCGATGACGACGTGGTCGGCCTCGTATTCCGTGCCGTCCACCAGCACCTTCTTGCCGGGCTGCACCGTGGCAGTGCCCATGATGACGTCCACGCCGTGCTTCTTGAGCAGGAACTCGACGCCCTTGTTCATGGTGGCGGCCACGCCGCGCGATCGGTCGACCATGGCGTTGAGGTCGGCTTCGACGCCGTCGGCCTTGACACCGTAGGCGGCGGCATGCCTGGCGTAGTTGAACGCCTGGGCGCTCTTCATGAGGGCCTTGGTGGGGATGCAGCCCCAGTTGAGGCAGATGCCGCCGAGGTTCTCACGCTCGACGACGGCGGTCTTCAGGCCCAGCTGGGCGGAACGGACGGCAGCCACATAGCCCCCGGGGCCGCTGCCTATGACGATGAGGTCGTATTTCATTTGCTTCGTGTTTTAATTTAAAAGTACTAAAATAAAATGCAAAAGTACATCTTTTTTTGCATTCGGCCAAAAAAAACATGGTTCTCTCTGTAATACAGCCCCTTCCGACCGCCTGCCCCGCCCCCGGACGCCCCTCGCCGCACTCCGGCCCATGTAGCACCCTCTAAGTATCCACAAGGTATCCCCTAAGTATTTACTTCGACTGTGAACCGATATGACCCCTTATGGACCACCGGCTCTGCTGACCCACGGAACGGATTTTTCAAAAATAAAAATGCGCCCCCGCAAATAAAAAATTTCAACCATTTAGAGTGGACAAAACAGCCTTTTTTCACACTTCCAAACACTTACAAAACCGCCTCGGAAAAATGATTTTTGATTTCCAAACAATTATGGAAACAGCGTGACTTCCAACCCGTTGCAAATGTTGTAAACAAGCAATCCGCTAATTTACAACCCTCTGCCGTTTTATCAACACCGCGGGCGCCGACCGGCTCAAAAACCGAAAAAAATTCTGCACCGAAAGGAAAAAATTCGTATATTAAAAAGCGGCCGGAAAAGCCGTTTTCAAAATTCATGGCTAAAAACCAACGTTTTACCCGAAAAGGAGTTCGGGAAAGGGCTCAGAGCGTGCCGGATTCTTTACACATTTTCCGCGAAACAAACAAATTTATTTTTTCAAAATTATACACAGAAAAAGAACGACCTTTGCAAGCGGAAACAACACACACCCGTTGTGCATAACTGATTGATAACAGCGATAGAGAACAAAAAATATGATAGAGGAAGATTACAAGAGAGTCTGGGCAGAATGCCTGGAAGTGATAAAAGACACCCTCGGCCCCGAAAACCGCAAGGCATACGACACGTGGTTCATCCCCATAGTACCCCTCCAGCTCGACGGCAGCACCCTCATCGTGCAGGTGCCCAGCCCGTTCTTCTACGAATACCTCGAGGACCACTACCTCAACCTGCTCAAGCGCGTCATACGACTCCAGCTCGGCCCCAACGGCATGCTGAAATACAGCATCGTCATGGACCAGACCATCCCCTCCGAACCCATCGTCACCACCGTGCCGTCGAGCAACCAGCGCTCCGTGCAGAACCCGGTGACCGACCTGCCCGTAAATATAAATAAAGAAAACGCGCGCGTAATTCCCAACCCCTTCGTCATCCCGGGCATCCAGAAGACACGCATCCCCTCGCAGCTGAGCCCCAACGCCACGCTCGAGAACTTCGTCGAGGGCGACTGCAACCGCCTGGCCCGCTCGGCAGGCTATGCCGTGGCCGAGAAACCGGGCATCACCTCCTTCAACCCCCTCTTCCTCCACAGCCACGTGGGCCTTGGCAAGACCCACCTCGCCAATGCCATCGGCCTCAAAACCAAAGAACTGCACCCCGACAAGACCGTGCTCTACGTCACCTCCGAACAGTTCATGCAGCAATACGCCGAAGCCGGCCGCGCAGGCAACACCAACGACTTCATCCACTTCTACGAAATGGTCGACGTGCTCATCATCGACGACATCCAGTTCTGGGTGGGCCGCGGGCAGCGGACACAGGAAGCCTTCTTCCACATCTTCAACCGCCTCCACCAGCACAACTGCCAGATAATCATCACCTCCGACAAGGCCCCCGGCGAACTCCAGGGCCTCGAACCCCGCCTCATCAGCCGCCTCAAATGGGGCCTCAACGCCGACCTCCAGGCACCCGACGTCGAAACCCGCAAAGCCATCCTGCGCCAGAAACTCACCAACGACGGCATCGAAATGGGCGACGACATCATCGAATACATCGCCTACAACATCAACACCAACGTCCGCGAACTCGAAGGCGCACTCATCTCGCTCATCGCACAAAGCTCGCTCAACCACCGCCAGATCACACTCGACCTCACCAAACAGATGATCGACAAGTACGTCCAGAGCTCCTCGCGCGAAATCACCATCGACTACATCCAGAAAGTCGTCTGCGACACCCTCGACCTCCCCGTGGAAGCCATCCAGCAGACCTCGCGCAAACGCGAAATCGTCCAGGCACGCCAACTGGCCATGTACTTCGCCAAGAAAATCACCAAGTCCTCCCTCGCCGTCATCGGCATGCAATGCGGCAACAAGGACCACGCCACCGTCCTCCACGCCTGCAAGACCATCGAGAACCTGCGGCAGACCGACCGCTTCATCCGCGGCCTGGTGGACGACCTGGAGAAGAAATTCGCCGAATGAAAACCGCCTTCAAACCAGGCACGATGCTCTACCCGCTGCCGGCCGTCATGGTCAGTTGCGGCGACCGACCGGAGAACTACAACATCATCACCATCGCATGGACAGGCACTGTTTGCAGCGACCCGCCCACGTGCTATATCAGCGTCCGCCCCTCGCGCCACAGCCACGCCCTCATCTCCCGCACGGGAGAATTCGTCATCAACCTCACCACCGCAGCCCTCGCACGGCAGACCGACTGGTGCGGCGTCAAAAGCGGCCGCGAGGTGGACAAATTCCGCGAAATGGGCCTCCACCCCGAAACCGCCCAGATCGTCAAGGCTCCCCTCATCAAGGAAAGCCCCCTCAATATCGAATGCCAGGTGGTGGACATCAAGCGCCTCGGCACCCACGACATGTTCCTGGCCAACGTAGTGGCTATCGACGCCGAAGAGAGCCTCATCGACCACAGCACCGGCCAGTTCCAACTCAACCACACCTCCCCCCTCGCCTACTCCCACGGAAAATACTACGCCCTCGGCGAGAAGCTGGGGGGCTTCGGATTCAGTGTGAAAAAGAAAAAACATTGACACATGAAGATAGTCTGCGTAGAAAGCCTCGGCATCAGCCAGGCCCGATTTGAAGACCTCGAGGCACACTATGCCGCCATGGGGCACCAGTTTGAATACCACATGGACCGCCGCGAAGACGAGCCATCCCTCGCCCAGCGCATGGCCGGAGCCGACGTGGTGGTCACCAGCAACATCCCGCTCCCCGCCTCCGTACTTTCCCAATGCCCCAAACTGCGCTATTTGAGTGTGGCCTTCACCGGGCTGGATCACATCGATTTGGCCTACTGCCGCCAGCACAATATCCAGGTGCAGAACGCCGCCGGCTATTCGACCACCGCCGTCAGCGAGCTGGCAGTGGGCATGATGATCGACCTGCTGCGCAATATCGTTACCCTCAGCGAGGCAATGCACCAGGGTGTGGGCCGCGGCGCCTTCCTCGGCCGCGAGTTGCGGGGCAAAACCGTCGGCATCGTGGGCACCGGCGCCATCGGCATCGCCACGGCGCGCCTCGTGCTGGCCTTCGGAGCCAAGGTCATCGCCTGGAGCCGCACCGAGCGCCCCGAGGTGAAGGCCATGGGCGTGGAATACCTGCCGCTGGACGACCTGCTGCGACAGAGCGACATCGTCAGCCTGCATGTGCCGTTGAACGACGATACACGCCACCTGATCGGCGACCGCGAGCTGGCGCTGATGAAGCCCACGGCGCTGCTGGTGAACACCGCCCGCGGCCCAGTGTGCGACATCGCTGCCGTGGGCCGCGCCCTGGTGGAGAACCGCATCGCCGGCGCCGCCTTCGACGTCTTCGAGCAGGAACCTCCCCTACCCCTCAACCACCTGTTGCTCTCCACCAACCGCTGCCTCGTCACCCCTCACGTGGCCTTCGCCACCGAGGAGAGCTTCGCCGCCCGCGCCGACATCGTCTTCGGCCATGTGGACGACTGGCTCCAGCAGCAGAAATAAACAACGTTTCTCCAATCCAGACAAATGCCAGGTTATAGGCGGCTATAAAACGCACGGCGGAATGTACATTCCGCCGTGCGTTTTATTGTCTATAGGGGGATTGGAACCCTATCGCTTCACTATACGCTGGACGGCACCGGCGGCACGGAGCAGGTAGAGGCCGGAGGGCAGGCCGTTGAGGTCGATGGTGTTCTCTCCCTCGCGGCCCTGCAGGGAGTGCAGGCGGCGGCCCATGAGGTCGTACAGCGTGATGTCGGCCACCTGGGGGAGCAGCACGGTGACGCTACTGCTGGCGGGGTTGGGGTATACCACCAGGCGCAGAGCATCGACTGGGTTCACCGCCACGTCGCGGGCCTCGGAATAGGGCATGTAGACGAAGGGCTTCCCGCTGTCGGTGGTGTCGCGGTCGAACTGGCGCTGCACGTCGTCGGCCAGCAAGCGCAGGCGCTCGACCGAACCCCACACGCTGTCGGTGTCGAAGGCGGTGGTGTAGGCCAGGTCGAGGTACAGCGTGTCGCCAGGGGCGGCGACAAAGGAGCCGGCCGTGCCGACACCACGCTGGTCGCCTGGGGCCGAACCCGCCGACCGCTGCGTCCAGTTTGAGCCGGGGTGGTCGGGGTCAGTGTCGCCGCTGTACATATAGTTGGTCTCTACGCTATGGTCGGTTCCGAAGTTGCCGAAGGTGATGTGATGGCCATTCTTCCAGCGGCCACGCAGATAAGCATTGTAATGTTCAGGCTTGTCGGGGATTCCGATATAAGAATTGTCGTTGAAGAAGCTCGTGAAGCCTGCCATGCCGCGAAGCATGATACATCCCTGTGCCGGCGGCACGCCGCTGAAGCCGCCAGGGCCATCATCCTCTGTGCCATTGTAGCCATAGTACATGTTGCGCCGCACGTCGCAACCTATGTAGTCGTTATCTGAATTTCCGATGTCGAAGTCGGTGAAGGCTCCGAGGTATATGTCGTTGTAGGTGTAAGGCGAGCGGTTGATGATGTCGTAGTGCACAAACACGGTGTTCCAGAGGGCGGTGTCGGCGGTGTCGGAAAAGGCGTAGTGCATGCTGTGCACCTCGAATCCCAGCCAATCTCCACCGGTGTTGTTGTGATTGTACCAGTCGTTGAAGATGGAGTATACGGCTTCGTCGCCACGGATGACGGGGTAGTCGCCAGCCATGGGGTTGTAGCGTCCGTCGCCGTCGGCATCGTAGAACGGAGCCAGCCTATCGGCATAGCCTTCCTGTCCATGGGCCGGCCAGGTGGCGATGGCCTCGATAGGCGTGTAGCCTGCGTCACCGCAGTGGGCGATGTGGTAGTCGATTTGTTCGCGTTTGAGGTGCCACACGCGGTTGTAGGCCGATGCCACGTCGTAGAGCGGCGTGCAGACCGTGTCCGTCCGCATGGGTCCGGGCACGTAATCGCTTCCCTTTGAGAGAAACATATCGGCCGCGACGCGTGTACTGGATGTCCTTACAGTCCCGTCTGGATCAATCACCTCCTGATCTTGATCTTCTCCAATCCATATCGAGGCGGCAAAGATGGTACTATTACCGCCCACCATGTAGGTTGCAGCCGTCCCGTTGTAACTCATGAAGCTGTAGGGGAAGACCGCTGTGCTGATGCCGTTGGCGGCCAGGGTGGCCTGGGTGTTGCTGGTGGAGAGGGCATAGACATTCACGGTATCGTGGCCCGAAAAGATGAAGGGCACTGTGCGGTCCGGCAGCGCTTTCATGCCCCATCCGGATATATCGAAAAGGGGAGTAACCGGATTGCCCACTTCATAATAATAGTCTCTGGCGAGGAGGATAGCGTCATCGTGCATGACATACATCGGCTTCGAGGCACAGGGCGAGCGCAAGGCGGAGCAGACATAGCTCCACCGCCAGGCGGAGAGCGAGCCGCACGGCACCATCCACACCATAGACGTGTGGTCTGGATCGTATATCAAGTCGTAGACTGTGCTGCCGTCAGGCATCACAAACGGCATTGCGCCGAGGCATTCGATGGTATCTATCGTACTGCTTTTGAGAGAGTTGTAGTCCGCCTCGCGTATCGAGGCTGGGAGCTGCACATAGGTGATACCCACCTTGGAGAAGGCTCCGTTAGCCAGAGCCATCACCGTCCACGTCGTGTCGTTGTACTCCACCGTGGCGGGCACCACGATGCGCCCGGTGAATGAGGCGGCCGAGTTATAGGACACCCTCACCTCGGCATCGCTTTCGCTCATAATCTGATAGCGTACCGGTACGCCATCGGCATTGGCCTGGGTGAAGAATCGGCCTGTTTGTGCGCTTCCGGCCAGCGTCGTGGCCAATAGCGCAAGCATCATAATCGTTTTTTTCATCATGTGGGGTGTATTGATTTGTGATATATTTACGTTATATTGTAAAAACAACGTGGGGAGGGGCATGAATTTACCCCCCCCCACGCGGTTTTGACTGGTCGGAGTTATTTCACCGGGTGGTCCTTGTGGAAGGCCTCGAGGCGGAGCTTGAGGTCGGGGAACTGGTCGCGCTGCACCAGGGCGACGCAGGCGCGGATGCCCTGCTTGTGGCTGCCCGTGATGTCGAGGGCGATGGCGCTGACGCCGTAGCGGATGAGCTCGTTGAGGAGGTCCACGCCGTCGAAGCCGGGGTAGCAGAAGGTGAAGTAGAAGCCGTCGCCGATGTCCTCGCCCATGTCCTTGTCGTAGACGATGTAGAAGCCGTTGTCGGTGAAGAGTTTCTTCATGATGCCGGCCTTCTCGCCGTATTCCTTGATGTCGCGGACGAAGTTGAAGGTGCCGTCGTTGGCGCCCTTGAGCATGGCGGCCATGGCGTACTGGACGCTGTGGGCGGTGCCGGAGGAGAGGCAGTAGAGGGTGCCGAAGATGAGGGCGCGGCCGAGCTGGGTCTGGCTGTAGTAGCGCGAGAGGTCGGGGCACTCCATGTTGTAGAGCGTGGGGCTGCAGACCATCATGGCGATGCGCTCGCCGGCGTAGGAGAAGCTCTTTGAGCCGGAGATCATCAGCACGTAGCGGTCGGTGTACTTGGCGACGGTGGGCTGGTAGGGGGGCTGGCCGGGGACGGAGTAGTCCTTGCGGAAGTCCATGAGGAAGTAGGCATCGTCCTCGAGGACGACGACGCCGTACTTGTTGGCCATCTCGCCGATGATCTGCAGTTCGTGCTCGGTGAAGCAGAACCAGGCGGGGTTGTTGGGCGAGGAATAGATGAGGCAGGCCACGTCGCCGTCGCGGAGCTCTTCCTCAAGCTTGGTACGGAGGGCGTCGCCGCGGTACTCATAGACGTCGAAGGTCTTCATGGGGATGCCGAGCACGCGGCACTGCTGCTTCTGCACGGGGAAGCCCGGGTCGATGAAGAGGACCTTGGTCTTCTTGGCGTCGTAGCGAGTGAGGGTGAGGAAGGCGGCGAAGCCGGCCTGCATGGAGCCTACGGTGGGGACGCAGCAGTCGGGGGTGACGTCGATGTCGAGGAAGTTTTTCACAAAGCGGGCGGCCTCCTGCTTGAAGTCGGCGGTGCCGTAGATTTCGGGGTAGATGGAGGCCACACCGTTACGCAGGGCCTCGATCTGTGCCTCGACGCCCACCTGGGGGGCGGGCAGGCCGGGGATGCCCATCTCCATCTTGACGAAGCGCAGGCCGGTCTCGGCCTCGACGTCCTGGATCATCTTGCGCATCTCGCGGATGCTGGCGCGGCCGGGGTTCTGGATTTTGTTGGCCGCGGCGATGCGGTCTATGGTCTCTTTCTGTATGGGTATTTGTGACATAATTTATTTTGTATTAAAGTTTTTCAACTTGATGAGATTGACGGGGCTGATGTCGCGTATGATGTCGTAGACTTCCTTTTTCTCGGCGTCGGGCGCGGGGGTGAAGATGGAGAGCAGTTCCTGGATTTTCACATCCACAAACTGCTGTAGGGAGAGTATGTTGGGCGACACACGGTGGGCCTCCTGGAGGCTGTGGAGAGCGCCGAGGATGGCCTGCCGGGCCTTGGCCTGGTCGCGCGTCATCATGTCGAGCCCCATGCGGTGGTAGGCATAGTTGGCCTCGCGCAGGGCGGCGTAGGCGCCGTTGGTGTGGTTCTCCATGAACCAGTAGCGGTTGCGGGCGTTCTTGGAATCCCAGCCCGAGTAGCGCGAGGCGTCGACCGACTGCACCACCTGCTGAGCCAGCTGATAGAAAGCGTCGCCGCCGCTGGGGGCGAAGCTGTCGAAGTACATGCCGAGCATGATGTAGCAGTAGTAGCCCACGATGGAGGAGAGCTCGCCGTAGAAGTTGTTCGGGTCGAAGTCGAGCGGCTGGCTTTCGTTGAAGGTGAAGGAGATGTTGCCCTGCTCCATGAAGTTGAGCAGGCCTGTGGTGTAGGACGAGTTGTAGACCGGCCGTTTCATCTGCACGGTGAACTGTCCGGCGAAGTCGGTGGCCGACGAGCGCTGGTTGAGGATGATGGTGAAGGAGCATTCGATGCGCTCCTGCTGGTCGAACTGCAGGTTAGTCCACCGGCGGCCGTTCACGAAGTCCTCCAGCGCCTGCTTCATCGTCTCGAACACCTTGCGGTCGTTCTCCGAGCCGTACTGCTGGGTGGTGGTGAGCAGCTTCTGGGGGTTCACCGTCACCGTGCAGCGGAATTCCTGCGCCCTCAGCGTGAGGAACGCACACAGTATCAGCGCTATGGAGATTGTCTTTCGCATATTCAACCTTGCAAAGGTACGAATTAAAATCGGACTGGCCAAAAGAAATGTGTTCCGCGCCCGCGTCGTGCGCGAGGGGAGCCTGGGGGTCGAGGCAGGCGATGTAGGCCGAGGTGGAGACGGTGCGCGGCAGGTTGCGCAGGCGCTTGTCGCGACGCTTCTGCGCCACCGAGAGGGTGCCGCAAGAGGCTGTCTCCGAGCGCTCTGCGAAGCCATAGAGGTGCACCTCGAGCCCCAGGTACTCGTCCGGCAGCAGGAAGGCCGCCCGCTTGGCGCGGCGCGGCACGGCCGCCACGAAGCGCCCCTCGCCCAGTGCCGGCACGTAGGCGTAGACGTGCACCACATCCTCGTTCCGCGCCCCGTGGAGCTGCTTCTGCTTGTCGAACGGGAGCTCGACCCGCGCCCCGTCCACCTGCGGCGCGCCGAAGGCCACGTTGGGCAGGCGCCCCAGGGCGAGGCGCAGCGCGCGGTAGTCCACACGAACCCCCTCGGCGGTGTGCGTAAAGCACTGATTGTTAATCCTCATGAAGAGATTTCCCTCGGTGAGGCCATGCTCGTCGGAAGCCTGCGTCAAGCCGCGCTGCACGGCGGCGCCCATGCGCGAGGCGAGGCCGATCATCGCCTTGAAGCGCGACCGCTGCACCAGCTGCGCCGCGCTGCGCGCGTCGCGGAACGCCACGGCCCGGGCCCGGATGCACCACCGGCCCTTGCGCCAATAGCCGACCACCGTCCCCACCCTTCCGCGGAAACCGCCCAGGATGCCTTGTTCTATAATTGCCATATTTTCAACGTATTTAAGTCCATAACCTACCATATAACGCCCGCCGCCCCCTTTTATTGCCTCCAGTCACCTGGAAATTATCTTGGGAACAAAAAGGGCGGCAAAAGAGGAATGCAGCAGGGCGCTGTCAGCCAGGCTGTTGCACACCCTGCGGAACGTCCGGGGCGGTTGATTATTTGTTGAAAAGATTGTAAAAAGAGCCCCCTCGGTTTGCGGAAAAATTCGTACCTTTGCACTTTAATTTGAAAATAAGAACAAAGCACTATATGAGCGAAAATCAGAACATTGACTACAGTGCGAGCAACATTACCGTACTGGAAGGACTTGAGGCTGTGCGCGTTAGGCCGGCCATGTACATCGGCGACGTGAACGAGCGCGGCCTGCACCACCTGGTGTACGAGGTGGTGGACAACTCCATCGACGAAGCCCTGGCGGGCTATTGCACCAAGATTGACGTCCAGATCAACCCCGACAACTCCATCACCGTCGAGGACAACGGCCGCGGCATCCCCGTGGACATGCACGAGAAGGAGCACCGGTCGGCACTCGAAGTGGTGATGACCGTCCTCCATGCCGGCGGCAAGTTCAACAAGAACAGCTACAAGGTCTCAGGCGGCCTGCACGGC
>JAGAYN010000040.1 GCA_017940465.1 Bacteroidales bacterium | reverse complement strand
CTGGTAACTTTTTGCCATATTGATTGGTTTTTAGGTTGTTGTACGTGAATAGTGTCCGGTGTCCCCCCGAGGGGTCCACCTGTTATACAACGCCCGATGCCGGATTATATTGCGTCCGAAGTCGGCCCATTCCCGGCGCAAAGAAGAAGAGGGGAAGAAGAGGATACCTCCAAACTGCTGTCAATGTGCGGATTGCGGTCGGCGGAAATTGGCAAAAAATCCGCATTTTTCCCGAAAAATTTTCAAAAATTTCGGCTATCGGTCGGCAAGATTTTTTTTTGACGGGTACACAATAAATAGAACAATGTGTAGTTATCCTATCCAACAGAAACCAACAAGAATGCAACATACCATGAAGAAAATCTTAGTGATGGCCGCTGCCATGGCGCTGACCGCCAGCGGCCTGCTGGCCCAGAACTCGTTCAAGGGCATTGTGAAGTACAAGGTGGAGTCCACCGGCTCGGTGGCCATGACCATCCCCGAGGAGGCGGCGAAGGCCGAGATCAAGGTCGACGGCGCCAATATGTACACCAAGAGCGCCATCTTCCTCGGCTCGCCGATGACGGAGTGCGTCGTGGTGAACGGCCTCAAGAGCACGCAGTGCATGGACTTCAGCCAGCTGATAGGCTACCTGCGTTCGCAGGGTTCCGAGTTCACCTACCAGGGTGCGGGCAAGATCATCGTGCGCAGCGAGGCCAGCGCGTCGGGCTTCGACTCGCTGACCATCGTGGACAAGGAGCCCGGGCATTTCTACTTCGAGTATGTCGACGGCGAGACCAAGCAGGTGGCCGGCCACACGGCCTACAAGATGGTGCGCCACCTCTATGACGAGGAGGGCACGGACCACCCGATGATCATGTGGTACGCCAAGGATATCGGCCCGGCCTACAACGCCATCTTCGGCGGTATCAAGGGCATGCCCCTCGAGTGCACCATCGACCAGGGCGAGGGCCGCGCCATCACCTACACCGCCACCGAGATTGTGAGCGGCAAGGTGAAGGAGACCGACTTCCTCCTGCCCGACGGCTACGAGACCCTCTCCGACGACGACATGCAGGAACTCTTCGAGCAGCTGCAGGAGGAGATTGAACTCCTTCAAGGCGAATAAAACCCGCTGCAGTGGCACAGAAGAAAGCGCCTAAGAAGCCATCCTCCAAGAGCAAGACCAAGAGCGCCCCCAAGGCCAAAGCCTCGGGGGGCTTTGTGGCGTTCCTGCGCAGCCGGCGTTTCGCCCGCATCCGGGGCGCGGTGTATATCCTGTTCGCACTCTTCCTCCTCCTCTCGCTCGTGGGCTACTACGCCACCGACTGCGGCACGCGCGGCCACTGGACCGGCAGCGCGGGGCAGGCCCTGGCGGACTTCTTCGCCATACGCCTCTTCGGCATCGGCTCCCTCGGCTTCTCGCTCCTCTTCTTCGTCTACGGCATGCGCCTGTGGGGCGTCACCGTCATGCCGTGGTGGAAGACCTTCGGCAGCACCCTCTTCTGGATGCTGTGGCTTTCGCTTACCCTCGGCTACATCGGCGGCGCCTGGGTCCACAGCGCCTCCGGCTTCGAGCATTTCGCCGGCATCGGCCTGCGGCTGGCCGAGCCGCTGCACGGCCTCATCAGCTGGTGGACGCTTGTGCTGCTGCTCTTCCTGGCGGTGCTCTTCCTGGTGCTGGTGCACAAGATGGAGCTGCCCGAGGTGCACATGCCCAAGATGGACCTCCCCAAGGTGGCCCATGCCATAGAGAAAGGCATCGAGGAGGTGGCCACCGACCGCGCCTCGGACGCCCCGTCCGAGCCCCTGCCGCCTATGGTTCCCGATCCCGTCAAGGCCCCGTCCGCGTCCGCCGCCGCACCGGTGGAGGAGGACGAGGGGGCCGACTTCGACGAGGAGGCGATGAAACTCTTCGGCCGGAAGCCTGCGGAGGAGCCGCAGCCCCCGGTCGACGACGACGAGCCCCCGTTCAACATAGACGACGCTTTCGACGCGCTCAACGATAAGCTGCGCGCCGGTGCCGACCCGGAGGGCGACCCGCAGCCGTCCGACGGCGTGCCCTTCACCATCGAGGGTGCCGTCGAGGCGCCTGTGTCCCCTGCCGCGCCGCCGGCCGAGGCCGCCGACGAGGAGGAGGAGCCCCGGGACGAAGCCCTCGACGAGGAGCTGGACGATGACGACTACCGTCGCCACTACGGCCTCAACGACCCCTACGACCCCCACCTCGACCTGGGCGACTATGTCATGCCCGACACCTCGTTCCTCGACGACTGGGAGGCTTCCAACACACGCGTCACCGAGGAGGAACTGATTGCCAACAAGGACCGTATCGTCCAGACTCTCAAGGACTACGGCGTGGAAATCACCGAAATCCGCGCCACCCCCGGCCCCACCGTCACCCTCTACCGCGTCAAACCCGCCCCGGGGGTGAAAATCAGCAAGATCAAGAACCTCGAGGACGACATCGCGCTCTCGCTCGCCGCCCTCGGCATCCGCATCATAGCCCCGATTCCGGGCGAAAGCAACGTGGGCATCGAGGTGCCCAACGCCAAGCCGCAGATAGTGGCGATGAAGAGCATGCTCGAAAGCCCCGAGTTCCAGGAGGCGAATATGGAGCTCCCCATCGCCTTTGGCAAGGACATCAACAACAAGCCCTTGGTGACCGATCTGGCCAAGATGCCGCACCTGCTCATGGCCGGTGCCACGGGCACGGGCAAGTCGGTAGGCCTCAACGCCGTGCTGGCTTCGCTGCTCTACAAGAAGCATCCCTCGGAATTGAAGCTGGTGCTGGTGGACCCGAAGAAGGTGGAGTTCAGCCTCTATTCCGCCCTCGACCACCATTACCTGGCCAAGATGCCGGACGAGGACAATGCCGTCATCACCGACGTGAAGAAGGTGGTGCGCACCCTCAACAGCCTCTGCATCGAGATGGACAGCCGCTACGACCTGCTGAAGGCTGCCAAGGTGCGCAAGATTACGGAATACAACGAGAAGTTCTGCAAGCGGATGCTGAACCCCGAGAACGGACACCGCTATCTGCCCTACATCGTGGTGGTCATCGACGAGTTCGGCGATCTCATCATGACGGCGGGCAAGGAGGTGGAGCTCCCCATAGCGCGTCTGGCGCAGCTGGCGCGTGCCGTCGGCATCCACCTCATCATAGCCACCCAGCGTCCTACGACCAACATCATCACCGGCACCATCAAGGCCAACTTCCCGGCCCGCGTGGCCTTCCGCGTCACCACCGGCATCGACTCCAAGACCATTCTCGACACCGGAGGGGCCCAGCGGCTCATCGGGCGCGGCGACATGCTTATCTCGCTGGCGGGCAAGGACATGATTCGCCTGCAGTGCGCCTTGATAGACACGCCGGAGATTGAGCGCCTGGTGAAGTTCATCGGCGAGCAGCGCGGCTATCCGGAGGGTTTCGAACTCCCGGAGTACCTGGACGAGAACGAGGAGCCCAACAAGGAGTTCGACCCCAAGAGCAAGGACGAGTTCTTCAACGACGCGGCGCGCCTGGTGGTCTCGTCGCAGTTCGGTTCCACCTCGCTCCTGCAGCGCAAGCTGCAGCTGGGCTACAACCGCGCGGGCCGCATCATCGACCAGCTCGAGGCCGCCGGCATCGTGGGCCCGAGCAACGGCTCCAAGCCCCGCGAGGTGCTGATACACGACGAATTGACACTGGAAGATTTATTAAAGACCCTATAATGAAAGCAAGAACAATCCTCACGGCCGCCGCCGCGGTGCTCCTGTTGGCGGCGGGGTGCGCCAGAGAGAAGCGGTGCCGCTGCGCGGTGCGCGACAACTCGAAGGTGCGCGTGATTACCATCGAGTCCGGAAACTGCGAGGACATCCTGGACTACCGCCATCACGAAGCCCTCGACAGCCTGAAGGTGGACACGCTCCTGTGCACCGACTATGAGTTCGATATAGACAAAAACGACTGACAGCCATGAAGCGAAATCCCTTTACATTGCTTTCCGCCGTGCTGCTGCTCCTGGCCCTGGCCGCCTGCGGCAAGCAGCACGAGTGCAAGTGCACCTTCGACGAGGAACTCGAAGGGGACAGCAAGCACAATGTTTTCACCGTGGACGGCATCGACTGTGCCGGTATCACAGAGATGGCCCTCGAGCACGTGGTCCCCGACGGACAGGGCGGCAACCGCTTCGAGCGCTACGAGGTGCGCAAGATTACCTGCCGCGACCATGGCATCTAACGGCCGCCTCATCCTCTCCTGGGCGCTGCGCATCGCGTTGAGTGCGGTGTTCGTGGCGTCGGCGGTGTCCAAGTTGATGGGCATCGACCGCTTCGAGTTGTACGTCTTCTCCTACGGATTTTTCCCGCTCGACGCCTGCTTCCTCCTGGCGCGCCTCTGCATTGGAGCGGAGCTGGTGGTGGCCGCCTTCACCCTCTGCGGCTGGTTCCCACGCACGATGCGGCTGGTCACCCTGGGGATGTTGCTCTTTTTCAGCCTTTTCCTTTGCTATGCGGCCCTGATCGGGCGCAACGAGTCGTGCCAGTGCTTCGGGCAGTGGGTGCACATGAACCCCGTGCAGTCGCTGCTCAAGAACGCCGTGCTTATCGCCTTGACGCTGCTCCACTACCGCCTCCTGCCCGCCCGCCGGCGTGCGCCGCGCCTCTGGCTGGCGGCCCTGCTGGGCGTGGGACTGATGGTGGTGCCCTTCGTGGTGTCGGTTCCTGACAACTGGCTCTACGGCGCGGAGCGTCAGCCCTACGACAAGGACATCCTCCAGGAGGCCCTCGAGCCCGACGGCGCCCTGGCCCAGCGTGGGCTGGGGGAGGGGCACAAACTGCTGGTGTTCGTCACCCAGGGCTGCCCCTACTGCAAGATGGCGCGTGAGAAACTCACCACCATCGCCGACCGCCACCACATTGACAGCCAGGACATTGTCTACGTCCTGCCCTCTGAATTGCCGGACAACCTCTTTGTGCGCATCACCTATGGCTCCCGGCCGCTGTTGCTGCTGCTGGACGGGCGCGAGGTGGTGTCGACCTACCACTTCCGCAACATCCGCGAGCGGGAGTTGGCGCGCCACCTCGGCCGTTAGCCCGCCGCGCATTTTCCATCCCCCAGGCCCCGTCCCCCGGCGGGGCTTTTTTTGTGTCCCCGGCGGCCGGTGGCGGGGTGCTGGCGGGGCGGTGTCGGCCCATACCCGGAGCATGGAAGAAGAGGGGAAGAAGAGGATGCGTTCAAGGTGTTGGGAATCAGCGCAGTGGAAATGGACGAAAAACGGCCTTTTTCCGCTTTCGGAGCGAAAAATTTTTCGTTTTTTGAACCCCTTTCCGCCGCCCTCGGGAGGGGGTTATCCACAGCGGTTGGTAACTTTTTTTCCACCGATTGCGAGATATTGTGTATTTTTGTACATTCAAACAGCGCGGAAGTGCCCTGTAAAATGGTAAGAATCAACGTATAACAACCCAATTATATTAATACATCATCATTATGAGCGGTTTTTTCGGCGTCGTCAGCGACCATCCCTGCATCACCGACCTGTTCTACGGGACGGACTATCATTCCCACCTGGGCACCAAGCGTGCCGGCCTGGCCACTTTCGACGGCCAGAACGCGCACCAGAACATCCACAACATCCAGAACGCGCACTTCCGGCCCAAGTTCGCCAAGGACCTGGCCGAGATGGAGGGCAATGTGGGCGTGGGCGTCATCAGCGACACCGAGGCGCAGCCGGTGATGGTCAATTCGCACCTGGGACGCTTCGCCGTGGCCACGGTGGCGAGAATCAACAATGTGGACGAGTTGGAGCAGGACTGCCTGAGGCGACACCAGCAGTTCACCGACCTCTCCATCGGGCGCACCAACCCCACCGAGCTGGTGGCGCTGCTCATCTCGCAGGGGAAGGACTTTGTGGAGGGCATCGAGAACGTCTACAGCCGCGTCAAGGGTAGCTGCAGCATGCTCATCCTCACGCCCGACGGCGTCATCGCGGCCCGCGACCGCTACGGGCGCACCCCCATCGTCATCGGCCGCCGCGGCAACGACTACGCCCTGGCCTCCGAAAGCCACTCCTACGTCAATCTGGGCTTTGAGACCTGCCGCTTTGTGGGGCCGGGCGAGATTGTCAAGGTCACCGTCGAGGGAGGTATCAAGGTGCTGCGCCCGGCCGAGGAGAAGCTTCAAATCTGCTCCTTCCTCTGGATATACTATGGCTACCCCTGCACCGAATACGAAGGCATCAACACCGAGGAGGTGCGCTACGAGCTGGGCCGCCTCATGGGGCGTCGCGACGACGTGGAGGCCGATTTTGTGAGCCCCATTCCCGACAGCGGCATCGGCATGGCGCTGGGCTACAGCAACGGCAGGCAGATTCCCTACAAGCGAGGCCTGCTGAAATACACGCCCACGTGGAGTCGCTCCTTCATGCCCGTCAACCAGGCTGACCGCGCCTTGGTGGCCCGCATGAAGCTCATCCCCAGCCGCGCCGTGCTGCAGGGCAAGGAGGTGGTCTTCTGCGACGACTCCATCGTCCGCGGCACCCAACTGCGCGACAACGTGAAGATGCTCTACGACTACGGCGCCAAGAAGGTGCATGTCCGCATCAGCTGCCCGCCGCTGGTCCACGGCTGCGGCTTCCTCAACTTCAGCGCCAGCAAGACCGACCGCGAACTGATTACGCGCCGCGTCATCGAGGAACTGGAGGGAGGCGAGGTGCGCCGCCTGGAAGCCTACCAGGATGCCACGACGCCGGAGTATGGAAGGATGGTGGAGGTCATACGCCAGCACATAGGGGTGGACACCCTGCGCTTCAACACGGTGGACGACGTGTGCGCCGCCGTTGGGCTTCCCCGTCAGCAGCTGTGCCTGCATTGCTTCGATGCATCCTCGTGCGGCGACAAGTGAACCTAACCCTTAACCCGAGCAACCTTCGATGAAGAAACTACAACTGCTTCTGCTATCCCTCCTGGTGGCCGTGCGCCTGTGCGGCCAGACCCCCACCGAGCCCATACGCCTCTCGGTGGCCGACCTGCTCGAGACCTACGGGCTCGACTCGACGCTGGTGGCCGACACGGCAGCGGCCATGGACTGGCTCGCCGGCCAGCCGCAGGACTATGTGGCCCTCACCAACCAGTGCGTCCTCATGCGCTCGCAGGCACAGCGCGCCATCACCTCGCTCGGCAGCGAGTATCCCATGAGGGACAGCCTGATATGGATCGACAGCCATGTGGTGGTGACCGACTATGCCCTCTATGAATACAAGCTCCGTGCCTTCGCCGACCTCATGGGGCGCATGAGCATACGCTACTCGCGCCTGGAGCAGCAGCGGCTGGAGGCCGAGAAAGAGGCGGCCCGCCAACGCGCCCTCGAGGAGCAGCGTCGCCAGCAGGAAGAGCGCAACCAGCAGGCCATGGCCTTGAAACAGTCCATCGACCACCACCACCGCACCATCATAGCCGCCTGCGACGGCGCAGGCATCACGGACAAGGCCAAACTCAAGGAACTCAAGGACCTCTACTATTCCTACCTCATGGTCTACAACAAGTACGACCTCTCGGCCACCAACGCCTCGCCGCAGTCGCTCAAGCAGCTGGAGGAACTCAACGGCTTCCAGAACGACTTGCTGGAGAATGTGCTCGGCGGCCACTCGCTGCCGCAGCAGATAGACAACTTCAAGAACCAGCTTAAGGCGCGCTGCGAGAAAGACAATACCGACGTATACCGCTCCTACACCAAGGTGTTCAAGAACACCTCGGTGCCTATCTCCTTCGCCGACATCAAGGAGTATGGCGACTACACCAACCGCATGCGTACCATCGTGGCGGTGCAGCAGCGCTACCTGGACGCCATCGACCTGCGCAACACCATCGAGCAGAACTCGGAACAGATACTGAGACGCTACAGCAAGAAGTACCGCGACGTGGCCAACTCCTACAAGGAGACGGTGCGGTCGCTCAACATGCTGCCTGCCTTCACCACCAATGCCGAGAGCCTGAGCTTCATACGTGCCCTGCAGGAATTCATCGAGGCGCAGCAGGTGTACCTGGACAGCTACTCCACGCTGGAGGAGCTGACGCGGCGGTCGGACACCATCATCGCCACCTCACAGTCGGCCTACCGCGACGTGGCGGCCTCCTACCGCGAACTGCGTCCGTCGCTGCAGCCCATGCCTATGTTCAAGAACCCGCGCGAGGCGGAGCAGTACCTGGAGCAGTTGCGCCAGGTGGATGTTATCCAGCGGCAGTATCTCGGCGTGATTGCCTGCCGCGACACCCTCCGTGTCAATACCGACTCCATCAATTCCATGCGCCGGGTGGACCGTGTGCTGTGGAACGGCTACCGCCAGTTGCAGCAGCATGTGCAGTTCACGCCCAACTTCGTCACCGTCGACCGCGGCGAGTCCTTCATCGCGGCCCTCAAGGAGCATATCGCCATCCAGCGCCAGGTGCTCCGCATCTTCGGCCAGCGCAAGCAGATTGCCTCCACCGCAAGCAGCATCACCGGCAAGAGCAACCCCTACCGCAACATTGCCAAGGCGTACCAGCGCATGGAGAAGGCCTACGAGGGGCTGTCGGATATCATCACGCTGGACGACCTGAACCGCTACGGCCGCCAGTGCACGGCCATTGCGAAGATGCAGCAGGCGTTTGTGGCGCTGGTGGCTTCCGAGCATGCGATGGAGAGCGACAACATGCTGCATCGCGAGACGGATATCTCCAAGATCAAGATTGTGCTGGGAATGGATTGACATGAAGGCAGTGAGACATATACTGTGCGCCGCGGCTTTGGCGCTGACGCTGTGGGGCTGTGGCCGGGCCACGGCGGTGTCGGAGGTGGACATTGTGCCCGAGCCCATGTTCATGGTGCAGAAGGAGGGCTACTACGTCCTCTCGCGCACCCTCTCTGTGGCGGTGAACGGGGTGGGGCAGAACTCGCCCACGGTGAAGTACATCATGAAGTCGCTCCGCCATGCCCACATGCGGCCTTCGCTGGTGGCGCTGAGCGAAGCCAGCGACATCGTGCTGAAGCTCAACGACACGGTCAATCCCGAACTGGGGGAGGAGGGCTACCTGCTGGAGGTGAGACCCACGGGGGTATGCCTTTCGGCCAACAGCGAGCGCGGACTGTTCTACGCCTACCAGTCGCTGATGCAGATGCTTCCGGCCGACATGGTCGACCGCACCTACCGCTCGGTGCTCCTCCCGGAGTGCACCATTCTGGACCGTCCGCGCTACGAGTGGCGCGGCTTGAGCCTCAACCTGGCCAACAACGTGGTGGGCGCGAAGCAGCTGCGCAAGGTGATGGACGCCATGGCCACCTACAAGATGAACCGCCTGTGCATTGACGGTGGCCGGTGGAGCGCGGACAGCCTGCAGTGGCACACCGATTCGCTCTCCTACTTCACGCTTTCCGATATCAGCAGCCTGGCCGAGTATGGCGCCGACCTGGGCATCGCCCTGTTGTGGGACAGCCTCCCGTCGCTGGCCCTGGATGCCGCCGAGGGGCTGCGCCGGGTGCGGATGGGCGACGAGGTGGTGGTGCAGCCTGACGGGGTGTGGGACCTGGACCGCTATCAGGCCAACCCGCGCTATCAGCCCGAAGCCACCGAGGGGGTCTCCACCCTCGGCACCTTCTATCGCCACAGCCTTCTGCCGTCCGGCGTGTCGTCCGCCCTGCAGGCCAGGGTGAGGGGAGGGCAGGCGCGTCTGCGGACCGAGTGCATCGCCGACCAGCGGCAGGCCGAATACATGCTCCTGCCGAGGCTGCTGGCCGTGGCCGAGTGCCTGTGGTCGCCCGACGACAAGCGCGACTGGCAGCGCTTCCGCAAGAAGGTGGAGGGGCAGAAGGAGCGCCTGCAGATCAAGGGCTATGCCTACTGCGAGGGGTCGTTCACCCCCCTCTTCCGTGCCACCAAGGTGGATGCCCACACGATGAACATCGCCATCGAGACCGAGGTGCCCAACACCTACATCTTCTACACCACCGACACCACCACGCCCACGCGGCAGTCGCCGATTTACATCGGCCCGGTCAATCTCCGCCGCGGCACACATATCAAGATACTCCCTGTATACAAGGACGTAGAACGCGACTCTGTCTATGAATTTGTCATCAAGTAACCTCGAGCGCCTGCTCACCACCAGCGACCCGGTGGCTGTCGACGACCTCTATGAAGAGGCTTGCCGCCAGCGCGACGCGGTCTATGGGCGCAAGGTGTTCATGCGCGGCCTCATCGAAGTGAGCAGCCATTGCCGCAACAACTGCCTCTACTGCGGCCTGCGGCGCGACATGAAGTGCGAGCGCTACCGCCTCTCCAAGGAGCAGATCCTCCACTGCTGCCGCACCGGCTACGGGCTCGGTTTCCGCACCTTTGTGATGCAGGGCGGCGAGGATGGCTGGATGACCGATGAGCGCGTGTGCGACATAGTGCGGGCGGTCAAGGCCGAGTTCCCCGACTGCGCCGTCACCCTCTCGCTCGGCGAGCGCGGCCGCGAGAGCTTTGCACGCCTGCGCGAGGCCGGGGCCGACCGCTACCTGCTGCGCCACGAGACCGCCGACCCCGCCCACTACGCCCGCCTGCACCCCGCCGAGATGCGCTTCGAGCACCGCATGCAGTGCCTGCAGGACCTGCGCGAGCTGGGCTTCCAGGTGGGCGCGGGCTTCATGGTGGGCTCGCCGGACCAGAGCATCGCCACGCTGATGAAGGACCTGGAGTTCATCGACCGCTTCCGTCCCGAGATGGTGGGCATTGGGCCTTTCATCCCGGCTGCGGGCACGCCCTTCGAGCATGAGCCGGCGGGCAGCGTGGAGCTTACGCTGCGCCTGCTGGCGATTATCCGCATCATGCACCCCCACGTGCTCCTGCCCGCCACCTCGGCCCTGGGCACCCTCCACCCGCAGGGGCGCGAGCGCGCCATCCGTGCCGGAGCCAACGTGGTGATGCCCAATCTCTCGCCGCAGGACACCCGCGCCCTCTACTCCATCTACAACAACAAATTGGCCACCGGCAGCGAGGCCGCCGAGAGCGCCGCCGACATCCGGGCCCGCATGAAGGCCATCGGCATGGAGGTGCCCACCGAGCGGGGCGACTACCAGGGGACCAAAAATCAGGCCTCTGTACAATAATAAGATACATTGTGCGTTACGACGTTATTTAATGTTAAATCAAAATATAATCGAACATGATAGCAAAAGAACTACTCAACCCCAAGAGCATCGTCGTCTGCGGTGCCTCCAGCGACGTGCACAAGCCCGGCGGTAAATCGCTCAAGAACCTCCTCGAAAGCCCCTTCAAGGGGCAGGTCTATGCCGTGAACCCAAAGGAGAGCGAGGTGCAGGGCGTGAAGTGCTACGCTGCGGTGGAGGACCTGCCGCAGGTGGACTGCGCCATCCTCTGCATCGCCGCCAAGTTCTGCGCCCAGACCGTCGACGTGCTGGCCAAGGAGAAGGGCTGCAAGGGCTTCATCATCGTCAGCGCCGGCTTCTCCGAGGAGAACGAGGAGGGCGCCGCCATCGAGCGCCACATCGTGGACACTATCAACAGTGTGGGCGGCAGCCTCATCGGCCCCAACTGCACCGGATTCCTCAACACCAACTATAGCGGCTGCTTCGACGCCCCCATCCCCAAGCTCGACCCCAAGGGCGTGGACTTCATCACCGGCAGCGGCGCCACGGCCGTCTTCATCAAGGAATACGGCATGAGCAACGGCCTGAAGTTCAACAGCGTGTGGGCCGTGGGCAACAGCGCCCAGCTGGGTATCGAGGACGTGCTGGAGCATCTGGACGAGAGCTTCAACCCGGAGACCTCCTCGCGCGTGATCATGCTCTATATGGAGAAGATCGGTGACCCGCAGCGTCTGCTCAAGCACAGCCGCAGCCTCATCAACAAAGGCTGCCACATCGCCGCCATCAAGAGCGGCGGCAGCGCGGCGGGCAGCCGTGCCGCCTCGAGCCATACCGGAGCGCTGGCCACCAACGACGCCGCCGTGGACGCACTCTTCCGCAAGGCGGGCATCGTCCGTTGCCAGAACCGTCAGGAGCTGACCACCGTCTGCGCCGTCTTCATGCACCCCGAGATCCGCGGCAAACGCTGCGCCGTCATCACCCACGCCGGCGGCCCGGCCGTGATGCTGACCGACGTGCTCAGCAACGGCGGCATGGAGGTGCCATCGCTGAAGGAGCACCCTGCCAGCCCGGCCCTGCTGGAGAAACTGTTCCCGGGCTCGTCGGTGGGCAACCCGATCGACTTCCTGGCCACCGGCACCGCCGAGCAGCTGGGCCACATCATCGACACCGTGGAGAACGAATACGACGACATCGACTTTTCGGTGGTCATCTTCGGCTCGCCCGGACTCTTCTCCAACCGCGAGGTCTACGCCCTGCTTGACGAGAAGATGAAGACCTGCCGCAAGCCCATCTTCCCCGTCCTGCCCTCGATCATCAACGTCAAGGAGGAAATCGAGGAGTTCATCTCGCGCGGCCGCATCAACTTCCCCGAGGAGTGTGTGCTGGGCAACGCCATCTGCAAGGTCTACCACACCCCCAAGCCGCAGCCCGAGCAGGTGGAGCTGCCGCAGATCGACACGGCCCGCATCCGCCGCACCATCGACCGCTGCAACGACGGCTACATGGAAATCAGCGACTACAACGAGCTCCTCGACGCCGCCGGCATCAGCCGCAAGAAGAGCGTCGAGGTCTCCAAAAAGGAGGACGCCCTGGCCTTCGCCCGCGAGGTGGGCTGCTCGAAGGAGGTGCCGCTGGTGATGAAGGTGGTGGGTCCGCTCCACAAGAGCGACGTCGGCGGCGTCACCCTCGGCGTCAAGGATTTGGACACCGTCGCCAAGGAGTTCGACCGCCTCATCGTCATCCCCGAGACCTACGCCGTGGAGATGTACCCCATGCTCGACGGCACCGACGTCTACATCGGTGCCATCCGCGACGAGAAATTCGGCCACCAGATCTTCTTCGGCCTGGGCGGCATCTTCATCGAGGTGCTCAAGGACGTGCAGAGCGCCCTCGCACCCATCACCGCCGCCGAAGCCAAGGAGATGCTCCTCAACCTCAAGGGCTACAAGATTCTCGAAGGCGTGCGCGGACAGGAGGGCGTCAACCTCGACCTCTACGCCGACCAGGTGGCCCGCGTCAGCGCCCTGGTGCAGGCCGCGCCCGAGATAGCGGAGATGGACCTCAACCCCCTCCTCGGCACCCCCCGCTACGTCACCGCCGTCGACGCACGTATACGGCTCGAAAAGTAAATCCTTTAAACAAACACAAATAGTCATGAAAAAAATGTTTTCAATGGTGGCCCTCGCGGCGGCAATGCTCGTCGCCGGCCACGCCAGTGCCCAGCAGTTCCGCCTGGGAGTGAATGTCGGCTACGCCAACCAGTCGTACAAGATCGGCGACAACACGCGCGACCTCCATGGCGGCTTCATCGGCCTCAACTACAACATCGAGCTTGCCGACCAGCTTGGTGTGGCTGTGGGTGGCCAGTTCCGCTACCACATGGCCTCCGATGATGAGACCTATGGTCTGGAAACGGTGGAGCGCAAGGCAAAGCACATGCTGGTCGATGTGCCCGTGCTGTTCAACTACAGCATCCCGTTCTCGAGCGACTTCCGCCTCGGAGCCTTCGCGGGCCCCACGTTCACATTCGCCCTCAACGGCAAGGACAAGTATGAGGGCAACGTCAGTGCCCTTAGCCTTTCGCTGAACGGCGACCATGAGTACGACTGGTACGGCGAGCATAGCGACCGCACGAAATTTGATATCGGCCTCACCTTCGGCCTCTGTATCAACTTCACCGACTTCCGTCTCTACGGCGGCTACAACATGGGCCTGCTCAACACCAGCGGCAAGGACGACACCACCATCAAGGGCAACAACATTTTTGTCGGTCTGAGCTACATGCTCTAACGCCCCGTCAGGGCTTGAGAATCAGCGGGTGCGCCTCCGGCGCACCCGCTGTCTTTTCTGCATCCTCATCCCAAGGCCGTATCCATGCCGCACTAGACACGGAGCATTCACGGAGTATTCTCGGACCAATCACGGAGCAATCACGGAGCAATCACGGACTTACTATAGAGTTGGTATAGAGTTGGTATGGACTTGGTATGGAGTTGGTATGGAGTTGCTGCGCGTTTGGGAAGAAAGGGAGGCGGCGGCCCTACGGCCGCCGCCTCCTGTACCCCGGGTGGGACTTGAACCCACACGCCCTTGCGAGCAGCAGATTTTGAGTCTACCGTGTCTACCATTCCACCACCAGGGCTCTCGGATTTCGGGTGCAAAAGTACTAACATTTTCCGACATGGCCAAAAAAAAGTTTGCCATTCGTGCAAAAATGTGTATCTTTGCACTCGGAATGAGAGGCCCATGTCGTGCCTCGCACCGGTATAAGAACTCTGAAAACCAACAAGATGATGAGCAGTATGCGTTCGGACAAAGTGTTCATATTCGCGGGCCGCGCCACCGAGAACCTCGCGCGCCGCGTGGCTGAAATCTATGGCATCCCGCTGGGCAATTCGACCGTTTTCCAGTATGCCGACGGCGAGTTCCAGCCCTCCTACGAGGAAACCATCCGCGGCGGTATTGTCTTCATCGTCCAGAGCACACTCCCGCCCACGGACAACCTCTTCGAACTCCTGATGATGATCGATGCCGCCAAGCGCGCCTCGGCGCAGAAGATCGTGGCCGTCATCCCCTACTACGGCTTCGCGCGGCAGGACCGTAAGGACAAACCCCATGTGCCGATAGCCTCCAAGCTCATCGCCGACATGATCACCGTGGCGGGTGTGGACCGCATCATCGCCATGGACCTCCATGCCGACCAGATACAGGCCTTCTTCAATGTGCCGGTCGACCACCTCTACGGCTCCAGCGTCTTCATGCCCTATATCCGCGAGAAGTTCGACATCGACGATGTCATGTTCGCCAGCCCCGACATGGGAGGCAGCAAACGTGCCGGAATCTACGCCAAGACGCTCAACAACAGCTTCGTCATCTGCTACAAGCACCGCTCCAAGCCCAACGAGATCGGTGAGATGCGCCTCATAGGCGACGTGCAGGACAAGCACGTCATCCTGCTGGACGACATCATCGACACAGGCTCCACCATCTGCAAGGCCGCCGGCATCATCAAGGAGAGCGGCGCCAAGAGCGTGCGGGCCATGATCACCCATCCCGTGCTCAGCGGCAACGCCATCGAGAAGGTGGAAGCCTCGGTGCTGGAGGAACTGGTGGTGACCGACACCATCCCCCTCAAACGCGAGAGCGAGAAAATACACGTCCTCAGCTGCGACTGGCTGCTGGCCGAGGCCATCCGCCGCGTGGTGAACTACGAGAGCCTCGACAACCTCTACGAGACCACCCTGCACCGCAAGGGCGTCATCAAGCGCATGAACGATTAATCAATACATATCATTTATTAACCAACCTAAATTCAAACAACCATGAGAATAGTATCAATGAGCGGTTCTCTTCGCGAGAACGTAGGGAAAAAGGATGCTAAGGCTCTGCGCCGCGAGGACCGCGTGCCCTGCGTCATGTACGGCAAGGCCGAACAGGTCATGTTCAGCGTCGAGCAGAAAGCTTTCCAGCGCATTCTGTTCAACCCCGAACCTTGCTATTGCGACATCGACATCAACGGCACCGTCCGTCGCGCCATGCTGAAGGACATCGACTTCCACCCCGTGACCGACATCGTCTACCACGCCGACTTCTACGAGCTGAGCGACGACAAGGCCATCGTCATGTCCATCCCCGTCCACACCACCGGCACCTCCAAGGGCGTCATGAAGGGCGGCAAACTGGTCTACAAGCAGAAGCGCCTCAAGGTGAAAGCCCTGCCGGCCGACATGCCGAGCGAGATTCTGCTCGACATCACCAACCTCGACGTGGCCCAGCGCATACGTGTGCAGGACATCGCCACCGAGAAGTACGAAGTGCTCAATCCCAAGAGCAGCGAGGTGGTCAACGTGGTCAGCACCCGTGCCAGCGCCACCGCCGCCACTGAGGAAGCCGCAGCCGAATAAGCGCGGATATACAAACAAAGAGGGCCTTTGCTGCTGCAAAGGCCCTCTTTGTTTATGCTTCTTTGATGGAAATCACCCGGCAGGGGTTGCCCACCGCTATGGCATGGGCGGGGATGTCTTTGGTCACCACCGAGCCGGCCCCGATTACGGCGTGGTCGCCGATGTGCACATTCCCGATGATGCTCACGCCGCAGCCCAGGTAGACGTGGTCGCCCAGCACGGGACGCTCCTCGGCACGTCCGTCGGTCTTGATGCCGATGGTGGTGAACTGGCGCACGTCCAGGTAGTTGCCCACGGTGCAGATGCTGAACACGATGCCTCCGCCTATCGTATGGCTGATGCGGAGGCCGTAGCCTGTGGTGAGGGGAGGTATCTCGATGCGGTAGCGTTTGGCCAGACGGCCGTAGCGCATGCGCCAGTAGCCACATGCCAACTTGTGCAGGGGCGAGCGGCGGCTGTTGTTGATATAGTACTCCAGATGCCGTAGTGCATAGAGAAAGCGGTAGGCCGAGTAGCCGCCGATGTCCTTGATGCGTGCCTTGAGGAGCTGCTTGCGTGTGATGTTGCCGAGGTTCACTCGGCGGTCCTCCTGCAGGTAGAGTCGTAGGTCGTCGCGGGTCTGTATCATGGGGGAACGGGTTAGTCTTCAAGTGCGTAGCCGAAACTCTTCAGGGCGCGCTCGCTGTTGCGCCAGTCTTTGAGCACCTTGATGTGGAGGCTGAGGAAGCATTTCTTCCCCGTGAACTCCTCGATGTCCTTGCGCGCCTCGGTGCCGAGTTTCTTGATGGCCTTGCCTTGGTGGCCGATGAGGATGGCTTTCTGGCTCTCGCGCTCCACGAAGATGAGGCACGAGATGTTGTCTATCCCGTCGCGCTCCTCGTAGCTTTCCACCGCCACCTCGCAACTGTAGGGGATTTCTTTCTGGTAGTAGAGCAGTATCTTCTCGCGCACGATCTCGCTGACAAAGAAGCGCATGGTGCGGTCGGTCAGTTCGTCCTTGGGGAAATAGGCGGGGTGTTCCGGCAGCAGTTGCAGGATGCAGTTGAAAATCACGTCGATATTGAAGCGCTCTGTGGCGGAGCAGGGGATGACTGTGGCGCGCGGTATCTCGCGTTGCCAGTAGTCCATCCGCTCGCGTATGGTCTCTTGGTCGGAGAGGTCTATCTTGTTGATGATGAGCAGCACCGGGATGTTGGAGCGGCGGACGCGCTCCATGACGGCCTCGTTCTTCACCGGGGCCCCCTTTTCGGTCACCAGCAGGAAGAGATCGGCATCCTGCAGTGCGGTGCCGATGAAGCCCATCATCTGCTCGTGCAGCTTGTTGGCAGGGTTGACGATGCCGGGGGTGTCGGTGTAGACAATCTGGAAATCGTCGCCGTTCACGATGCCCATCACGCGCTTGCGGGTGGTCTGTGCCTTGCTGGTGATGATGCTCAGTTTCTCGCCCACCAGGGCGTTCATCAGCGTCGACTTGCCGACGTTGGGGTTCCCTATGATGTTTACAAAGCCTGCACGGTGCGCCATATTAGAAGTATTCTATGGTGCGTATGGTGGTGTAGGTGGGGAATTTGCGGTCGCCAAGCACCTCATATTCGGTGCAGCGCACCCAGTTGCCGTGGCTGTCGTACTCGCGTTCGTAGAGGGTGACGAACATTTCGGGCTCGGCTTCGGTGTAGTCGTAGAGGGTGTAACTGGTGGGCTCGCCCTGGGCGTCGTATTCCCACCGCTTCTCCTGCACTTTCTGCTTGGAGCGGTCGTAGATCATGGCTTTGTTCACGGTGCCGTCGGCGTTGAAGAGATACTTCTCGCGCTTGAATATTTCGTTCACGTGGTCGTTGTAGGAGCGCTGCTCGATGCGGCCCAGCTTGTCGTGTTTCAGCCGCATACGGCTCTCCACCTGCCGCTCGGCATCCTCCACATAGACTTCAATCAGCCGGTGGTCGGCGTCATAGACGTAGTAGGTGCGGCCGATGACACGCTCCTGGTTGTCGACGACGTGTTCGAGGGTGGTCAGGCCGAAGCCGTCGTGCTTGTAGCGGGTGCGGAAGATGATGTCCTCGGCCACAGAGAGATAGGTCTGGCTGCGGCGCTGTCCACGCTGGTTGTATTCGGTGACGAGGTGCTCCAGCTGGTCGCCACGGCTCACATTGTCGTTCATGTCGTAGGAAGCCTCGTACATGGTGGCGTCCACGCGCTTCACGGTGCCGCGCAGGCCGTCGTCCTGCAGGTCGTGGCCCGTCTGGGCGGCGGCGGTGAGGGGGATCAGTGCGACGGCCAGGGCCGTCAGGAGTTTCGCTATGTTCATTGTCCGTTTTTTATTTTAGTACGTGTAACGCACACCTTATTATATTATTGTGTTTTCCAGTGAAAAAAATGGAAAACTGCCTTCAGAAGGCCATGGTGTGGCTCTGATTTGCAAGATGCAAAGGTACGCACATTTCCCCATACGGCCAAATTTATTTTGTGTGGCTCGGTATATTTTTCGTATCTTTGCAGTCTGATTAACAGTGGCTGACAATATGGAACTGACTATACTGCTGTGTTTTGTGGCCTATACGGCGCTGCTGTTCGGGGTGATGTGGCTGACGGGGCGGCGCGGGGCGAGTGGCAACGAGGCTTTCTTCCGTGCCGGTCGGCGGTCGCCGTGGCCGGTGGTGGCCTACGGCATGGTGGGCGCGTCGCTGAGCGGCGTCACCTTCATGTCGGTGCCGGGCGGCGTCTACAGCGGCCAGTGGACCTACATGCCGCTGGTGTTCGGCTACGTGTTGGGCTACGCTGCCATTGCACTGATACTCTTGCCGTTGTACTACAAGCTGAACCTCACATCTATCTACACCTACCTCGACCAGCGCTTCGGTCCGCGGAGCGAGAAGACGGGCGCCCTGTTCTTCATCGTGTCGCGTCTGCTGGGTTCGGCGCTGAGGATGTATCTCGTTGTGTTTGTGCTCTATGAGTTCGTCTTCCGCGCCTGGGGGGTACCTTTCTGGGTGCCGGCGGTGGTGTTCATCGCCATCATATTGTTATACACTTTCCGCGGCGGCATCAAGACGGTGGTGTGGACCGACATGCTGCAGACCACCTTCCTCCTGGCCGCCGCGGCGGCCACGGTGGTGGCCATACTCAACCGGTTGGATATGAACTTTGTGGAGTTGATACGCACGTCGTCCGGGCAGGGCTACACGCGCATGTTCGACACCGACCCGACGGCTCCCAAATTCTGGGTGAAACAGGTGCTGGCCGGCATGTTCATTACCATCACCATGACCGGACTGGACCAGGACATGATGCAGAAAAACCTCACCTGCAAGACGTTGCGCGATGCGCAGAAGAATGTCATGACCTCCAGCCTGCTCTTCATCGTGGTGAACATCCTCTTCCTCAGCCTCGGCGCCGCCCTGCTGGCCTATGCCTCGCAGACAGGCTTTGCGCTGCCGGTGGGCGAGGGTGGGGGAGTGGTGCCCGACAAGATATTCCCCTCCATCGCCTTCAGCCTCAGCGGGTTCACAGCCGTCTGCTTTGTGCTGGGCATGGTGGCGGCGGGCTACAGCAGCGCCGACGGCACGCTGACGGCACTCACTACTACGTTCTGCTATGATTTCTTGAAATTCAAGGATGATAGTGAAAACAGTATTTCCAATGAAGCGGGGCGGACCAGGATCCGCCGCCTGGTGCATGTGGGGTTTGCGCTGCTTTACCTGCTGGTAATCATCGCGTTCCGGCCGTTCCACAATCAGTCGCTCATCGACACGCTGTTCGACGTGGCGGGCTTCACCTACGGCCCCCTGCTGGGCCTCTACGCCTTCGGCCTCTTCACCCGTCGCGGCGTGCGCGACGGGGCCGTCCCCTTCGTTGCCGTGGCTTCGCCGGTGGTGTGCTATCTGCTGAAAGCCAACTCCATGCAGTGGTTCGGCTACGCTTTTGGATTCGAGATCCTGATTCTCAACGGCCTCGTCACCTTCATCCTCCTGCTTTGCTTTCCCAAACGTTAAAACCAAAGGAACAAGACCATGATACTCACCGTCTTAGGCTCCGGAGCCGCCCTCCCCACAGGCCATCGCTGCTGCAGCGCACAGGTGCTGAATGTCAATGGCTTCAAGATGCTCATCGACTGTGCCGAGGGGACCCAGAACGGCATCCGCCGCATGCGGTTCCGCCTGCAGAGCATCTCCACCATCCTCATCTCGCATCTCCACGGCGACCACTTCTTCGGCCTGCCCGGCCTGCTCTCCACCATGCACCTCTGCGGACGCACCGAGCCGGCGACGGTGGTGGCCCCGGTCGGGGCGCGCGAGGTGATCGAGACCACCTTCCGCCTGACGGGCAACAACATATCCTACCCCATCGAGTGGCACGAGATGGACTTCACCGAGGGCCTGCACCGCGTGTTCGAGAATGCGAAGTGCACCGTCGATGCATTCCCGCTGACGCACTCGGTGCCCACCTACGGCTTCCTCGTGGGCGACAGGCCGGAGGGTTCGCGCGGGCGGCTGCGCTATGCCTACTGCTGCGACACCGTCTACACCGAGGCCATCCTGCCCTATGTGGAGGGGGTCGACCTGCTGTGCCTCGAGAGCACCTTCACCGACGAATACGCCCCCCTGGCCGAGAAACGGCTCCACCTCACCGCCGGCCAGGCCGCACGCCTCGCCGCCCAGGCGGGTGCGCGCCAGCTGCTGCTGACCCACATCTCCGCCCGCTACAAGGAGCCCGACCTGCTCCTCTCCCAGGCCCAGGCCCACTTCCCCAACACCACCGTGGCCGCCGACGGCCTGCGGCTCGACCTGCGCGCCTCCGCCCGGCACGAATGACAAAAAAAATGCGCCGCCCTCTTCGGCTGCGCATTCCGGCGGAAAGACAGGGATTCGAACCCTGGGACCCCGCGAGGGGGTCAACGGTTTTCGAGACCGCCCCGATCGACCACTCCGGCATCTTTCCGTGTGCGTCCTCCTCTTGCGGAAAACGGGTGCAAAGGTACGAACATTTTCCGACATGGCAAAATTGTTTTTCAAAAAAACTCTGTCCGGACTGGCTACGAGGCCGTTAGCCGGCACTTTCAACACATCCTGTTGAAAAACTTTTTCCTCCCCTTTGCAAAAAAGTTCGTACATTTGCACCGTCAAAACATCAAGGAGGGTGCCGAAAATCCTTTCAAAGAGTAGGCGCACAAACAATCAACACATTATGGCATACAAACTGGAACAAATCGAAGGCATCGGCGACGTCTACGCTGCCAAACTCAAAAAAGCAGGCCTGAAAACCACAGACGACCTCCTGGCCCAATGCGCCACCAAGAGCGGCCGCAGGAAAGTGGCCGAGGCGTCGGAAATCAGCGAGAAACTCATCCTCAAGTGGACCAACCACGCCGACCTCTTCCGCATCAAGGGCGTGGCCGGGCAGTTCGCCGAGCTGCTGGAGGCCGCCGGGGTGGACACCATCAAGGAGTTCCGCCACCGCGTCCCCGCCAACCTCCACGCCAAGATGGAGGCCGTGAACGCCGAGAAGAACCTCACCAACCGCGTCCCCGCCGTCAAGGAGATCGAGAAGATGATCGCCCAGGCCAAGGAGATGGAGCCCATCGTGAAATACTAACCTGTTGAAACACAGCCGATAGCGGAGCCCGCAGGGCTCCGCTATCTTTTTTGCCGGTCCATAAGCGTTCATATCGGTTCACAGTCGAAGTAAATACCTATGGGATACCTACCGGATACCTACCGGGTTCGGAGGGCCTCACCCCCCATCCCCCTCTCCTTTCAAGAGAGGGGGCGTGGAATGTGGAGTAGAGAAGGGGCGGGGTTTTGGGTTCGTGTTCCTGCCACCCCTCCGGGGTTCCGTGTTGTATGCTGGAAGCGTCGCAGGGGTTGCGCTACGCTCCACCCCTGCCTGTAATCCTGCGTCCTCCGGACTTGGGGAAAAATCGGATAGTTGGGGGGCATGCGCAAGTCCCCGGAGGGGACGTCGGAATACAGGCAGGGGTGGAGGCCGCAGGCCGGAACCCCTGTAAATGGCGGCACAATAATACACAGAGCCCCGTAGGGGCGGCAGGATATCGGTTTATGTGTTCCTGCCACCCCTCCGGGGTTCCATGTCGGGTGGCGGAAGGGGTGCAGGGGTTGCGCTGCGCTCCACCCCTGCCTGTAATTTAATTCAATTTTATTATTCATTTAAAAAAAAGCAACATGAAAAAGACCTTCAAGATGCTGGCCCTGGTGGCCATGAGCGCAGGGCTGCTGTTTGCAGCCTGCGGCAAGGACGACGATGACAAGAACGACAACCCCACGGGTGGCGGCTCCGGCGGCGGCAGCGGCACGGAGACCGCCGAGTGGGTAGACCTGGGGCTGCCCAGTGGCCTGTTGTGGGCCAAGTGGAACCTCGGAGCCACCAGCCCCGAGGAGCCTGGCGATTACTATGCCTGGGGCGAGACTGCGACCAAGAGCGTTTACAACTGGAGCACGTACAAGTACTGCACCGTGGATGCGGAGGGCGGATTAGAGACGCTGACCAAGTACAACACCGACTCTGACTACGGCACCACCGACGGCCAGACCACCCTGCAAGCCTCCGATGATGTTGCCACCGCCAAACTTGGCAACGGTGCCCGCATTCCGACCAGAGCGGAATGGGAAGAACTCATCAACAACACCACTGCCGAGTGGACCACCATGAACGGTGTCAACGGAAGAAAGTTCACCGCCGCTAACGGCAACAGCCTCTTCCTGCCCGCCGCCGGCTACCGCTGGGACAGCGGGCTCTACGACGCGGGTGAGTACGGCTACTACTGGTCCTCGTCGCTCTACGCGGACTCCCCGGGCGACGCGTGGGGCTTCTACTTCTACTCGGGCGGCCAGGACATGAGCGACTACGGCCGCGGCGACGGTCAGTCCGTCCGCGCTGTGCGTCAGAACTAACCTTGTTCCGTTCCCCCCGCAACGGGCAAAGGAGGAAGAGGTCGGGCGTGGGCGCTCGCCGGAGGCGAGCTACCCAGCCCACGCGCGGCCTCTTCCTCCTTCGGTAACTTAAAAAAAATGAATACAGATGCCACAACTGAAAGACATTCTTGAAATGGAGAGACGTCGCGGCACTGCGGAGCAGTGCGCGACGATGCACCTGTTCAAAGAGGGCACTTTCTACCGTGCCTACGAGTGGAGCGCCTGGCTGATGGTGCATTACTTCACGGAACTGAAGGTCACGCACCGCCTGCTCAAGGGCGGCGAGGACATCGTCTTCGTGGGATTCCCGCTGACGAGCCTCGAGCGGTACGTGCCCCAGGGCGCCGACGTGCAGCCCTCGGGCGAGGCGGTGGTGGAGGTCAGGCTGCCGGAGACGGCCTTTCCGCCCGACGCCGACGCCGGCACGCTGCAGGCCGGATTTGCCGACTGGAAGCAGGCGCAGCCTTTGACCGAGGCCTCGAAGAAGAAGGCCGACGAGGAGAAGCGCGCGGCCGACCGCAACGCCCATCCGCGGCTGACGGACATCATGCTCCGCATCGTGGCCTACCCGGTGGAGCAGCATTCGCCTATGGAGTGCATGGCTTTTCTTTCGGATGTGAAGCAGCAGATATCGCAGATATTGTAGCAACGGAACGAGAACAAGGTAAGTTCACAGGTGGCCGGCCCTCCGCGCCACGGCGCGGAGGGACAACGCCGATGGGGCCGTTGGCTTGCGCAAGGAGGCATTCCTTCGGCTTCGAAAACAACCTTTGGCCACTGACGCTAACAAGGGGGCCTCTTCCTGCCCGCCGCCGGCAACCGCTGGGACAGCGAGCTCAACAACGCGGGTGAGAACGGCAACTACTGGTCCTCGTCGCTCAACGCGGACAACCCGAACAACGCGTGGAACTTCAACTTCAACTCGGACGACCAGAACATGAACAACAACAACCGCAACAACGGTCAATCCGTCCGCGCTGTGCGTCAGCCCTTGCCTGAAACAGATTCCGTTTTCCGCCTGACGCGGGAAGGCCTGATGGCCGACCTGCGCCAGGCTTTTCTCGATGCGCGGCGGCACAAGGGCGGCAAGCCCTACGTGCAACGCTTCGAGGCGCGGCTGGAGGAGAACCTCGCCGAGCTGTGCGACGAGCTCTACGAGCGCCGCTACCGCCCGCGCCCCTCGCAGTGCTTCATCATCACCGACCCGAAGCAGCGCGAGGTGTTTGCCGCCGACTTCCGCGACCGCATCGTGCACCACCTCTACTACAACTACACGCATGTGCTCTACGAGCGCACCTTCATCCACGACAGCTACAGCTGCATCCCCGGCCGGGGGACGCACTACGGCGTGGCGCGGCTGGCGCGGCACATCCGCCAGGAGAGCCAGGGCTACACGGTGCCCTGCTACGTGCTGAAGATGGACATCCGGGGCTACTTCATGCACATCGACCGCCGGCGGCTGCTCGGCATCTGCGAGGAGACCCTCGCGGGGATGGCTCCGCACTACGTCTCGCCCAGCCGCGACCGCCGCTGGGGCGACGTGCTGGACCTCGGCTTCGTGCGCTACCTGACCGAGGTCATCGCCCTGCTCGACCCCACAAGGGACTGCCGCATGGCGGGCAGCGCGGCCGACTGGCACGGCCTGCCGCACGACAAGAGCCTCTTCCACTCGCCCCCCGGTTGCGGCCTGCCGATAGGCAACCTCACCAGCCAGCTGTTCAGCAACGTGTACCTCAACGTGCTGGACCAGTATATGAAGCGCGTGCTGGGGTGCCGCCACTACGGGCGCTACGTGGACGACTTCTACGTGGTCGGCGCCGACCGCGGGTGGCTGCTGTCGCTGGTGCCGCAGGTGGACGCGCTGCTGCGCGGGCGGCTGGGGCTGGAACTGCACGAGGGGAAGACCACCCTCTCGTCGGTGTGGCACGGCGTGGAGTTCCTGGGTCACTGGCTGAAGCCGCACCGCATCTACGCCTCGCGCACCAGCGTGCGGCGCATCGGGCGCAAGCTGGAACGGCTGGCGGCGTGCGCCCCCGGGGAGTGGGAGGCGCCGCTGAACTCCTACTGCGGCCTGCTGGCGCACTGGCAGAACTACCGCCTGCGGCGGCACCTGCTGGCCGGGAACGAGGCGTTCGGCGCCGGCGGGGTGTTCGACCAGGCGGTGCGGCATTACAGGTAGCGGTGGCGGGAGGGCGGCTTCGCCCTGTGGGCCGGGGGTGGAGGGGTCATAAGCGTTCATATCGGTTCTCAGTCGAAGTAAATACCTACCGGATACCTACTGGATACCTATAGGGTGCCTGCCGGATTCAAAGGGATTGAGGTCTACTTGCGCCAGAAGTGCGCCGTGATGTCCTCGAGGGTGCCGCCGCGGACGCGGTAGAGGCGCTGGTTGGTGGTGCGGTGTTTCAAGGGGCCGAGGTGGGCGAGGTAGGGGCCGAGCTTGAGGTAGTCCAAGTGGTTGAGGTCCATCTCCTTGGCCAGCAGCGACCGGCCGCTGTACCAGGCGGTGTGCATTCCCTTGTGCCTCTCGCGCAGACGCGCGAAAAGGCCGTCCACTTCGGCAGGTGCGGCGTCTCCGCCCATGAGGGCGAGGCATGTGACGTGCCCTTTGTGTTCCTGCAGGAGACGGTCCACTTCGCTGTCGGTCAGCTCGTTGCCAGTGTCGGCCCACAGGTGTTTCGAGTGGCATCCCGGGCATCGGCACGGGCAACCCGAGAGGTTGACGGCCAGCGTCACCTCATCGGGTATCTCCTGGAACACTACGGCACTGTCTACATACTTGAGCATCAGGCCTCCATGTGCTCGGGCGTGGCGTAGTAGCGTCGGGCGGCTTCCTGTTGGCGGGGCTGGCTGAAGTTGGAGACGCGCTTGAGGTAGCCGATGATGCGGGTCATGTAGTCCACGTTCTTCGAGTGGCAGTGGGGGCACTCTTTGAGGTTGCGCTTGTCGATGTGTCCGCAGTCGTTGCAGATGGTGTTGGGGACGTTGAAGGTGAAGTAGTTGCAGCCTTCCTTGGCGGCTACCTGGAGGAGTTGCATGTACTGCTCCTGGGTGAGGTGTTCGTCGAGGTTCATGTGCAGGGCGCTGCCGCCGGTGAGGTGCTCGATATAAGGGGCGCCGTGGAGGCGGAACTTGTCGATGATGCTGAGCGACTGGTCTTCAACGATATAGAAGTAGGAATTGTAGCAGTCGCGGGGCACGTAGTAGCCGTCCTCGCGGTCCCATTTGGCGTGCTTGACGCCCACGTTCTCGGCGGGGATCATCTCGCAGTTGAACATGAGTTCCTTGGTGCGGTACTCCTTGTTTTTCTTTTCGACGAGGCCGAGGACGGTCTGCACGAACTCGCGGTACTGGGGGTTGTCGGTGATGGGGATGCCCATGAATTCGGCGGCCTCGACCAGGCCATTGACGCCGATGGTGAGGTACTGGCGGGCGATGTTGATGTAGCCTGCGTCGAAGAGGGGCAGCATGCCGTGGTCGGCCAGTTCCTTGAGGTTCTCGTTGTAGGCGGTCTGCACCTTGTGGCAGAGGTCGATGATGTCGGTGAGGTACTCGCGGTAGTCCATCTCGTGGTTCACCGCGTACTGGATGCAGCGGTTGAGGTTGATGGTGAGGACGCTCTTGCTGCCGGTGCTGACGCCGCCGGCGCCGAGGGTGTAGCTGAAGCCGTTGTCGGTGATTTCGTTGCGGAGGCGGCAGCAGCTGGAGAGGGAGTCGGCGTTGTCGCTCATGTAGGTGAAGAAAGAGTGGCCTTCGGCGTACATCTCGGCGGTGAACTGCGCCATGTCTGGGTCGGCGAAAGTGTGGTCGGGGTTGTAGAGGAGGGCCATTGTCTCGACGGGGAAGGTGAGGACGGCCTTGGTGCGCTCCTCGTTGAACCAACGCATGAAGCGTTTCTGCAGCCAGCAGAGGCCGTTCCAGTCGGGGGCGGATCCGTCGGGGAAGCGGAACTCGCCGAAGATGGAGTCGAAGTAGGGGCGGTCGTAATAGGCTATGTTCCAGAAGACGGCCTGGTAGTTGCGGGCGCCGGTGGGCTGGTTGAGGCTGTAGACGATCTGCTCGAAGCAGTCGGTGATCACCTTGTCCACGGTGCGCTGTTTGAGTGAGAGGTCCACCACGCGGGCGGGGTCCTTGTAGTAGTCCTTGCCGTAGTCGAGGCCGATGAAGTAGTTGAGGTACATCAGGAATTCCGGCGTGGCGCAGGCGCCGCTGAGCATGGAGGAGACCATGAATACCATGTTGATGAAGCCGCCGCAGAACGACTTGAGGTTGGTCGGCGCCGTGCTGTTGCCGCCGATGCTCATGGTGCCGCCGAGGAGCCAGGGATACATGGTGATGGAGGCGCAGTAGTTGGCCAGCGAGGTCTCGTCGTTCTTGTAGATGAAGTGGTGGGTGAGGAGGTCGATATACTTGTCGGCCAGTTCCTTGCCGTACATCTTCTTGATGCGGTCGACGAGCAGGCGGCGGTTGAGGCGGATGAAGCCGCTCTTGGGCAGCTCGCCTATGAGGGTGGCGATGTTCTTGTGCTCGACGTTGGCGTTGGCGTCGTATTTCGAGCCCGAGGCGGCGTTGGCGGCGTCCATGTAGTCGGAGAGGAACTTCATCTTTTCGAGGGTCTCGCGGTCCTCGGTGTGCTGCTGGCGGTAGAGGATGAAGTTCTTCGCCACTTGGTAGTAGCCCTCCTGCATCAGGGCCACCTCCACCTGGTTCTGTATCTCCTCGACGGTGATGCCGTTGTGGATGTCCAGACGCGAGAGTATCTTCGAGAGGCGCCCCAGGTCGATGGGTTCGCCTATCGAGTTGAATGCCTTGATGATGGCATTCATTATCTTGTCCAATGAGAAGCGTTCGGTCTGCCCGTCGCGCTTGGTGATGCTGAAACTGTTGGTCTCCATGTGTTATTGCTATATATTGTTACTATTTATGTTTATATAACTCTCGCGCATGGGAGCCGACGGCATCGGGGACAGGCAACGGCAACCGGCTTTTGACGCGAAAGCGGTTTGTTCTATTCTTTTGTTTGCGCCGTGGCAGGTCTCCTGGCTTCCCCGCTCCGCCGGTGCGCCTTCTCAAGGTGGTGAACCTCAATGGCTTGTGCTCCGGCGGCAGGTGTGCGGGCTTACAGTTGCGCGACAGCTCGCGATTCGCACGCGATTCCCTCTTGGCCTCCCGCCGCAGCGGGTGAGGACCACGGCAAAATTCTAATTTCAATGTACTTACATGTGTCGCGGATTTCACCTTCGACGCTGCAAAGTTACAACCATTCCCCCGAATGGCCAAATAATGTTTTGAACATTTTCCTGTTGAAAATAGGTATAGGTAAAGGCCGTTGTGGCGCTATCGGATATTTGAAAATATTTTGTGCTTTTTTTTGAGGGGTATCCCATCCGTTTCACTTTGAGGGAAGTGCTTTTTTCTTCAGGGCCTGGCGTGTGGCCTGGCGGCCGATGGCGATGAGGCGGTCGGCCTTGTCGTAGTCGAGGCCGTCATAGCGCGACATCTGTATGTCGATGAGGAGGTCGGGGCGGGTGAGTTGCTCCATGAGCAGGGAGTTCTGGCGGATCATGAGCGAGCTGGCGCGGGCGAGGAGCGAGAGGTAGTTCACGTCGGAATCGGGGGCTGTCTGCTTGCGTGTCAATGGATTGCGGCTTCGGGAGCGGGCTTTGAGCTGCACCTGGCGTTGGCCCCAGTAGTCGTGTCCGCTGAGGTCGACGCCTACCAGCAGGTCGCCCTCGGTGCGCTGCACGCGGTTGAGCGGCAGGGGGTTGAGTACGCCGCCGTCGATGAGGATGCGTCCGCCGGCCTGCACAGGGTTGAAGAGTGCGGGCAGCGAGATGGAGGCGCGGATGGCCTCGAGGAGGCTGCCGGAGCGGAAGACCACCTCCTCGCCGCGTTCCCAGTCGGTGGAGATGGCGCAGTAGGGGAGGGGGAGGGTCTCGATGGGGAGGTCGGGGATGACGGTGCGGAGGGTGTCCACCACCTTGTCACCTTTCACCAAGTGGTTGAGGCTGAACGAGAAATCGACCAGCGAGAGCATCTTGCGCTTGTCCAGACTGAGGACCAGTTCCTTCAGTTCGGCGAGCCGTCCGGTGGCGAAGGCGCCGCCCACGAGTGCCCCCATGGAGCAGCCCGCCACCGAGGCGATGCGGTAGCCGTGGGCCTCAAGTTCCTCAATCACACCGATATGCGCCAGCCCGCGTGCCCCTCCGCTGGAGAGGACGAGGGCGATGGTGTTCTGTTCTGTTTTCACATTCTATATTACTTGTTTCGTTTCTTCAATTTAAGAAAATAACGATTGTCACGTTTTGTTATTGTGTACAATATTAAAATAATCATCCCCAAATCTGTAATAAGTGCTTTTTTATAAAGTGTGGTATCTATCTTTGTTGGATTCATCCGCATGGCACTTCTATCAGTCAGGTTACCTTTGGAAATTTTAAAAAAATCATCCTTATACAAAGCCAATATAACCGATACCCCTCCCGATGACCAATAGGACACTTGGAGGGGTAGGAGAGGGGAAGAAGAGGGTGCTTCTTCGGTGCTGACAACCAGCCTGTTGCGGATGGGCCAAAATCGGGCTTTTCCCAGTTTTTGTGCGAAAAAATTTCAAAAAACGGGCGATGGTGCATCAGGCTGGATGCCAGTGGGTTGCGGATTTTTTGCGGTTCGGGGGGCTGTAATTCAAAGAAAATGTGTATCTTTGCAACGGCAACCGAGCGGAAGGTTGCACGTAATGTATTAAAAGAGAATGGAATACAATTTCAACGAGATTGAAGCGCGCTGGCAGAAGGCGTGGCGCGAGCAGGGAGTCTACCGGACCGAGGAGTCCGCCGGGCGCCCGCATTACTACGTACTGGACATGTTTCCCTACCCCTCGGGTGCCGGCCTCCACGTCGGGCATCCGCTGGGCTATATCGCCAGCGACATCTACAGCCGCTACAAGCGGTTGCGCGGCTATAACGTGCTGCACCCTATGGGCTACGACGCCTACGGCCTGCCGGCCGAGCAGTATGCCATCCAGACGGGCCAGCATCCCGCCGTCACCACCGAGCAGAACATCCGCCGCTACCGCGAGCAGTTGGACAAGATAGGCTTCAGCTTCGACTGGAGCCGCGAGGTGCGCACCTGCGACCCGCAGTACTACAAGTGGACGCAATGGACCTTCATCCAGCTCTTCAACCATTACTACGACAACGAGTTGCAGAAGGCACGGCCGATAAGCGAGTTGGTGTCCAAACTGGAACGCGGCGTCGTGCAGCCCGAGGGCGGCAAGGCGTGGGCCGGGATGAGCGAGGGTGAGCGCGAGGACTACCTGATGGGCCACCGCCTGGCCTACCTGGCCGACATACCGGTCAACTGGTGCGCCGAGCTGGGCACCGTGCTGGCCAACGACGAGGTGGTGGGCGGCCTCTCCGTCCGTGGCGGCTATCCCGTGGAGCGCAAGCTGATGCGCCAGTGGAGCCTCCGCATCACGGCCTACGCGCAACGGCTGGTGGACGGGTTGGAACAGGTGGAGTGGACCGACAGTCTCAAGGAGATACAGCGCAACTGGATTGGCCGGAGCGAGGGGGCCGCCGTGTGGTTCCCCGTGAGCGATGCGCTGAAGTTCGAGATATTCACCACCCGTCCGGACACCATCTTCGGCGTCACCTTCATGGTGCTCTGCCCCGAACACGAGTTGATTACCGAAATCACCACTCCCGACCGCAAGGCCGAGGTGGAAGCATATGTGGCCTGGGCCAAGAACCGTTCCGAGCGCGAGCGGCAGGCCGAGGTAAAGAAGGTGAGCGGTGTCTTCACCGGAGCCTATGCCTTCAATCCGCTCACCGAGGAGAAGATCCCCATCTGGGTGTCGGAATACGTGCTGGCCGGCTACGGCACCGGCGCCATCATGGCGGTGCCTGCACACGACAGCCGCGACTTCGCCTTCGCGCGCCACTTTGGGTTGCCTATCCGGCAGGTGGTGGCGCCCGAGCGGGACGCCGTCAGCGACCCCGCCACCTGGCAGGAGAGCCTCGACAGCAAGTCGGGCTATTCGGTCAACAGCGGCTTCGTCAGCGGCATGAAGGTGAAGGAAGCCATGGCGGCGGTGATTGCGAAAATCGAGGAGATGGGCATCGGCCACCGCACGGTGAACTACCGCCTGCGCGACGCCATCTTCAGCCGTCAGCGCTATTGGGGCGAGCCGTTCCCTGTCTACTACAAGGAGGGGCGGCCGCGGATGCTGCCGGAGGAGTGCCTGCCGCTGGAGTTGCCGGAGGTGAGCGACTTCAAGCCCACCGCCACGGGCGAGCCGCCGCTGGGCCACGCACAGAAGTGGGCCTGGGACGAGGCGAGCCGCTGCGTGGTGGAGACCTCCAAAATCGACCACAAGACCGTCTTCCCGCTGGAGCTGAGCACCATGCCGGGCTTTGCGGGCAGCAGTGGATACTACCTGCGATATATGGATCCGGGGAACGAGAAGGAGTACTTCTCGCAGCAGGCGGTGCAGTACTGGCAGAACGTGGACCTCTACGTGGGCGGTGCGGAACATGGCACAGGCCACCTCATCTACGCCCGCTTCTGGAACAAGTTCCTCTTCGACCTTGGCCTGGCCGCCAAGGACGAGCCCTTCCAGAAGCTCATCAACCAGGGCATGATACAGGGGCGGAGCAACTTCGTCTACCGCTCGAAGCAGGACAACAACCTCTATATATCCAAGGGATTGGTGAAGAACATGGAGGAGGTGACCGCCATCCATGTGGACATCAACATCGTGGACAACGATGTGCTCGACCTGGAGAAGTTCAAAGCCTGGCGCCCCGAGTTTGCGGAGGCGCGGTTCGAGCTGGAGGATGGCAAGTATGTGTGCGGCTGGGAGATTGAAAAGATGTCCAAGAGCATGTACAATGTGCAGAACCCGGACGACCTGGTGGCGCGCTACGGCGCCGACACGCTGCGCCTGTACGAGATGTTCCTCGGCCCTGTGGAGCAGGCCAAGCCGTGGGACACCGGCGGCATCGAAGGCGTGCACCGCTTCCTGAAGAAACTGTGGAAGCTGTATGACAATTATCTGAATAATCTGAGTGGTCAGAGTGATCTGAGTAATCTGAATAATCGGAGTAATCAGAGTAATCCGGGTAAGGAGGAGATGAAGGTGCTGCATCAGACCATCAAGAAAATCACGGACGACATCGAGCGCTTCTCGTTCAATACCTCGGTTTCCACCTTCATGATCTGCTGCAATCAGTTGACCGACCTCAAGTGCGCCAGCTCCGAGGTGTTGAAGCCGCTGCTGGTGCTGCTGTCGCCTTTCGCGCCGCACATAGCCGAGGAGCTGTGGCACCGCATGGGCGAGGGGGATACGGTGTGCAGGGCGCAGTGGCCGGAGTGCGAGGCGCAGTACCTGGTGGAGGACACGGTGAAGTATCCCGTGCAGTTCAACGGGAAGATGCGCTTCACTCTTGACCTGCCGGCCGCGGCCACGCAGGAGGAGGCCGTGGCGGCCGTGCTGGGCGCGCCGGAGAGTGCCAAGTGGCTCGGAGGCAAGGAGCCCAGGAAAGTGATCTTTGTACCCAAGAAAATCATCAACATCGTATGCTAAGCCGCCATTTTTTGAGGAGCAAGGTGCTCCAGATCATCTATTCGGGCCGATACGAGAGTGTCAGCGACGCCAACCTGTCGGCTGTGTTCGAGTACCACATCGGCAAGCTCAACGAGCTGGGTGTGCTGCAGGTGTCGCTGCTGCCCGCCGTGGCCGATGCCGCGGGGCGGATTCTGGAGGAGGGCAAGGGCAAGTTCCGCCCCACCGAGGACGACCTCAACCCCAACCCCAAGCTGGCCCACAATGAGTTCATCCGCCGGATGGCCGACAATTTCGAGTTGAAGCAGTGCATGGAGAAATGGTGCAACTGCTGGAAGCTGCACGACAACCTGGTGCGCGAGGCCTTCCTCGACTTCCGCCAGCGGCCCGAGTACAAGGAGTACCTCGAGGCCGAGCCCGGTTTCGAGACCGACAAGGACTTCGCCGTCTTCCTTTTCCGCTACCTGATGAACCGCGAGGCGCTGTGCGAGATGATCGCCAGCCGCAGCCTCCTCTGGGAGGACGACTTCGACCAGATTGCGCAGTACAACTTCATGATGCTCAAGACGCTGGAGGAGGATACCTTCGACGAGGCCATGATGTGGCCCCTGATGTACGACCGGCGGCGTGAGAAGGACGAGGAGGACATGACGTTCGCACGCCAACTGCTGCGCGACACGCTGGCCTGCCGCGAGGAGAGCGACGAGCTGGCACGCCGGTATCTGCAGGGCTGGGAGTTCGAGCGCGTGTCGCGCATGGACATCCTGCTGATCAACATGGCGGTGGCCGAGTTCACCGGCTGCCCCACCATCCCGGAGAAGGTGACCGTGGACGAATACATCGAGCTCTCCAAGGAGTTCAGCTCCGACCGCAGCCGCCTTTTCATCAACGGCATCCTGGACCGCATGGTGCTCGAGCTGCGTTCGCGCGGCCGCATCAACAAGACGGGACGGGGCCTGATCGACTACAACCTTAATACCGACTGACCCATGAAAGCACGACACACCCTGGCCGCGCTGACCCTCGCGCTCCTGCTGGCCGCCGGATGCGGCGGTGGCGGCGGGCAGGCTTCGGACGTGGACCTCATCAACAACCCCCAGAGCGCCTCGGGCTACGACGACAGCGCGAAGGTGCCTGTGATGACATTCGACAAGGAGATGCACGATTTCGGGCGCCTCTCCTCGGGCGAGAGCATCAGCTACAGCTTCCACTTCCGCAACACCGGCACGGCCGACTTGGTCATCTCTTCCTGCTCCGCCACCTGCGGCTGCACCGTGGCATCCTACCCCGAGGAGCGCATCGCCCCGGGCGGGGAGGGCTACATCACAGTCACGTTCAAATCCCTCGGCAAGTCGGGCCAGCAGTACCAGGAGGTAACCGTAGTGTCCAACGCGCAACCTGCCAAAACCAAGCTGAAAATCACCGCCCGTGTGGGCAACTGACCCGCGGGAAGGAAAAAAGAAATCCATCACATAAAACAATATACAATGAATCTAAACGTTATCTTACTGGAGGCCGCCCCGTCTGGCGGCGGCATGGGATCCATGCTCTGGATCATAGCCATCTTCGCCATCATGTGGATACTCATGATGCGTCCGCAGCGCAAGAAAGAAAAGGAGGAGCGTCAGTTCCGCGAGGCCCTCAAGAAGGGCGACCGCGTGCTCTTCAGCGGCGGCGTGTACGGCAAGGTGCACTCGGTGGACAGCCACACGGTGGAGGTGGAGGTCGGCAACGGCGTGGTGCTGACGGTCGAGAAATCCATGATCCAGCCCGCCCCCGAACCCAAGGAGGAGGCGAAAAAATAGCCCGTGGGAGAGGCCCGAAAGATATAGAACAGTTATAGAACAGTTAAGGAACAGTTAAAGAACAGACCTCGAGGATACCTGGTGGACAGCAGGGAGATACCTACCGCATCGCCGCAGCGTCGCCGTCGCGGGCTGCACTTCAACCGATTCCTTGTCATCCTGGGAATCACGGCCTTGGTGTGGCTTGTCCTCAGCATGTCTGAAATCCGCGAGTATCCCTTCCAGGTGAAGGTGGCCATGACGGGCTACGACAACCGCCGCTACGCCGCCGTGTCGGCCGACAGCGCCCTGGCCTTCCAGGCCCAGGCCACCGGATTCTCGGCCCTCCTCTTCAGCCTGCGCCGCACGCCCGTGGTGCTCACCCTCGACATGCACGGCCCCGCCGTCAAGCGCTACCCCCTGGCCTCGCCCGGGGGCACGGGGCGGCACCTGTGCTATGCCGTGGGCATCGACGACGTGAGCGAATCGCTCCGCGGACAGCTTGCACGATATGGGGTACGCATGTCCGGCGCCGGCCGCGACTCGCTGCGCCTGGTGCTGGCGGCGCGTGCCAGCAAGACCCTCAAGGTATCCATCGACAACCTCAAGGTATCCTTCGCCGACGGCTACGGGCTCTACGGCGAGCCCACGGTGGTCCCCTCGGAGGTGACCCTCTATGGCCCGCAGGAATCCCTGGACCGCATCGACGCCCTGCGGCTCAGCCCCGCGGCGGTGGCCGGCGTGAAAGCCTCCGACTCGCTGCGCCTCCCCCTCGAGCCGGTGTGGGAACAGTATGGCAACGTGGTCAGCTCCGCCTCGCATGTCCAGGTGTACATCCCCGTGCAGCCCTATGTCGAGCGCGCCTACACCGTCCCCGTCCGCGTGGCGCAGCCGGACAGCACCTCGCGCCTGCAGCTCTATCCCGACCGCGTGGACTTGAAGGTGTGGGTGGCATGGTGCGACCTCGCCACCGTATCCGCCTCGGGATTCGATGTCGAGGCCGACTATGCCGACGTCCTTTCGGGTAAACCCCACCTCGAACCCCGCCTGGTACGCTTCCCGGAACAGGTGAGGGTACGCAGTATGGAGCCGTCTGAAATCCAATACGTTGTCATCCGATGAGTACACGTCGCATAGGCATCACCGGCGGCATGGGCTGCGGAAAGAGCACCGTTGTGGAGGCGTTCCGGGGGCTGGGTGTGCCCGCTTTCGTGGCGGACAGGGCAGGGGCCGAATGCTATGCCGACCCAGCCTTCCTGCATCAGCTGCGGAATCTCTTCGGCAACGCCGTCTTCACCCCCGACGGGCAGGCCGACAAACGGGCCGTCGCACGCATCGTCTTCGCCGACAACGCCTCCCTCCAGGCCCTCAACGCCCTGGTGCACCCCAGGGTCCGCGACGCATTCGACCGCTTCTGCGCCCTCCATGCCGACGCGCCCTACGTCCTCTTCGAGAGCGCTATCCTCTACGACCACGGCTTCGACCGACAGATGGATGCCGTCATCGGCGTCTACCTCTCGCTCGAAGAGCGCCTGAGCCGCCTGATGCTGCGCGACGGGGCCGACGAGCAGTCCCTCATGGCGCGCATCCGTAGCCAGCTGCCCGCCGCGGAAATCCTCCGAAGGGCCGACTATGTCATCCTCAACTATGAGGGCAACCCCCGGCAGCGCCAGGTGGAATACATCGATAAATGCTTGAAAAAATGAAACGCATCAGCCTCCTCATCCTCGCCATATCCCTCCCCCTTGCGGCCACCCTCCGGGCACAGCCGGCACGCTTCTGCGCCGACAGCTGGATGCAGCCCGACCAGGAACAGCGGTGGGTCGACTCCGTAATGGGCACACTTTCCCTCGAGCAACGCATCGCACAGCTCGTCATCGCCCGCGTGCCCCGCAACATGTCCGATGCCGACGTTGCCCGGTTCTCGCAGAAAATCAACGCGCTCGGCGTCGGTGGCGTCTGCTTCTTCGCAGGCAATGCGCCCCACCAGGCCGCCGTGACCCGACGCCTCCAGCGCGACGCCCGGGTGCCGCTCCTCGTCAGCATCGACGGGGAATGGGGCCTCGGCATGAGGCTCAAGGACATGTTCTCCTTCCCACGCAACGCGCGTTTCGGCAAACTGCCGCCCGATGCCGACAGCATCGTCTTCCGCATGGGTCAGGAAATCGGCCGCCAATGCCGCATGATGGGCATCCATATCAACTTCGCCCCCGTAGTAGATATCAACTCCAATCCCAGGAACCCCGTCATCGGTACCCGCGCTTTCGGAACCGATCGCGAACGCGTCTCCCGGCTGGGCATCATGTATACCCTGGGGCAGCAGAGCCAGAGGGTACTGGCCACTGCCAAACACTTCCCCGGCCACGGGGACACCGAGGCAGACAGCCACCTCGAGCTCCCTGTCATCAACCACACATTGCCCTACATCGACACCATAGACCTCTACCCATTCAAACGCCTCATAGCAGCCGGAGTGGGCGGAGTCATGGTGGCACACCTTCAGGTAAACGCCTACGATCCCGACCGCCCCTCCTCGCTCAGCCCCGTATTGGTCACCGATCTGCTTAAGAAACGGCTCGGATTCGACGGGCTTGTCGTTACCGACGGGCTGGATATGAAAGGCGTGACCAACACCTATGGCCAGGGGCTCGGCGAGCTGGCCGCCCTGCGTGCCGGCAACGACCTCCTCCTGCTGCCTCCCGATGTCGAGCAATCCATCGCCGTCATACGGGCCGCCGCCCGGGTGGATACCTCCCTTATGCAAAGCATCGACTACCACTGTCGCCGTGTGCTCCATGCCAAATACCGCCTCGTCCTCCCCACTATCCACCATCCCATCCAGGTGCCCGGCAACGACCGCCGCGAGGAATGCGAGGAGATTGTCCTCGCATTGGATATCAACACCGACCCACGCATCGACTCCATTGTAGCCAATGCCATAGAGGTCCAGGCCATGCCGGGATGCCAACTCGTCGTCATGCACAAGGGGCGCGTTGCCGTAGACCGTGCATTCGGCACCTTCACCTACGACCAACCCTCCGACACCGTCACCCCATCCACCGTCTATGACCTCGCATCCCTCACCAAAGTCTGCGCCACCACCCTGGCCATCATGAAGCTGGTGGAAGAGGGACAACTCGGTATCGACGACCGCCTCTCCAAATATCTCCCCTACCTCCTTGGCACTGACAAGGAACCCATCACCGTGAAACAAGCCATGAGCCACCAGGCACGCCTCAAAGCCTTCGACGCCTACTGGCAGACAACCCCCGACTACGACAGCATCCTCCGCCTCGTAGCGGACACACCCCTCAACGACCGCGAAGGCTACCTCTACAGCGACCTCGGCTTCATGCTCCTCTCCGATCTCGTGCGACGCATCAGCGGCCTTCCGCTCGACCTATACATGCACGAGCACTTCTACCAGCCCATGGGCCTGCGCTCCACCTCCTACATGCCCAGCCGCACCGGCGACATAGAACCATTCCGCATTGCACCTACCGAGCTCGACCCCCACCGCGGCCTCATCCGCGGCCGTGTCCACGACCCCAACGCCTACGCCATGGGCGGTGTCAGCGGCCATGCCGGCCTCTTCTCCACCGCACGCGAAGTCGCCATCCTCATGCAAATGTTGCTGGACGGAGGCGTATACCACGGGGAGCGCTACCTCAAGCCGGAGACCATCGACCTCTTCACCCGTCGCCACTACGCCAAGCAGAACAACCGACGCGCCCTCGGCTTCGACAAGCAGCTCTTCAGCCCCTCGGCCAATGCGCAGGTATGCCCCGAAGCATCGCAGGCCTCCTACGGCCATACAGGCTTCACCGGCACCATGCTATGGGTCGACCCAGAGGCCGACCTCGTCTTCGTCTTCCTCTCCAACCGCGTGCACCCCTCTGCCACCCCCAACCGACTGGCACAGATGAACGTCCGCACCGACCTCCAGTCCATCATATATGAACACATAAACAAAAAGAAATGAGTTCCATCACCAAATGGCTATTCGCCGGCCTCGGATGGGCCATCGGCGGCCCCATCGGCGCACTCCTCGGCTGGTTCCTCGGGAAAGCCATCGCACCCGACAGGCTGACCGAAGCCCCCCCGCAGGCATCCCACCGCGGCCCCTACCGCAACACCGGCTCGCAACAGGACATAAACGCAGCCCTCATGGTACTCATCGCCGCCGTCATGAAAGCCGACGGACAGGTCAAACGCAGCGAACTCGACTACGTCAAGCGCTTCCTCCTCCAGAACTACGGCGAACAACGCGGCAAACAGATGCTCAAACTCCTCCAGCAACTTGTCGAGCAAGACATACCCGTGGCCGACGTATGCGCGCAGATCAAAGTGAACACCGACTACAACACGCGCTACCACATGACCGACTTCCTCTTCGGACTCGGCGGGGCCGACGGCCATTTCCACCAGGCCGAACTCCACACCCTGCGCCAGATCGCCCTCCACCTCGGCCTCTCCTCCAGCGACTACACCTCCATCCACGAGCGACACGTCGGCAGCACCGGCTACGGCTACGGCGGAGGCTCCAGCCAGTCCAGCCGCCCGCGCACCGGCTCCTACGGCAAGGACCCCTACAAAATCCTCGGCATCGACAGCAGCGCCACCGACGACGAAGTGAAAAAAGCCTACCGCCGCATGGCCATGAAGTACCACCCCGACCGTGTGGCCGGCATGAGCGAGGAACTGCAGCGCAACGCCTCCGAGCAGATGAAAGCCGTGAACCAAGCCTACGAACAAATCAAACACCTCCGCCCCAACCTCAAATAGCGCTCCGCAAGGGAAACCGTGCATCCTTGCCCCCTCGCTCCCCCCACCGCACCCGGCAGGGACCCCCTAGGTATCCGGTAGGTATCCTGTAGGTATTTACTTCGACTGAGAACCGATATGAACGGATTTGGACCACTGAAATGTTAATTAAGAATATTTAACTTTTCGGTGTCCATAAAGGAGTGTACTTTTGTCCCGATGAAAAGAAACTGTACACAGTGTGTAAGTATCGGATTGTCAAGTAGTTACCCCACCCCTACGCTTTTCATAGAGAGGAGCAATTACCTGTTTTGCCTGTTTAGGAATCCGGAAAATGCTATGAAGCCATGCTACCCGGCAGCGGCCGGGTCGACCGTTGGCTCCTCGTGCTATTGGTTTTGAATTGAACAAAAAACAATACGACTATGAAAAAAAACACCTATCAACCCCCGTCACTCACCGTGGTGACATTCCGCAGCGAGCGGGGCTACCAGGCCAGCGCCGGACAGGAGCAGACCTTCAGCCTCAAGGCCCTCTTCGGCGACTCGCAGTCCGGCGGCAGCGGCCTCGGCGGCGTGGAACAGCGCGAGGAAATCTCCAGTTGGACCAGCAGCACCAGCTGGTAGAGAGCCGTCCACGTAAAACATCGTCTCAACCCCAAAACAGAACAAGATGAAAACCAATCATCCATACCGCCGTATGGCCCTTGCCATCGTTGCGGCCAGCCTCGCGGGCCTCGTCATGACCGCCTGCGAAAAAGAAAAAACCGGTACCCTCAAACTCGTGGCTGAACAGCACCACAGCAACGCCAAGACCTCCCTCGACGGAGCCTCCATCCAGTGGGTGGACGGCGACCAGGTGGACATCAACGGCACCCCCTACACCATCAGCAATGCCTCGGTGAACGTAACCGAAAATGAAGGCGCCACCCTCATGGCCTGCTACCCCGCCGGCATCAAAAAAGCCATGACGGAATCGAGCGTCACCGTCACCCTCCCCACCCACTACGCCTACGAAGTGGACCCCACCGACGCCAGCATGCAGAAAATCGACTTCCCCCTCGTCTCCAAAGGCATTATGGAGGAGAACGGAAGCCTCTACTTCAAGCACCTCTGCGCCGGTGTCATCGTCACGGTGAAAAACACCACCGACTATCCCCTCGTGGTCCGCACCATCTCCCTCACCGCTGAGAAATCACAACTCTGCGGCCAGCGCACCATCTCGCTTGACAACCTCGACGGCAACTTCACCGTCCCTGCACAGGAGACCGCCACGGCAAAGGACCGCCGCGTGAGCCTCACCCTCGGCGAGAGCGACGCCATCCTCGCCGTGAACCAGGAAAAAACCTTCCAGCTCCCCGTCTACCCCATTGAAGAAAACGACAACCTCACATTCACCATCTACGCCGGCGAAAAGAAAATCTCCGGCGTCATCATCACCGCCGCCTACGCCTACAACAACGAAGTGCCCATCACCGCCGAAATAGCCCGTGCCAAAGTCATCTCCACACCGAGCATCGAAATCAAGCAAAGCAGTGAAAAAGTGGCTTACACCGAATCCAAGTTCTCCATCGATGCCAACGGCACACAAGTCTACTTCGCCGAAGGCGACCTCGTCTACAAGAAATCCACCGGCCAGTACCGCTTCTCCGTCAACCAGTACACCACCTTCAACACCGCCAATGTTGGTGGCGACGAAGTGGACCTCTTCTGCTACGGCGAGAACGGCTCCGCCACGTCAAGCACCGTCAATACCGACATCGCCGGCACCACTAAAGACTGGGGCAACAACGCCATCCAGTGCACCGATGGCAACAGCACCACCCCCCTCGAATTCAGATCCCTCACCAACGCCCAGTGGATGTACCTCCTCAAGCAACGCCAAACCGGCCTCACCATAGGCGGCGTTTCAGACGCCCGCTACGCCCTCTGCATCATCCACGACAACAACGGCATCCTCCTCTTCCCCGACCACTTCAGCATGCCCCAAATCTCCGTCGACTACTCCACCTGGAACACAGTCAATGCCACCAACACTGGTGCCGTCGTAGACTATACATACCTCGACATCACCAACGACTGGCCCATCCTCGAAACCGAAGGCTGCGTCTTCCTCGTGGCCGACGGATGGATCAACGATAAAAATGAATTCACAGAAGGGCACAACGGCGTCTACTGGACAGGTTCCATATACGACGATGGCACAAACTCTAAACCTTTCGCCTACAACCTCTTCTTCAACAAGCGTGGCCTGGCCACCAAAACCTCCGACAGCCGCCCGTTGGCAGCCGACCGCGGCCTCTGGGGCAAAAACCGCAAAGGCAAACTCGCCGTCCGCCTCGCCCGCTACGTAAACTACGGAAACTAAACCCACTACCCCCCCCCTCACCGCACACACACCCACCACACACAACACCCCTATATCCAGTGGGCCGCCTCGTGCCGCCCACTGGATTTTTTTTCACACGGCCAGCCGTTCCACCACCGTGCCGACCAGTTGGCGCATCTCGTGGTGGTAGTCGTTGAGGAATGTGCCGCGCGGGCGGTTGGCGATGATGAGGCAGGCCGTAAGCGCCTCGTGGCCCAGCAGGTGGCTGAAGCCATAGATGGCCGACGTCTCCATCTCGAGGTTGGTGACCGGTATCCCCTCCCAGCGGAAGGAGGCCAGCCGCTCGTTGAGCCCCTCGAGACTGGGATGCAGGCGCACAGTGCGCCCTTGCGGACCGTAGAAGCCCGGTGCGGTGGCGGTGATGCCGTGGTGCATCCCTCGCCCCACCTGTTCCAGCAGCCGCTGGCTCCCCTGCACACAGTAAGGACGTGCCACCGGGGTAGGGAATGCCATGTGGCTCCCCAACGCCTCCTCCATGGCCGGCAGGGGCGTGTCCCACTCGCGGTAGTAGTTCATCAGTCCGTCCAACCCTATGGCGTAGGCCGCAGCCACATGGCTGCCGCAGTCGATCTCCTCCTGCAGCGAGCCGCTGGTGCCGATGCGCACCATCTGCAGGCAGCGGCTGCAGGCGTCTGTCCACCGCCCCTGCTCCACGTGCAGGGCTGCGTCGAGCTCGGTGAGCACAATGTCGATGTTGTCGCATCCCATGCCGGTGCTGAGGGCGGTCATCCGCACACCGTGATAGGTACCCGTGAGGGCATGAATCTCGCGGTTGTCGCTTTCGTATTCGATGGCATCGAATATCTCCTTGAACATGTTGACCCTTGCAGGATCACCGACAAGCAGCACCTTGTCGGCCAAGGTGCTGCTCTGTAGACGTATGTGGTACAATGTGCCGTCGGGGGCCAGTACCAGTTCGCTGGCTTTCATCTGTCTTATCTGGAATTGCGTGTTGCGGTGGCGTTGCGTGAGGAGGAGGCGCTGCGGGTGCTGCTGCTTCCGGTACTGCTGCTTGGCGTGGCGGCGCTGCGGCTGGAAGAGGTGCTCTCTGTGGTGGTGGCGCGGCTGGTGGAGGTGGCGTTTTTACGTGCCGTCGTGGGCGAAGGCGCCGCCGTGGAGGTGGTGCTGCGCGTGGAAGTAGCCGTGGCGCTGCTGCGTGTGGTGGAGGGGGGGGCGGAGGTGGTAGTGGAGGTGGCACTGCTGCGCGAGCTGGTGTTGCTGCGGGTAGGCGTGGTGGAGGCAGAACTGCGGCTGGGGGTAGCGGTGCTGCGGCTGGGAGTGGCGGTGCTGCCGGAGGTGGCGGAGGCAGAGGAACGGCTGGGCGTTGTCGTGGTGGCGCGGCTGGTGTTGCTGGTGGAGGCCGAGCGTGTGCTGGAGGAAGAGGCCGGGGTGGCGGTGCTGCTGTTGGTGGAGGGAGTGGTGGTGACATTGCGGGTGGAGGAGGTGCCGGCATCGCGCGAAGGCTGTGCCGTGGGGGTGCTCACCCTGGGCTGCTCTTTCCCAGGTGTCCATACAGCGGTGGGCGTGGGAGCCGGGGTGCTGGGACGGCGCATATAGTAGGGGGGCAGGGGGGCGGAGTAGCCGGGGGCGGGTGGTGCCGGGGGCATCCAGCCGTGACGGTGGATGGTGTAGTGATAGGTGCGTGCATAGCTGGGGCTGTGTATCACCCGCACAAAGGGTCTGTAGGCAGGGATGTGCCACACGAAAGTGGGCTGGTTCACCGTGACATGGAAGCGCAGGTATTGGGCTGCGTTGTAGATGCGGCTTCCGCTGAAAAGCCACACACACTGCAGGTCGAGCGGCATGTAGATCTCGTCGCCCGTATAGGCATCGTAGCCATAGACCCAGATTTCATAGTAGGCCGAATTCACGCGCTCCATCCACACCTCGTTGATCAGCACGTAGGTCTCGATCTCGTAGTCGAACCCGCAGTAGATCATCATCTCGTTCTGCGCGTTGAGGTAATTGACCGTCCTCACAGCCTGGCTGTGGGTGAAATAGTGCACTGACCGTGCCGAGGCCGTAAAGGCCATCATGGCCATAACTACAAAGATTGCAATGCGTTTCATCTCTTTTTGTTTTATCAGATTCTATTGTTTCGTACTGCAAAATTACTAAAACTTTTTGAAATAGAGCAAAAAAAGCAATATTTTCCCTCCGGCGACGTTAGTGGAGGCATGAGTGAAATGAGCAGATACAGTGAATTGCGCCGGCGATACCCGCTGTTTGAATACGCGGGCTACTCGTGGCATCCGTGCGACGAGGGCCTGCGCCTGACGTACGATTTCCGGATGGGCGACATCGAGTTCCACCCCACCTCGCTCATCGAGCGGCGCCCGTTCCTGGATTTCGGCCTCGACAGGGAGGCAATGGACCGGATGGTGTTCGATATCGGCATGGCCGAACTGGTCAGCTACTGGAAGTGCGCCTGCCCCCCGGTGGTGCGCGTCGCATGTGGCGGCCTCGACGAGGTGCAGGTGGCTTTCTGGAAGAAGCTCTACTGGAACGGCCTGGGGGAATTCTACTACACCAACGGCCTCACCCCGGCCCATCTCCGGGAGGGTGCGGAGGTTGCGCCCGACAGTGAGAATTTTATGACGATAGAATGCTCCGGCGATGCGTGCCGGATTCCCTCCGTTCCGGCGAGGGGCAGGGGGGAGGACTACCTTGTCCCCGTGGGTGGTGGCAAGGACAGCGTGGTGACGCTGGAACTGCTGCGCCGTGCAGGCAAGGTCATCCGTCCCCTGGTGATGAACCCTCGCGGGGCCACCACCGAGTGCTGCCGCGTGGCGGGCTTCCCGCTGGAGGAGGTGCTGGTCATCCGTCGCGCCATCGACCCTACGCTCCTGCAACTCAACCAGCAGGGCTACCTCAACGGCCACACCCCCTTCTCGGCCATGCTGGCGTTCTACACACGCCTGGCCTCCGCCCTGAGCGGCATCCCCAACGTGGCGCTCAGCAACGAGAGTTCGGCCAACGAGAGCACTGTCAAGGGCTCCTATGTGAACCACCAGTACAGCAAGAGCCTGGAATTCGAGGACGACTTCAGGGCCTATGTCGGGAATGAAGAAATGAGAATGAAGAATGATGATTCTTCATACAATTACTTCTCATTCCTCCGCCCCCTGTCGGAACTGCAGATTGCCATGCTCTTCAGCCGTTTCACCGACTACCACGACGTCTTCCGCTCGTGCAACGTGGGGAGCAAACAGGATGTGTGGTGCGGCCATTGTGCCAAGTGCCTCTTCGCCTACATCATCCTGTCGCCTTTTATCGAGCCGTCGCGTATGTCCGCTATATTTGGCCACAACCTGCTGGACGACAGGTCGCTCTGTGCCGAGTTCGAGCAGTTGGTGGGCCAGGCCGAGACGAAGCCCTTCGAGTGTGTGGGCACCGTCGGCGAAGTGCGCCAGGCGCTCGCCATGACGCTGCGCCGCTGGTACGCCGACCGTGGAAGGCCGTCCCTTTTGGTTGATTATGAGGATATTCATGATGCTGTATCCTCAATCCGGAATTCCCTCTCCACGCTCCTTCCTATCGGCAACCTCAACGCCGGGGAGCGCAACATCATAGAGCAATGTATCGCGAACAAGAACTGAAATCCCTGCTGGAGGGCAGGCGCATCCTTCTGGCAGGCTACGGGCGCGAAGGGCGCAGTACCGAGCGCATGGTCCGTGCGCTCCTGCCGGAGGCCGACATCTCCATCGCCGACGGCAACGACCAGATCCGCACCATGACGGCGGCGCCTTACGACATGATTATCAAGTCGCCCGGTGTGCCTATGCGCCTCGTCAAGGCGCAGGACCCCGCCGTGGTCACCTCGCAGGTGGACCTTTTTTTGCAGGTCTACGCCGACCGCACCATCGGCGTCACCGGCACCAAGGGCAAGTCCACCACCGCCAGCCTCATCGCCCACCTGCTGCCCGACAGCATCCTGGCTGGCAACATCGGCATACCCATGTTCGACGTGATTGAACAGCTGGACGAGCAGAGCACGGTGGTGGCCGAACTCTCGTGCCACCAACTGGAGGTGCTGCATCGCTCGCCGCATATTGCATTGGTGCTCAATCTGTTCCAGGAGCACTTGGACCACTATAAGGACTACGAGGCCTACAAGATGGCCAAGATGCAGATTGCCCTCCACCAGCAGCCCGACGACCACTTCTTCTTCTGCACCGACAACGAGGAGCTGCGCCGGCTGGCAGAGCGCCTGACGGCAGAGCTGCGCGGGATACAGCACCCCTACAGCGCCGCCACCCTTGCGGCGGAGGAGCAGACCCTGCTGGAGTCCAGCCCCCTGCTGGGCGAACACAACAGGAGCAACGCCCTGGTGGCATGCCGCATCGCCTCGCTTGCGAGGCGGCAGCCGGCCACCTCATTCCGTAGCCGCCTCTCCACCTTCCGGGGCCTCCGCCACCGCCTGGAGCATGTGCCGGGCGACCGCCGGGGGGTCATCTGGTACAACGACAGCATCTCCACCATTCCCGAGGCCACAATCGCCGCCTTGAAGGCCCTGCAGCCGGTCGGCAAGGTGATGACGCTGATACTCGGCGGTTTCGACCGTGGAATCGACTACGCGCCGCTGGCCGACTACCTCGTGCAGGAGAACCCGGTGAGGAACATCGCCTTCGTGGGCGCCGCCGGCCGCCGCATCCATGCCCTGCTGCAGGAGAGCGGCTACCAGTGTCTGTGCATAGAAGAGGATGACTATGAGAACATCGTGCCCTGGTGTGCCAAGCACACCCACCGGCGCTCCATCTGCCTCCTTTCGCCCGCGGCGGCCAGCTACGACTCGTTCAAGAATTTCGAGGCGCGGGGCGACCACTTTATGAAATTGATCCAAAAGCTTCCCGGCAATGACTGACTACCTTTCCCTGCGGCGCGACCTGCATGCCCACCCGCAGACCGCCGGCAACGAGCGCTATGCCCACGACCTCATCCTCAAGCACCTGCAGGGTCTGCATCCGGACAAGGTCTACACCCATGTCGGCGGCTGGGGCTTCGTTGCCGTGTGGGGCCGGGACCCGCAGGCACCCACCATCGCCTTCCGTGCCGACACCGACGCCCTCCCCATCGGCCACCGCTGCGGACACGACGGCCACACCACCGTCCTGCTCCGCCTGGCCGAATTGATAGATGAGGAATTTTCAATTCACAACTCCCAATTTTCAATTCTGTTGCTCTGGCAGCCTGCCGAGGAGACCGGCGAGGGGGCGCGCGCGGTGCTCGAGAGCGGCATCCTGCAGCAGTACAACATACAGTCGATCTATGCGTTGCACAACCTGCCGGGCTACCCGCTGGGCACCGTGGTGCTCTGCCCCGAGACCTTTGCCGCCGCCTCCACGGGGGTGGTCTACCGCCTCGACGGGCGCGAGACCCACGCCTCGACGCCCGAGTTGGGCCTCAATCCGGGCCTCGCGGTGGCCGAGATTGTCAGGCGTTTCGATGAATTCAACGGCAGGGGAGGGGATTTCCGCCAAAGCACCCTCATCTGCGTCCGCCTTGGCGAGCCTGCCTTCGGCACCTCGGCAGGGCATGCCGAGGTGATGTTCACCCTCCGCGCCTTTTCCAACAAGGCGATGGAATGCCTCCTGGCCGAGGCCAATGCCGTGGTGGACGAGGTGGCCGGGCGGCACGGCCTGCAGGTGGGCCGCTCGCTGGTGGAGCCCTTCCGCGCCACGGAGAACCACGCCTCATGTGTGGAGAAAATCAGAGCGGCGGCCGCAGCGGTGCCGCTTAAGGTGCAGGAGCAGCAACTGCCCAATCGGTGGAGCGAGGACTTCGCCGAGTACCTGCTTCACTTCCAGGGGGCTATGTTCGGCTTGGGGAGCGGGGAAGGGCAGCCCGAGCTGCATCATCCCGACTACGACTTCCCCGATGCCCTCATCGAGCCAGCCGCCCGGCTGTTCTTCCGCCTGACGCAGGTAGGTTAGCGCAGGCGCAGTCTAAAACTGTGCCGGCTCGTAATGTATGCGTGGGTAAGCACAGGTAAAAAATACCACCCGGATATGGGTGGTATTACTATTATTTAGCGATGTCTTGTGACAGTTTAATTGTGTAGCCCAGATTTTCTAATTTTTTACACATTAATCCTGCACCAACTGTATCTACAAATTCAAATCCACACTTGGCTTTCAATTGATTATATTTATCAAATTGATCAACTACCGTACGCGCCATAACGCGAATGTCGTTTATTCCAAAATTATCCCAACCATCATAAATAGCTTCTGCATATACTATATCATATTTTTTACATAGTGGTGCTATAGTTGTATCGTGTAATTGTTTAGAATAATTTCGTCCAATAAATGTAATTGTTGTACTGGTTTGTTGTGTGGGTGTTTCTTGTTCGTCTTTTTCGCATCCGGCGAAAAACAGCAATGGGGCAGCGGCGATAACAAGAGCCTTTTTATATTTATATTGTTTCATTTTAATAAAAAGCTTCCTTTTGTAATCACGAAATTAGATTGTTTATCCGCGGCCGGTCTTCTTCTCCAGCTTGATGTAGTTGGGGAAAGGCACCTGGGTGCTGCCGACCGAGAGGCTGGGTCGCACGCGGAGGCCCACCTTCGACGAGACGCCTTCGGTGGTGAAGCTCGAGGCGAAGTTCTTCAGGCTCTCCACTCCCTTGCTGGAGAAGACGTTGCCGAGGTCGGTCTTCACGCCCAGCGGCACGGTGGTGGTGGTGCTGGGTTTCACGGTGAAGCCCTTGTTGCTCACGCCGTTGGCCACGTCGCTGCCGTCGATGGCCAGTATCCAGTCCATCGCCGTCAGGGCGGCCTGCGTCTTGGTGGGGTTCTTCACGTTCACGTTCACGTCCATCGCCAGCGGCACCTGCTTGGTCTGATAGGCGGCCACGAGGTTCACCACGTCGGTGGCCGAGAGCTTGCCCTGGGTCAGATTCTTCACATTCACCCCCGCCACGCTGACGTTATTGACGTTCTTGAGCGAGAAATCGCAGTTCGCCAGGTTGGCCACACTCTGCACCTGACCGGCCAGTTGGTTCACTATGTCGCAGGATGTCAGTGTGATACATCCTGCCAATGCCAATGCTAATGTTATTTTTTTCATGGTGCAAAGATAAGAACATTTTCTGAATCACCAACAATTTTTTTTCCACACCCCGGGAGCACACCAGGAGGATACGAAGTTGAGAAAAAGAGGAGAAAAAGGGGAAGGTAACAAGCTCTTAGGAATCAGCCAGTTGCAAATGGGCAAAAATCGGGGTTTCCGGCTGTTTTTCCCAAAAAATGTGCGGGTTTTATACCATGCTGATACACAGTGTTTTGCTTAAAAATGGCAATATTTTCGGTCGCGATTGGGGAAAATTTGCTATCTTTGTTGCCTGAAACCACTATATATATTGTACATAATTATTAATCATTCAACCCGTTATGGAAGAAAACACCACCGAGCGCCAGCTCAACTTTCTGGAAGAAATCATTGAGCGCGACCTGAGCGAAGGCCGCTGCACCGCCATACAGACCCGCTTCCCCCCCGAGCCCAACGGCTACCTCCACATCGGCCACGCCAAGAGCATCTGCATCAACTTCGGCCTCGCCAAGAAGTACGGTGGCAAGACCAACCTCCGCTTCGACGACACGAACCCCGTCAAAGAGGACACCGAGTATGTCGATTCCATCCAGCAGGACATCCGTTGGCTCGGCTTCGACTGGGCCGAGATGCACTACGCCTCCGACTATTTCGAGCAACTTTACGAATGGGCCTGCGAGTTGATACGCAAGGGGTTGGCCTACGTGGACGACCAGACGCTGGACGAAATCCGTGCCGGCCGCGGCACGGTAACCACCCCCGGCACCGACAGCCCCTACCGCAACCGCTCCGTAGAGGAGAACATCGACCTCTTCCAGCGTATGCGTGCCGGCGAATTTCCCGACGGCGCCAAGGTGCTCCGCGCCAAGATCGACATGGCGCACCCCAACATGATGTTCCGCGACCCCATCATGTACCGCATCCTCCACGCCCACCACCACCGCACGGGCGACCGCTGGTGCATCTACCCCATGTACGACTACGCCCACGGCCAGTCCGATTCCATCGAGCATATCACACACAGTATCTGCACGTTGGAGTTCGATATACACCGCCCTTTGTACGACTGGTTCATCGAGCAGCTTGGCATCTGGCCCTCGCACCAGTACGAGTTCGCCCGCCTCAACATCAACTACACCGTCATGTCCAAGCGCAAACTGCTGCAGCTGGTGAAGGAAAACCACGTCAGCGGCTGGGACGACCCCCGCATGCCCACCATCTGCGGCTTCCGCCGCCGCGGCTACACGCCCGAGAGCATCCGCGCCTTCTGCGACCGCATCGGCGTCGCCAAGCGCGACAACATCATCGACTACGGCCTCCTTGAGTTCTCGCTTCGCGAGCATCTCAATAAGGTGGCGCAGAGGCGCATGGCCGTTTTAGACCCCGTGAAGGTGGTCATCGACAACTATCCCGAAGGGCAGACCGAGATGCTCACCGCCGTCAATAACCCCGAATGCGAGGCCGACGGCACCCGCGAGGTACCCTTCGGCCGCGAGCTCTATATCGAGCGCGAGGACTTCATGGAGGTGGCCCCCAAGAAATACTTCCGCATGGCCATCGGCCAGGAGGTGCGTCTGCGCTACGCCTACTTCGTCACCGCGCAGAGCGTCGAGAAGGACGCCGAGGGCCGCATCACCTGCATCCACTGCACCTACGACCCCGCCACGCGCGGTGGCGACGCCCCCGACGGGCGCAAGGTGAAGGGCACTATCCACTGGGTCAGCGCGCAGCACGCCGTCGACGCCGAGGTGCGCCTCTTCGACCGCCTCTTCGCCACCGAGGCCCCCGACGAGGCCCCCGAAGGAAAAACCTTCCTCGACAACCTCAACCCCGACAGCCTCCGCGTGGTCGCCGCCAAGTGCGAGCCCGCCCTCGCCGACACCGACCACGGCCAGTTCGCCGACGGCATCGCCCGCTACCAGTTCGAGCGCATGGGCTACTTCTGCACCGACCCCGACAGCACCCCCGCCCGCCCCGTCTTCAACCGCACCTGCACCCTCAAGGACAGCTGGGCAAAAGTGAAGTAAGAGTTAATAACCAAGAGTTTAAGAATTATGAATATATCGTTTTCGTGGCTTAAAGAGTATGTGGATTTGGGCGGCATGACGCCCCAGGAGCTGGACGACCTGCTGACCTTCAGCGGTCTGGAAGTGGACGGCATGGAGAAGGTGGAGACCATCAAAGGGGGGCTGGAGCATGTGGTGATAGCCCAGGTGCTGACCTGCGAGCCCCATCCGGACAGTGACCACCTGCACCTGACTACGGTCGACGTGGGCTCGGGCACGCCGCTTAACATCGTCTGTGGCGCCCCCAATGTGGCCGCAGGGCAGAAGGTGGTGTGCGCGCAGATTGGCACGAAGATATACACTTCGGACACAGAATACTACGAGATCAAGAAGGGCAAGCTGCGCGGTGCCGTCAGCGAAGGTATGCTCTGCGCTGCCGACGAGCTGCAGCTCGGCACCGACCACGCCGGCATCATGGTGCTGCCCGACGACGCCCCCGTGGGGATGCCCGCCAAGGAATACTTCCATGTGCAGGACGACTACCTGCTGGAGGTGGCCATCACCGCCAACCGCATGGACGCCATCTCGCACATCGGCGTGGCGCGCGACGTGGTGGCCGTCAAAAACACCCGCGAGGGGAAGCAACTCTCCATCCGGTGGCCGGAGGCTCCGGAACTTCCGGAGCAGCCGGATAGCCCGGACGCTGTCAAGGTAACAGTGGAAAACACAGACCTCTGCCCGCGCTACACCGGCATCACGCTTCGTGGCGTCAGGGTGGGGGAGAGCCCCGAGTGGCTGCAGAACCGCCTGCGCACCGTCGGCCTGCGCCCCATCAACAACGTGGTCGACGTAACCAACTTCGTCATGATGGAGGTCGGCCAGCCGCTGCATGCCTTCGACGCAGACAGGATTGCCGGTGGCCAGGTGGTGGTGAAGACCCTCCCGCAGGGCACCAAGTTCGTCACCCTCGACGGCGTGGAGCGCACGCTCGACGCCCGCGACCTGATGATATGCGACGAGAACGAGGGCATGTGCATCGCCGGCGTCTTCGGCGGGCAGAAGAGCGGCGTCTCGGTGGATACCGTCAATGTCTTCCTCGAGAGCGCCTACTTCAATCCCGTCTCCGTCCGCAAGACCAGCCAGCGCCATGGGCTGAAGACCGACGCCTCCTACCGCTACGAGCGCACCTGCGACCCCAACATCACCCCCTGGGCCCTGCGCCGCGCCGTGAAGCTCATCCAGGAGGTGGCCGGCGGCGAGGTCTGCGGAAGCATGATTGACCTCTACCCCAACAAGATAGAACGCCCGGTGGTGGAGGTGAACTTCCGCCGCATGTTCGACCTCATCGGGCAGGACATCCCCCTCGAGGCTGTCCGCACGGCCCTCACCTCGCTCGACATCGAGATCTCCCGCGAGGATGCCGACGGAATGACCCTCCGCGTGCCCACCTGCAAGGCCGACGTAACGCGCGAGTGCGACATCGTGGAGGAAATCATGCGCATCTACGGCTACAACAACATCACCTTCGACGAGCGCCTCAACAGTTGCCTCTCCTATGGACGAAAGCCCAACCCCGCAAAGCTCAAGAATGCCGTCGCCGACTACCTCACCGACAACGGCTTCTCCGAAATCATGAACAACTCGCTCACCAAGGGCGAATACTACGAGGGCAACCCCGACTTCCCCGCCGAGGCCTCGGTGCAGATACTCAACCCCCTCTCCAAGGAACTCAACGTCATGCGCCAGACACTGCTCTACAGCGGACTGGAGTGCGTGGCGCGCAACATCAACTACCGCATCCTCGACCAGAAACTCTACGAGTTTGGCAGGAGTTATCAGAAGTCCGACATGTCCGACGACTCTGACCTGCCCGTCACCAGGCGCTTCTCCGAGACCGAGCACGTCAGCCTCTTCCTCACCGGGCGCATGGCTGCCGAAAGTTGGCGCCAGAAGAGCCCCGAGGCCGACTTCTACAGCCTCAAGTCCTACGTCATGACCATCCTCCATCGTATGCGCGTCAACATGAGCCGCGTGGAGATGCTCCCCTCGCAGGCGCGCTACTATTCCGAAGGCCTCGACCTCGTCATGCGCGACAGCAAGAAGGTCATCGCCACCCTCGGCGTCCTCGGCCGCGAGACGCTGAAGCGCATGGACATCAAGCAGCCCGTCTACTACGCTGACCTCAACTGGACGCTCCTCCTCAAGCAATACCCCACCAAGGAGGTGCAGTATCAGGAGGTGGCCAAGTTCCCCGAGGTGCGGCGCGACCTGGCGCTGGTGCTGGGGAAGGAGGTGACCTTCGCCCAGGTGGAGCAGGTGGCCATGCAGTGCGAGAAAAAACTCCTCAAGTCCGTAGGCCTCTTCGACGTCTACGAGGGCAAGGGCATTGCCGAGGGATTCAAGTCCTACGCCGTCAGCTTCATCCTGCAGGACAAGGACAAGACCATGGGCGACAAGCAGATAGAATCCGCCATGGCCAAAATCCAGAAAGCCCTCGAGACCCAACTCGGCGCCAAGATTCGCGGCTGACAAATTTATCCGCCGGGCAATCGTGCACGGCGGATAAGTCTGTCGACGCGAGGGCTTCTATATCGTCGGGGCGCTGACGCCTTCGCGGGCGCGGCCTTGCAGTTCCAGCCTGCCGAAGCGGTAGGTGAGGCCGAGGGTGATGGAGCGGCTGCCCCAGGTGTAGCGGAAGTCGGTGCGGTAGTAGGGGTTGAGCGAGGCATCTCCTGCCTGTGCGCTGGCGAAGATGTCGCTGGCGTTGAGGAAGAGCGACAGGCGACGCTCCAGCAGGTCGGCACTGAGGCCCAGGTCTAGCTGGAACGTGGGCTGGCTCTTGCTCATCAGCGACAGCGCGGCGGTGGAGTATCGGGCGTTGGCGTAGACCTGCAGCACGCTCCACAGTTTGCCCGTGACGTTGAGCCGTCCGCTGAAGGTGGGCAGGTGGCGCTCGTCCCACTCGCCGGGGCGGAACTCCATGTTGTAATGGTAGTCGTAGAGGTTGGCGTAGAGGCGGATGTTCATGAAAGGTCTGGGTCGCCACGTGACGTTGGCCTCGGCGCCGATGGTGCGGCTGTCGCCGATATTGCGGTACTGACTGTACTTCACAATGCGGCCAAAAAAGAGGCTGTAGGCCACGTCTTCGAGGGACTGCATCTCGTCAGTGTTGGCGCGCAGGTAGCCAGTCAGGCTCACACTACCCCACCCTTGGTACATCGTCCAGCCGCCTTCGAGGTTGTGGGTGTGGCTGAAGCGCAGGTCGGGGTTGCCTATGCCGTAGCTTTCTTCTTTCAGTTCCACATACGGGCTCCACAGCTGCGCGCCGGGCGACATGAAACGACGCGTGTAGCTGATGGTGAAATTGTGGCCGCTCTCGGTGGAGTAGCTGGCGTGGAGCGAAGGGATGAAGTCCCAGAAGGCTTTGTCCACATCGTATTGCGTGGTCTCGATGGGCAGGTCGATGAAGTAGGCCTGCTTCCACTTGCGGTAGACGCGCACACCGCCCTTGAGGGTGAGGCGCTGCACCTTCTGCTGCACGGCGAAGTAGGCGTTCAGCTCGTTGTCCACAATGCGGTTGCTGAAAGTGCGGTCGGCATCGCGGCCGTAAAGATGCGTGGCGAAGTCGAGGCTGTCCCACAGCTGCTGGTTGTTGTTGCGGCCAAGCACGAGGCTTGCGCCGGCCTCCACCTGGCCAGTGGTGCTGTAGGGTTTCACGTAGTCGAGGTCGATGCTGTTCCAGAAGGAGAAATAGGTATAGTCGCGCAAGGTGTGCATGTTGTGCTGCTGCATGACGGTGTAGAGCCGTTCCTTGTCGAAGAGCTGGTGCTGGTGGCTGTACTGGCCGCTGGCGTCGAGACTTATCTTCTGCCCGAGGGTGTCCAGTTGTCGCTCGAGGTAGAGGCCGTAGTAGAGCGATCCGTTGCGGTTGGGGTCCACGGCGATGTTGCTTCGGTAGCTGTAGTCGCCCGGATTATAGAGGTGCTCCTCCCGGGCGATGTCGTACTGGCTGCCTGTGTATTGTCCACCGCCGTAAGCGCCGCCCCAGAGGGTTAGGCTCGTCAGGCTGTCCACCTGCCACGTCAGTTCCGCACCTATGTTGCCGTTGGTGCGGCGCTGCTCTTCGGTGCCGCCGTAGGAGTACTCCGTCGAGAGACTTCCGTCGTCGGCATAGAGGCGCTCCTCGTTGTGTATCTGTACGTCGGTGCGGCTGCCGTGGCCATTCATCCATGCGTTGACGCTCACCTTGTCGTTGGCCCACACATAGGAGAGCCACGGCTGCAGGTAGGGCGTGGTGCTGGCGTTGAGGCCGATGGAGAGCAGCGAGTTGAGCTGCACGCGCTGGTCGGTGATGATGTTGATGTTGATGATGGCTCCCGTCGAGCCGTAGCGGGCCGAGGGGTTGCTGAGCACCTCGACACGTTTCACACTGCTGGCGGGCAGGGTCTTGATGTATTGCTTCAGGGCCTCGCCACTGAGGTTCGAGGGGCGGTCGTTTAGCCAGACGGTTACGTCGCCGCTGCCGCGCAGGGTGATGTTGCCCTCGGGGTCCACCTCCACGCCGGGCGCATTTTGCAGGGCATCGGCCATCGTGCCGGTCTGCACGCTCGGGTCGTCCTCCACGTGGTAGAACACCTTCTCGCCGTCGGCGCTGTAGAGGGGTTTCTCGGCCACGACAGCCACCTCCCCCAGCGTGGTGCTGCTGTGGAAGAGGCTGATGGTGCCCACGGCGGTGTCTTGCGGCAGGCGCAAGCGCTGCCAGTAGGGCTCGTAGCCCACGGCGGTGATGCGCAACAGGTAGGCAGTGTCGGTCGCCTGCCCGATGCGGAACGCGCCCGACAGCCCCGTAGTGGCGCCGAGGCGGGCGAATGTGCTGTCCTCGTGCAACAGCACACAGTTGGCAAATGCCATAGCCTCGCCCGTCTGCCCATCGCGCAGGGTGCCGTTGATGGTGAAAGTCTGTGCCGCAAGGCCAAGTGCCGCGGCCGTCATCAGTGCAAAGATTGCTTGCTTTTTCATCTTTTTTTTTAGTTTTTGTTTTTTTTTAGTTTTTGGTGTCAAGTGCGCAGAATCCCTTTGGGGCGCAAGGCCGCCAGCAAAAAAAAAGAGAGGCGCGAACTGTTTTCGTGTCGGTTTGCCTGTTTCTGTAGGAGGTGCTGGTTGAACCTTTGGAGAAAACAAGTCTGCGAAACAATCCACGCCGCAAGGCGTGAACCCTCCGCGTCCCATTCCCTCTCCAAAAGAAAAGTAACCAGCTGTCCTACAGGAGAAAATCGAGAGCGTCCGGCTCGGTCTATGTCTTTGCTATGTTATCGTGTCATGTCATTCGGTGCCTTTTTTTGTCTCCATAACGGCGCGGCGGCAGTTTTATTGCCCCCATCATGAGTTCCGACAGCAAAAAAAAATGCAGCAGCTCCGCCAGGGGAGGGTACGGTGTCTCCAAGAGCATAGGAAGAGGAGAAAAAGGAGAGAAAAAGGGGAGAAAAAGGGGAACGCTTTTTCGTCCTTATTGTCAGTCTGTTGCATTTTGCCTGTTGGGGGCGTTCTCTCGCCTCTTTTTTTGGCCAAAATGGAGAGTCTGTTCTGCCGTACCTTATTTATTGCAACCGGCGCACAATAAACTGCCCGTTTCCAAGTTATGGAAAGCAGGTGAAAGGCTTGGAGCAATACGACGTGAAGCTGCTGCTGGCGCTGGTGAAGAGCGTCAGCGGACGCGTCGATTTCTTCAAGGTGCTGGTGCAGACAAAGCCCGAGTTGGCCGCCTTCAGCAACGCCATCCGGGGCGACGACGACGCCATGGTGTGGCTCTTCAAGCACGACTACGCCTGGCTGGCCATCCTCAGCAACGCCTGCGACGGCGACGGGCAGGCCATCGACTGGGTGCGCCGCGGCCTGACGCCCGTCAACCTGCGCTTCGCCCTGGCCTGCAGGCATGATGTTGACTCGCTCAAGTGGCTCTACCAGCGCAAGCTCGGCGTGCTGCTGATGCTGGTGCGCGAAGTGGAGAAGTTCCTGAAATACCAGGAGAAGGAGTACACCTGGCCCTACGTGATGCACTTCGGTGGCCACTACCGCGCCATGAAAGACTTGGAAGAATGGAAAAACCAACAAGACAATGATACAGAAGAAAGACAACCGCAAACCGCAGAAAGAGAATAAAGAGCCCGGCAGAGCTGGAAAGGGTGGTAAGGCTAGTTATTCTAGTAAAACTAGTTCGACTAGTAAAACTAGAGAAACTAGTAAAACCAAAGAAACCAGGACAGCCCGCCCTGCCGGCAACAGGCCTGTCAGTGGGCAACGCGACCGAGGTGGAGCGAGGCCCATCAGGCAGCGCCCCAAGCAGGAGCACCCCGAGGGCGCCATGCGCCTCAACAAGTACATTGCCCATGCCGGCATCTGCTCGCGCCGCGAGGCCGACGAGCTCATCGCCGCCGGCAGCGTCAAGGTCAACGGCCGCGTGGTTACCGAGATGGGCTACCAGGTCATGCCCGGCGACGAGGTGCAGTATGGCGGCGAGAAGCTCCGTTCCGAGCGCCCGCGCTACTTCCTCCTCAACAAGCCCAAAGGCTTCATCACCACTACCGACGACCCGCAGGAGCGCCGCACCGTCATGATGCTCATGGACGGCTGCTGCGCCGAGCGCATCTATCCCGTCGGCCGCCTCGACCGCGCCACCACCGGCCTGCTCCTCTTCACCAACGACGGCGAGCTCGCCAAGCGCCTCACGCACCCCTCCACGCAGGTCTACAAAATCTACCAGGTCGAGCTCAACAAGCCCGTCACCAAGGAGGACATGAAGAAGCTCCTCGACGGCATCGAGCTCGAGGACGGCCCCATGCACGTGGACGACATTCAGTACGCCGCCACCGGCAGCACCATCGACAAGCGCATCGTCGGCGTCGAGCTGCACAGCGGCCGCAACCGCATCGTTCGCCGCTTGTTTGAGACCCTCGGCTACGAGGTGCACAAGCTCGACCGCACCGTCTTCGCCGGCCTCACCAAGAAGGACCTCCCCCGCGGCCGCTGGCGCGAACTCACCGACAAGGAAGTCGGCTACCTCAAAATGATATAGTCCAATGGGATACCTGGTTGCCATAGTTGACACCAAGAAAAAGCTGTTCTTCAAGTCATACAAGGAACGCTATGACGGAATGTCGGAGTATGCCGATGGCCAGAATCATGCGGTTTCCTCGCGGCGGCTGCAAGACTTCTTCTTGGAACTCAAAGATATTGTCCGTCCACTTAACGGAGAATTTGCGGCTACGGACGTTGAATTTGATTCGGAGAAATACTATGCCTCGGATTACGGATTCTCCCAAGACGCCATCTGGATTGAACTGGCATTCACAGATGTCCATGAGAGAAACGTTCTGACCGAGGTCTATTCAATCGCAAGGAAACACGGTTTGACGTATTACGACGTTGTCGGCCAAAAGGCAGTGTGGCCGAACGGTGTGATTCGCGACAGAACGACGGATAAGAACCTTTGGACGGCGATAATAATAATAATGGTGCCGGCAGCGACAGCCATTTGTTGTTTTGTAGGACTTGCTATAAGGTTGTTATGACCCACCGATTCACAGCCACCGTCATCCGCAACGGCGACATGGACGCCGCGTATATCGTTGTGCCTGTTGACATCCGCGCCCTGTACGGCAAGGGGCGGCTGAAGGTGGAGGCTACGTTCGACGGCTATCCATACAGCGGCAGCGTGGTCAACATGGGCGTGAAGGACGCCGAGGGCAACATCTGCTACATCCTCGGCATCCCCAAAGCCGTGCGCACGGCGATAGGGAAGACCTTCGGCGACGAGGTGGAGGTGGGCATAACCCCAATTCAACCCTCGGTGTAAGATTTCATCATGCTTCTACGACTACCAGGCAGAACATTCAATCGAAAGCGACATGAAACACACACGCACACTGCTCCTCGCCCTGGCGGCCACGCTGCTGCTCCCGGGTTGTTTCCAAAGCAAGCACTCGCTGGTCAGGGTATGCCACCCCACCGACCGCCTGCTGCGACAGGCCGGCACCAAGTACGCCGACCACACGCCGCTCACCGCCGACGACCTGCGCCACTGGATGCTGGACGACACCGTGCACTACAAGATTGCTATCGTCTACAGCTACTGCTGCGGCCCCTGCCGGGAGGCCATGCGCGACACCTACGTGCCCCTGCTGCGCAACCTCGACACCGCGCGCTGCCGCATGTACTTCATTCTCGACGACTGCGGCTCGCTCCCCTGGAACGCCGACTACCTGGCCGCCTACGGCATCGCCACTCGCTACTATATGCGCGACGCCGACAGCCTCTTCCATCTCTTCAACAAGGGCAAGATGCTGAACCTGCACGACTGGACCGCCATCGTCAACTACGCCCTCCAGCCGCGCCGCGCCTTCACCGACTGCGGCGGTAAACCGCTCACCCTCATCGTCAGTCCCGACGGACGTGTGAAGCAGGTCTACGAGCAGTTCGCCGACTACAGCCGCCTGAATGCCTACGACCTGCGCGACATGGTGCACCGCGACAGCCTGACGGTCTACCAGCTTGACTACGACCGCATAGACACCCTGCGCTACAGCTTCGCCTACGACACCGTCGGCATGTATGCCATCCACGACACCGTCGGCTTCCGCACCTACCGCCCCCAGCGCTACTGTACCCCCGACGGAAAATGTTATTGAAAACCAATCTAATGCTAGAATTCCACCATCTCACCATCGCCGACCGCGAAGCCTACCAGGCCGTGAGCCTGGGCAGCGGGCGGCGCAACTGCAACTTCACCTTCGCCAACCTCATCGGCTGGCAGTTCTGGTTCCGGACCGAGGTGTGCATCCTGCCCGATGCCGCCGTGCTGCGGTTCGACATGGAGGGCGAGCGGGCCTACATGCTCTGCTGCGCCGGCACGCCGGGTTGCGACTTGCTGCAGGCCATCTGCGATGACTGCGGCGGCCGCCTGACCCTCCTCGGCCTCGAGGACGAGGCCGCCCTGGCGCTGCAGCAGAACGCCTGCCGCGAGGGCATCGGCATCACCGTCGAGTCCCGCCGCAACCAGTACGACTATATCTACCGCCGCGCCGACCTGGCCTCGCTGGCGGGTGGCAAACTGAAGGCCAAGCGCAACCACGTCAATAAGTTCCGTGCCGAGCACCCCGACTTCGAGTACCGCCCCCTCACGCCCGCGATGTTCGACGACTGCCGCCGCCTCGAAGCCCTCTGGCGCGACGAGAAGCCGCACGACAACCCCTCCTACGGCGACACCATCGCCGCCGAGCAGCGCGTGGTGGAGAACGTCTTCGCCCACTGGGGACGCGCTGGGCATGCTGGGCGGCAGCATTTGGCTCGACGGCCGCATGGTGGCCTTCACCTACGGCGCGCCCGTTACCGACGACACGCTCGACGTCTGCGTCGAGAAGGCCGACCGCAACATCGACGGCCTCTTCTCGGCCATCAACCAGCAGTTCGCCGCCCACCTGCCGGAGCAGTTCGTCTACTTGAACCGCGAGGAGGATATGGGCCTCGAGGGTCTGCGCAAGGCCAAGTTGTCGTATCACCCTGAAATCCTGCTCACTTACAATGTCGTACATATTAAATAGGATGACTGCCGCCGATGCGCCGCTGACCGTCGACTGGCTGGTGCGGCAGTACGGCTTCGACCGCGAGGAGGTGGAGGACTGGGTGCAGCACCTGCACTTCAACTGGCCGCTGAGCGTCAAGGCATTGGACGGGCAGGGCAGGGTGGTGGGCCTGCTGAACATGAGCGACTACCGCATCGAGGAGGAGACACCCCTCATCGCCACCGAGCAGCCCGCCCTGCTGGCCGAGTTGAACGCGTTGCGCTACACGGCGGTCTTCTCCTTTATAGTGTCGCCCGACTACCGTGGCACGCGCCTCAACTACGACATGCTGATGTCCATCATGCCTGAGCTGTGCGCGAACTATGACTTCGTCTTTGTCCCTGTGCTTCACCGACTTAAGACGCACCGGTACTGGCAACGCTGGGGCGCGCGGGAGTTCTTCCGCGATGCGGATTGTGTGTATTATTGGTTGAGGGTGTCTGAGTAGTCGGATTAATCTGATTAATCGGACTACTCCGACTAATTTTTCCCTTGGAGGGTCTTTACCAGGGCTTCCAGCTGGGCTACCTTTTCTCGTAGGGCGGCGTTTTCCTGCTGCAGGGCTTCGATTTGGGAGCGTTGTTCGGTGCGGTAGCCGAGGCGGGCGGCTGTCATCTGTTCGCGGATGCCGCCTTGGGTGACGAAGCGCTCCTGCTGGGTGCGCAGCAGGCGGCCGAGCATGTAGATGGTCTGGTGGCAGAGGGTGATGCAGAGGTTGGCCAGTTCCTCGTCGGTCATCGAGGCGGCCTTGGGGGTATATTCCAGCAGGAAGGTGTTGCTGCTGGCCCAACGGCGCAGGGGCTCGAAGCGCGGATGGTGGCGGTCCCATTGGGGAAGCGAGCGCGTGCGGAGGTAGTCTTCGTAGTCGGCCAGCAGTTCCTCGATGCTGGCGCGGGCCACGTTGGTCAGCTTGATTTCGGTCTCGCTCGATGTGGTGGCGGCTTGGTTGCCTTCGGCTATGTTCTGTTTGCCGCTGCGGGCGGCCTGCACCATCTGGTCCACCGTGCGGTCGCCGTGGGGCGGCAGGAAGCGCCGGCAGAAGAGGTAGGTGAGGTCGTATAGGGCTTCGGTCACATGGTAGACACGCAGCTGCCGGTAGTGACCCCGCTGAGGCAGGAAGAGGTGCTGGGGGGTGTTGGAATTGGGCATGGGTGGTTTGGTTTTTTGGGTGGTTAATATGATTTTTCTGATTAGTCTGATTAATCTGATTAATCTGATTATTCTGATTATTCTGATTATTCCGATTACTCCGATTTACCCGGCTGTGCCTATCAGGAAGACGGTGTTGCGTTTGTGGAGGTTGGTTTTCTCGCGCTCTTTTTGCCATTGCTTGGCGGGGAGGGTGCGGATATACTGCGAGGGGAGCGTGAGGTCGCAAGCTACGCAGATGTCGGTATCAGGCTGGAGCACAGTGCATAGCGCCTCCAGCAGTTGGTTGTTGCGGTAGGGCGCTTCGATGAAGAGTTGGGTCTGCCGCTCGCGGCGGGCGCGTTCTTCGAGACGGCGTATGGCGCTGGCCCTCTGGCTTTTGTCCACGGGCAGGTAGCCGTTGAAGGCGAAACTCTGTCCGTTCAGCCCACTGGCCATCAGGGCGAGCATGAGCGACGAGGGGCCCACGAGCGGAACCACCTCGATACCACGCCGTTGCGCCACGCGCACAATCATCGCCCCCGGGTCGGCCACGCAGGGCAGCCCGGCCTCGGAGAGCAGGCCGATGTTGTCGCCTCGCTCGATGGCGTCCAGGTAGCCCCCGATCTCGCCGTGCGTCGTATGCTCGTTGAGGATGAAGAATTCTGTCTCGTCGATAGGGTAGGGGTAGCGCGCCTTTTTCAGGAATCGCCGCGCCGTGCGCAGCTCCTCCACGATAAAGGTGCGGCATGTGCCCAGCAGGTCATGGTTTCCCTCTGGCAGTGAGAGGGTTGTCTCCTCCGCTCCGATGGGGACCGGAAACAGGATCAGTTTGCCTTTCTTCATATTCAATCAGGGGATTTTTGTTTTCGATAGATGATTTGTTCTCAGCGGGTTGCGACAACGGCTCGAGGGTGGAGCCGAGGTAGGTGGTCTCCGAGGCGCATCCGTCGGAAGCGAGTGTAAATCCGTAGAAATGAACATCTTGCGAGGCCCACCCGTCGGGCAGCATGAATGCCGTCTGCTTGCTGCGGCGGCTGGCGGGGGCGCAGAGCACGCCGAGGCCCTCGGAGGGCAGGTAGGCATAGACGTGCACCTCGTCCTCCATCTTGGCACGCGACGATATTCTATTGGGCTCATAATCAACCGTTACGCGTCCGTCTGCCTCCACCTGGAGGCTGCGGAAATCCACGCCCGGGAGGTCGCCCATCGAGAATTGGAGTCCGCTGTAGACGATTTGCACTGTGCCGTCTATGTGCTTGAAATTCTGACTGTTCATGCGCATGAATAGGTTGCACTCGGTGATTTCTTCCATGTCGGATATCTGCTTCATTCCCAACCGGATAGGAGCCAGCGTGCGCGAGGCGAACTGGATCATCGCCTTGAAGATGGAGCGTTGCTGCAGCTGCGCCGCGCTCTTGGCGTCGTTGATGGTGGGCTGGTAGGCGCGCACGCACCATTTGCCCTTGCGGTAGTAGCCCACCACGCTGCCGATGCGGCCGCTGTAGCCGCCCAGGATGCCTTGATCGATTTTTGCCATGTCTTTTTATATTTGTTTCCATAATGTAACGCACATTCTCCGGTTTTAGTATGTGGATACGAACAGGATAAAAAGGAGAGAAAAAGGGGATGCTTATAAGATGTTAGTTGCCAGCCTGTTGCATCGGGGCTGGATTGGCACCTTTTTTGCTTGTCAAGGCAATAAAACGGCAATTTTTTTGTTACGGAAGTGAAACACAAAACCCATTGAACATGAAAAGGACATTCATCGTATCTTTGGCCGTCGCCTCGCTGGCCCTGCAGGGCTGTCAGGCGCAACCCACCGAAACCCAGGCCAGGCAGCAGTCGGAACCCGCTGTTTCGCAGAGTGTTGCACAGCATTCGCGCCTGACGCTCACTGACTTCACCGATGTGGCCGCCGCCACGATCGACGGCGTGGTCCACATCAAGACCGAGATGACGCAGATCACCCCCCTCTACCAGTCGTTCTTCGGCTTTATCATTCCGCAAGGCACTCGCCGCCAGGTATATAACGCCTACGGTTCGGGTGTCATCATCACCACCGACGGCTACATCCTCACCAACAACCACGTGGTGCAGGATGCCGAGCGTATCTACGTGACGCTCAATGACCGGCGCGAACTGCCTGCCACGCTGATAGGCAACGACCCCGCCACCGACCTGGCCGTGATAAAGATTGAGGCCGAGGGACTTACCTACATTCCCTTCGGCAATAGCGACCAGGCCCGCATCGGCGAGCCTGTGCTGGCCATCGGCAACCCTTTCAACCTCACCTCCACCGTCACCTCGGGCATCATCAGCGCCAAGGCGCGCAACGTGAACATCATCGAGAATCCGCGAGGGCAGGAGACGCCGTTAGAGTCTTTTATTCAGACAGATGCGGCCGTCAATTCGGGCAATAGCGGCGGTGCGTTGGTCAATTCCCGCGCCGAGCTCATCGGGGTGGTCACCGCCATCGCCTCCGGCAACGGATACTATACCGGCTACAGCTTCGCAATTCCCTCAAATCTTGCCGTCAAGGTGGCTTCCGACCTGCAGCACTATGGCTACGTGCAGCGCGGCTACCTGGGGGTGCAGGTCACCGAGGTGGACGCCAAGCTGGCCCGGCAGACCGGCGCGCGTGCCGTCAAAGGGCTCTATGTGGTCAAGGTGACCCACGACTGCGCCGCCGAGCGTGCCGGCATGCAGGTGGGCGACATCGTGCTCCGCATCGCGGGGGTGGAGGTGAACACCTTTGCCGAAATGATGGAGGAACTCGGGCGCTTCAATCCGGGCGACAAAGTGGAGGTGGACTATGAGCGCGGCGGACGCACCTACACGGTTGAAGCAACACTTCTGAACTCGCAGGGTAACACACAGATTATCCGTCGTTGACGCTCGAGGACAAATACCAGGAAATGACCCGGAAGCCGGTGCGGCTGCTGGTGCTCAAGATGGCCGTGCCGACCATTATCGCGATGGTCACCACGGCCCTCTACAATGTAGTCGACGCGGCCTTCGTGGGTCGCCTTTCCACCGAGGGCACGGCTGGCATTGGCATCTCGTTCGCCTACATGACATTCATCCAGGCCCTGGGATTCTTCTTTGGCCACGGCAGCGGGAACTATATCTCCAGGGCCTTGGGGGCCAAGGACTTGTCGTCGGCTTCGGTGGTGGCCAGCGTGGGAGTGATCACCCCCTTCCTGCTGGGGACGGCGGCGGCGTTGCTCTGCCTATCGAACCTCTCCGGCCTGAGTTCGCTGCTGGGTGCGCCGCCGGAGGTGGTGCCGTATGCCAATGATTACCTGCGGTTTATTGTCCTCGCCACCCCCTTTATGATGTCGGCCCTCACGCTGAACAACCAGCTTCGCCTGCAGGGCAACGCCAACTTCGGCATGGTGGGCATCGTGAGCGGCGCCATCCTCAACATCGCGCTGGACCCGATTTTCATCTTCGGCCTCGACATGGGCGTGAGCGGTGCCTCGCTGGCCACCGCCGTCAGCCAGCTGTGCTCGTGGGTGCTGCTTTTGAGTGGTACGTTTAGACCTGAAAGTGTGCATATTAAACTGCGCGACTTCAAGCCATCGTTGAGGGTGTATAACGAGATACTGCGGGGCGGACTTCCGTCGCTGTTCCGCCAGGTGTTCAACTGTGCCGCCGCCGTGCTGCTCAACTACAGTGCGGCGCGCTATGCCGCTCCCGGCCACGAGGCCGCCGCGGTGGCTGCCTTCGCCGTGGTGACGCGCATCATGATGTTCGCTTTCAGCGTGGTACTCGGCTTCTGCCAAGGGTTCCAACCCGTGTGTGGATTCAACTACGGAGCCGGACTTTACGGCCGTGTGCGCGAGTCGTGGCACTTCGCCACCTGGGTGGGCACCGCCTTCCTGCTGGTCATCTCGCTGGCAGGCTTTCTCTTTGCGCCACAGATAGTTGCATTGTTCCGCGCCGAGGACCCTGCCCTTATCGAAATCGGTGCCGCCACGCTGCGATGGCAGTGCGCGGCGTTCCCCCTGACGGGCCTCATCACCTCCACCGGAATGCTCTTCCAGAACATACGCATGACCTTCCCGGCCACGCTTTTAAGTATTTGTCGAAACGGACTGTTCTTTCTCCCTGTGCTTCTGATACTTCCGGTTTGCTATAACATGCAGGGAGTGCAGGCCGCGCAGGCCGTGGCCGACGGCCTGACATTCCTCCTCTGCATCCCCTATGCCATGTGGATCGACCGCAAGCTGAAGCGCCAGATGAAATGAGCGTACCGTCGTGCGCATCCTCCTCGTCCCCCAAGCAGCCACTTGGGGGATTTTTTTTATTCCCTACCCATTGTGCAGGCAGATACGAAGATGGTAAAAAGGGGAGAAAAAGGGGAAGGCAACAGAATGCTGTGCGACAAGCAGTTGCAAAGGGGGCAAAAAGTGCCCTTCCGGCAGGTTTGGAATAAAAATCCGCGCCCTTTTCCGGAGCGGTTCGGGAGGGGGATTGGAGGCGGATGCGAAGCGGTGTTGAAAACATTTTTATGTTATATGTAAAAAAGTTTGTATATTTGCACTTTAATTCCACGTCAGATACTGGCGTAAATATGTGATAAACAATAACAACATAAAAAAACAAGGCATAAAAGTTATGACACCTTCACACATTGAACACATCGGCATTGCCGTGACCAACCTCGACGAGGCCATCCGCTACTGGGAAGACGTGATGGGCCTCAAGTGCTACGCCATTGAAGAAGTGGTGGATCAAAAGGTCAAGACCGCTTTCTTCCGTTGCGGCGACGTCAAGATAGAGCTTCTGGAGCCCACGTCGCCCGAGAGCACCATCGCCTCGTTTATCGAGAAGAACGGCGGCAAGGGTGGCATGCACCACATCGCATTCGCCGTGGAGAACACCGACCAGGCCCTCGGCGAGGCCAAGGAGAAGGGCGTGCGCCTCATCGACGAGAAGTCCCGCCCCGGCGCGGAACAGCTCAACATCGGCTTCCTGCACCCCAAGAGCACCCTCGGCGTGCTGACCGAATACTGCTGCAAATAACATTGGAATAATTTCATAAAACACTAATACAATGGCTTTTGAACAAAAGATAAAAGAGCTGCTCGACAAGCGTGGCGAGGCCAAAATCGGCGGAGGCCAGAAGGGCATCGACAAGCAGCACGAGCAGGGCAAACTGACGGCCCGTGAGCGCATCGCACTGTTGCTCGACGAGGGCTCGTTTGAAGAGTTTGACATGTTTGTCACGCACCGTTGCCAGAACTTCGACATGCAGAAGAAGTCGTTCCTCGGCGACGGGGTGGTTACCGGCTACGGCACCATCAACGGCCGCATGGTCTATGTCTTTGCCCAGGATTTCACCGTCTTCGGTGGTTCGCTGAGCGAGACGATGGCCTTGAAAATCTGCAAGGTGATGGACCAGGCCATGAAGGTGGGTGCCCCCGTCATCGGCCTCAACGACTCCGGCGGCGCCCGCATCCAGGAGGGTATCAACGCCCTGGCCGGCTTCGCGGAGATATTCGAGCGCAATATATTGGCCTCGGGCGTGGTGCCGCAGATCAGCGCCATCTTCGGCCCCTGCGCCGGCGGTTCGGTCTACAGCCCCGCGCTGACCGACTTCATACTCATGTCGAAGGAGAACAGCTATATGTTCCTCACCGGCCCGAAGGTGGTGAAGACCGTCACGGGCGAGGATGTGACGGTGGACAAACTCGGTGGCGCCATGGTGCATGCCACCAAGAGCGGCGTGGCCCACTTCGTCGGCGAGACCGAGGAGGCCACCCTCAACCTCATCCGCGACCTGGTGGGTTACATCCCCAGCAACAACTTCGAGGAGGCCCCCTATGTGGCTACCGAGGACCCCATCGACCGTCTGGAAGACAGCCTGAACACCATCATTCCCGAGAATCCCAACGCCGCCTACGACGTTAAGGAGGTCATCGCCGCTATCGTGGACGAAGGGAAATTCCTGGAGGTGCACGAGAAATTCGCCCCGAACCTCGTTGTGGGCTTTGCCCGCATGGGTGGCATGAGTGTGGGCGTGGTGGCCAACCAGCCCAAGAGCATGGCCGGCGTGCTTGACTGCAACGCCTCGCGCAAGGGTGCGCGCTTTGTGCGCTTCTGCGACGCCTTCAACATTCCGCTGGTCACCCTCGTCGATGTGCCTGGCTTCCTGCCCGGCACTGGCCAGGAGTACAGCGGCGTCATCGCCCACGGTGCCAAGATGCTTTACGCCTATGGCGAGGCCACGGTGCCGAAGATCACCGTCACGCTGCGCAAGAGCTACGGCGGCGCCCATATCGTGATGAGTTGCAAGCAGTTGCGGAGCGATATCAACTACGCTTGGCCCACGGCCCAGATTGCCGTCATGGGTGCCAGCGGCGCCACCGAGGTGCTGCACGGCCGTGCCCTCAAGGAGATTACCGATGCCGAGGAGAAGGCCAAGTTCATCGCCGAAAAAGAGAAGGAATACAACGACCTCTTCGCCAATCCCTACAATGCAGCCAAGTATGGCTACATCGACGATGTCATCGAGCCGCGCAACACGCGCTTCCGCGTCATCCGCGCCCTGCAGGCCCTCTCCACCAAGAAGGACAGCCTGCCCATGAAGAAGCATTGCAACCTGCCTTTGTAAAATCATTTATTAACCATTTTAATACCACATCAAACAATGAAAAAGGTTCTTTTAACCGCCGTCGCCGCCCTGGCCATGGTTGCCATGGTGGCCTGCAACAACAACGCCAAGACCGCCGAGGAGGCTGAAACCGCCGCTACCGAGCAGTGCGACAAGCCCTGCGAGAAGAAATGCGACAAGGCCGGCGACAGCGCCAGCTGCTGCCAGCAGAAGGTGGAAGGTGCCGCCTGCGAGAAGGCCGAAGGCAAGCAGTGCTGCAAGGACGGCGAAGCCAAGGGCTGCCAGAAGTCCGAGAGCGGCAAGTGCTGCAAGGAAGAAGGCAAAGAGTGCCCCAACAAGGCCAACTAAGCCAATCGAGGCAACGGGTTTGCGGTTCCGGCCGCAAGCCCGGCGCCTTGCCTTTCAGTTGTTTTGATGTAACAATTCCGAAGACAAATGAATACCGTTTATAGATTGCTGTTCGCAGGTCTGATGTGCTTTGCCACGCTGGCCGGCGCGGCCCAGGGTCGGCAGCCCGACGCCGTGGCCGGTGCCACGCAGGCCACGCCTCACCAGGGTCAGCCCCACCAGGGCTGCATGACGCATGGCATGGCCAAGCCCGTGGAGTTCCAGAGCACCAAGATCTGCTTCGCACCCCATTGGGGTGCCTTTGTGGCCATCGACAGTGTGGAGTGCTCCGTGCACCTGGTGAAACAGGTGGACGGCGGCCGCCTGGACACTGCCGCCTGCTTCACTACCGACAACACGCGCAAGCGTCACGACCTGAAGAACATCCTGCGCCCTGTCAGCGTCAGCGTCATGGGTCAGTACGTTGTGGTGCTGGCGTCGGCAGTGAACGACACCGCCTACATTGCCTTGTTGGACCAGAATATGAACCTCGTGGCGCGTCGCGGCTTCAACAGCCCGATGTATGCCATGCATTTCGAGCACGGCAACATGTTCGTCGTGGGTCGCAATCCGCTGGGCTACGACATCAACGTCCTGTCGCTCCGCGACGGGCTGGAGGGTTTCGAGCAAGGCGAGGCCCTGACCCATCACTACCGCGTCTTCAAGCAGTCCGAGAAGATCAAGATGTCCGACCCTGTCGGCATCGGTCTCACCTTTGTGGCTGTCGCCGTGGTGTTCCTGGCGCTGATCTGCATCGCCCTCATCCTGCTCGGCTCGGGCCGTCTGTTCCGTGACATGGAGGACAAGGAGAAGGCCGACAAGAAGGCCTCGAAGGTGAAGCCCGTGTCCGAGGGCTCCTCCACGGCCAGCAACGAGCTCTACGCTGCCATAGCCGCCGCCATCCATCTGTACAATGACGAGCTCCACGACGAGGAGGACACCGTCATCACCATCCAGAAGGTGGAGCGCGAGTGGACGCCGTGGAATGCCAAGTACTATAATATGAATCATTATTTTAATAACAAGAAGTAAACGATGAAGAACTACAAGCTCAAGATAAACGGCCACGACTACAACGTCGACATCAACGAGGTTGAGGGCCAGGAAGTCAAACTCAGTGTCAATGGTTCGCCCTATGTGGTGACGGTGGACCAGGAGGTCAAGCAGCAGCGGAAGACGGTGGTGACCACCAGCGCCGCCACGCCGCGCGTCTCCCCGGCTGCCGGTGGCGACGTGCAGAAGTCGAATGCCGCTGCCGCAGGGGCCAAGGTGACCACGCCGCTCCCCGGCACCATCCTCGACGTGTTCGTCAATGTGGGCGACACGGTGAAGAGCGGCCAGACGGTGGTCCTGCTCGAGGCCATGAAGATGGAAAACAACATCGAAGCCGACACCGACGGCACCGTCAAGGAGGTGCGCGTCCGCAAGGGCGACAGCGTCCTGGAAGGCGACATCCTGATTGTGATTGGATAAAGGTTGAACCCCTAACTGTAAGACAACGAAATGATTAGTTTAGCAACAGGTGGCTTCATGGAGTTCATGTCGACGCAGATGGTGCAATTCTTGGAATACACCGGCTTCGCCAATGTGACCTGGGGCCATATCGCAATGATTTTGATTGGCTTGGTGTTCATCTTCCTGGGCATCAAGTACGAATTTGAACCGCTGTTGCTGGTGCCTATCGGATTCGGTATGCTCATCGGCAACATCCCGTTCTATCCCGGCCTGAAAATCGGCATCTACGAGCAAGGGTCGGTGCTGAACATCCTCTACCACGGCGTGCAGAACGGCTGGTACCCGCCATTGATATTCCTCGGCATCGGCGCCATGACCGATTTCTCGGCGCTGCTTTCCAACCCCAAGCTGATGCTTGTGGGCGCGGCGGCGCAGGTGGGCATCTTCGCGGCCTACATGGGCGCCCTGGCCCTGGGCTTCCAGCCCAACGAAGCCGGTGCCATCGGTATCATCGGCGGGGCCGACGGTCCCACGGCCATCTTCCTTTCCTCGCAGCTGGCGCCTGAACTGATGGGTGCCATCGCCGTCAGCGCCTACAGCTACATGGCCCTTGTGCCCGTCATCCAGCCGCCCATCATGCGCCTGATGACCACCAAGAAAGAGCGCACCATCCGCATGAAGACCCCGCGCCAGGTGTCGAAGCTCCAGAAGATCACATTCCCCATCATCGGCCTCCTCTTCTGCGCCTTCATCGTCCCCAGCGGCCTGCCGCTGCTCGGCATGCTCTTCTTCGGCAACCTGCTGAAGGAGTGCGGTGTGACCAAGCGTCTCTCCGAAGTGGCCTCCAACGCCATCGTGAACATCTGCACCCTGCTCATCGGCATCACCGTCGGCGCCTCCACCCAGGCCTCCGTCTTCCTCAGCGGGAAGTCGGTGATGATTTTCGCCCTCGGTGCAGGCAGCTTCATCGTGGCCACCTTCTGCGGCGTGCTCTTCGTCAAGATTATGAACCTCTTCCTCAAAGAGGGCAACAAGATCAACCCCCTCATCGGCAACAGCGGTGTCAGTGCTGTGCCCGACGCCGCCCGTGTGTCGAACAACGTGGGCCTCGAGTACGACAAGACCAACTACCTCCTGCAGCACGCCATGGGCCCCAACGTGGCCGGCGTGGTAGGCTCGGCCGTGGCGGCCGGTATCCTCCTGGCCTTCTTGCATTAGTCAAGCGGCAACCCACCCCTTTCGGCGGGGGCATCCCTTTCATTCCGGGATGCCCCCGCCTTCTTTTTTTTCACTCTCCCGGAAGACACCTTGAGGGTAAAAATGTGAGCAAAACCTATAGCTTGCAAGTAACTGTTCGCCAGCCTGTTGTGTTCCTCCGAAAATCGGCCTGGAAAGCGTTTTCAGCGCAGGAAATTCGCGCCCCGTTGCACATGATTTTTCCACGGTATCAAAAATATTTCGTATTTTTGCACCCTCAATACATTGACCGAACTATGAAAGTAAAGGTAGGAATCGCGCAGATGAGTTGCGTGGAAGACAAGGCGCAAAACATTGAGCGCTACACCGAAAAGGTACGCCAACTGGCAGCAGGTGGGGCACAAATCATCTGCTTGCAGGAGCTCTTCGCATCGCTCTATTTTTGCGACGAGGAGCGCTATCAGAACTTCTCCCTCGCTGAGCCCATCCCCGATGGACCCACCACGCAGCATTTCATGGCATTGGCCAAAGAGTTGGGCGTGGTTCTCGTCTGCTCGATGTTCGAGAAACGCGCCGAAGGGCTCTACCACAACACCACCGCCGTCATCGATGCCGACGGCTCCTACCTCGGCAAATACCGCAAGATGCACATCCCCGACGACCCGGGCTACTACGAGAAGTTCTACTTCACCCCCGGCGACCTCGGCTACAAGGTCTTCAAGACCCGCTTCGCCACCATCGGCGTCCTCATCTGCTGGGACCAGTGGTACCCCGAAGCCAGCCGCATCACCGCCCTCATGGGCGCACAGATACTCTTCTACCCCACGGCCATCGGCTGGGATGTGCGTCAGAACGAGCACGACAACCGCGAGCAGTACGATGCCTGGCAGACCATCCAGCGCGCCCACGCAGTCGCCAACGGCGTCCCCGTCGTCTCCGTCAACCGCACCGGTAGGGAAGGGGGGATGCAGTTCTGGGGCGGCTCGTTCATCACCAATGCCTTCGGTCGCGTGCTCTACCAGGCCCCCTACCTCGAGGAGGTGCTCCACATCGAGGAACTCGACCTCGACCAGACCGACCACTACCGCCGCCACTGGCCCTACCTCCGCGACCGCCGCATCGACTCCTACGCCCCCATCACCAAACGTTACATAGACTGATGACTCCCAAAGAATTAGGCTACTATATGCCCGCCGAGTGGGCGTGCCATGAAGGTACCTGGCTCACCTATCCCAAGAATCCCGACTCGTGGCCGGGCAAGATTGAAACGATTTATCCCTCGTATCACCTCTTTGTGAAAACCCTCGCCGAGGACGAGGCAGTGCATATCAATGTGGATGACGAGCAGATGCTCCACCATGTTAAATCGGAGTTGGAGCATATCGGGTGCAATATGCAGAATATCAGACTGCATGTTATTCCAAGCAACGATGCCTGGTGCCGCGACCACGGCCCCGCCTTCCTGCTCAACCGTCAGGATGCCACCAAGCGTGCCATCGTCAACTGGAACCACAACGCCTGGGGCGGGAAATATCCCTACGAGCTTGATACCGAGGTGCCTGTGCACATACACGAGCTGATGCCCGAAGTGCAACTCTTCGAGCCCGGAATCGTTATGGAGGGCGGCAGCATCGATGTCAATGGTTGCGGCGACCTGCTCACCACCACCTCCTGCTTGCTCAATCCCAATCGCAATCCCCATTTGAATCAAGACCAAATAGAAGGCTATCTTCGAGACTATTATGGTGTTGAGAATATCATCTGGCTGGGCGACGGAATCGTAGGCGATGACACCGACGGACATGTCGACGACCTGACGCGTTTCGTCTCCGAGGACACCATCCTCACCGTGGTGGAAGAGGACGCTTGGGACGAGAACTACGAGCCCCTCCAAAAGAACCTCCGTATGCTCAAGCGCTGTCGCTTGGCCAACGGCAAGCAGCCCACCATTGTCGAACTGCCCATGCCCGATGTGGTTTTCTATGACAATCAGCGTCTTCCGGCTTCCTATGCCAACTTCTACATCGCCAACGGCAAGGTCATCTTCCCCACCTACCGCTGCCTCACCGACAACGAGGCGGCCTACATACTGGAGGCCTGCTTCCCCGACCGCGAGGTGGTCGGCATCGACTCGACCGATATCATCTGGGGCCTCGGCTCGTTCCATTGCCTCAGCCAGCAAATGCCCTCTTTATGAACAACAAAATGCTCCTGCTGGCTCTGGCCAGCTTGGTTTTTATTGCTCCTGACGCCTCGAAGGCCCAGCCGACTCTGCGGCCCGACACCATCACTCCTGGCCAGATGAAAGTGGATGAGGTGATGCACCTCATCGACGGCTACTACACCGACCAGCCCGACATGGACAAGATGGGCGAGGAAGCTGTCAAGGCCATGCTCAAAGCACTGGACCCCCACAGTGTCTATATTGCCGCCAAGGATGTGGAACGTGCCAACGAGGGGTTGCAGGGCAACTTCGAGGGGGTTGGCATTTCGTTCCAGATTGTGAGCGACACCATTGTGGTCCAGTCGGTTATCGATGGTGGGCCCAGCGAGAAGGTGGGCTTACAGGTGGGCGACAAGCTGCTGACCATCGACGGCGAGGCTGCCACAGGCGACAGTGTCAATAACAACTTCGTCTTCAAGCGCTTGCGTGGAAAGAAGGGCACTACGGTAAGCCTTGGTATCCTCCGCCAGGGAACCACCTATACTTTCGACATCGTGCGCGACAAGGTGCCTATCTATTCGGTCGATACCTACTTCATGGCCGACGACACCATCGGCTACATACGCCTCATACGCTTTGCCCGCACCTCGATTGATGAGTTCCGGAAGGCGCTGAAATCCCTTGAGAAGCAGGGCATGAAAGCCCTCATGCTGGACCTCCGCGGCAACACGGGTGGCTATCTCGATATAGCCTATGGCCTGGCAAATGAGTTTCTCGATCGTGGGCAACTGGTGGTCTACCAGGAAGGGCGCCGCACTCCGCGTCAGAATTTCCACGCCAATGGACGGGGGAGGTTTCGTACAGGGCGCCTGGTGGTATTGGTCGATGAAGGGTCGGCTTCGGCTTCCGAGATTGTCTCCGGTGCCGTGCAGGACTGGGATCGTGGCCTGGTCGTCGGCCGTCGCACATTTGGCAAAGGACTGGTGCAGCGCATGTTCCCGTTGAGCGACGGCGGCCAGGTGCGCCTCACCACCGCACGTTACTACACCCCCTCCGGCCGCTGCATCCAGCGCCCCTACGACGAGGGCTCCGACGCCTACCGCGACGAGTTCTCGCAGCGTTACAAGCGCGGCGAGATGGTCAATGCCGATTCCATCCATTTCCCTGATTCACTGAAATATAAGACCGCATCGGGTCGCACCGTCTACGGCGGCGGCGGCGTGATGCCCGACGTCTTTGTGCCGATGGACACGATGCGCCTTTCCGACTATTTCATCTCCCTCCGCGGCAAGGGGCTGCTCAACACTTTCCCCATGCAATGGGCTGACAGCCACAGAGGTAGGGCGGAGGTGAAGACCTTCGACCTCTTCCTGCAGCACTACGACAGTTTCGGCCTCGACAGCCTGCTGGCCGCCCATGCCATCGAGCGCGGCATCGTGCGCGACACCGAGAAAGAGGCCCGAGAGCCCGAGCGCACCGCCCACAGCGACCGCTACCTGGCCCTCATGCTCAAGGCGCAGGTGGCGAAAGATTTGTTCGGCATCGAGTACTACTACAAGGTGATGAAAGACTTCGACGAGGGCTACCAGGTGGGTCTCGAGATGCTCCGCAAGAAATAATTTTTCCCAGTCCAAGAAAAATATATATCTTTGCACCGGCAATAAACGAATCAGAATACGCGTAATATATTGAAAATGAGAGGAATACCCCCCCCCTATACCATTGCTTTTGTCTTTGAGCCAGGCTGTTGATGCCGCCAGGGACATGCGATGCGCACGGACAGGCGCCTCCCATACTATATTTATACCCTCCAACGGACACCCCCATTCCGGGTGCCCGCTTTTTTTTTCCTTATCGCGTGAAGCATAATGTATTAATCCACACACATAATCATTAAAAATACAAAACACACATGGACAAAACAACCCAGAAACGCCCCTACAGCCCGCCCGGGCTGCAGGTAGCTCTGTTTGCCGCCGAGAGCGGCTTTGCCACCAGCGGACCATCCCTCCCCACCAGCAGTGTCGAGGGGCGCGACGACTTGAACGGATACAACTGGGGCAACAACGATGGATGGTTCTAAGTCTCACCGCAAACAACCGAATTGCCATATGGAAAAGCGACTGATTATACTGGCGGCCCTCGCCGCAGGCATGGCTGTGGCCTGCCAGAAAGAGAACGTCCCCGCTGTCCCCGAGCCCCCCGCCGAGGAGGGGAAGATGCTGCTCACCGTCGAAGGCTACACAGACCTCTCGGGTGCCAAGACCTCCGTCAGCGGCACCTCCGTCCAATGGGTGGTCGGCGACGCTGTTTCTTTGTATAGAATAAATCTGAGGGGCACAAACGGACCTCAACTTCAACAAGAAACGAGAACCGTACAAAACGGTAGTTCTGTGAACTATTCCGCCTCAACCAGCGACGTTTACGGGGTATACCCTGCGAACTGTGACTTGAGCAACTACACCTCCGCCAATACCTCCCTTCCCTCAACATACAAGGTCAAACTCCCCTCCACCTACACCAGCACCTATCGCGATGGGCGCCAAGTGATTGGATTGCCTATGATAGGCTATGCCCCTATGGGATCTAGCGCCACGATGCAGTTCCGCCACCTCACCGCCGCCGTGCTCGTCCGCGTGAAGAACTGCACCTCGCGCGAACTCACGTTGCAGAACGTGTCGGTGCAATGCCACACCCAACGTCTCTGTGCCGACGACGGCATCAGTGTTACGATGGACGGTGATATGCCCACCATCAATCCAGAGTCCTACACCTCAATGGGTAACGATGTCAGTACCGTCACCGTCAACTTCGACGAGACGGCCACCGTCGCCCCCGGCGAGATTATCGACGTGCAGGTGCCCATACGCCCCATCGGCGCGGCCGAACTGAGCATCACCGTCAAGGGCAGCGCCCCCGCGCAGCAGGGCACGCTGGTCGACGAGTTCAGCTACACCTTCTCCCACAAGACATCCTCTGTCGCTCTCGGGCGCAATGTCATGCTCACCGCCCGCATCCGCCTCGACCCCACCAGCCAGTATGTAGCCTCGCCCGGCACCTTCTCCGTCAGCCCCACCAAGGCCGTCTATTTCTCGCAGGGCAACCTCCAGTACCAACCCTCTACCGGCACCTGGCGCTTCGCCACCAACCAGTATGACTACTGCGGTAGTAGCACTACTGGTGATGGCATTAATCGCGGTAATGTAGCCGATGGCGACAATAGCCAACTTTCCCCTACCTATAGCGGTTGGATAGACCTCTTCTATTTCGGAACCAGTGGCTATGGCACTGATGTAGAATGCGATTACCCATACAGTTATGGGACGATAGCCACCGACGACTACTATCATGCCGACCGGCCACAGCCAGGGCCCAACCTCAACGCCTATGAGATCACGTCCGACTTTGACCTTGGTACCAGCGGCGAGTACTCGCACTATGACTGGGGGGTCCATAACGCCATCAGCAACGGCGGCGGGCAGGCTGGCCTGTGGCGCACACTGACTGCAAACGAGTGGCGCTACCTCATCCAGCGTGACGGAAAGGCTGGCCTTGCCAGGGTTAGTGGCAAAGGGCCGGGTCTTGTGCTTCTGCCCGACAAGTGGGAGAACCCTGTCTCCTGCCCATCGTTCAACCCGGGTGTTACCTACAACGATTATTATACAAAAAACACCTATACCGCAGAGCAATGGGCCGACATGGAGGCGGCAGGTGCGGTCCTGCTGTCGGGTCCTGGTATGCGTCTCAATGGATCAAACTACTACTACAGCTATGAAACGGGCTACTATTGGTCATCCACATTTGTTGGCAACAATGGTGGCAACACTTACGCCCTTCATTTCGACGAAGGGTCTATGGCCGAGATTGCAATAAGAAACTATAGCCGCCACATGGGTTTTTCGGTGCGGCTGGTGTGCGATGCAAATTAAACAAGTTTGAACATAATCTATCACTCTGTAGATTATGTATTTGAGAAGAGGAGGGTGTCCCCAAAGTCGCCGATAGGAACCTTGTGGGCACCCTCTCTTTTGCTTCCCAGCTAAGGTCGGGGAGTGGGGTGCAGCCCTCCGCGTCAGAATGTGTGCTATCGCTCTCGTCTTCACGTACATACTCCGTTCCCGACACGGCGCCGCCGCGCCCTTGCACGAAGGCCCACACGTGCAGTTCCTGCCCAGCGAAGCCCTCCGGCAGGAGCGCCCGCAGGCGGCCTTGGGAGCGCCGGGCGGTGAGGCATATCCCCGTCCCCGTGGCGGGGCAGTAGGCGTAGATGTGTAGGGTGTCCGTCAGGGAGCCGCCGCTGCGCTGCCAGCGGACGGTGCAGAGGGCGCCCGCGAGGCTGTATTCCAACGCGCGCGGAGCCGCCAGCGGACCACGGGAGAACTGGAGGGAGGGGTAGAGGATTGTCGGGGTAATCTGATTAATCGGAGTAGTCGGAGTAATCGGATTCGGAGTAATCGGATTATTCTGATTATTCAGATTTTGAAAGCAGGCTTTGTTGATTTTGAGGAAGACGTTGCCTTCGGTAATCCCCTCGCGGTCAGCCATCTGGCGGAGGCCGATGCGGAGCAGGGGCGTGGCTGGCGAGGCAAACTGGATCATCGCCTTGAAACGGGAGCGTTGCTCCAGCTGGGCCGCTGATTTGCGGTCGTTTATATGCGGCTGGTAGGCACGGACGAACCAGGCCCCGTGCCGGTGATAGCCCACCACGGTGCCTACGCGGCCGCTGAAGCCGCCAAGGATGCCCTGTTCGATTATTGCCATAAATGTAACAGCATAACGCTGGGATGCCGATTATATTGCATGCAATCACCAGGAAGATATGAAGAGGAGCAAAACCTATAACTTGGATGGTGCTGGGAGACAGGCAGTTGGGTTCGTGGCGGAGGGCGGGAGTTTTTCAAAAAAAATGTCGGAGGGTGCAGGCGGTCCGGTAGGGAAAAATATTTCGCCCAGGAAGAAAAATTGTTGGGGATTCAGAAAAAAGTCGTATCTTTGTATCCTCATACCTTGAGAGGGTAAAAATAAAATTATCTTAAAACCAATAAAATAACAGACAAAAATGCAGAAAAAAGGCAACAAGTACGGTACCCACCGCGTCATCGAGCCCAAGGGAGTTCTTCCGCAGCCCGCCAACAAGCTCGACAACAACATGGACGAGATTTGGGACAATGAGATCCTGATCGATGTGCAGACGCTGAACATCGACAGCGCGTCGTTCACCGACATCCACAACTACGCCAAGGAGCAGGCCGGCGCCGGCGCCTCGGAGGAGAAGATCATGGAAGAGGTGAAGAAGGAGATGCTCCTGAACGTGGAGCTGCAAGGCAAGCACCGCAACCGCCGCACCGGATCGGGTGGCATGCTGCTGGGCAAGGTGGAGAAGATCGGCGACGCCCTCAAGGGCAAGATCGACCTCAAGGAGGGCGACCGCATCGCCACCCTCGTCTCCCTCTCGCTCACCCCGCTGCGCATCGACGAGATCCTCGAGATCCGTCCCGATGTGGACCAGGTGGACATCAAGGGCAAGGCCATCCTCTTCGAGAGCGGCATCTATGCCAAGATTCCTACCGACATGCCCGAGAAGCTCGCGCTGAGCGCCCTCGACGTGGCCGGCGCCCCCGCCCAGACGGCCAAGCTCTGCCAGTATGGCCAGACGGTGGTCATCCTCGGTGCCGGCGGCAAGAGCGGCATGCTCTGCTGCTACGAGGCCAAGAAGCGCGTCGGCGTCACCGGCAAGGTGATCGGCATCGCCAACAGCCCCAAGTCCACCCAGCGTATCAAGGACCTCGGCTTCTGCGACATCGTGGAAAGCGCCGCCGGCATGACCCCGGTGCAGGTGTATGAGCTCATCGAGCGCCTCACCGACGGGAAGATGGCCGACGTGACCATCAACTGCGTCAATGTGCCCGACCAGGAGATGACCGCCGTCATGATTACGAAGGACGACGGCATCGTCTACTTCTTCTCCATGGCCACCTCGTTCACCAAGGCCAGCCTCGGCGCCGAGGGCATCGGAAGCGACGTGAACATGATCATGGGCAACGGCTACACCAAGGGCCATGCCGAGTTCACCCTCCAGGAGCTCCGCGAAAGCCCCGAACTGCGTAAGATCTTTGAAGAACTCTATGCCTAAGGCATAGGCCACAACCTGCCGGCAGGGGAGGCCCTCCGGCAGGTTCCATTATGAGAAACAACGGCAACAGATACGGCACACATCGCGTTGTGGAGCCTCTGGGCACCCTCCCGCAGCCGGCGCAGAAGCTGGACAATACGATGGAAATCTACGACAACGAGCTGCTCATCGACGTCAGCACGCTCAACATCGACTCGGCCTCCTACACGCAGATCCGCCACGCATGCAGCGACGATGCCGAGCAGATGAAGAAGATGATCATGAGCATTGTGGACGAGCGTGGCAAGATGCAGAACCCCGTTACCGGCAGTGGCGGCATGCTCATCGGCACGGTGAAGGAGATAGGTCCCAAGTTCCACAGCAACACCAAGGTAAAGGTGGGGGACAAGGTGGCCACGCTGGTGTCGCTGAGCCTCACGCCGTTGAAGATTAAACAGATAAAGCATCTCGACCCGCAGCATGACCAGGTGGATGTCGATGCGCAGGCCATCCTCTTCGAGAGCGGTCTGTTCGCCGTCCTGCCGCCGGATTTGCCCGAAAGGCTTGCGTTGGCGGCCCTGGATGTGGCCGGTGCGCCTGCCCAGGTGGACCGCCTCGTCACCGAGGGCGATATCGTCTGCCTCATCGGCGGTGGCGGCAAGAGCGGCATCCTGTGCTGCTACCAGGCCATGAAGAACGTAGGCCCTTACGGCAAGGTCATCGTGGTGGAATACAGCGAGAAGAATGCCCAACGCATCAAGGACCTCGGCCTGGCCACCGATGTAGTCATCGCCGACGCCACCAATGTCATGGACGTATACAACAAGGTGATGGCCATTACCGGCGGGCGTGGCACCGACGTGACCATCAACAACGTCAATGTCCCCAACACCGAGATGACCTCCATCCTCATCACCAAGGGGCAGGGGTGCGTCTATTTCTTCTCGATGGCCACCTCGTTCACCCGCGCCGCCCTGGGCGCCGAGGGGGTGGGGAAGGACATCAGCCTCATTGTGGGCAACGGCTACGCCCGTGGGCATGCCGAGCTGACGCTCAACATCCTCCGCGAAAGCGAACCCATACGCCGCCTGTTTGAAGAACTGTATGCATAACAAATATTAATCCTATATTATAATATGAAAGTAAACCGCAGAAAAGAGTTGTTCCCCAACGTCAGCGACACCGAGTGGAACGACTGGAAATGGCAGGTGAAGAACCGCATCGAGACCTATGAGGAACTCAGCAAGTACTTCCAGTTCGCCCCTGAAGAGGCAGAAGGAATCAGGCAGGCACTGGCCAAGTTCCGTATGGCAATCACGCCCTATTACTTGAGCCTCATTGATCCGAACGACCCCTACGACCCCATCCGTCGCCAGGCTATCCCTGCAGGTCCCGAGTGCAATATTGCCCCGGCCGACCTCAACGACCCCCTGCACGAGGACGAGGACTCGCCCGCACCCGGCCTTACCCACCGCTATCCGGACCGCGTGCTCTTCCTCATCACCGACATGTGCTCCATGTATTGCCGCCATTGCACCCGCCGTCGCTTTGCAGGTCAGAAGGACGACGAAAGCCCAAGCCAGCGCATAGAGAAGTGCCTCGAGTACATTGAGCGTACCCCGCAGGTGCGCGACGTGCTCCTGTCCGGTGGTGATGCCTTGATGGTATCCGACCAGAAGCTTGAGTATATCATCTCGCGTCTCCGCCAGATACCTCATGTGGAGATAGTGCGTATCGGCAGCCGCACCCCCGTTGTCTGCCCGCAGCGCATCACCCCCGAGTTGTGTGAGATGCTGAAGAAGTACCATCCCATTTGGCTCAATACCCATTTCAATCACCCCAACGAGTTCACCCCCGAGGCGGAGCAGGCCTTGGCACGACTGGCCAATGCAGGTATCCCCCTGGGTAACCAGACCGTGTTGCTGCGCGGTGTGAATGATTGTGTACATGTGATGAAGAACCTCATGCACCAGCTTGTGCGCAATCGCGTCCGCCCGTACTATATCTACCAGTGCGACCTCTCGATGGGCCTCGAGCATTTCCGCACCCCTGTCAGCAAGGGTATCGAGATTATCGAGAACCTGCGCGGACACACCTCCGGCTATGCCGTACCGACCTTCGTGGTGGATGCCCCCGGCGGCGGTGGAAAGACCCCTGTGATGCCCCAGTATGTCATCTCGCAGAGTCCAGACAAGGTCATCCTGCGCAACTTCGAGGGCGTAATCACCACCTATACCGAACCGCGCCACTACGAGGAGGACTGCCACTGCGAAGCCTGTCAGTCCAAGAAGCGCATCGACGAAGGCGTGGCCTCCCTGCTGGAGACCGACCGCATGGCCCTCGAGCCCAGCCACCTCATGCGCCACGAACGCAACAAGAAGTAAATGAAGGGCAAGGAATCAAGAAGGAAGAACAGGCTGGCGCGATGGCTATGCGTCAGCCTCCTTCTTCATTCGCCATTCTTCCTTTCCGCCCCCGTACATGCCCAGATTGCAGGCATGAACACCTTGACGTTCCTCGACCTTGGCAGCGGTGCCCGCGCGGCGGGCTTGGGGTTTGACTATCTGGTGCTGCCCGAGGGCGACATCACGGAGGCAATGGACAACCCCTCGTTGCTGTGCCTGTGGGACAGTGACGCCGAGAAATACTTCCACGGAGGCCGACGGGCCTCGCTGACCTACACGTCGCTCTTCGATGGCGGCGCCATGGGTGCGCTGGCCTATTCCACCGACTTCTCCGGCCGCCTCTCGCCCATGCTCTTTGCCTTCCGCTTCAATAACTATGGCTCTTTCGCGGGCTACGACGAGGAGGAAGTCAGCACTGGGACCTTCCACGCCGCCGACTATGCTTTGAGCGTGGGCTACAGCATCCCCATAGGCCGCGGCCTTGGCACAGGCAGGCACCTGAACTTCGGCGCCATGATGACGCCGGTGCTTTCGCAATACGAGCACTACAAGGCTTTTGCCCTCTCGTTCGACCTCATGCTGAGCTACATGGACCTCCCGAAGGGCTTTGCCGCTACCCTGGCGGCACGCAACATCGGCGCGCAGATATCCACCTTCGACGGCACGGGAGAGACCTTGCCATTTGAACTGTCGGCCGAGGCATCGTATAAGCTTTCCAAGGCCCCGTTCCGCCTCTTCTTCGGTCTTAACGAACTGCAACGATGGGATTTACGCTATGAGGATCCTCGCTACCCCGCCACCACCACCGACCCCTTCACGGGGGAGGTCTCCAAGGAGAGTTGGTTCGAGGGAACGCTTGACAACCTCATGCGCCACACACAGATCGGCCTTGAGCTCAACATCGGCAAGGCCCTCTTCGCCCGTGTGGGCTATAACCACCGCCGCAGCCGCGAGATGCGCGGCGTGGACGCCTTCAACCTCAGCGGCTTCTCCTTCGGCATCGGCATCCACACCCGCCGCTTCGACTTCGCCTATGCCCGCCGCAACTATCACCTTTCGCAGGCACCCAACTTCTTTACATTGAGTTTCAAATTATAACAGATGCTGCAATACATTGTATCCAACCAGACCAACCCCTACCTCAACGTAGCGGTTGAAAACCATCTGCTTTCGTTGCCCGAAAGGGACACAGTGACGCTCTACCTGTGGAAGAACCGTCGCACGGTGGTTATCGGAATGAATCAGAACCCCTTCAGCGAGTGCAATGTGGAGGCACTCGAAGCCGACGGCGGCTACCTCATGCGCCGACGCACCGGCGGCGGAGCCGTCTACCACGACGACGGCAACCTCAACTTCTCCTTCATCGTCCCCAAATCCCTCTACGACCTCCGCCGGCAGTTCTCGGTTCTCCAGCGGGCCGTCGAGACCTTCGGCATCCGCACCGAACTCAGCGGCCGCAACGATGTGCTGGCCGATGGGCGCAAATTCAGCGGCAACGCATTCAGCAAGGCAAAATACCAGGACCTCCACCACGGCACCATCCTCATCCGCGGCAACATGGACGACCTGCAACGCTACCTCAAACCCAAGCCCGCCAAGCTGATGAAGCACGGCGTCAGTTCGGTGCAGAGCCGCGTTGTGAACCTGGCCGACCTCAACCCCGACATCACGCCTGACACCATCGCCCCGCGCCTCGTCGAGGCCTTCGAGCAGGAATACGGCGCGAAGGCCACGCTCCTCGACTTCGGAAGCGTCACAGAGCGCCCTGACGTGCAGGAGCGCTTCGCGGAGTTCGCGTCGCCACAGTGGAAGTACGGCTCCTGGCGCACCTTCACCGCACAGCGCAGTGGCCAGTTCGACTGGGGCGGGGTGGAGCTGGCGCTGAAGGTGGACGACGGCACCATCCGAGAGGTGCAGCTTGCCTCCGACGCCCTCGACCTCGCGGCCCTCGACACCGCCCGCGCGCTGCTCATCGGAGCCTCCGCCGCAGAGGTGCCGCAGCACGACCCCGACCCCATCGTGGACGACATCCTGACGTTAGCCTATTCGCCCGAATAAAAGGTGGAAAAAAGTGATGTGAAAAATGAAAAACGGCCCAGTTTGGGCCGTTTTTATTTTACTGATAATCAGTGTATAATATGTTATAGGTTTTGCTCACCTTTTTACCTTCAAAGTATCCTCCGGCACCCCTCGTGCCTGCTCCCTGGGAAGCGGCTGGGGAGGGGGTGGAATGAAAGAGGCGTCGCCCTGCATCCGGAGGAGGATGCAGGGCGACTGACAAACAATTTGAAAACGAGGGTGCCTGGCCTATCGACTCTCGGCTGGCGCGATGCGGAGGTGCCGCAGGTCGAGTGTGTTCATGGCGTTGGTGCACAGGCCGCTGACGTTGCGGTGGGTGAGGTGGACAATCTGGTCGTAGTAGAGCGGCACGACGGGCGCCTGGAGCATGGCCAGGCTGTCGATGGAGCGGTAGAGCCGTGCGCGTTGCGCCGGGTCGCTGGTCTGCCGCGCCTGCTGGTAGAGACGGTCCACGGCGGGGTCGGAGAAGCGGGTGTAGTTGGGCCCGGCGGGGGCGCGGTTGGGGCCGTAGAGGATGGAGAGGTAGTTCTCGGCGTCGGGGTAATCGGCCACCCACGACCCTCGGAACCAGTCGATTTTGCCCTCCGCAATCTGGCTGCGCAGCGCGGCCGGAGGATTGACGTCGATCCGGATGTCCATGCCGAGCAGGGCCAGTTGTTGCTGGATGTATTTGCAGAGGTCGAGGTAGGAGGCCGTGGTGGAGAGCGTGAGTGGCGGGAAGCCCTGTCCGCCCGGGTAGCCGGCCTCGGCCAGCAGTTGGCGTGTGCGGTCGGGGTCGTAGTCGAAGCCCGCCTGCGGATTGTGTCCGGGTAGGCCGGCGGGGATGATGCCGCCAGTGGCCGGAGTGCCGATGTTGTTGCGCAGGTAGCGGATCATTTTGTGGCGGTCGAATCCGTGGTTGATGGCCAGGCGCAGGCGTGGGTCACGGAGTGGCGTGTTGTGGTTTTCCATCTGGAAACCAAGGTATTCGGTGTTGAGGTAGGGCGAGGTGCGCATCAGGATGCGGTGCTCGTGTTGCGGCTGCAGCTCGCCCTGCGGCGTGAGCAGGAGGTCCTTGTAGGCGGGGTCGACCGAGTTGAGGAAGTCGAGGTTTCCCTTGATGAACTCGAGGAAGGCGGTCTGCCGGTCGGCGATGAAGGTGACGGCCACGGCGTCGAGGTAGGGCAGGGGGGCGCCCAGCGTGTCGCGCTCGAAATAGCAGGGGTTCTTCCGCAGCACCAGTTTCACACCCTCCTTCCAGTACTGGAACTGGAAGGGACCTGTGCCACAGGGATTTCGGCGGAAGTCCTTGCCGTAGTGCTCCACCACCTCGCGCGGCACCACAGAGCAGTAGGCCATGCCCAGCATGGGCAGGAACGGGGCGAAGGGGCGGCGCAGGCGGAGGACGAGGGTGGTGTCGTCGGGAGCCTGGATGTCCTCCAGGTCGTTGAAAATCCATGCCCCGGGCGATGCCACGGCGTGGTCGGTAATGCGGCGGAAGCTGTAGCGGAAGTCGTTGGCCACCACGCAGCGGCTGCTGTCGGGGGTGCGGAAGAGGGGCGACTTGTGGAACCGCACGTCGTTCCGGAGGGTGAAGGTGTAGGTGCACCCGTCCGGGCTGATGTCCCACCGCTTGGCGATGGAGGGCTGCACCTGCAGGGCGGAGTCCAGTTCAATGAGCCCGTTGTAGAGCTGGCGGCAGGGCCAGATGATGCTCTGGTCCTTGGCGAAGGCCGGGTCGAGGGTGGCGATGCCGGCGCTCTCGTTGTAGCGGAATATCATCTTGTCCCCGTGGCGGTGCCCGCCGCAGGAGACGAGGGTTAATGCGATGATTGTCAGCAGTATGTACCTTCTCTTCATGTCGGGAAAATCATGGCTCTGCGTTGAGTTGCACCTCCATCTCGTAGTCCATCTTCCCCTCGTCGATGAGCTTGGTCTCGCGGTTGAAGAAGGCCGTGGTCTTGAGCTTGAAGCATTGCGGCTCGGGATCGCCGTCGATGCGGATGCAGATGCCTTCGCGTGGCACACGGTGGCGACAGAGGGGCTCGTCCTGTTCCATGCCGAAATGCTCGGTGTCGGCCTTGAGGGCTTCCAGCAGGCTCTCGCTCCAGAAGTGCTTCGTGTCGAGCGATGGGTAGAGGTCCCGCAGGGTGCCGTGATAGAGGATGTGGATGGGGCGGAGGCAGGCCGCCAGTTCGGGCTGGCGTTCGATGAGGCGCTGCGTCCAGTCGTGCACCTGCATCACACTCCATTCGGTCTTCGTCCCGTCCGGTGCCGTGTGGGTGATGCGGTAGGGCATGAGGAAGTTCTCGCCGCGTTGGCAACCGTAGTCGTAGTTCTTCATGATCATGCGGTCTAGCTGGGTGAGGTAGCCGCAGATTTCGCCGTAGAGCGTCATGCCGGGGTCGAGGAAGGGATGTAGCAGTTCGCCGTACTGGCTCCAGAGGTCCACCTCGTAGAATCCGTTGCTCACCGAGGTGTTGATGTAGCGGTTCTTAATGGTGCTGCGGCTGGACCACACGGGGCCGTAGCAGAGCCTGTAGGGCTGTATCAAGCAGTGCTCCAGGCGTTCCAGCTCGCATTCCTGTTGCTTCCGCTGCCAGGGGAAGCGCGTCGCCTCCCGGCGGAGGGAGTCCATCCGGCGCAGGATGCGGCGGTTGGTCATGCGGTCCGCCACGGTGAGCCGTACCGGTGTGCGGGTCAGCACATGGGCCAGACATACCGAGGTGCCGTGCATCTTGAGGCTGATGGCGACGGTGGTGTCAGGCTTCAGGCGCCAGATGTTGCCGTTCAGGGTGTCGGTCTCGTAGTGGTAGAGGAACTGCCCGGGCTCCAGCCGGTCGAAGCGTGCCAGGCGCCGGTTGTGTCTGCTGGCGTTCTTGTTCAGTTTCCGGGAGAAACGTGGGTAGTAGGCCTGGATGAATATCTTGCCGTCCACGGTGTCGAACCGGAAGGGATGTTCGCGGCCCTCCTCGTCCACCGTGAGGTAGTCCTCCAGGCAGAGACCCTCCAGCCGGGGATTCCACCGCGCCAGCTGTTCGGCCTTGAGGACGCAGCCGTAGCTGGGGCATCCGCGGAAGCGCACCATCCGCACACGGCCCTGGCGGTTGAAGTGGCCTGTCAGGCGGCGCGCCTCCTCGTCCCGTCCCTCTGCAATCAGGGCCGCCACCTCGGCATGGTTGGCGTTCAGACGGCGTTCCGAGAAGGAGAATTGATTGTTGGCTGCCAGGAAGTTACGGTTGATCTGGCTTTCGTGCGTGCAGTAGATGACCGCTTCGCCGGGGTGGTAGCGCCCCTTCTCCACCACAACGCTGTGGCCGTCCAGATTGGTGCGCTCCAATCGGTCGGCGTCCTCGATGGGGAATAGGTCGCCGATGCGGATTATCTTGGCGCAGTATTCTTTCCTCATGTCGAGGCTGCAGCTGAGCAGTGTGGAGGTCTCTGGGGTCATTTCCGGCAGGTATGTGGGGCGGTTTCGGATTGCAAAGATACGACTTTTTGGCCATTCGGACGCTATTTTCTTTCAATTCGCTGACCCACAGCGGTATAGGACCGCTGCTGACACCGAGTGTCTTTTTTGCCCCGTTCTGGGAAAAAGGCCGTTTTTGGGCCGGATGCAGTAGGCTGGATTCCAGTGTGTTACAGGTATCCTCTTCTTCCCCTCTTCTTCTCCTCTCCGTCTTTGAATAGTATCCTCCTGGGGGATACAGAAAAAGCCCCTCGGGAGGGGGCTGCCTTGGGGGGCGGAACGGATGGTGGACTATAGGCGGCTGTGGACGACGCGGCCGCCGACCAGGGTGAGGGCCACACTTTCGCCGTGGGTGGCGTAGACGAGGTCCGAGGTGCTGCGGGCGGGCGCCAGGAAGAGGTCGGCGGGCTGGCCGGGGGCTATGGTGTGGTCCTGGGTGGCAATGGCGAGGGCCTGGCCGGCGGGGACGACGGTGGGGTCGCCGCGCCACCCTTTCTGCAGCAAGGCGCTGGTTTTCATGGCCTCAAGCAGGTCCAGGTTGTTGCTGCTGGCGGCCCCGTCGGTGCCGAGTGCCACCTTCGCGCCGGCCTGCAGCAGTTCCAGCAGGGGGAAGCGGTAGCCCGAGCCGAGTTTGAGGTTGCTGTTGGGGCAGTGGACGCAGGTGATGCCGTGGCGGCCGATGAGTTCCACTTCGCGGTCGGAGAGGTGCAGGCAGTGGGCTGCTATGATATTGGAACCCAGCATGTCCAGTATCCCGATCCGTTCCAGCAGCTCCCAGGGGCGGCAGCCGTGCAGGCGCAGGCAGTCGTCCACCTCCTTCAGGGTCTCGCTCATGTGGATGTGCATGGGCAGCCCCAGGTCGCGGCAGGCTTCGGCGCTGCGCAGGAGGCCGCGTTCGCTGACGGTATAGACGGAATGGGGGGCGATGCTGTAGGCTACGTTGGCCGAGGACTGACCGAGGAGGGCGCGGATGGCGGGGTCGTCCAGCTCGTCGGCGTCGCCGAAGACGTTGAGCCCCAGGCGGGCGCGGATGCCGCTCTCCTCCACGGCACGGGCCATGGCGGGGAGGCGGAAGTACATGTCGTTGAAGAAGGTGATGCCGCCGGCCAGCATTTCGCGGCAGGCCTGGAGGGTGCCCTCGTAGACGCGCCGGTCGGTCAGTTCCCGCTCGGCGGGCCAGATGTAGTCGTTCAGCCAGCGGTCCAGCGGCTGGTCGTCGCCCAGGCCGCGGAAGAGGACCATGGGGGCGTGGCAGTGCATGTTGCGCAGGCCGGGGTATACGGAAAGCCCGTGCGCATCGATGTCCGGCGCACACGGGCCATGGGGGGCGACGTCTGCAATGAGGCCGTCGCGGAGGGTGATGTCGACGGCCTGCCCGTCGAGCAGGGCGTTGCCGAGGGTCATTGTACTAGGATGAGCAGGTCGTTCTGCTGCCCCTTGGCCACGCCGCCGCGGATGTCGAAGCGCTGCTCCTGCCCGTCGTCGGCCACCAGGCGGATGGTGCCGCCCTTGAGCGAGGAAATGATGGGGGCATGGCCGTTGAGCACCTCGAACAGGCCGCCCGTGCCGGGCAGTTGCACCAGCCTGGCCTGGCCCTCGTAGAGCGTGGCGTCGGGTTTGGTTATTGTGACTTTCATTTCGTTTCAGCAAGTATTTTCTCGCCCTTCTCGACGGCCTCCTCGATGGTGCCGACCATGAGGAAAGCCTGCTCGGGCAGGTAGTCCACCTCGCCGTCCAGGATGGTCTTGAATCCCTTGATGGTGTCCTCGATGTTCACGAAGCGTCCCTCCAGGCCGGTGAAGGCTTCGGCCACGAAGAACGGCTGCGACAGGAAGCGCTGCACGCGGCGGGCGCGGCTGACGACGAGCTTGTCCTGCTCGCCCAGTTCCTCCATGCCGAGGATGGCGATGATGTCCTGCAACTCGTTGTAGCGCTGCAGCATCTGCTTCACGCGCTGGGCTGTCTGGTAGTGCTCGTCGCCCACCACGTCGGGGGCCAGGATGCGGCTGGTGGAATCCAGCGGGTCCACGGCAGGGTAGATGCCGAGCTCGGAAATCTTGCGCGAGAGCACCGTCTGCGCGTCCAGGTGGGCGAAGGTGGTGGCGGGGGCGGGGTCCGTCAGGTCGTCGGCAGGCACGTAGACGGCCTGCACCGAGGTGATGGAACCGCGCTTGGTCGAAGTGATGCGCTCCTGCATGAGGCCCATCTCGGTGGCCAAAGTCGGCTGGTAGCCCACGGCGGAGGGCATGCGGCCCAGCAGGGCGCTCACCTCCGAACCCGCCTGGGTGAAACGGAAGATATTGTCGATGAACAGCAGGATGTCGCGGCCGCCGGTCTTCTCGTCGCCGTCGCGGTAGTATTCGGCCAGCGTCAGGCCCGCCAGGGCCACGCGGGCGCGGGCGCCGGGTGTCTCGTTCATCTGCCCGAACACCATGGTGCACTTCGAGTCGCGCAGTGCAGCCTTGTCAATCTTCGCCAGGTCCCAACTGCCTTCTTCCATGCTCTTCACAAATTCGTCGCCGTACTTGATGACGCCGGCCTCGATCATCTCGCGCAGCAGGTCGTTGCCCTCGCGTGTGCGCTCGCCTACGCCGGTGAAGACGCTCATGCCGGAATATTTCTTGGCGATGTTGTTGATAAGCTCCTGGATAAGGACAGTCTTGCCCACGCCGGCTCCGCCGAAGAGGCCGATTTTGCCGCCCTTGAGGAAGGGCTGGATGAGGTCGATGACCTTGATACCTGTATAGAGTATCTCCTGCGATGTGGAGAGGCTCTCGAACTTGGGCGGTTCGCGGTGGATGCTGTAGCGCTTCGCGCATTGGGGGGCGGGCATGCCGTCGATGGTCTCGCCGATGACGTTGAAGAGGCGGCCGTTGATGTCCTCGCCCACGGGCATGGAGATAGGTTCGCCGAGCGAGAGGACCTCCATGCCGCGCTGCAGGCCGTCGGTGGAGTCCATGGCGATGCAGCGCATGGTGTTCTCGCCGATGTCCTGCTGGCATTCGAGGATGATCGCCGCGCCGTCGGCGCGCTGCACACGCAGGGCGGTGTAGATGTCAGGCAGGGGTTCGCCGTCGGGGAACGTTACATCCACCACGGCTCCAATAATTTGCGATATTTTACCTTTCAGTTTCATAAGAAAACATGTTGAGTCTATCTATATAAATTGCGGTGCAAAATTACAAATTTTTTTCTTTGCGTGGCAAAAAAGTTTCCCGGAGTCGGTTTTTTAACATTTCGCATTCCCATACAAATTTCCCCGGCGGCCAGGAGGGCCGTCGGGGAAAGGGGGTTGGGGATGTCTTGCGGATGGAGTGGTCTCTACTTGATGCGCATGCCGTAGAAGGAGCGGTAGACGAAGTAGAGCGCCACCACCAGCAGCACCACGCCCACCCAGGGGGCGGCGGTGCAGAACCCTTTGCTGATGGCGATTTCCATGGCCAGCACACCGAAGAGGGTGGTGAACTTGATGATGGGGTTGAGGGCCACGGAGGAGGTGTCCTTGAAGGGGTCGCCCACGGTGTCGCCCACGACGGAGGCGTCGTGCAGGTCGGTGCCCTTGGCTTTCATGTCCACTTCGACCACCTTCTTGGCGTTGTCCCACGCGCCGCCGGCATTGGCCATGAAGACGGCCTGGAAGAGGCCGAAGACGGCGATGGAAATCAGGTAGGATATGAAGAGGCAGACGGCGTTCTGGCCGCCGATGCTTTTGGGGCTGGAGAGGCAGGCGAAGGCCAGCGCGAAGCAGAAGATGGCGATGAAGATGTTGATCATGCCTTTCTGGGCGTAGTTGGTGCAGATCTTGACCACCTCCTGGCTCTTGGCGGTGTCGGCCTTCTTGGCGGAGCCGAGGTCGAGGTTGATGTTCTCCTTGATGTACTCCACAGCGCGGTTGGCACCGGTGGTGACGGCCTGCATCGAGGCGCCGGTGAACCAGTAGATGACGCATCCGCCGAGGATGAAGCCGAGTATGGAGTAGGGGTTGAGGAGGTTGAGGATGTCGGCGGGCTCGATGCCGGGGGTCTTCTGTATCATGAGGATGAGGGAGAAGATCATGGTGGTGGCGCCCACCACGGCGGTGCCGATGAGGACGGGCTTGGCGGTGGCCTTGAAGGTGTTGCCGGCGCCGTCGTTGGCTTCCAGATAGTATTTGGCCTTCTCGAAGTCGGGCTTGAAGCCGAATTCCTGTTCCACCTCGCGGGTGGTCTTCTCGATGTCGTCCTCGATGAGGGAGAGTTCGTAGACGCTCTGGGCGTTGTCGGTGACGGGGCCGTAACTGTCGACGGCGATGGTCACGGGGCCCATGCCGAGCATGCCGAAGGCTACCAGGCCGAAGGCGAAGATGCTGTGGTAGGTGCCGAAGATGTCGCCCATGCCAAAGGCGGAGGAGGCGAGGTAGGCGATGATCATCAGCACGAAGAAGACCACCCCCGTCCAGAAGGCGCCGAAGTTGCCGGCCACGAGGCCGGAGAGTATGTTGAGCGAGGCGCCGCCCTGTTCGGAGGCTTTCACCACCTCGTTCACGTGCTTCGACGTGGGGGAGGTGAAGATCTTGGTGAACTCGGGGATGAGTGCCGCGCCGAGGGTGCCGCAGGAGATGATGATGGAGAGGGCGAGCCACCAGTTGTTGCCCAGGTCGCCAAGGATGGCGTAGGAGGCGGCGAAGGTGGCGGCGATGGAGAGCAGGGAGGTGATCCAGACGAGCGACGTGAGCGGCTTCTCGAAGTTCATGTCGTCGGCGTTTTTATATTTCGCACGCGCTATCGCGCCATTAATATAGTAGGAGAGGACAGAGGCGACGATGCCGAGGATGCGCATGACGAAGATCCAGACGAGGAGTTTGACCTGCATGTCCATGTCGGGGACAGCCAGGAGGATGAAGCTCACGAGGGCCACGCCGGTGACACCGTAGGTCTCGAAGCCGTCGGCGGTGGGTCCGATGCTGTCGCCTGCGTTGTCGCCGGTGCAGTCGGCGATGACGCCGGGGTTGCGGGGGTCGTCCTCGCCGATTTTGAAGACCACCTTCATGAGGTCGCTTCCGATGTCGGCGATTTTGGTGAAGATACCGCCAGCAATGCGCAATGCGCTGGCGCCCAGGCTTTCGCCGATGGCGAAGCCGATAAAGCAGTCGCCCGCCAGGTGTTCGGGCATGAAGAGCAGTATGATGAGCATCAACACCAGTTCGACGCATATCAGCACGATGCCTATCGACATGCCGGCGCGGAGCGGGATGTTGAGCAGGTCGAGCGGGCGGCGGCGCAGGCTGGCGAAGGCCATGCGGGCGTTGGCGTAGGTGTTCATGCGGACGCCGAACCAGGCCACGCCGTAGCTCCCGAGGATGCCGATGACGGTCCAGCAGAGGATCAGCACCACGGCCCCCACGCTCATCTGGCTCAGCACGCCGAAGTAGAGCGCGATGGCGGCGCCGATAAAGACAAACAGCAGGCCGAGGAACTTGCCCTGCTGTTTGAGGTAGGTGCTGCATGTCTTGAAGATGACGTTGCCTATCTCCAGCATCGACTTGTGTGCCTTGAGTTTGCGCACATTGTTGAACTGCCAGAATCCGAACAGCAGGCCGAGCACCACGATGGCGAATCCCCAGTAGAGGATCGAGGCGTCGTGCGAGGAGGCGAATCCCTGCGGCATTTCGAGGTCGGCTTCGCTTGCAAACGCCAAAATGGGCGTCGCAAGGGTAGCCAAGGTAATCGCTAATTTCTTCATATAGTGTTGTTTTTGTTAATTTGCATTTCAAAAACGGGTTTACAAATATAGTGTTTTTTATGTAAATGGTAAAAAAAAAGTGTCCAGCCCGCAATTTTTTTCGCTTGCGGGCGTCGGTTGCTGGGTCGGAAAGGGTGGGGGAGCGGCTATGGGCGCAGGTCGGGCCTCGGCGCCTCGAGGTGGCCTTCGGCGAGGCTGTCGGATTCGCGTAAACCGCTGACTGCCATTGGTGTGCGTTCCTCGTCGAGGCTTGCGGGGTGCTCCGGAGACGTCTGGAGCGTGGAGCCGATATAGGAGGAGGGCGAGGGGCGCCCTTCGCGGTCCACCACGAAGCCCCACAGGTGCACCTCGCGACCGCGCCAGGCGTCGGGCAGCGCCATGCGCAACTGCTTGGTCCTGCGTGCGGTAGGGGCCGAGAGCAGGCCGCCTTCGGCCTCGGGGCAGTAGGCATAGAGGTAGACGCGGTCCTCGGGTGAGGCCCTGGAGAACTGCGTATTCTTCTCGAAATCAACCTTCAGCCCGCCGTCCGCGGACACCTGCGGCGCACGGAACGCCACCGGCGCCGCGCTGCCGACGGCAAAGGTGAGGGCGGCATAGTCGGTCTGCAACATGCCGTCTACATTCCTGAAACAGTGTTTGTTGCGATTCACGAAGAGGTTCCCCTCCGTCATCTGCCTCTCTGCGGCCTGCGCCGCCAGCCCCAGCAGCAACGCCTGCCGAGCCCGTGCAGCGAAGCGCACCATGGAGACAAACCACTCGCGCTCAGTCTGTTGCATTGCCGTGTTTGGGTAGCGGATTTCGCGCCGGTAGCCGCGCACACATTCCAGTCCCTTCCAGCGGTAGCCTACCACTGTGCCCACTTTCCCCGAAAACGGGCCGAGGATGCCCTGCGATAATTTTGCCATGCTTTTTTCTCCTGTTTTTCCACTTCTAACGGCGGCAGCTTCCGTTTATTGTGCAATGATGAAGAAATAAAGAAGAGAGGAAGAACATGAATCCTGCAAGCCGCTATCCGCCAGCCGTTTGCAAGGCGGCCGGAAAGGGCCTTCACAGCGCTCTCGGTCCCCCGTTCCGCTGCGGCGGAGGCCGGGTTGTTTATAAAAAAGTTTTACTATTATAAAAAAAGTGTGTATCTTTGCACCATGATTACAAACCGGGAAATGGCTGCACAGACAGCCGAATTCTTACTGAAAGTGAAAGCGGTAAAGCTCAACAACGAGCACCCGTTCACATGGGCGTCGGGCCGCAAATCGCCCATTTATTGCGACAATCGGGTCACCCTGTCGTATCCCGAGATACGCACCTTCATCCGGCAACGGTTCACCGACCTGGTGTCCGACCAGTGGGGCGACGTGGATGTCATCGCCGGTGTAGCCACGGGCGGCATTGCCCAGGGCGCATTGGTGGCCCAGGAGCTGGGCAAACCCTTCGTGTACGTCCGTTCGGAGCAGAAGAGCCACGGGCTGACCAACCAGATTGAGGGTGAGATCCACGCCGGGCAGTCGGTCGTGGTGATTGAGGACCTCGTCTCCACCGGCAAGAGTTCGCTCATCGCCGTCAAGGCGCTGCGCGAGAAGGGCTGTGTGGTGAAGGGCATGGCTGCCATCTTCACCTATGGGCTCAAGGTGGCGGACGACAACTTCGCGCAGGAGAATGTCGAGCTGGTCACCATCACCGACTATGACACGCTGGTGGATGTGGCGCAGCGCCACGAATACATACGCCCCGACGCCCTCGACAGCCTCGCCGCCTGGCGCCTCGATCCCGAGCAGTGGAGCATAGACCACGGCCAGCAATGAGGCTTGCCGCTGCCATAGCCATGCTCTGCCTGGCCCTCACGTTGCGGGCGCAGGAGGCGGACAGTGTGGTCACTGTCCGCCTGGCTGGCGGTGTGCAGTTCGACCTCGTGTGGGTCGAAGGCGGTTCGTTCACCATGGGCAACAACCAGGCGAAGGGGGTGAAATACAGCTTCCAGGCGGCCCGTCCCGAGCACAAGGTCTCGGTCGGCAGCTTCTACATCGCCCGCCATGAGGTGACGCAGGCCCTCTGGACCGCCGTCATGGGCGGGAACCCCTCCAAGTTCAGCGGCAGCGACAGCCTGCCGGTGGACTGCGTGTCGTGGGACGAAGCCCGGCAGTTCGCCCTCCTGCTCAGCCAGATGACCGGCCACCGCTTCCGCCTGCCCACCGAGGCGGAGTGGGAATATGCGGCCCGGGGCGGCCGCCGCTCGCGCCGCAACCCCTTCGCAGGCTCCGACCGCAAGGGGCTGGATGCCAGCGCATGGTACTGCGTGAACAGCCAGGGCTCCACCCATCCCGTGGGACAGTTGCAGCCCAACGAGCTGGGGCTGTACGACATGAGCGGCAACGTGGCCGAATGGTGCCTTGACTGGATGAGCGAATACTCCCCCGAGGCGCAGGACAATCCCCGCGGACCCCGCCAGGGCGAGCACCGCGTGCTGCGGGGGGGGCACTACAACAGCACCTCCTCGGCATGCACGGTCTACGACCGCGGCTGGTACATCCCCTCCGGCAAGTACGAATACTATGGCTTCAGAATCATAATGGAACCCGACCATGAAGATTAAGGACAGACACTTCAAACCCTATATCCCCCAGGATGAACTGCAGGCCATCGCAGTCCGGTTGGGGGAGGAGGTGAGCCGCGACTACGCAGGGCTCGACCTCGTGGTCTGTCCTGTCCTGACAGGTGCCTTCATGTTCGCCTCCGACCTGCTGAAGCATATCGCCGTGCCCTGCGAGGTGAACTTCGTGCGCTACGCCTCCTACAGCGGCCTGGCCAGCACCGGCACCGTCCGCTGCCTCCTCCCGTTCCCCAAGGAGGTGGAGGGGCGCGACGTGCTGATAGTGGAGGATGTGGTGGACAGCGGCCTCTCCATGCGGCACATACTCCGCGACGTCCAGACACTGCATCCCCGCAGTGTCCGCGTGTGCTCCCTCTTCTTCAAACCCGATGCCTTCCAGGGCGGCTACCGTGTAGACTACATAGGCCGCAATATCGGCAACGAATTCATCGTCGGCTACGGCCTCGACTACGACGAGCTCGGCCGCAACCTCAAAGAAATATATGTCCTTGACCAACAATAACGCCATGAAAACGCGCATGATACTCCTCTTGGCAGCCTTGGTGCCGCTCTTCACTTCCTGCGTCGAGAAGGAAAAGCACATCAACGTCTCGCCCGGCCAGCTCCATGGGGAATGGATACAGACCGGCACGCAGAAGTACTGGACCTACAACAGCGACGGCACCGGCAACAAGGTGGACAAGAGCGAATTCGACGACGGCGACGAGAACAACGGCGACTTCGAGTGGTCTGTCAGGCAGGATGAGCTGCGCCATGTGTTCCATGGCCGGCAGGGTAACCAGAGCATACCCAAGAACTACACCGTCACCTCCATCACCTCCACCTCCATGAAATGGAAGGACGAATACGACCGCACCATGACATTCAGCAAAGTGAACACCCTATGAAGAAAGGCTGGAAGATAACACTAATCTCGCTGGGGTCGCTGCTGGGGCTGGTGGTAGTCGTGGTGGCTGTGGCCCTGTGGCTGGTGTTCACCCCCAGCCGCCTCACCAAAATCGTCAACAAACTGGCTGGCGAATACATCGCCTGCGAAAGCCATTTCGACAACGTCGACCTCACCCTCCTCTCCACCTTCCCCGATGCAGGGCTCAAGGTGGACAACGTCTACTTGGTGAACCCCACCGAAGGCGCTCCGAGCGACACCCTGGCCCGCATCGGCAGCCTTACCGTCGGCCTCGATGTCAAGGCTTTCCTTAAGGAGCGTAAGGTCATTGTCCATCAGGTGCTCCTCGACGATGCCGACGCAAATCTCTTCATCGCCCGCGACGGCAGCACCAACTTCGATATCTTCCCCTCTTCCGGCGACACCGCATCCTCTTCCACCTCCCTTCCGGAAGAGATTGACATACAGAAGGTAAAACTCTCCAATCTCAACGCGTGCCTCCTGGACGAGCGCGACGGCATGAACGCCACCCTTGAGGGAGTGGACCTCAACCTCAAGGGCTACCTCAAGGAGAACGACGCCGATGCTGACCTCTCCCTGGGCATCCCCCGTCTGGCTTTCGCCATGTCCGACACCGTCAGCGGGCGGATCACCCTCGGAGCACTGCTCAACGACTTGGAACTTACCGCCAAAGGCAGTCTCCAAAACGAATCCATCAAGGCCAAAGCCTCGCTCGGAGGCAGGCAGGTAGCCTTCAATATGGCCGACAGTGCGGGCCGTACCACCCTCGCCACCACCCTCCATGGCCTCAAGGCATCCCTCAAAGGCGACGGCAGCAGCGAGATGGCTTCCGGCCTGCTTGCCCTCAACCTCGACGGTGGCACCCTCAATGCCGCCGGTACCGACATGATCAACCCCGCCCTGCAGGCTTCCAAACACGACCTGCTGGCCGCCAACATACCCTTCACCATCGACCTCAACAAGATGCTCCTGGCCCTCAACGAGGCATCCATATCCCTCGACGACTACACCTTCACCGCCGACGGCGACCTCCAGTTGCCTGCCGACAGCATGCCGCTGGGCCTTGACCTCCAGGTGGCCACCGACGGGGCCTGGCAGGTGGCACCGCTGCTTTCCCTCGTGCCACAGCCCTTCATGGCCTGGAAAAAGGGTATGGACCTCGATGGCAAGGCCGACCTCACGGCCACCATCCAGGGCACCCTCTCCGACAGCACCATGCCGCTCATCGACGCACACCTCACATTGGCCAACGGGCTCTACCACCAGCCGCAGGTGCTGCCTTACAAGGTAAATAAGATTAACGGCGACCTCACCGCCCACCTCGACCTCGGCAAGGGAGGCATCAGCCATGCTGTGGTAAAGAGCCTCTCCGCCCGCACACGCGACACCAGGCTGAACCTCTCCGGACGTGCCGACGATCTTCTGGGCGACATGCGTGTCGATGCCACCGTCAAAGGCGGGCTGCCCTTGGCAGATCTCCTCCCGCTCATCCCCGACAGCCTCCCGCTGACTGTCGCCAGCGGCGATGCCGACCTCGACCTCCACGCCAAATTCCGCCTCAGCCAGCTGCAGGCTATGAACCTGGAGAAGATGGAGGCCAGCGGCACCCTCAACCTGCGGCGGCTCGACATCACCTACGACACCCTCCGCGCCTCCACCCCCAACCTCGACCTCACCCTCCAGCTCCCTGCCAAGCGCCACACCGGCTCCCTGGCCGACGCACGCCTCCGCTCCGGCGACCTGCTGGTGGAAATGCCGCACAAGGGCATCAAGGCCAAGGTGGAACAACCCAATATCAGCCTGGGTGTGAACAATATGCTCAAGAACCAGTTGGCAGCCTCTTTCGTCGTCCTGACCGGAGACGCCGAGGCCACGCTCGACTCCATGCTCGTATCCCTCCACGAACTCAACCTCAAAGGCTCCATTCGCCTCGACTCCACGCAGACCAACCCCTTGAAGCAGTTCAACCCAGTGGCCAGCATCAACGCCCACAGCGCCCTCCTCTACATGCCGGACCTTCCGGACGCCGTCCGCTTGTCACAGCTTTCGCTGGACTATAACGCCAAGCAGTGTGATATCAAGAAAGTGCAGGTCAAGCTCGGCCACTCTGACTTCGAACTCTATGGTACCGTGGACAACCTCGAAGAATGGCTTTCCGACCAGGCTATGCTCCATGCCGACCTCAACTTCACCTCCAACTACGCCGACGTGGACCAAATACTGGACATGGTCAGCGGCATGGGGTCCGACCCGGACAGCCTCGAGGCCATGCGCAAAGAGGATAAGGTGCCTTCCGACGCCAACCCCTTCATCGTCCCCAAGAACGTCGACCTCACCCTCCACACCCACATCCAGCGCAGCGTGGCCTTCGGCAACGACCTCAACGACGTCGCTGGGAGCCTCACCGTCAAGGACGGTGCCGTCATCCTCGACCAGATGGGTTTCGTCTGCAAAGCCGCACGGATGCAGCTCACCGCCCTCTACCGCTCCCCAAGACCCTCCAACCTATTTGCCGCCATCGACTTCCACCTGCTTGACATACAAATCGACGAACTCCTCGACATGATTCCCGTCATCGACACCCTCGTCCCCATGCTCGCAGCCTTCGACGGCAATGCCGACTTCCACCTCGCCGGCGAAAGCTACCTCTTCGCCAATTACCAGCCCAAATTCAGTTCCCTCCTCGGATCCGCAGCCATCAGCGGGCAGAACCTCGTCCTCATGGACAACAGCTCCATCTCCTCCATAGCCAAACTCATGCGCTTCAAAAGCTGGAAAGAAAAGGACAACAAGATACGTGTCGACAGCCTCTCTGTCGAGATGACCTGCTTCGAGAAAGAAATCGAAGTCTTCCCCTTCCTCCTCAACATCGGCTCCTACTCCCTCTGCGCTTCGGGCAAGCATACGCTCGACAACGCCTGCAACTACCATATCGAACTCCTCAAAAACCCCCTCCTCGCCAAAGTCGGCGTCGACATCAAAGGCAGCCTCTCCAAACCTAAAATCTCCCTCGGCCAGGTGCGCTATGCCGACCTCTACCGCCCCGAAAAACAGGGTGCTGCAGCCAAACGCGCCATTGAAATGAAGACCATGATACGTCAAGCACTGGAAAAGAACGTCCGATGAAACCCTTCCGCCGATACCATTCCACCATCCATGGCAACTACCGCCGCGCCTACTTCCGTTGCGGGCTTTTGCTCGGTGTGGCGCTCATGCTCTACATCCTGATGCGGATGCTGCTCGGCGTGCCGGCCCAGGCGCCGGAATCCTACGCCACCGACGGCATCCTCATCGCGGGCCTTTTCCTGCTGGCGTTCTTCTATCGCAACTCGTTGGAAGAGAAACGGGCAACGCTCAAGGAACTCATGCTCTTCGGCTTCGGCACCGCCGCCCTCGCCGCCCTCCTTTACGGCCTCTTCCTCTGGGCCCTCGGCCTGGCGCGTCCCGACCAGGCGGCCCTCTTCGCCACCGCCACCACCGGCGCCACACCCACGGCCGACGACCCCCAAATACACTACTGGGCAGCCTTCGTCGCCCTCGTAGCCACCGTAAAACTCCTCCTCATCGGCACCTTCGCCGCCTTCATCGCGGCAGTGCTTTTCAGAAACGAAAAAGGAAAAATGAAGAATGAAGAATGAAAAATGAAGAATGAGAAATTCTTAGTTCATAATTTTTAACTCTTAATTTTAAAATGGACATCTCAATCATAGTACCCCTCTACAACGAAGCCGAGTCGCTCCCCCACCTGGCCCAGTGGATAGACCGCGTCATGCAGGAACACGCCCTCACTTATGAGGTCGTCATGGTCGACGACGGCAGCAACGACGGCTCCTGGCAGGTCATCGAGGCCCTCCACGCCGCCAACCCCGCCTACCGCGGCATCAAATTCCGCCGCAACTACGGCAAATCCGCCGCCCTCAACACAGGCTTCGCCGCCGCCCAGGGCGACATCGTCGTCACCATGGACGCCGACCTCCAGGACTCCCCCGACGAGGTGCCCGAAATGCGCCGCATGATACTGGAGGAGGGCTACGACCTCGTCTCCGGATGGAAAAAGAAACGCTACGACAGCAAACTCGCCAAGAACCTGCCCTCGAAGTTCTTCAACGGCACCACGCGCCTCCTCTCCGGCATCAAGCTCCACGACTTCAACTGCGGCCTCAAAGCCTACCGCCGCGACGTCGTCAAATCCATCGAGGTCTACGGCGAAATGCACCGCTACATACCCGTCATCGCCAAGTGGGCCGGCTTCTCGCGCATCGGCGAAAAAGTCGTCCAGCACCGCAAGCGCGAGTTCGGCGTCACCAAATTCGGCATCAACCGCTTCATCAACGGCTACCTCGACCTCATGTCCATCATGTTCATGTCCAAATTCGGCAAGCAGCCCATGCACTTCTTCGGCGCCGTCGGCTCCCTGGCATTCCTGTTGGGATTTATTGACCTCTGCGTCGTCATCGTGCTGCGCCTCTGCGGACGCATCGCGCTGACCAACAGCGTCTGGTTCTACCTCTCCATGCTCTTCCTCGTCATGGGCACCATGCTCTTCCTCGCTGGATTCATCGGCGAACTCGTCTGCCGCAACTCCACCACCCGCAACCAGTATCTAATCGAGAAAGAAATCTGATGGTCCATAAGCGTTCATATCGGTTCTCAGTCGAAGTAAATACCTAGGGGATACCTACCGGATACCTACAGGGTCCCACCCGAAACGGAAACAAAAACAATAGATATAATATAAAAACACCATGAGCCTCCAATGCGGAATCGTAGGACTGCCCAACGTCGGCAAGTCGACACTCTTCAACTGCCTCTCCAATGCCAAGGCGCAGGCCGCCAACTTCCCCTTCTGCACCATTGAGCCCAACGTCGGCATCATCACCGTGCCCGACGAGCGTCTGGCCAAGCTGGCCGAGATAGAGCGTCCGGCCTCGGTCGTCCCCGCCACTGTGGAGATAGTCGACATCGCCGGCCTCGTCCGCGGCGCCTCCAAGGGCGAGGGCCTCGGCAACAAATTCCTCGCCGACATACGCAACTGCGACGCCATCATCCACGTCCTCCGCTGCTTCGACAACGACAACATCACCCACGTCGACGGCACCGTCGACCCCGTCCGCGACAAGCAGACAATCGACCTTGAACTCCAGTTCAAAGACCTCGAAACCATCGAAAACCGCTACGACAAAGAGGTGAAAAAAGGCAAAGCCGGTGGCGACGCGCGGGCCAAGAAACTGGTGGAGGTCATGGACCTCTACCGCGAAGCCCTCCTCGCCGGCCGCAGCGCACGCACCGTCCAGCTCGACGATGCCCAGCAGGAAGCCGCCCGCGACCTCTCACTCCTCACCACCAAGCCCGTCCTCTACGTCTGCAACGTCGACGAAGCCTCCGTTGTCAGCGGCAACGCCTACGTCAACGCCCTCCGCAATGCCGTCAAGGACGAACAGGCCGAAGTCCTCATCCTCGGCGCAGCCATCGAGGCCGACATTGCCGAACTCGAGACCTACGAGGAGAAGCAGCTCTTCCTCAACGACCTGGGCCTGGAGGAAAGCGGCGTCAACCGCCTCATTAAGGCTGCCTACCGCCTCCTCGGTCTCCAGACATTCCTCACGGCAGGCCCCAAGGAATGCCGCGCATGGACCTTCAAACGCGGTATGAAAGCCCCACAGACCGCCGGCATCATCCACTCCGACTTCGAACGCGGCTTCATCCGCGCCGAAGTCATCAAGTACGACGACTACGTCGCCCTCGGCTCCGAAGCCCGCTGCCGCGAGGCCGGGAAGATTGCCGTAGAGGGCAAGGACTATGTCGTGCAGGACGGCGACATCATGCACTTCCGCTTCAACGTATAGTAAAATCGTGAATTGAAAACTTGAAAATTGTAAAGAATATAATAGGTCAGTTGCTCAAGCGCGCGTACTGCAAACCCGCAGTGCGGCGCATATTCCTATTTTCAATTTTCAATTTTCAATTCCTTATCCTGTTTCTCCTCGCCTCCTGCTCCACCGAGAAAGCCAAGTGGAAAAACATCCAGTACCACAACCTCACCACCCATTACAACGTCTGGTGGAACGGCAACGAAAGCCTCAAGGAAGGTCGGCAGAAGCTATATGCCAGCGTGGTGGACGACTATACACAGCTCCTACCCCCCGAACCCCTCGGCACCGACGACAATGCACGCTCCATCTATCCCGAAATGGACCGCGCCATCGAAAAAGGCATCAAAGGCATCAAGAAACACAGCATCTTCGTCCGCGGAACAGAACACGTCCCCTACATCAAGGAATGCTACCTCCTCACTGCATACGCCTCCTTCTATAAGCACGACTACACCTCCACCGCCAACACCTGCAACATCCTCACCTCGCAGTTCCAGGGCACCCGCGCCGGAGACGAAGGCGCCGTGCTCCTGGCACGAAGCATGACGCAGGAGAAGCGCTACACCGAGGCTGAGAATATGCTTGACCAGTTGGTGCAGCAGCTTGCCAAAGGGCAGTTCTCGCGGTCCCAGCGCGACAAGCTCTACATCGCCATGGTGGAGGCCACCGTCCCCCAAGGCAAATACAAGAAAGCCGTCGAGTATATACGGGAAGCCATCGACGCCACCTCCGACCGGCAGGCCAAAGCCCGCCTCACATTCCTCATGGCGCAGATTTACCGTCAGCTGGACCGCCGCGCCGTGGCCGCCAAGTACTACCACCAGGTGCTCCGCTATAGCCCACCCTACGTCATGGAATTCAACGCCAAGTTGGGCGAGGCTTCCTGCGCCGACCTGGAGCATTCCGACATAGCCAAGCTCGAACGCCAGCTCGACGACCTTCTTGGTGACAAGAAAAACGAAGAGTACCGCGACCAAATCTACTTCGCCAAAGGCGAGATGTACCTCGGCATGAAGGAGCCGCGCAAGGCTTGCGACAATTACCGCCTCTCCGTGGCCCTCGCCAAGGTCAACCAAGCCCAGCGCGCCCAATCGGCCCTCCGCATGGGAGAAGTGCTCTACGACCAGTTCCAGGACTACGACCAGGCGCAGCTCTACTACGACACCGCCATGCAGTGCATCACCCGCGACTATCCCCGTTACGACCACATCCGCCGCCGCCACGAGACCCTCACCGAACTGGCCCTCTACACGCGCACCTTTACCCGCTGCGACAGCATCCTGGCAGTCGCCGCACTCCCCGAGGCAGAACGCCTCAACCTCATCAACAGGCAGATAGAGACCTACAAGCGGCAGCAGGAGGAGGCCCGCGAGCGTGAGCTCATCAACGAACTCCTCAACGACTCGAAAGCCCAGCAGAACACCCTCACCGGCGACTGGTACTTCTACAATTCCAATACCCTTCAGAAAGGCAAGGAGACCTTCCGCCAACGGTGGGGCATGAGGGCGCTGGAGGATATGTGGTTCCTCTCCAACAAGCCCTCGATGGCAATGCTGGATACCGACGAGGAGCAATCGCAGCAGACCGACCAGGACGGGCGGCAGGAGGGTTCCTCTTCCGGAGCCGCGCTGGCCAAAGGCAACCCCAACGACCCTACCAGTCCGGCCTACTACCTCAAGGACCTCCCCACCACACAGCAACAGCTCGACTCCATCGACTCGCTCACCTCCATCTGCCTGCTCAATGCCGGCTACATTTACTACGACGGCATCGGCAACATACCGCGGGCCCTCGAATGCTACCACCGCCTGGCCGACCACTACACCTCCTACGACGAAGTGGTACAGGCTTTCTACATGCTCTACCGCATCTATGACCGTCAGGGCAACACTCCCCAGGCCAACTACTACCGCGACATGGTGCTCATGGGCTTCCCCGACAGCGACTTCGCCAACCTCATCCGCGACAACGAGTACTACAAGGAAATCATCCGCCGCGACCGACGCATAGAGGACGACTACGAGACCCTCTACGCCCAATATGCCGCCCGCCGCTACACACGGGTCATCCGCCTGGCCGACGAGGCAGGGGAGACCTACGCCGGAAGCCCCCAGTTGCTACGCTTCGATTACTGGAAAGCCCTGGCCCAGGCGCAGACCGGCAACCGGCAGGCGGCCGTCGCCACGCTGGAGGACATCCTCGTCCGCTGCGGCGAAGCCGACAGCATCCGGCCGCTCGCCCAGACGCAACTGGCCCTCCTGCGCGACACAGCCCGCCGCTTCAACCCCTACAGCAGCGACGAGACCATCACCGAGCAGGACGAGCGGCGCCTTGCCGCCGTCGCTGCACCGGCCCCGTCCGTGCAGCGAAGCACCCCGGAGGACGAAGCCGACACGGAGCTCCCGGCCGAGTCGCAGGTCTACCGCTACCGCGAGAACCAGCAGTACTATGTAGTCATCGTCGTCAATGACCGCACCGTTAAAGCCACCGAACTCCAGTACAAGATCGCTGCCTTCAACAGTCAGTACTACTCCAACTCAGGCTACAGAATCAACACCACCCTCTTCACCGACACCACCCAGCTCATCACCATCCACCGCTTCATGTCCGCCGCCGAGGCCCTCGGCTACTGGAAGCACCTCCAGCAGGACGAGAGCCCCCTCCGCCAGCTCAACTCCTCCGACCACCAGGAATTCCCCATCTCCACCCTCAACTACGCCACCTTCTACAACCGCAAGGACCCCAACGCCTATATCCCCTTCTTCAGGAGGTATTATTTGAAAGAAAGCAACAAAAATCAATAAATCAACAACCCAAATTATGGCAAGAACAATGGAAGTAGAAAACACACCCCTCAACAGCATCATCAACGGCACCGTCATCAAAGGCGACATCACCGCCTCCGGCGACTTCCGCCTCGACGGCACCCTCGAAGGCAACATTCAGCTCAACGGCAAGCTTGTGGTGGGCGACACCGGCATCGTCAATGGCAACATCCTCTGCCAGAACGCCAACATCATCGGCACCGTCAATGGCAACCTCTCTGTGAAAGAGCTCCTCTCGCTCCACAGCACGGCCCGCGTCAAGGGCGACATCCTCATCAACAAGCTCTCCATCGAGCCCGGCGCCGTCTTCACCGGCAAGTGCCGCATGCTCGATGAGGTGCGCCAGCAGCAGGAGGCCGAGGCCCGCGCCGCCGCCGAAGCCGCCGAGCAGCACGCCGAGGAGTGATGCAGACCCTCAAAGCGCTCTTTGAGCAATGGGCGGGCGAGCCGTGCGGCGAATGCCTCGCCCTGGGAGCCAATGGCTCCAGCCGACGCTACTACCGCCTCTCCGGAGCCTCGCACCGCTGCATCGGCACCATCGGCGACGAGCCGCGCGAGAACCGCGCCTTCGTCGCTTTCGCCTGCCATTTCAGGGCGAAGGGGATTCCTGTGCCCGAAGTCTACGCCGTCAGCGACGACCTCTCGCACTACCTGCAGGAGGACCTGGGCGACACTTCGCTCTACGGGCTCCTGCTCGACAAGCGGCGGCAGGGTGGGGGATTCGATGCCGACATGGCGGCCCTCTACCGCCAGGCACTCACCGACCTCGCCGCCATCCAGCAGGCCGGAGCCGACATCGACTTCTCCCTGGCCTACCCCCGGCCGGCCTTCGATCGCCAGTCTATCCTCTGGGACCTCAACTATTTCAAGTACTTCTTCCTCAAGCTCAACCATATAGACTTCGATGAGCAACTCCTCGAGGACGACTTCCACACCCTGGCCGACTTCCTCCTCGGGGCCGACTGCGGCTACTTTCTCTACCGCGACTTCCAGGGGCGCAACATCATGGTGACGGAGAATCGCGATCTGTACTACATCGATTTCCAGGGAGGCCGACGCGGTGCAGCGCAGTACGACGTCGCCTCGCTCCTCTATTCCGCCAAGAGCGACCTCCCCGAGCCCGTCCGGCTCGACCTCCTGCACCACTACCTCGATGCACGGCACCTCTCGGGCGATGCCAAGTCACAGTGGCTCAATCATTTCTGGGCCTATGTCCTGGTGCGTATCCTGCAGACCCTCGGCGCCTACGGCTACCGGGGCCTCTACGAGAACAAGCCCTACTTCAAGGAAAGCATTCCGCTGGCACTCAGCAACCTGCGACGACTGCTCGACAGCCATCCCCTGCCCGAGGCCCTGCCCGAACTCCTGCGTGCCCTCCGTTCGCCGCGGCTGGCGCCCGCCTCGGCGCAGGACACCGCCTCGGGGCTCACCGTCCGGGTGCTCTCCTTCAGCTTCAAACAGGGCCTCCCCGACGACCCCTCCGGCAATGGCGGCGGCTTCATATTCGACTGCCGCGCGCTTCCCAACCCGGGCCGCTACGCCGAGTATAAAGCCTATACCGGCAAGGACCGCCCCGTCATCGACTTCCTCCGGCGCGAAGAGGCCGTGGCGCAGTTCCTCGACCATGCCAAGACGCTGGTGGCGCAGAGCGTGGGGAAATACCTTGAACGGCGCTTCACCCACCTCCAAGTCGCCTTCGGATGCACCGGCGGACAGCACCGCTCCGTCTACTGTGCCGAGCAGCTTTCCCGCTGGCTTTCAGACACCTATCCAGACTGCACCGTCCTCCTCACCCACCGCGAGCAGGAGCGATAGCCATTGTCTCCCTCTGCCCCCTCATGGGGCCCCTTTTTTGCGAAGTGGGCCATAAGCGGTCATATCGGTTCTCAGTCGAAGTAAATACCTAGGGGATACCTACCGGATACTTACCGGGTTCGGAGGGCCTCACCCCCCAGCCCCCTCTCCTTTCAAGAGAGGGGGTGTAGAATGTGGAGTAGAGAAGGGGTGGGATTTTGAAGTTTTAAATGTGAATTTTTAAGTTTATCGGGTTGGAGGGGTTCGGTTGTGGGGTCTGTATGGACTCTGATTTCCAGTGGTTTAATAAAATATTTACAACTGATAGCAACTTTTTTATTCCGGAATCGAAAAGTTTTGTATATTTGCAGCAGGATTTCAATCCGCTTATACTATACAAGTATATAGATAATGAGCGAATTATCCTCAATACGACACCGCCCGAAGGCCTTAAAACCACCTCGCCCGATGTGGTCCGGCTCCCTGTTTGCATTCAATCGTATCTGCCTTAATAATCTCAATAATATTTAAATACCTTGTTTAAAACATTAAACCATGTATATGAAAAAGACTATATTGTACGTATTGGCTTATTGTTTTATAGCCAATATCTCCGCTCAGGACACCGTCCGCTATGGCGACCCATGGTATCTGTTCAATGTGCAGCCCAATGTTCCTGTTTTTGACTACGACCCATCCGTATGGAGTCCAACATTTATGCGGGGCTTCTATTTTGGGGCCACTTATGCACTTCAGCCGTATGTGGCCCCATCCACTGGAGAACACAGTCTGATATATGGAATAGCCTTGACGCACAGCGCTTTAAGCGTAGATTCCATAAATCATATATTAGGATTATATCGTCTGGGGCAAAGAAGACCCGATGTGGTACATCCAGATATCACACTGTCCTATGCCTCATTCGAGACAATCGACACCATCTCGGTTGATGACGCTATCGTCAGAGAATGTCGCTTTGGGTACTGGAAAGGAGATGGCCATGAATATCAATCTAACTGCTATGAGCTCTATTTTGACCATCCAGTTCCCGTGTCCGACACCTTTTACATTGGCATTGTCCATGCCCCGAAAGGAGATGGCTGGAACATGGGCATCACGGGAGGCTACGACACGTCTGCCTCCCAAACATGGTGGTTAGGATTGTCTTTAGATAATATGGAAACATACATTACTAACAATCACTCAGGTAGATGGGTCCATTATCGCTGGGGTTCGGCATTCCCCATTGTACGGCCGAGGTGCACGGCACCGAAGGAGGGCGAGGTGATACGGGTCGAGGGGGATTCGGTGGTGATTCAGTTCGTGGACGACGGGGAGGAGCACCAGTATGAGGTGGTCTATGCCCGCGACGGCTTCGGGGTGGACACCACGGCGGGCGAGCG
>JAGAYN010000001.1 GCA_017940465.1 Bacteroidales bacterium | reverse complement strand
TTTTAGGTTGTTGTACGTGAATAGTGTCCGGTGTCGCCCCGAGGGGTCCACCTGTTATACAACGCCCGATGCCGGATTATATTGCGTCCGAAGTCGGCCCATTCCCGGCGCAAGGAAGAAGAGGGGAAGAAGAGGATGCGTGCAAGCCGCTGTCAATGTGCGGATTGCCGTCGGCAGAAAACCGGGAAAATTTCGCATTTTTGACGAAAAATTTTCAAGAAAATGCCGTTGGGCATGGGGTGCGGATGCCGGAGGCCCGTAGGAGGGACAGGGGGGCGGACAGGGGTTGCGGCCGGAAGCCCGTAGGGCTGACAGGAGTACAGGCAGGGGTGGAGGCCGCAGGCCGTAACCCCTGTAACGGTGCATGGTATGGTTGGAACCCCGGAGGGGTGGGAGGCCGCATTTTGCCGCGCTCCTGTCACCCCTCCGGGGTTCCGAGTATAAGTGTGCCGTTTCCCAGGGGCTCTGCTGCGCTCCGCCCCTGTCTATATTCCTGCGTCCCCTGCGGGGACTTATGCCGCCATGTTTTGCATCGCCACCGTGTTGTGCGCGGCAGCGGGAAGCCCGGAGGGCTGACAGGAATACAGGCAGGGGTGGAGGCCGCAGGCCGTAACCCCTGTAACGGTGCATGGTATGGTTGGAACCCCGGAGGGGTGGGAGGCCGCATTTTGCCGCGCTCCTGTCACCCCTCCGGGGTTCCGAGTATGAGTATGCCGTCCCCCAGGGGCTCCGCTGCGCTCCGCCCCTGTCTATATTCCTGCGTCCCCTTCGGGGACTTGTGCTGTACCGTGATTCCGCCCCTGTCTATATTCCTGCGTCCCCTTCGGGGACTACAACCGTGCCGTGTGTTCCTGTCTGTTGCGGCGGATGATTTTTTTAGTGGTACCACATACTTTGGGCAAGAAAGCCGCGTTATATGCTACTAAAACATTGACTATGGAACCAGGATACCAGAAAATAGACCAGTACGACGAGGCATGCGTGGCGGAGCTGGCGGGACACTACCGCGAGGTGCTGCGCCTCTTGGGTGAAGACCCTGGGCGCGAGGGCCTTGTGAAAAGCCCAGAACGCATCGCCAAGGCCATGCTCTTCTTCACGGGCGGCTACGACCAGAACCCCGAGGAGATACTCCGCAGCGCCATGTTCCACGAGGACTACAAGCAGATGGTGGTGGTGAAGGACATCGAGCTCTACTCGCTCTGCGAGCACCACATGGTGCCCTTCGTCGGCAAGGCCCACGTGGCCTATATCCCGAACGGTACCATCGTGGGGCTGAGCAAGATACCGCGGGTGGTGGACGCCTACGCGCGGCGGCTGCAGGTGCAGGAGCGCTTGACCAAGCAAATCAAGGACTGCATCCAGTCCACCCTCAACCCGCTGGGGGTGGCGGTGGTGATCGAGGCGCAGCACATGTGCATGAGTATGCGCGGTGTGCAGAAGCAGAACTCGGTGACGACCACCAGCGACTTCACCGGCGCCTTCCTCAACTCGCCCAAGACGCGCGAGGAGTTTATGAACATCATAGGGGTTAAACTGCACTGATTATGAGACTATTCGCAAGGATGCTGCTGCTGTCGGCCCTGGCGTTTACGCTGCTGGGGACGGGGACGTTTCCGGTGGCGGCGCAGATCACCCACGCCTCGCAGGGGCAGCTGGACGAGAACGCCCTGTCGGCCCTCGGCAAGGCCGCCAAGAAGATGGAGCGTGTGCGCTGCACGGTGACCCGCTCGGTGCTGGACAGCCAGAAGCGCGAGACGGCCCGACACACCGCCGAGGTGCGCTACAGCAAGGGCCAGTACCGCATCGCCTTCTCCGACCAGGAGCTGATATCCGACGGGAAGACCGTGTGGCACTGGAACAAGGGCGCCAACGAGGTGACCGTCAGCGCGGTGGGGGACGATGACATGGACCTGCTGAACCCTGCCAAATTGGTGGCCAACCACCAGAAGAACTTCAAGGCCAAGTATATACGCACCGAGGACGATGGCACGGTGGTGGTGGACATGCAGCCGCGGTCGGCGCAGAGCTACCACAAGCTGCGCCTGCTCATCGACGAGAAGAGCGGAGCCCTCAAGCGTATCGAGATGCACAAATACGACTCCAGCCGCGAGATCTACACCTTCAGCGGCCACAAGTACAACCTCCCCGGCGGCGACTTCACCTTCGACCCCAAGGCACATCCCGGCGTGGAAATCATTGACATGCGTTAGGCTATGGCACTGTTGCTCATTGAGACCGCCACGCAGGTATGCTCGGTGGCGCTGGCCGAGGGGGGAGAGGTCACCGCGCGTCGCGAGAGCGATGTGCCGAATGCCCACTCGACGATGCTACAGGTCTATGTGGAGGAGGTGCTGCGCGAGCGGAGCCTTGAGCCGCGGGGTCTGGAGGCGGTGTGCGTCTCGGCCGGACCGGGCAGTTACACGGGCCTCCGCATCGGCGTCTCGTCGGCCAAGGGCACCTGCTACGCCCTCGGCATCCCCCTGCTTTCGGTCCCCACGCTGCTCTCGATGGCGGCTCTCTACTACCGCCGAAACCCTGGCTATCAGGGCCTTGTGTGCCCCATGATCGACGCGCGCCGCATGGAGTGCTACACCATGGTGGTGTCGCCGGAGCTGGAGGTGTTGCGTCCTACGACGGCGGACATTGTGGAGGAGGGCCTCTACGACCCCTGGCTGGAGCGGGGCGAGGTGGCCTTCATCGGCGACGGCGCGGGCAAGACCGAGCCGCTGCTGGGCTGCCATCCCCACGCGCGGTTCGATGCCGCCTTCCGCCCCTCGGCCGAGGGGATGCTGGGTATGGCCATGGAAAAACTGCGCAGGGGCGAGGCGGAGGACACGGCCTACTTCGAGCCCTTCTACCTGAAGGACTTCGTGGCCAAGAAGAGTGTGGTTCACGGATTGCGGTAGGATGTTGCGTTATGTGTGGAAACGGCTGCTGTATGGCCTCCTAGTGCTGCTGGGAGTGGTCACGCTGGTGTTCTTCCTTTTCAACATCCTGCCGGGCGACCCTGCGCGCATGATGCTGGGCCAGCACGCCGACCAGGCCAGCGTGGACGTCATCAACCGCGACCTGGGGCGCGACCGGCCCGTAGCGGTGCAGTACCTGGGCTATCTGAACGACCTGATGCCCCTCTCGCTTCACCACAATCGCGATAGCACAAGCTTCTTCTACCTCGCACCCGACAAGTACCGCCACACGACCCTGCTGCGCGTGGGGACGGTGTCGCTGGTGCTGAAGGCACCCTATCTGCGCCGCTCGTACCAGAGCCAGCGCCGCGTGAGCGAGATACTCGGCGCGGCCTTTCCGCAGACCGCCCTGCTGGCCGTAACGGCCATGCTCTTCGCCCTCGCCGCGGGCATCGCCCTCGGCGTGCTGTCGGCCCTGCACAAGGACACGTGGGTGGACCGCATCACCCTCGTCCTCAGCACCCTCGGCATGTCGCTTCCCAGCTTCTTTGCCGCCATCCTTGTGGCGTGGCTCTTCGCATTTGTGCTGGCGGAATGGACCGGATTGAGCATGTTCGGCAACCTCTATTCCGTGGACGACTACGGCGAAGGGCAGTACCTGGACCTGAAGAACCTCATCCTGCCCGCCCTGACCCTCGGCATCCGCCCCCTGGCCACCCTCACGCAGCTTACCAAAAACGCCATGCTCGACGCCTTGAGTCAGGACTATATCCGCACGGCGCAGGCCAAGGGGTTGCGGCACAGACGCGTGGTGATGCGCCACGCGTTGCGCAACGCGCTGAACCCCGTCGTGACGTCGGCCAGCGGATGGCTGGCCAGCCTGCTGGCGGGGGCTGTGTTTGTGGAGTATGTGTTCGACTGGAAGGGGATGGGGGTGGTGATAGTGGATGCGCTGGACACCTATGATTTCCCCGTCGTCATGGGTGCCATCTTGTTCATCTGCGTGCTGCTGGTGGTCATCAACCTGCTGACCGACCTGCTCTATGCCCTGCTCGACCCGCGGGTGCGGGTGGCATAATGAATCGTCAAAGGGTGGCGATGGCCGCCGTCATACGTTCCCATTGGTACTTCTTCTTCTCTTCGCGGCACCCCTCGGACAGGCGCTCCTGCCAGCCTTCGCTGAAGTAGCGCACGATGGCGTCGGCGATGGCTTGCGGCTGTGGCTCGACGACAAAGCCCGCCTTGCCGTCAGGGACAATCTCGGGAAGGCCGCCCACGTTGGTCACCAGCATGGGGCGCTCGAAGTGATAGGCTATCTGGCTCACCCCGCTTTGGGTGGCCGTCTTGTAGGGCTGCGCCACGAGGTCGGCGGCACAGAAGTAGCGATTCACCTCGTGGTCGGGGATGAAATCGGTGTGCATCACCACTCGCGAACTGAGGTCAAGGCGCGCAATGAGGTCGTGGTAGGGCTTGGGGTCGCCGTAGAACTCGCCCGCCACAATAAGCTTTACCCCCAGCGTGTCCATGCGCTCGTCGGCCATGGCCTCAAGTAGCAGATCGAGCCCCTTGTAATCGCGTATGAATCCAAAGAAGAGAACGTAGTGCTGGCTCTCGCGCAGGCCAATGAGGTCAAGAGCCTCCTTGCGCGAGAGGGTGGCGCCGTAGTGGTCATAGAGCGGATGGGGGCTGTAGGCGCGCGGGCGTTTTCCTTTGGGGTCGAAGCGCGCCAGCTCGTCGAGCACCGAGCGGCTGAGGGTGATGAACGCGTCGACCGACCGCACAAAATAGCGCGACAGGGCGTGGTCGCCCGGGCGATGCTCGTGGGGGATGAGGTTGTGCACGATGGAAACGCGCCGCATCCCCTTGCGGCGGGCTCGGCGGCTTGCGGTGCCGAGGGCCGGCGCCATGAAAGGAAGCCAAAAGGGAACAATGAGCAAATCGGGCTTCAAGCGCCGTATGTGGCGCCCCGTAGATAGCCAGGAGAAGGGGTTCACGGCGTTCAGTTTTCGCGTGATCTTGAGTCCTTCCGGTGCCGGCTCCTCGCTGTATTGCGTCTTGCCAGGAAATACAAGTTTGGGATACTGAAGGGTGAAGGTGACAATCTCCACCTCGTGCCCCTTGGATTGGTACTGGCGCGCCAGACGCTCGTTAAAGGCAGCTATGCCGCCACGGTAGGGCCAGGCGGTGCCGAGGATGACTACTTTCATGACTACTGGAGCTGAAAGTTGATGGGGAGGTTGTATTGTACGCGCACCTTCTTCCCGCGTTGCTTGCCGGGCTTCCACTTGGGCATCAGGCGCACTACGCGGATAGCCTCTTCGGACAGCGAGGGGTGGGGGCTGTGAAGGGCTTTGATGTCGGTGATGCGGCCGTCGGCTTCAACAACGAAAGTGAGGAGCACACGCCCCTCCTTCTTCTCGGCCTTGGCGTCTTTGGGGTACTGGATGTTGGCTGCAAGGAACTGATACATGGCCTCCGTGCCGCCCGGGTACTCGGGGTTTTTCTCCACCACCACAAAGATGGCATCCGGATCTTTGCTGGTTGTGCCGTCAGTGCTTTGGGCGTAAGCCGGGAGGCCCAGCGCCAGCAGCATGATGAGAAGCAGTGTCTGTTTCATGGGTGCGTTGTATTGGGTTACACTTCTTGTTGCCCTTAACGACAGGTACCTGGTTTTATTGTGCGTAGGCCGCTCATTTCCATCCAAAAAAGGTCAAACGCACCCGTTGCTGACAGAAAAAAAACGGCTTGCAGATGACGATGGGTTTATTTTATTGTGTTGTATACTAACCTGTTATGAGAACGAGTGAAAATATTTTTGCCAAATCCCGGTTTTTTTTATATTTTTGCCAGTGATTATCAATACACCTAAATACTGTAATATGAAACGTGTACTGACCGCCCTGATAGCATGTGCCCTCCTCTTTGGAGTGGGGTTTGATGCGCAGGCCCAAACCAAGAAAAAGAAGTCGTCGAAGGCCAAGACCTCCACCACGACGAAGAAGAAATCCTCCACGGCGAAGAAAGAACCTCCCAAGCCGACCACCGTCGAGCTGCCCTATAACTCCAACGACTGTCTCTTCGCCATCCCGCTGGAGATTGACAAGCCCTATGGGCCCACCACGGCACCCGACGGTGCGGGGCGCATACAGGAGATTGTGGCCGACAAGGCAAACCCCAACCTCTTCGAGAGGGAGCACAACACGGTGTGGTACAAGGTCTCCATCCCCTACAATGGGCAGCTGGAGATTGGTATCGCTCAGGTGGCCCAATGGGATGACTATGACTTCCTGGTCTACAAGAACACGGGGCAGTATTTCTCCAATCAGGTCATGCTGAACAAGGTGAAGCCTGTGGCCATCCACCTGGCGGATGTGGACAGTGCCGCCATGTTCGCCGAGGTGATGAAGAGCAGCAAGGCCAAAGCCGCCGAGGGCAAGGCCAAGCCGGCCCAGAACGCCACCGGCAAGACTGCACAAGGCAATGCCAAGGCACAGAAGCCTGCCGCAGAGCCGGAGTTGCCTGTATTCTCGTCCAATCCCGAATTGAAGCCCACCATCGGCATGGTGTGCGATGCCAAGGACAAGATGCTGACCAAGAAGCAGACAGGTAAATTCATCAAGTCCATCCCTGTGCGCATGGGTGAGGAGTACTATATCGTGCTGGACAACCGCACCGCTAACGGCCAGGGCCACACCATCATGGTCACGGTCCATGCCAATGCCTACGAGCCGCTGGTGCTTTTCTACGACAAGAAGGGCAAGCGCTATGTGGATGTGGACCTGATGATACTGGAGCGCGGCGGCAAGGATGGCGAGCGGCCCATCGTGAAGGACGAGCACTATCGCGGCGGCAAGGTGAAGTTTGTGCCGGGATTCAGCTACCTGCTCTACGCCAAGAAGGATGGCTACTTCTCCATCTACCGCGAGTTCAACTCGCGCGACCTCATGCTGCGCGACACCATCATGCTCTACCACATGGAACGTACCGAGCGCGGCACTACGTTCCCCATCCGCAACATATCGTTCGAGGACGGCGAGGCCACGCTGATAGGCAACTACGACTCGGTGCTGAACGACTACCTGGCCATGTTCCGCAACCATCCCGATGTCAATTTCCTGGTCAAGGGATACGTGCAGAGCTACGGCGTCAATGCCGAGGCGGACATGCTCCTGTCGCTCGACCGTGCCAAGTCGCTCAAGAACTGGTTTATCAAGAACGGCATCGATGCCAAGCGCATCTCCACGTCGGGCATGACCAAGAACGAAATCAAGCGTGCCGCCGCTGCCGCATTGACCGACAAGGGTGGATTCTCGGGCATCAAGGCGGAATTGATCATCACCGGCAAGGGAGAGTAAGTTTCATCACTAATTTCATGGAGACGCTCTTTCCTGCGTCTCCTTTTTTTTATGATATGAAAAGGATAACGTTATTTCTGTCGCTTATGATAGCATTTTCCGCTTCGGCACAGACCGAATGGAAGCAGGTGGACCACCTCCTTACGGTGGGTAGCTACAAATCGGCCTACGAGGCCGCCTCCAAGTCGTTGCAGTCGGCATCCAGTGCCGAGCGGCTCCGTGCGGCGTGGTACATGGCCAAGGCCGCCGCCATGTACCAGGAGGACGCCTACGACAGTGCCGAGGCGCGCTACCGCGCCCTCCTGCCGGGGCTCGACCCGCTGGAGCAGGCCCTCTGCCATGCTTTCCTCGGGGAATACGAGCAGGCGTTGGAGCACGAGGCATTGCTCAAGGCGACCGCCGTGGAGCAGGTGAAGGACTATGCCAACGGCGGCAAGACACCGAATGTCACGCCCACGGTCTACGACATGGTGGTGGTCATGATGCAGGACCGCGGCATCCTCTCCATCCAACAGCAGCTCGACTGGCAGAAGAAACTGGTGGCATTCCATGCCACGGATGCCGACGACATACGCATCTGGCACGACCTGCGCCTCTACGACTTCGACAGCCGTGTGCCCAACCGTGCCCTCCAGTGGGGTGACCTGGAGCACTATATCGACAAATACCGCGGCACCTCAAGTCCGCTCTACACGCAGTTCCACGCCCTCATGGCCGAGCGGTGCAACGACAAGGGGGCGTATCTGGAGGCCCTGCGCTGGTGCGACACTGCCATAGCCCTCTTTCCCAAGAGCGACGGTGCCATCCAGTGCGCCAACCTGCGCAACAGGATTACCCAGGTGCGCATCTCGATGGAGCAGGAGTTCCTCACCGTCGCCCCTGGACACCAGAGCCTCCAGCGCGTCTCCTACCGCAACGCCGACCACCTCTGGCTGCGCGTGGTGCCCTATGTGGTGGATTTCTCCTACAGCGACAAGGCCAAGAGCCAGATGCTGAACGCCAAGTCGTTGGAGCAGTGGGATGTGGCGGTACGCGGCAACAGCGAGCACCGCGAGGAGCAATCCCTCGTTGCCCTGCCTGCCCTCAAGGCTGGTCACTACATTTTGCTGGTGTCGCCCACGGCTGACTTTAAGAAGCACGGCTTCATGGCCTACGAGGTGCACTGCACTGACATGGTGCTCATCAGGAACGGACAGGAGGGGCTCCTGATGGACCGCACCAGCGGCAAGCCCATCGTGGGGCAGGAGTTGCGTGTGAAGAGGAATGGCAAACAGCTGGCCACTGCCACCACCGACCGCGACGGCCGCTACCGCTTCAACCTCATCAACGAACGCTGGGGCGCCACCCTCGAGGCCGACCGTGACGGCTATCACCTGCAGACCAGTTTCTATTCCCCCTCCCTCCAGGCTGATGCCGCGCCGATTTCAAGTGTGCAGCTCCGCACCGACCGCCCCATCTACAAGCCCGGCGAGGAGGTGCAGGTGGCCGCGCTGCTCTACCAGGGCGACGGCCTCGATGCCGCGGTGCTCCCCCGCAGGGAACTCGCCTTCATCTTCTTCGATCCCAACAACGAGCGCGTAGGCGACACTGTCCATGTGCGTACCGACGACTACGGCATTGCCAGCGCGCGCTTTGCCATCCCCACCGACCGCATCGCCGGGCAGTATCGCCTCGCGGTGCGTAATCGGGAGACGCACTTGGGCAGCACCTACATACGGGTGGAGGAATACAAGCAGCCCAAGTTCATGGTCACCCTCGACAGTCCGCAGGGAGCGGCACCACGCTTCGGCAGCCCCTGCACCGTCCGCGGTGTGGCGTCAAGCTACAGCGCGGTGCCTATGTCGGGCGCGCGCGTACAATATAGTATTGAGCGCCGCCGCCTCCATCGCTGGTGGTGGCGCTGGTGGGGCTACGAGGAGGGCGCCACCGTGGCGGAAGGCGAACTCACCACCGCTGCCGACGGCAGTTTCGACATCGCCTTCACTCCCGAACCGGACAGCAACGTGGATCTCACTTACAAGCCTGCGTTTGAGTACTTTGTCCGCGTGGATGTCACCGACCTCAATGGCGAGAGCCATCTCGCCACCGTCTCCTTCCGCGTAGGCTTCCGCAGCGCTTTCCTTTCGTTGGAGGGCGGCGAGGAGGCGGCTACGCTGGACGACCTCAAGGTGAAGCACATAGACATCAACGGCAACCCTCTTCCCGGCAAAGTGGACGTCAAGATAGAGCGTCTGCGCCAGCCTTCGGTTCCGCTTCTGACCCCGCCCGCCATGCAGCGCGAGGCGGCACACACGATGGACGAGGCGGCTTTCAGAAAGGCCTTCCCACTCTATGCCTACGACCCCGACTACAACAACCGCGACCGCTGGTCCGTGGCCTCACGGGGATGGAGGGGGGAGAGCGGCCTCTACCGCATCACCCTCTCGGCCGAGGGGGCCGACACGGCGGTGGAATACCGCACCGTCACCACGCAGAATGCCTCCAAGGTGCAGAGCCAGAGCCTCCTGTGGGTAAGTGAGGGCCGGGAGAGCGTGGAGGTGGGGGATACCTACCGCCTGCGCTTCGGTTCGCGGTTCAGGGAGGTGGAGGTCTACTACCTGCTGCGCATCGGGGACCGTGAGCGCGACTTCCGCCGCATCGCCGTCAGCGACGCGCTGAGGGAAATCGCCATCCCCGTGGACAGCACGATGCTGGGCGGCTTTCAAGTGGACCTCATCGCAGTGCGCGAAGGCATGGTGGAGCACTGTTCCCGGCGCATTGACGTACCGTTCACGCACAAGAAACTGCAGGTGGAGATCCACACCTTCCGCGACAAGCTGCTCCCCGGCGAGCAGGAGGAGTGGACGCTGAAGGTGACGGGCGGCGAACAGCCGGAGGCCAGCGCGGTGGTGATGACCATGTACGACGACGCGCTGAACAGCTATGGCCAGCAGCCGTGGGGCTTCTCCCCCTGGCGCAGCAACGGCAGCAATGTGCTCAGCCAGTGCACATTCCGCAACGGCACCGGCCACTGGCTGACAGCGCCCGGAAATGAACATTACCGCGGCAGCCAGCCCACGGTGTGGAACCTCATGGAGGCCCTGCCGCACTACAACCGCTGGGGGCGCATCATGTACAAGTCGGCCGCGCGGTCGGCAGCCAACGTGGCGACCGTGTCCGAAGTAGAAGTAGCCGTGGAGGTGGAAGAGGAAATGTTCATGGCCGATGCCGCCGCCCCCATGATGGCAACGGCCACCGCCAAGCAAGCCGACGGGGGTGCCGCCGGGGCCGAACCCGTGCAGGTGCGCACCAACCTCAACACGCTGGCTTTCTTCGCCGCCGACGTGCGCACCGGCACCGACGGCACGGCCACCTACCGCTTCACCGTGCCCGAACTGCTCACCCGATGGAATGTCAAGGGGTTGGCCATCACCAAGGACATCAAAATCGGCACCCTCGACAAGACGCTCGTCACCCAGAAGCCCCTCATGGTGCAGCCCAACCTGCCGCGCTTCCTGCGCCACGGCGACAGCCTGCAGCTCATGGCCAAGGTGGTTGTGAATGAGGAGTATAGGGTGCAGAACGAGGATCGGCATGTCGAGGTGCGGCTGCTGCTCACCGACGCGGCCACGGGCGACACGCTCTGCCACCACGTTGAGCATGTGTCGGTTACGGACGCTGCGCAGGTGACGTTCCCCGTGGAGGTGCCGCGCAACGTCTATGTGGCCACCTACCGCATCACCGCCGAGGCCGAGGGCATGAGCGACGGCGAGCAGGGGCAGGTCGCCGTGGTGAGCAACCGCCAGGCTGTCACAGTCTCCAAGGCGCTCTATATCAACGGAAAAGGTGAGAAACATTTCCACTTCCCACTGCCTGCCTCCGCCACCGCCAAGCCCCACCTGCTCGCCGCCGAGGTGGTGAGCAACCCCATGTGGCTGGCTGTCAAGGCGATGCCCTACCTTCAGGAGACCGAGAACCCCTCCAACCTCTACCTGGCCAACAGACTTTATGTGAACACGTTGGGATTCAAGGTGCTGGACCATGTGCGCCTTTTGGACGACCCCGACTTGCAAGGGCGGCTCGCCGAGGGGCAGGAGGTGCGCCTGAAGATGAACGAGGACGTGAAGCAGACCCTGCTACAGGCCACCCCCTGGGTGCGCGACGCACTGGACGAGGAGGCACAGCGCAAGGCCATGACGGCCTACTTCGACAAGGAGCGCATCGAGACCGAGATCGCCTCTGCCTGCCGCCAGATAGCCAGCCGGCAGAACGGCGACGGCGGATGGAGCTGGATGCCCGACGGCGAGAGCAGTGTGTGGATCACTCAACAGATTCTCAAGAAGTTGTCCTCCGCACGCGGGGTCGGGGAGCAGGTCAAGAGCCGCGCCCTGAACTACATCGACCGCGAGGAGCAGCGCTACTATGAGCGATGGGTCAAGCCCCACTTGAAGAAGGGCTATGATTGCCAGCCGACCAACATCGACTACCTCTACACCCGCTCCCTCTACAGCAAAGGTTCAACTGAAGCTTATAAGTACTACTACGCCAATGCGTTGAAACGCTACAAGGACTATGAGAACCTCTACACTCAAGCCCAGTTGGCGCTCATCTTCCAGCGTGCAGGCGACACCCGTCAGGCGCGCGACCTCATACGCCGCCTCAAGGAAAAGGCCCTCACGAGCGACGAGATGGGCACCTATTGGCGCGACAACCGCTCGGGATGGTACTGGTACCAGCGCCCCATCGAGACGCAAGCCCTTCTCATCCAGGCATTCAGCGAGGTGGCGCCGCAGGACAGCGCCTTCATCGGGCAGATGCAGCAGTGGCTCCTCAAGCAGAAGCAGACCACCCATTGGGGCAACGACGAGGCCACCGTGAAGGCCATCGACGCCTTGATGGTGGGCGGCACCAGACCGGAGGCGCGAAGCGGGGCCGACGCCAGCCTCACCCTCTTCGGCACCCCCATGTCAGCCCCCGCGCAGGGACTGGAAGGCTTCCGCGAGCAGCGCTGGCACGGCGCTGACCTCGAGGTGCTTACGCGCCATGGCTCCGACACCGTCGTCTTCCGCAAGGAGAGCTCCGGCATCGCCTGGGGCGGCGTCTACTACCAGTTCACTGACGACATGGACAAGCTCCCCGCCTCGGAGTCAGGCATCACCCTGAAGCGCACTTACAGCAAGGTGGGCAGCGGTCCGCTCCGGGTGGGCGACCGCCTAAAGGTGCGCATCGACATCACCTGCGACCGCCACATGGAATACCTCGAGCTCACCGACGGGCGCCCCTCCTGCACCGAGCCCCTCTCCACCCAGGCCGGATGGCGTTGGAACGACGGCCTAAGGTACTACATCACAGTCAATAACACCGACACGCGCTGCTACATTGACCGTCTGGAGAAGGGCCGCTACTGGTTCGAATATGAGGTCTACGTCACCAACCCCGGCCATTTCCTCAGCGGCCCGGTCACCATGCAGTGCATGTACGCCCCTGAGTTCCGGGCCGTGGCGCCGGCCGAGCGCATCGTGGTCGAGTAGCCCGCCGCCGCACCCTTCACACCCCAAGCCCCTCCAGAGGGGCTTTTTTGCATTTCCCAGGCGTATACCTTCCGGACACCTCGAGGGGAAGGAGAGGGGAAGAAGACCATGCTTCCAGCAGGCTGTCAATCAGCCTGTTGCGTTCCTCTCCGAAACGGCCTTCAGGCCGTTTTTGTTCTTAAAAGATGGCGGAAGTGTATCTGCATGTAGTCCAGGGGATTGCATCCGTTTCTCCGAGTGGTGCCTGTCGGTGGCGGAAAAATCGCGGCGGGGTGGGGGAGAAGCCTGCCGGCGTCGCCCTCGGATTTTCGTGGGCGTCGCCTTCGATGGCAAAAAAAATATTCCACAAGAGGTTGATTGCTATATACTTGTATACGGAGATACCGCCGTCGGGAAAATAATTTTTCACTTTTCATTCCCTGTTCGTCATTTTTTTTGTATCTTTGCATCCGATTTTTATACAGAAACAAAAAAACAGAACACCCGATATGAAAGGTAAGACAATCATCCAAATCGTCCTGGCAGTGGCCATTGTGGGCCTCGCTTTCTGGCTGTATAACAGCATCATGACCCCCGTGCGGTTCGACTCCGAATACACCAAGCGCCGCGATGCCTGCGCCGAAAAACTCAAAGCCATCCGCACCCTCGAGGATGCCTACAAGCAGACCTACGGAAGTTTCACCGGCAGTTTCGACACCCTGATCAACCGCCTGATGACCGAGGACAGCATGAAGATGGTCTCCAAGCAGATTAACCGCGACGTGATTCCCGCCGATGTGGATATTAACGAAATCTCTGAAAACGAGGCTGTCAAGCGTGGCTATATCACCCGCGTCGAGGTGTTGGTGAACCCCATTGCCAAGCTGCGTGAGGACGGAAAACTCCCCATCGTGGGTGCCGACGGCAAGAAGCGCCAGCTCACCGACGAGGAGATCAGGAACCTCCGCTATGTGCCCTATCCCAAGGGAACGGAGCAGGAGTTTGACCTCCAGGCCGGTATGCTCGAGAAGAGCGGCTTCTTTGTCCCCGTGTTCGAGTGCAAGGTGCCTCTCACCGAGCTCCTGTCCGATATGGATCACCAGCTGGTGGTCAATAAAATCGACGAGGTCTCCAAGGTTGCCGGCCGCTATCCGGGTTGGAAAGTGGGCGACATGACCCAGGCCATCACCGATGGTAACTTTGAATAACACCCCTATGTCGTATAGTTGCAAGTCTTTGATTGTCACCGACAGCGAGGTTGCAGCGAGCGAAAAGAGACTATCCATTTGCCTTCAGGCCAATGGATTTTCTTTTTCAGAGCTGAGCGCCTCCGGCCAACTCCTCACCTTCGGCGAGGCGGAAGGCCGCCATGCCGTCACGATGACCGCCGTCATGTCCGACGTCAAGGCGTTCCTCGCCGAGGCGGGTGTCAGGCCGTTGGGCTACGCGGGTATTGAGATACTCCTCTTTGCCGACCAGAGCACCTGGGTGCCGGATGAGTTGTATTCCCCCGCGGCACACAGGCAGTACCTCAAGTTGGTGGGCTGCGACGCCACCGCCATCATGGCGTCACGCTCCAATGACCTGCAGGCCACCTCGGTCTATTCCGCCAACGACGCCCTGGCCACCGCTTTCAAGGTGGCCATACCCGGTGCCGTGGTCATCAACCAGCACCTCAAGACGGCCTCGCGTCCTTTCTGCCAGCGCAGCAAGGACCATCCCGTGTTGCTGGCGCATTGGAGGCAGCGCTGTGTCGACTTCGCCGCCTATCGCGCGGGTGCCTATATCTATGGCAACACCATCCCCTACACTTCCGACAGCGAGGCCCTCTTCCATACGGTGGAGATTATCAAGAGCTTCGGTCTGGAGACGTCCGATGCCGAGTTGCTGCTCTGTGGCGATGTGGACCGCCAGCGGTTCGCCCTCCTGCGGCCCTACTTCCCGTCGGCTTCGCTCTTCACCGGCACCCACACCTCCTACCTCAACCCAGCCTTCAAGACCCTCCACACCTACCGCCACGCCTTGATACTGTAAGCATGAGAATCATCGCCGGAACCCTCCGCGGACGCCGTCTCAATCCGCCTGCCAACCTCCCCGTACGCCCCACCACCGACATGGCGCGCGAGGGGCTGTTCAATATATTGAACAACTATGTCGACTTCGACGAGTGTGCCGTCCTGGACCTCTTCGCCGGCACGGGCGCCATATCCTTCGAGTTCATCTCCCGCGATGTGCGCGAGGTGACCTCCATAGACATCAACGCACAGTGTACCGACTACATCAAGCAGGAGGCCGCGCGCCTCGCTGTGCGCAACCTGCATGTGGTGCGGGCCGATGTGTTCGACCTGCTCAAGCGCGCCAACCGCCGTTTCGACATCGTCTTTGCCGACCCGCCCTACGCCCTTGAGGGACTCGGGACGCTGCCCGACCTGGTGTTCGGCAAGGAGGTGCTCACCGACGACGGCATCTTCATCCTCGAGCATCCGCGCGAATTCCAGTTCGAGGACCACCCCCATTTCTGGCAGCACCGCGCCTATGGGAAGGTCAATTTCACTTTCTTCGCCAATCAATTAGATGAATAATATGAACGCCATTGTAAAAACCGCATTCTCGTTCCCCAAGCAGCGCAGCCTCTATGTCGGCAAGGTGCGCGACGTCTACAACATCGACGACCGCTATATGGCCATGGTCGTCTCCGACCGCATCTCGGCCTTCGACGTGGTGCTGCCCAAGGGCATCCCCTACAAGGGCCAGGTGCTCAACCAGATAGCCGCCAAGTTCCTGGATGCCACCGCCGACATCCTCCCCAACTGGAAGCTCGCCACCCCCGACCCCATGGTCACCGTGGGCCTCAAGTGCGAGGGCTTCAAGGTAGAGATGATTGTGCGTGGCTACCTGGCCGGCAGCGCTTGGCGCGAATACAAGGCTGGCGCTCGCACCCTCTGCGGTGTGCCGCTGCCCGAAGGCATGGTGGAGAACCAGAAATTCCCCACCCCCATCGTCACCCCCACCACCAAGGCTGACGAAGGGCACGACGAGAACATCAGCCGCGAGGAGATCATCCGCACCGGACTGGTTTCGCAGGAGGACTACGACCAGCTGGAGCGCTATTCGCTGGCCCTCTTCCAGCGCGGCACCGAGATAGCCGCCCGCAAGGGGCTCATCCTGGTGGACACCAAGTACGAGTTCGGCAAGCGCGATGGCAAGATCTACCTCATCGACGAGATCCACACCCCCGACTCCAGCCGCTACTTCTATGCCGACGGCTACGAGGAGCGCCTGGCACGCGGCGAGCACCAGCGCCAGCTGAGCAAGGAATTCGTCCGCGAATGGCTGATGGACAATGGGTTCCAAGGCAAGGAAGGCCAGCGGGTGCCCGAGATGACCGACGACATCGTGAACTCCATCTCCGAGCGCTACATCGAGCTCTACGAGCACATCACCGGCGAGCCCTTCCAGAAGGCCGACGACTGCCCCGACGTGGCCGCCCGCATCGAGCGCAACGTCGGCGCATACCTCGCCACGCTCTGATGGAAATCGAGCGCAAATACCTGGTAGACAGTCTGCCCGATGCTCTAGACACCTATCCGCATGTCGAGATAGAGCAGGGCTACCTCTGCACATCGCCCACCCTCCGCGTCCGCAGGGCGGGCGACGCTTTCTGGTTTACCGTCAAGGAGAAGGTGCGCCACACCTCCACCGCCATTCAGAACCGCGAGGAGGAGTTCACCCTCAGCGCCGACCGCTACGCCCACCTGCGCGCCAAGTGCGACGGGCGCATGGTAGTCAAAACGCGCTACCGCATACCCCTGCAGGATGGCCTCACCGCCGAGCTCGACATCTTCCACGGCGCCCACCAGGGCTTGATGCTTGTAGAGGTGGAGTTCCCCACCCTCCAGGCCGCCGACGCTTTCACGCCGCCCTTCTGGTTCGGCCCCGACGTCAGCCAGGATCCCCGCTTCCGCAATTCCCGTCTGGCGCAGTAGGCGCCTGTCCTGCCGGCAGCCGGACTCCCTGTGCCGACAGCATGGGGAGTGTGTATGTATCATCCTCTTTTGCATTGATTTCGAGACTGTTCAGTGCGGTGGCGAAAGTGGAGGAGGCGGCGCCTCCGAGGTCCAGCGGCACGTAGGAGGAGGCGCTGGCGCGGCCGTCGGAGTCGAGGGCGAGGAGCCAGGCCTGGGTGTCGGCGGCGGTCCAGCCGTCGGGCAGTTGCATGGCCAGCCGCCCCTGCCGCCGCTCGGCGGGGGCGGAGAGGAGGCCCTGGCGCGTGACGGTGTTGTAGGCGTAGAGGTAGACGCGGTCGCCGCCGCGGGAATGCCGCTGGCCACCGTTCCGCTCATACTCGACGCGCAGCACGCCGTCCGCGTCTACCGTGGCCGACTTCGAGACCACCCGGGCCGCAGGGCCTTCGGAGAGCACAAGGTGTTCGTAATCAACCGCTCCGCCACGGCGGAAGCAGCCCTTGTTCAGCTTCACGAAGGCGTTGCCCTCGGTCATCTGCCACCGTGCGGCCTTTTCTTTGAGCCCCAGCAGCAGGGCTCCGCGCGCCGTGGCGGCGAAGCGCACCATCTCTACAAACCACTCGCGTTCAAGGCGTTGGTTCTCTGTGTTCGGGTAGCGGACCGCACGGCGGTAGCCGCGCACCACGGCGCGGCCTTTCCACACATAGCCTACCACTGTTCCGACTTTTCCCCGGAAGGGGCCGAGGATGCCCATCTCTAACTTTGCCATAATATTTTGATTTTTAAGGTTTAACAATAGATAATACAACAGAGACACTCACTGAGGAGTGTGGTCGCGTCCCTTCGGGACGCTGGGGAGGTCTGTGTTTTGGGCACCGCACTGCGCTTCGCTTGTACGGTGTTACGAGAGGTTATGCCTCTTCGAGGCTGTCGCGGGGGACTCGATTAAGGGCAACTGAGTGTGGTCGCGTCCCT
>JAGAYN010000039.1 GCA_017940465.1 Bacteroidales bacterium | reverse complement strand
GCCGAGCCGCCCGCCCCCTACGGCGCCCAGGCCCGCGCCGACGACACCGCGCCCCAGGCCGAAACCCAAAGCCAGAAGGCCGAACTCATGAAACTCACCAAGGAGCAGCTCCGCAAGGAAATCCGCGACCGCCAGCGCAAGATGCAGACCGCCGCCAAGGAGCTGGACTTCATGTCCGCCGCCAAATACCGCGACGAAATCAAGGAGATGCAGTCGCTGCTGGACAGCGCCCGATAGGCCCGCAGCCCACACACACACCGGTTTTTCCAGCGGCACACATACTAAAACGCCGTCCCTGACGTTACATCAGAAAGAGACTGAAAACCAACCACAGACACCGACCGATGAACATACACATAGTACAACACGACATACGCACCGGCCGCCCCGAGGAGAACCTCGAGTGGGTGAAGGCCGAACTGGAGTCGCAGGCCTCGCGCGAGGCGCTGCTCACCGTGTTCCCCGCCTGCACCCTCTGCGGGGCACCGCTGTTCGCCGCCGCCGGCTACACCGACATCCAGAAGCGCGCCCAGGCAGCCCTGCAGGAACTGGTGGCCCTCTCCGAGCACCGCGCCTTCCTGGTGGGCATGCCGCTGCAGATACAGGACAAAGGGCTCTGCAACGCCATCGTCTTCGTCCAGAACGGTGCCATCCGCGCCGTGGTGACGAAGAAGTACCTGCTTCCCGACGAACAACGCTGCTTCACCCGCGGGGAAGGGGTGCAGGTGCTTGACTTCCACGGCCAGCGGCTCGCCATAGGCTTCTATGAAGACCTCAAGGAACTGGCCAAAGGACACGTGGAACAGCCGGACATGGTCATCTGCTGCGGCTGCAACGTGTTCGACTACCAGAAGCCCTACCGCACACGCTACCGCATGACCAAGATAGTGGAAGCCCTCGGCGCCAGCCTGCTCTATGTGAACCGCATCGGCGGCGAAGGCCCCTACCTCTACGCCGGAGGCTCGCTGGCCATGAACGCGGCCGGCGGCGTGCTGGCACAGCTGCCCTACTTCGAAGAGGCCTGCCGCATGGTGGACATGCAGCTGCTGGAGACCGTGGCCGACGAGAAGCCCGAGGCCGTGGAGCTGGTCTACAAGGCCCTCGTCATGGGTCTGCGCGACTACTTCCGCAAGAACGGCCTGCAACGCGCCGTGCTGGGACTGAGCGGCGGCATAGACTCGGCCCTTGTGGCCGTGCTGGCCGTGGACGCCCTGGGGGCAGAGAACGTGCACGGCATCCTGATGCCCAGCCAATACTCCACCGACCACTCCGTGAAGGACGCCGAAGACCTGGCTCACAACCTCGGCATGTCATACGACATCGTCCCCATCCGCCCCATGTTCGACCAGTTCCGCCAGGCGCTCAAACCCCTCTTCGGCGACCGTGCCGAGGACGTCACCGAGGAGAACCTCCAGGCCCGCGTCCGTGGCACCCTGCTCATGGCCTACGCCAACAAGTTCGGCGCCCTGGTGCTGAACACCACCAACCGCTCCGAGGCCGCCATGGGCTACGGCACCCTCTACGGCGACTCCTGCGGCGCACTGGGCGTCATCGGCGACCTCTACAAGACCGAGGTCTACCAGCTGAGCGAATGGATCAACCGCGACCACGTGCGCATCCCCGAGAACAGCATCACCAAAGCCCCCAGCGCCGAACTGCGCCCCGGGCAGAAAGACAGCGACTCGCTGCCCGACTACGCCGTGCTCGACGCGATACTCAACCTGCACCTCGACGAATCGCTCTCGGAAGACGAGATAGTCGACGAGGGCTACGACCGCAGCCTAGTGCAGAGCACCCTGCAGAAGGTGCGGCGCAACGAATGGAAACGGCTCCAGTTCGCCCCGCAACTCAAGGTGAGCCCCGTCAGTTTCGGTCTGGACCGCCGCTGGCCGATCTCATGAACAACCCGCAACTGGAACTGGCGAGGCGCTACGTGGAGCAGACCTCGGTCAGCCTCTTCCTCACCGGCAAGGCCGGCACCGGAAAGACCACCTTCCTGCACCACCTCGACACCCACTGCACCAAACGCCATGTGGTGGTGGCCTCCACCGGCGTGGCAGCCGTGAATGCCGGCGGCGTCACCATACACAGTTTCTTCCAACTGCCCTTCGACCCCTACCTGCCCGACGTCAAGGAGCTGGTCACCGAATACCAGATGCCCGCAAGCCACAAGTCGCTCAGCAAGCAGAAAATCAACATCATCCGCACCCTCGATCTGCTCATCATCGACGAAATCTCCATGGTGCGCGCCGACCTGCTGGACGCCATAGACATGACCCTCCGCCGCTACCGCCGCAACTCACAGCCCTTCGGAGGGGTGCAACTGCTGATGATCGGCGATGTGCACCAGCTGGCTCCCGTGGTGACCGAGCGGGAACGCCCCTACATGGAACGCGTCTACCCCTCGCCATTCTTCTTCAACAGCAAGGCCCTGCAGCGCATCCACTACGCCACCATCGAACTCACCACCGTCTACCGCCAGCAGGACGCCGCCTTTGTGGACCTCCTCAACCGTGTGCGGGACAACCGCATGGACACGGATACCCTGCGGCAACTCAACAGCCGCCTGGGGCAGCCTCCACAAGGGGCCATCATCCTCACCACCCACAACCGCCAGGCCGACGCCATCAACCGGCGCCACATGGCCGAACTCACAGGCGAACAGCGCACATTCGAGGCCATCGTCAAAGGGAACTTCCCCGACAGCGCCCTGCCTGCCGACCGGACACTGGAGCTCAAGGTGGGGGAACGGGTCATGTTCCTCAAGAACGACTCCAGCGGCGGCCACCGCTACTACAACGGTAAACTGGCCACCGTCACCGGCTTCGGCGACAACACCGTGGAGGTCATCGACGACGACGGCGACACCATCCACGCCAACCGCGAACTGTGGGAGAACAACCGCTACAATATCGACTCCGACACCGGCCAGATACGCCAGGAGGTGGAGGGCACCTTTTCTCAGTATCCCCTCCGGGCAGCCTGGGCCGTCACCATCCACAAGGCACAGGGTCTGACGTTCGACCGCGTGGGCATCGACGCAGCCGACGCCTTCGCATTCGGGCAGGTATACGTAGCCCTCAGCCGGTGCCGCACCCTTGAGGGGCTGACCCTCACCACGCCTCTCTCCGCCAACGTGACCTTCAACGACCAGGCCGTGGCAGGATTCACCGCCGCCTGCCCCACCTTCGAGCAGACCAGCAGCGAGGCCGAAGGCCACGAGCGGCGCTACCGCATGGAGAAACTGATGGAGCTCTTCTCCATGGACGCCCTCATTCACGACGCCGAACACCTGCTGGAGCAGTACTCCTCCCGCCTCAAGAACATCTACCCCAAAGAGGTGGAGACGCTGCGGACGCTGTGCTCCTCCCTGGCCGACCTGGGCGGAGTGAGCGAGAAATTCCGCCTGCAACTGGGCCGTCTCACCGAAGAGCGGCAGGACGAACGCGCAGGACAGGGCGCAGCATACTACCAGGCACAGCTCAACCCCCTGCTGTCTGCGCTGGCAGCACTGCTCGAGGTGGAGATAGACAACAAGGAGACCCAGAAGGCAGTCAAGGAGGCAGGCGAGGCACTGTCCGAACGTCTCGGGAGCAAACTGGCCTGCCTCGAGGCGGTATGCAGGGAAGGATACAGCGTGGAAACCGTGCAAAAGGCCCGGACCTCCTACCTGCTGCGCGACAGCAAAGCCGCACCACGCCGCAAACCCGCCGCCACCACCGCCACCACCCCACAGGGACACCTGATACAGGCACTCCATATTTGGCGCAAAGCAAAGGCCGAAGAACTCGGCAGACCTGCCTACTTCGTCCTCAACCAAAAGACACTCATGGCCCTCGCCTCGCTGGCACCCAAAGGAATGCACGAACTGCTGGCGGTGCCAGGCATCGGAAAAGCCAAGGCAGAGCAGTACGGCGCCGAGCTGTTGGAACTCATCGCCAACGCCTCACAAAACGCTTCCCTATAGGCACCACACGGCCCATCGGCCACCCAGGAAAACCCCGAGACCCTATCACCTCGCAAATAAAACAAGGGCATCCCCGAGTGTAATGACCCCCGAAAGTTGGACAAAAAACTTTCGGGGTTTTGTTATGAGCAAAAGACACAGTGTAAAAGAGCGAGAGAGGGCAGTGAGGAGATGCCTTGCGGGCAAGAGTGCAAGACAGGTATCCAAGGAGTTAGGCATCAGGGACCACTACATCTACGAATGGGTGGAGAGGTACAGGATGTACGGCAGGAAGGGACTGGAGAGGCAGCCGTATCACGAATGGAGTTTTGAGGAGAAAAGAGAAATTGTTTTGTCATATCTGGAAAAAGGCGTACCTTTGCACGCCGTAAGCTCGCGGTACAGAGTGGCACAGAGCACGGTAAGCAAGTGGGCGAAAGCCGTGAG
>JAGAYN010000038.1 GCA_017940465.1 Bacteroidales bacterium | reverse complement strand
TCTCATCCGTTTCAATGCACTGTCGTCTCCCCAAGCGGAAAACGATTGCAAAAGTACACACTTTTTCCAAAACCACCAAATATTTTTTCACATTTTTGTTTATATTTTTCACTATCCGCTGATAATCAGCACCGTTCCAACAAAACTTTTTTCACAGCCCGCAGACCCGGAAGGGGTGCATACCGGGGGGATCCGGGGGGCATCCCGCCGTTTTTGAGACCGCACCGGGGCGTTTTCCCGGAAAAACATCCCGTTTTCGACATTACACACTATAAAACAGCACATTACACACAAACGCACCCCTCCCCTCTCCCACAACCCCGCACCACGCACTCCACAGGTATCCTCTAGGTATCCCCCAGGTATCCCCTAGGTATTTACTTCGACTGTGAACCCTTATGGACGGATTTGGACCATCGGCTTTCCAGAAGGGCTGTCTTCCCCGACTTTTCAAAACAGAAAGGGAGCAGCCCTGTGCGGGGCTGCTCCCTTTGGATTTTGCAAGATTAGGATTTAGATGTTGATGAGGGGGCTGCCGTAGGAACCCTCGTCGATGATCCAGATGATGCCCTCGATGAGGCCGATGAGGCCGGGGATACCGGTCCAGCAGAAGAGGAGGTGGATCAGGCCGTGCTTGGTGTCGCCGGTGTAGAAGTGGTGGATACCGAAGTCGCCAAGGAAGATGGCGAGGAGGATACCGACGATGCGGTTGCCGCCGCCGGCGGCAGCGTCGAAGTTGGCCAGGGCGCCATTCTCAGTGGCGAAGGAGACGTCCTTGAGGCTGGCGAGGTCGAAGTCGCCAATCTCCTGGGCCACCTGACTGTCGGCCTTGGGGAGGGCTTTGATGAGTTGTTCGACCTTGAGGGTCTTGAGGTCGAGGGCTTCGTTGCCGGTCTCGAAGGCATCCTGTGCCGAGACTGCGGCGCTCATGGCGAAGAGGGCCACGATTGCGAGTACGATTTTCTTCATTTTTTGTTGTGTTTTAAGTGGTTAATAAAATGATTCAATCACGGTATGATGTGCAAAAATAGAAATCTTTTTCAAAATGGCCAAAAAAAATTGAAAATTTAACATATCTTTCTCTCCTGCCTTACGGGCAGACGGCAGGATTTTTTTGCCTGTTTTTACATAAGGACATAATAAAATAAAAAAAAAGGAGTTACTGGAGGCAGTGAAGAAAGTGTGGAAGATACTCTCGCGCACGCTGTTGGCGCTGGTGCTGCTGATTTATGTGGCGGTGGCGCTGGTGAACTACTCGCTGGTGCAGTCCTGGCTGGGCGCGGCGGCGGGTTCCTATTTCTCCCGGGAATGGGGCGGCACGGTACGCATAGGCTCGTTGCACGCCATGCCGTTCGACCACGTGATTCTGGACGACGTGCTGCTGGTATCCCCCACGGGCGACACTATCTTCACCGGCGAGACGCTCCGCGTAGGCTTCCGCCGCTTCCCGTTCCGCAACCACGGGCTGGAACTGGACCACGTCTACCTCCGCAACGCCTACTACCACCTCGAGACCGGCGTGCCCAAGATCAACCTACAGTACATCATCGACTACTTCAAGCCCGCCCACCCCAAGCCCAAGACCGGCCCCAGCCGCCCCTTCACCGTCACCGCCCGCACCCTGGAGCTGGAGAATGTGCACTACAAGATGGACCTGCCCGACCGGCGGAAGACCGTCTACCCCTACGGAGTGCAGATTCCGCACATGGAGTTCCATAAAATCTACGGCAAGTTCAAGAACATCAAGGTAATCAACGACGACATCACCTGCCGCATCGTCCACCTCCGCACCCGCGAGCAGAGCGGCTTCGCAGTGAAAGAACTGGAGGGCAACGTGCACGTGAGCCGCTACGAGATTGTGGCCCGCGACTTCCACGTGGAGACGCTGCAGAGCGACATCCGCTTCGACGGCGAGCTGCACTACGACACCTGGAAAGGCATGAAAGGATACCTCTCCACGGTGCAGCACCGCGCCGTCATCAAGCCCGGCACCGAGGTGGCTATGAGCGACGTGGCCTATTGGGCCCCCGTCCTGTGGGGCATCGACGCCCGCGCCGCCATCCAGGGCACCGCCAGCGGCACCATCGACTCGATGGTGGCCGACCTCGCCGTGCAGTGGGGCAACGCCTCGCAGGCCCACGTAGAAGGTACCCTCACGGGCCTTCCCCGCATCGACACCACGGAGTTCGACATCCGCATCCCGCGCCTGCGCACCTCGCGGGCCGACCTGCAGCCCCTGGTGGCCCTCGGCCACCTGCCGGCATCGCTCTTGGAGACCTTCGACGCGCTGGGGACAGTGGAACTGGCCGCCACCCTCTCCGGCGGCTGGCGCGACCAGGCGGCCGCCAACATCGAGCTCGCCACCGACCTCGGCCCGTTGGCCGCCGACGCCACCCTGCACCGCACCGCACACGGCCGCGCCTTCACCCTCGACGCCGAGAGCCGCGGCCTCGACCTCGCACTGCTCCGCTCCGATTGGCTTGCCCGTAGCGGATTCTCCCTCTCTGCCCAGGGCACCCTCATGGACGCACGTCGCAAGGGCGACCCGCTGCTGCCCCGACTGGATGCCGAGGGGGACCTGCAGCTGCACGAAAGCGTCGTGCGCGGACGCCCCCTCTCCCATGCCACACTGTCCTACCGCCTCCAGAAGGGACTGGCCACGGCGCGCATGCAGTCCGACGACAGCCTGGCTTCGGTGGACCTGGTGGCGGTGGCCGACCTGCGCGACAGCACGAACAACTACCTGGCCAAACTGGACCTGGCCCACCTCGACCTCGGCTTGCTGCCACACCCGCTGGCGGCACACATCGAAGCGCGTGGACGCGGCAACAGCCTCGATTCGCTCTCCGGCACGGTGGAAGCCACGCGTATCACCTACGGCGACCTGCGCCTCAACCGCGCGGTGGCCAGCCTCCAGTCGCGAGGGAACAACAAGCTGGCCCAACTGCACAGCGACCTGGCCGACGCCACCCTCTCGGGGCAGTTCAGTTACGACCACCTGCCCCTCATGGCGCGCCACTTTGCCGCCTCCTTCCTCCCCCAACTGTTCAACAATGTGCCTCCCGTCGACAGCACCACCCTGGAGGCTCTCGGCGAGAGCAGCGTGGCGTTCCACCTGCACTGGAAGGACGACGGTTCCCGCCTGCGCCACCTCACCGACCGCCTCGCCATTGCACAGAACAGCCGTCTGGACGGCAGTTACAACCTCGGCGAACAGCTGAAGATGGTGTTCCGCAGCGATTCGATGCGGCTGGGGCCCGTGGTGCTGGACAACATGGGTGTAGTGGGGCGCCTGCTGGGCGACAGCTACCTGCTCGAACTGCAGTCGGGCAGCCTCGGCATCGGACATGTGCCGCTCCTCGACCAGTTCGTCGCATCGCTTAGCAGCAAACCCGAGCTGGCCGCCTTGGAACTGAAGTGGGGTTCGTCCCATTCCGCCACCCATGGCGACCTGGCCCTCGGCCTGGAGGGCAACGACCTGCGGGTGTTCCGCCCATGGTTCCATGTGGGCTCCACCCAATGGGAACTGGCGGCCGAACGCCTCCACCTGACCACCGGCGACCGCCTCCGCATCGACGGCGACGGCATCTCCCTCTCGAACGACGACCAGCACATCGCCGGACGCCTGAAACTCCACGGCGAGCCCAACGACTGCATCGAGATGTTCTTCCACCGCTTCAACCTGGACCTCCTGGGAGAGGTGCTCCTGCAGGACATACCCCTCAAGGTGGAAGGCGACCTGGGCGGACGCTTCACCCTCTACGGCCTCGGCACCACCCCTTACTTCAACGCCAACCTGCGTGTGGACAGCTGTGCGGTGGGAGGGCAGATGCTGGGGAGCGTGAACCTGCATTCCAACTGGAACGCCGAGTTGAACATAGTGAACCTCCAGCTGTCCAACCGCCAGGTGCAGGCCCTCGGCTGGATGGGGCTGGGGGGCGGGGACCCGGAGCTGAACTTCAACCTCGGCTTCTCCGACTTCGAGCTGGCGCTGGCGGCTCCGTTCCTCTCTTCCTTCTCGCGGCATTTCGGAGGGCGACTGGACGGAAACCTCGACATCAGCGGCACGCTGCACCACCCCGAGGTGGTGGGCGAAGCCTACGTGTCCGACGGACGTATGACCATCGACCCCACGGATGTCACCTACCGATTTGCCGATTCCATCCGCTTCCACGGAAGCACCGCCACCCTCGACCGTTTCCGCATCCACGACCCCCTGGGTAACACGGCCAGCGTGAAAGGCACGATCGCATACGCCTCCACAGACAATCTTCAATTCGACCTCGCCGTGAATACGGACAACCTGCTGGTGCTCAACAAGCGGAGCGGAGAGGATTTCTACGGCACGCTGCTGGTCTCGGCCGACGGGCGCGTGACAGGTCCGGTGAACAATCTGGACATCGACGTGCGGGCCCGAACCAATCCCGGCTGCGACCTCACCATCCCCATCAGCTACCAGCAGCAGGTGAAGGCGCAGAACTACATCACCTTCGTCAGCGACAGCCCTGACATCCAGCGCGCGCCGCGCCGCGAAGGGGGCGGGTTGGGCTACCGCCTGGAGGTGGACCTCGGCATCACGCCGGACGTGAAACTGAACCTCCCGATGGATTTCAGCGAGGTAGCCGTAGGGGTCGGCGCACGGGGCTCGGGCGACCTCCATGTGGCCCTCTCCCCCACCTCGGCCCCACAGATGATGGGTGCCTACGAAATCACGTCGGGAACGATGAAGGTGGGCCTCCTCTCGCTCTACGAGAAAAACTTCACCCTCGAAAGCGGCAGCAGCCTCAACTTCCAGGGCAACGTGCCAGACGCGCGGTTCGACCTGCGAGCCGTCTATTCGCAGCGGGTCAATATGTCCACCCTCACGGGGAACCTCTCGACCGTGGACAACACACAGAAGTACCTGCAAGTGGAGAATGTGATAGCCATCAGCGGCACCCTCCAGGACCCCACCATAGGCTTCGACATACGGCTTCCGGGGGCTGACCAGAGCGTGGAGGAGGAGGTATTCGCCTATATCGACCGCAACAGCGAGCGCGACATGCTGAACCAGACCCTCTCGCTGCTGCTGGGCGGGAGCTTCTACAACGTGAGCAACAACAACATGACGGGGGGCAATCCGCTGGACATCGTCACCTCGTTTGTGGGCAATTCGCTGACGGACATGGTGCAGTTTGTGGATGTGGACGTGAGCTTCAAGTCGGCCACCGAGATGACCAACGAGCAGTTCGACCTCAATATCAGCAAGGATTGGGGGCGGTGGTACCTGGAGAGCACGCTCGGCTACGGCGGCGACAGCCGCGAACTGGAGGCCGACGCCGTGGGCGGCACCATCATCGACGCCCTCATCGGCTACCGCCTGAGCCCCCTGGTGCACCTCTTCGCCTACAACCGCACCAACACCAACGACTACACCCGCATCGACCTGCCCTACAAGCAGGGTATCGGTCTGAAGCTGACGAAGGACTTCGAGCGGTGGGCCAACCTTTTCCGGCGGTCCGACCGGCGGAAAAGGGACCGACGGTAGGCACCGGCCGGGAGGTATCCTCCAACTATCCCATAGGTATCCTATAGGTATCCCCTAGGTATTTACTTCGACTGTGACCCGTTATGAACGGATTTGGACCAAGCGCTGTTCACTTGTATGCAATGTCGCCGATGGGCATGCGCTCGTTGCGCTCGACGCAGACACGGCTATCGCCGCGGCTGAGAGTGCGGCAGGGGGTGTCGGTGTTGGTGTAGGCTTCCTGCTCGAAAACATTGCTGGCGGTGTACTCGTAGCAGTAGCAGAGCTTGCTGTCGCACGAGGCGAGGCCCATGACAGCCAGCAGGCTGCCGGCAACGGCCAGGGTTCGGGTGATTTTTTTCATAGACATATTCAGTGTATCTTATTTTATTACAATCTCGTCGGCGAAGAGCCAGGCCTGCTGCCCGGCGCTGATGTGCCACGCGGGCAGGGGGCCGCGGTTTTCGGCATCGATTCTGATATACTTGGCACGGACGCTTTTCGCCATGCCGAATGTGTGCGTCACACTCTCGTCCTGTCGGGAATGTACGACCGGGAACCGGTCATTGCGCACCAAGCCATAAGTATCCCAGTTCTCGCCATCGAGGCTGTACGAAATCTCCACGCACTTGGGGAAGAATATCCACGAGCGCATGTTTTCCAGACAGTCGAGGCCGACGTAGCGGACGGTCTGCGCGCGGTCCAACTCGACGATGGCCACCAGGTCCTCCTGCCACCCCTGCCAGCCGCCGATGCGGTAGTTGGTGGATGCCAGTATGTTGTCCACCATGCCCTCGGGGCCGTTCTCGGTGTACTGCGGCGCGGGCTGGGTCAGGTAGGTGACGCGTCTGTCGGTCTGCACCCTCACCTCGGTGTGGCGCACGGTCTGCGAGGGAATCCGGCCCTCGAGCCAGGCTGTGCTGTCGGTGACCTTGTCGCGTGTGCTCTGCATCCGCCAGTCGGGGAAGACGGGGCAGGGGGTGATGCGGGAACCGAATTGTGAATCGTGATTAGTGAATTTCGGGGTTAACGGTTCAAAATCGTCAGCGCGGAGGAGGGGCTCGGTGGCGACCCACCGGCCGCTGCCGGGGCACACCTCGTACATGCCCAGCGAAGCCAACACATACCACGCGCTCATCTGCCCGCAGTCCTCGTTGCCGCAGAGGCCGTCGGGGGCGGAGGTATAGAGTTCGTTCAGAATCCGGTGGACGTAGTGCCGGGTCTTCTCCGGCTGGCCGAGGAGGGCGTAGAGCCAGGCGGCATGGTGCGAGGGCTCGTTGCCGTGGGCGTACATGCCGATGAGGCCGGTGACGTCGGCCTGGTCGCGGCCACTCATGCGGTTGCACCCCTCGAAGAGGCTGTCCAGCAACGCCACAGTCTTCTCCCTGCCGCCCAGATGTTCCACCCAGGCCTCCACATCGTGCGGCACGTAGGTACTGTACTGCCACGAGTTGGCCTCGGTGAAGTGGTTGTTCACCTCCGTAGGCTCAAACGGTGTCAGCCACGCGCCGTTGCGCTTCGGATGGGCAAATCCGTCGGGGTCGATGACATTCTGCCAGCTATGGCTGCGTATCCAATACTCGCGGGCGATGGCTGTGTCGTCGGCGAGGAGTGCCATCCGGGCGATGCACCAGTCGTCGTAGGCGTACTCCAGCGTCTTGCTCACGCTCTCGTTGTCCACCTCCGACGAGAGATAGCCCTGCGTGGCATAGGCCCTGTGCTCGGGGGTTCGGTTGCTGGTGGCCACCATGGCCTCCAGCAGCTGCTGCGGCGTGTAGCCCGCCAGGGTGCCGTCGGGCTCGGCCAGATAGATGTAGGCCTCAAGCATCATCGGCACTGCATGATAGCCAATCATGCAGTGGGTCTCGTGGCTGGCCAGTTCCCACATGGGCAGTTCGCCGCCCTGCTCGTACTGCTTCATGGCGGTGTAGACGAAGTCGACCGTGCGCTCCGGCTCAATCTGCGTCAGCAGGGGGTGCAGGGCGCGGTAGGTGTCCCAGAGCGAGAAGACGGTGTAGACCTCGCGGCCGGGGTCCACGGCGTGTATCTGGTTGTCGGTGCCGCGGTAGCGGCCGTCGGCGTCGCTCCAGAGATAAGGCGACGTCATGCAGTGGTAGAGCGCAGTGTAGAAGCAGCGGCGCTGCTCCTTCGAGCCACCCTTCACGCGGAGCTTGCCGAGGGCGGTCTCCCACGTGCCGGCGGCACCCTTTCGGGCCTCGTCGAAGGACTTGTACTCTGCAGCGTTGAGGTTATTGATGGCTCCCTCGATGTCCACGCCGCTGATGGCCACCTGGAGCTCGAACTGCTTGGCGCCGGCGGGCAGGAGCACGCGGACACGGGTGGAATCGGGACTGAACTGCACATCGGTGAAAGGCACCTCGCCACGGATGGCGAAGTGGAGGTGCTGGTCGGGGTTCCAGCCACTGCTTTGGCGCCAACCGACGAGCATGCCGTCGCGCAGCATGATGCGGCCGCTGAACAGCACGTCGCGGTGGCGCAGGTCGAGGACGAAGGCATTGTCGAAGTCGTTGGAATAGGTGTAGCGATGGTAGGCCACACGGCGGTCGGCGGTGAGCTCGACGATGGTATTCGAGCGGTCCAGCAGCACCTTGTAATAGCCTGCCTTGGCGGTCTCGTTCCTGTGGCTGAAGTGCGACTTGTAGGCCTCTCTCCACTCTCCGCGCTCCACCTGCCACTCTCCGCTGACCGGCATCAGCAGCACGTCGCCGTAGTCCTCGCAGCCGGTGCCGCTGAGGTGGGTGTGGCTGAAGCCATAGATGGTGTCGTCCGAGTAGTGGTAGCCGCTACAGCCGTCCCAGCCAGAGAGGCGCGTGTCGGGCGAAGGCTGAATCTGCCCGAAGGGGACGATGGCTCCCGGGAAGGTGTGCCCATGCCCATCGGTGCCCACCAAGGGATTGACATACGACATCAGCGACCCACCGCCACATCCCGTCAGCAGCAGCACACACAAGGTCAACCAGAGAGCACGCCTTTTCATCATCCACTCCTCAACGATTTCCATTCCCAGTTTTCAATTCTTCATTTTCAACAGCGCCGCCGCCCCGAGGATGGCCACCTCGTTGGCCTTCAGTTCGGAAAGACGGATGGAGCAACTGCCGGCGAAGATGTTGAGCAGATAGCGGTCGAACGCCTCGCGCAGCGGCTTCAGCAACGGCTCACCCACCAGCGTGGGACCACCCATAAGGAAGATAGCCTCCGGGGCGGAGAAGGTGACGGCGTTGGCCATGGCCAGCCCCAGCTGGTCGCCCACCGTCTCCCATGTCTTCAACGCCACGGCATCACCCTGGTGGGCCAACTCGCCAATCATCTTGCTGGTCACCTCGCTGGTCACGGGTATGCCCTTCAACTCGCAGTAGGTCTGCACAATGCCGCGGGCCGAGGTGTAGGTCTCCAGACAGCCCTGCCGTCCGCAGGAACACTGGCGGCCATGCTGATAGAGGATGGCGTGGCCCAGCTCGCCGGCGGCTCCGGTGCTGCCGTGCACCAGCTTGCCGTCCACCACGATGCCGCTCCCCACGCCGGTACCGAGCGTGAACATGATGAAATGCTTCATCCCCTTGGCACCGCCATAGACATACTCGCCATAGGCAGCCGCGTTGGCATCGTTGGAGAGCACCACGGGCACATCGCGATATTGCTGGATCTCTTTGCCGAAGTCGAGCACTCCCTTCATGGTCAGGTTGGGCGCGTCGTCGACACAGCCGGTGTAGAAATTGCCGTTGGGGGCGCCCACGCCGATGCCTTCAAGGGTGACCGGCTGACCGTCAAAGGTCTCCTGGTCTGCCAACATGTAGTCCACCTCACGCATGAAGTCGCGAATGTAGAGGGCAAAATCAGTGTAGGCACCGGTGGACAGGTTGCGCCGCTGCACGATGCTGCCGCTGCCGCTGACCAGTCCGAGGTCGGTGTTGGTGCCGCCGACGTCGACTCCGATAGAGTAATTCATAATGTGCTCCTTATGTTTTGGAATGCAAATTTACATAAAAATTTTTGATTTACACACAGACGCATAAAAATATTTTGCTACGCAGTCAGAATCAGGCAAAAGAAAAGCCGCCTGATTCGCGTTTTATATGCAAACGGGCTTGGTGTCCCAGTGATTTATTGC
>JAGAYN010000037.1 GCA_017940465.1 Bacteroidales bacterium | reverse complement strand
CGTCTCTCCGAGACGCACCGATTAGCCTGGCTTTCTGTCCCCACACTGCGCTTCGCTTGTGTGGGGTTACTGAAAATTCAGCCTCTTCGAGGCTTTATCGGCACAATATTTGATTATCCGCATGCAACCGAGCCGGCAATGTCGCGTCTCTCCGAGACGCACCGATTAGTCTGGTTTCCAGTCCCCACACTGCGCTTCGCTTGTGTGGGGTTACTGAAAATTTAGCCTCTTCGAGGCTTTATCGGCACAATGAGTCCAAAATCCCGCCCCTTCTCTACTCCACATTCCACGCCCCCTCTCTTGAAAGGAGAGGGGGACGGGGGGTGAGGCCCTCCGAACCCGGTAGGTATCCAGTAGGTATCCCCTAGGTATTTACTTCGACTGTGAACCGTAATGAGCCACTTCACGCGGCCCATTACGGTTCATTTTTTTTCCGCCGCACCATACTATGAAGAAAAACACGACGTTATACTGTTAAAAACAGCAAGAGAACCGCCATGACAGAGAAACTCTACGAAGCCTACCTGCACACACGGCAGGTGACCACCGACTCGCGGCAGATCACGCCCGGATGCCTCTTCTTCGCCCTCAAGGGCGAGCACTTCGACGGCAACGCCTTCGCCAGCCAGGCGCTGGAGCAGGGGGCGGCGCTCTGCGTGGTGAGCGATGCCGCGCTGCGCGGCGTGGAGGGCTGCGTGGTGGTGGACGACGTGCTGCTCACGCTGCAGCAACTGGCTGCCCTGCACCGCAGCCGGATGCAGATACCCGTCGTCGGCATCACCGGCACCAACGGCAAGACCACCACCAAGGAACTCATCCACGCCGTGCTCGCCCGCCGCTACCGCACCGCGGCCACGCGCGGCAACCTGAACAACCACCTCGGCGTGCCGCTCACCCTGCTTTCCATCCCCGAGGGCGCCGAGATGGCCATCGTGGAGATGGGGGCCAACCACCCGGGCGAGATAGAACAACTCTGCCGCATCGCCGACCCCGACTGCGGCCTCGTCACCAACGTGGGCCGCGCCCACCTGGAGGGCTTCGGCTCGTTCGAGGGCGTGGTGCAGACCAAGACCGAACTCTACCGCCACCTGGCGGGGAAGCACGGGCTGGCCTTTGTCAATGCCGACAACCCGCGCCTGATGCACGAGGCCGAGCGCCTCGCCACCATCCCGGGCCTGCGCTCCGTCATCCCCGCCTACCAGCCGGACAACCCCGCCTTCGTCCCCTCCGCCATCGAGCGCACTCCGCTCTCGCTGCTCACCTACGGCACCACGGCCGAGGCCGACATCCGCGGCAGCCACGTGGCCGACGACCCCTTCATGAAATTCTACTTCGAAGTGGAAGACAACGTCTACACCGTCCACACCCACCTCCTCGGCGGCTACAACCTCGACAATTGCATGGCCGCCGTGGCCGTGGGGCTGCACTTCGGCGTGGAGCCCTTCGACATCAAGGAGGCCATCGAGGGCTACATCCCCTCCAACCAGCGCTCCGAATACCGCGAGACCGCGCGCGGCAACCGTCTCTACCTCGACTGCTACAACGCCAACCCCTCCTCCATGGAGGCCGCCGTCAAGGCATTCGCCAGCCTGGACGGCGGACACCGGGCCGCCATCATCGGCGGCATGCACGAGTTGGGACGCGACGAGCACAAGGAGCACCAGCGGCTGGTGGAACTGCTCGGCGGATGCCACCTGGACGCCTGCCTCCTCGTAGGCCCCGAATTCGACGGCATCGCCCTCCCCCACCCCATGCGCCTCTTCCCCGACACCGAAGCCGCAGCAAAGCACCTGGCAGCCAACCCAATAGAGAACGCCGCCATCCTCGTCAAAGGATCCAACACCAACCGCCTCTGGACCCTCGAAGAATGGCTGTAGGAAAAGCATCTGCAAGCAACCGGGCATCCCGCAACCCAAGATCATCTGACGTTTTTTTTACACCCGCCCGTAGTTTTTCCCGGCGACGGTGCGTTATTATATTATAACGCATTAAACCCATAAAAAAAATGAAGACAGCAACCAAAATCCTGGCCCTGCTCTTTGTGGCCGCCTCGCTGAGCCTCGCCGCCTGCGAAAAAGAAGACGACACCTCCAACAACAACACGGAGACCCCCACGCCCGCGCCGACCCCGACGCCTACACCCACCCCGACACCCACCCCCACGCCGGACCCCACACCGACCCCCTCGGGCGATGAAATCCCCAACCTGAGCGGCACCACCTGGAGCGGCACCATGGCCGGCAAGACCCTCACCATCAACTTCTCCACCTCCTCCAGCGGCTACTTCATACTCGACGCCGACACGCACCCCTTCGTCTACACCTACACCGCCCCCAAAGGCGTCATCACCGCCGGCTACGGCCTCGACACAAGCAGCCAGCAGGACATCCCCTTCACCGTCAGCGGCATCAATATGAACATCACCGTCGCAGGCATCACATTCTCGCTGAGCAAGCAATAAGCCTCGCCTGCATACAAACAAAGAGAGAGAGGTTCCTTGCCGGAACCTCTCTCTCTTTTAAAATTGTCGGGGTGAAAAGACTCGAACTTTCGACCCCTTGCACCCCATGCAAGTGCGCTAGCCAACTGCGCCACACCCCGAACAATTTGGAGACTTCTTTCTGTCGAAATCGGGTGCAAAAGTACTAACTTTTCCCGATATGGCAAAATATTTTTTACACTTTTTTCACAATCATTTATTAATCAGCACCGTAAGCCGTGAAATTCCCGAGGCGGCGTCGCATCCGTCCGTGCCGGAGCAGGCATTGCGGATGTCGATTTTGACCGTGGACGGCAACTCCGGATAGATGAATGCCTCCAGGCGCTGGATGCGCTGGTCGGTGAGCAGCGCATTGAAGGTGCGGTCCTTGGTGAGGTCGTTCACCAGCGAAAGCTGCACCTCGGCCGTAGGATTGTCATTGAGGAAACGCACCAGCGGAGTGAGGATCTCGATGCCGCGCTCGCTGAGCTCCACATCCACATTGGGGCCGAAGAGATCGTCGTAGAAGATACGCTCGCCCAGCGGAAGGTAGTCAAGCGTGACATCCTGCCGCTCCTCGGCGATGAGGTACTCATCCGTGGCCTTGGCGGTGTTCACCTCCTCGAAGTCCACGAAGTAGTTGTCCAGCTGGTAGGCCAGGTCATAGTACTGGTCGCTCTGGAGGTACATCTTGTAGTATCCGTCCTCGTCGGTATAGGTGTTGCAGACCACCTCGTTGCCTTGGCGGGCGGTCACCTTGACACCTGCCAGCGCATGGCGGTACTTGTCGCTCACCAGCCCCCACAGCAGCACCCCGTCCAATGCACCCGAGAAAGAGAAGAGCTGCGAATCGGTGTCGCTGGATGGGCGTGTGGAAAGCCAGTAACTGAAGCCCTGGGCAGTGTCGACGGCGATGTCGTACTCGTCCGCCCCGTTGCTGTTGATGGGTTCCGGAAGGCGTTGGATGCGGCAACGGCCGATTTGAAGCATGCCCACCGTGTCGCCCACCACGCGGTCGGAAATCAGGCGTGTAGAATAGAGGGTCATGCGGCCCGCATCCTCCTTGTGCCCGTTGGAGGCGAAAAGGAGGCAGTCGCGGTAGATGAACGGCGAGCACTCGTCGGCCTGGGTGTTGATGCGCTTGCCCAGGTTCTCGGGTCTGCCCCAGCGCTTGCCGTCGAACAGAGAATACCACAAGTCATAGCCACCGTTGCTGCGGCGCCCGTCGAGGGAGGAGAAAATCATGATGTTGCCGTCGGCGGTAAAGGTAGGATGCTCCACCTCCATGCCATTGCCGAACCAACCGGAGGCGCCCACCTTGACCCGCGACGGCTTGGAGCCCTCGTCCGGGCGCACACAGAAGAGGCCGGAGCGGCCCTTGCGGTCGCGTTTGGTATAGTAGATGTCGCCTGTCTGGGGGTTACGCACCACGTATTCCACCCCCTCGTCGTAGCGCACAAAGGCAGTGTCGGCCCAGAAGCCCACCACCTGCTCGCCGCTACGCTGTGCCTTGAGCAGCACTCCGGAGGCATAGCAATAGAGATCGCCGTCCACCATGGACACACTCTTCACCTTGCCCGGCAGGTGTGCCATCTTCTGCTGCCTCGCCACAAAGGCCGATTCCTGGGCCCGCAGGGGGGGGGGCATCAGGGAATGGAAACCGAATATGATGCTGACTCCCAGCAATCTCAACAAAACCCTGGTCATACCATATCAACTTTTAGTACCGTTTTTTCTTTTAACCTCCTTGCGGGCGGGCCCCTTTCCGGCCCCCTCCAGCGCCAGCGGGAGGGCTTCGCTCATTTCGCCTATGTAGTGGAACTGCAGGCCGTGGAGGTATTCCTGCTCGATATCCTCTATGTCGCGACGGTTGTCGTGGGAGAGGATAATGTCGGATATGCCGGCACGCTTGGCGGCCAGTATCTTTTCCTTGATGCCGCCCACGGGGGTTACATCCCCGCGCAGGGTAATCTCGCCGGTCATAGCCACGGCGGGGTTCACCTTCCTGTGGGTGAATGCCGAAAGCATGGCCACGAACATAGTGATGCCCGCCGAGGGGCCGTCCTTGGGAGTGGCGCCCTCCGGCACATGGATGTGCAGGGCGGATTTCTCGAACTGCGAAAGGCTGATGCCGAAACGCTCGGCGTTGGCCTTGAGGTATTCGTAGGCCAGCGTGGCCGATTCCTTCATCACATCGCCCAGATTGCCCGTCATGCTGATGCCGCCCTTGCCCTTGCTGAGGGAGGCTTCGATGAAGAGTATCTCGCCGCCGACCGGCGTCCATGCCAGCCCCGTCACCACACCCTCGCGGGGTTGTTTCAGGCGACGCTCGCTGTTGTGCACCGGTAGCCCCAGCACCTGGCGCAGCTCCGCGGCGTTCACGGTGGCCTTGGGCTTCTCGTCCGTCTCCAGCATCACCACCCTGTGGCGCACCACCTTGGAGAGTTGCTTCTCCAACTGGCGCACACCCGCCTCGCGTGTGTAGTCGTTGATGAGCGTGCGCAGGAGGTCATTGCTGAAGCGCACGGTGCGCCCGTCGAGCACATTGTCCCGCAGGATGCGGGGCAGGAGATGGCGACGGGCTATCTCCACCTTCTCTTCCTCCACGTATCCGCTGAAGCTGATCACCTCCATGCGGTCGAGCAGCGCAGGGTGTATGTCGGAAACGCTGTTGGCAGTGGCGATGAAAAAGACGCGGGAGAGGTCGTAGTCCACACCGACAAAGTTGTCGTGGAAGTGGCAGTTCTGCTCCGGATCGAGCACCTCGAGCAGGGCCGACGAGGGGTCGCCGTGGAAGGATGCGTGCTGCACCTTGTCGATCTCGTCCAGCACGAAGACGGGGTTGTTGGCCCCGGCCTTGACGAGTTCCTGCATGATGCGGCCGGGCATGGCGCCGACATAGGTGCGCCTGTGGCCACGGATCTCGGCCTCGTCATGCAGACCGCCCAGGGCCACGCGGCGATAGGGACGGCCCAAGGCATCGGCCACCGAGCGGCACACCGAGGTCTTGCCCGTGCCCGGAGGGCCCACCAGGCAGAGCACCTGTGCCTTCGTGGCGGTGCCGCGACGGGTCTGCCGACGGCGCACGGCCAGGTATTCTATGATACGTTCTTTCACCTTGGGGATGCCGAAGTGGTCACGGTCCATGACCGCACGGGCCTGCTTGATGTCGTACTCTTCGCTTGCGCCCTCTTCCCACGGGATGTCGAGCAGGGTTTCCAGGTAGGCGTACTGGGTGCTGTAGTCGGGCGACATAGGCGGTATGTGGCCCAGTTTCCCAAGTTCCTTCTCGAACACCTCGGCCACACTCTGCGGCCACTGCTTGTTCTCGGCGCGTCCCCTGAGCTCGGCCATGTCGCCTTCGGCGGTATGGCTGGACGAACCGTCGCCCAGCTCCTCCTGTATCACATTCATCTGCTGGCGCAGGAAGTACTCCCGCTGCTGGCGCTCCAGCTCCTCGCGTGTCTTGTTGTCAATTTCCCTCCTCAGCTCGTCCAGCCCCTTGAGGGTGGAGATGTGCTCCAACATGCGGTCCACACGGCTGCTATAGGTGTCGCACACCAGGAGGTTGTACTTCGACTCGGTCTCGATATCCATGTGGGTGGCGGCGAAGTTGATGAATATCTTGTCGCTGCCGATGCCGGTCAGCATCGAACCCAGCTCGTCGTCGCCCACGCGCGAGTGGACCAGTTCGCCGTACTGCTTGCGCAGCAGCTTCACCTTGCGGCGGAACGCCTGCGACTCCATGTCGGAGGCATCCTCGGGTGCCAGCGTGACCGTGCCGCGCAGATAGGGCACCTTGCTGACCACCTGGAGCGAATGGCATCGCGTGATGCCCTGCAGGATAGCCACCGTGATGTCCTCCTTGAAGCTGAACACCCGCAGCACCCGCGCCACCACCCCGACCGGACAGAGGTCCAACTCCCCGGGGTCGTCGGCCGCCGTGTGCTGCATGAAGACGGCCACATGCGCCTCCGTGCCGCTCACGTCGTTCAGCAGCCGGCGCGACTTCGGGCGCTGCGCCGCGATGGGGATAATCACCCCCGGGAACAACACCTGGTCCATCACCGGCAGCACCGCCATCTCGTTCTCTATACTATCATCGCTCAACAAAAGGTTCTCGTCCACAGCATCTATCACCGGCACAATATTCGCCCGCACATTGATATCGCGCGAGAATATGTTGGCCAGGTCTTCAAATATCAGTTTCTTCATGCTTTGCAGTTCTATTCAGGCTCTATGTCCGCATACACCTATGGGCATAGAATTTGCAAAAGTACGGCTTTTTTCGCGACCGCGAGTGTTAATTATTCCTAAAACGGCGCACCCACCCAGCCAACCGGCCGCAAACCCCTGGCAAATCCACCCCTTCCCGGCCGATTTTTGCAGCAGCGCAACAGGCTGGTTCCCAGCATCGTGCAGGCATCCTCTTCTTCCCCTCTTCATCTTTTCCTGCTGTCTGCATACAATAAACAGGGCCAGCACGCGTTCTATGGAAAAAGAAAGGAAAAACAATGGCAAAACTGGAACAAGGCATCCTCGGGCCCTTCCGGGGAAAGGTGGGCACCGTGGTGGGCTACCTCTGGCGCGGACGCCACGTGGTGCGTGCCTACCGTAAAGAAATCAACTATCCAAACACTGAGAACCAGCGACTTGAGCGCGACTGGTTCGTCTCCATGGTGCGCTTTGCCGCCGCCGCGCGCCAGGCCCTCCTGCTCGGCATGAGGGAGAAAGCCGCGGAGATGCAGATGACCGAGGGGAACCTCTTCGTGAAGCGCAACAAAGGCTGCTTCGGACGCGACGGAAGCGTTGATTACCAGCACCTCGCGCTCTCCTCCGGCGCGGTGGCACCCGTCACCGGCGCCGCCTGGAGCCTCGACCGCCGGCAGGTACTCACCTGCCGCTGGGACCGCCGCTCCCCCCTGCCCCGCTGCAAGTCGACCGACAGCATACACCTCTACGTCTACAACGCCCGCATCCACCAGGGCCTCCTCGCCGCCCCCGCGCGCCGCGCCGCCGGCTCCGCCAGCCTCGCCCTGCCCGATGCCTGGCTCCCCGCCGACCTCCACCTCTACCTCTTCGCCACCTCCCCCGCCGGCCAATCCTCCCCCACCGCCTACGCCTCCCCACAAACATCGGAACCCGATGCCGTACCCATAGCAGAACACTCTGACGCCCAACCAGTTGCACACTCACCTATCCCCCGTCCGGAGGCGGTGCCACCCGAGGCCCCGCAGCGTGGGGAAACAAAAATCCCGCCGGAGTAGAAAAATTTGCGTACCTTTCCTCTTTAAATATGGCCTCGAAAACCGTGCGAAAAAGGGCAAATGGGTAAAGATGGGCAATGCGGCGGCATGACAGGAGGTGCTGTCCGTAGGGTGATCCGATATGTGGTCGAGCGAGGCTATGGAGATAGCGATT
>JAGAYN010000036.1 GCA_017940465.1 Bacteroidales bacterium | reverse complement strand
TAGCCTCGCTCGACCACATATCGGATCACCCTACGGACAGCACCTCCTGTCATGCCGCCGCATTGCCCATCTTTACCCATTTGCCCTTTTTCGCACGGTTTTCGAGGCCATATTTAAAGAGGAAAAGTACGAACTTTTTCCGATATGGTGAAAAATAATTTTCCCCGACACAATAAAACGTATTAAATCTGTATCGGAAGCTCCGCTGGAGTATACAAGGAATCGCTTATGGACAAAGGCTATTAAACGGTAACGCCGATGGCGTAATCATTGCACCGGTAGGAACTTCCGCTTGTAACAATGCACCGATATGAGTTTTCGCATGTAATCATTGCTCCGGTAGGCGCTTCCGCCTGTATCCACTGCACCAATAGGTGCTTTCGTTTAATAGCAAAATTCCCTATGGGGTTCAATGGGTTCTCCGTTAGGAGATTCCGTTTAAATGTCAATCTTGCGCGGTGTCGGATTCTAATACGGATCCACGTCATAGTTCACCGACACGCCGCTCCAGCCTTCCTGTTTGGCCAAATCGTCGCCGATTTGGAGGATGACGCGCTTGGCGTCAGCGATGGGCTCGGAACGCTCGAAGCGGAGGGTTATCTGCTTGAGGTACAGTGCACGGACGCGGCTCACTAAGGGATATTCGGGCCCCATGACGCGGCCGGCGAAGGTGCCGTGCAGGCGTGCGGCCATCCAGTCGGCGGCCTCGTTGAGCACATCGGCATCGCGGTGCTTGAGGGTGATTGCTATCAGGCGGTGGTACGGTGGGTAGCGGAAGACGCGACGCTCCTGGATCTGCTCCTCGTAGAGGGCGGAGTAGTCGTTGTCCACTACGTTGGCAATCACTTGGTGGTGAGGGTTGTAACTCTGTATGAAGACCCTCCCGCCCCCGCCGTGACGGCCGGCGCGACCACTGACCTGGGTCATCTGCTGGAATGCCCGCTCGTAGCTGCGGAACGACGGGTAGTTGATGATATTGTCCGCATTGATGATTCCCACCACGCTTACATGCTCAAAGTCAAGCCCTTTAGTGACCATCTGAGTGCCCACCAGGATGTCTATGCGGCGATGCTCAAAGTCGCTGAGCAACTCCAGGTACTGGTTCTTCTGCAATGTGCTGTCGAGGTCCATGCGTGCCACGCGGGCCTGGGGAAACATGATCTGGAGGTCCTCCTCGATGCGTTCAGTGCCGATGCCGACCATTTTGAGGTGCGTGGAGTGGCAGGCGGGGCACTCGGAAGGGACAGGGATGGAGTAGCCGCAGTAGTGGCAGCGGAGCGAGTTGGTGGCCTTGTGGTAGACCAGCGAGACATCGCAGTGGATGCACTGCGGCACCTGGTGGCAGTCGTCGCATTCCAGCCGCAGGGAGAACCCGCGTCGGTTCTGGAACAGAATGGCCTGTTTCCCAGACTTCAGCGCGTCTCCTACGGCATCGAGCAGGGCGGAGGAGAAGTGCCCTTTGACACGTCCGGCGCGGTGCTCCTCCTTCATGTCCACCACCTCAACTTTCGGCAGGCTGAACCCGCCGTAGCGCTGACGCATCGTGGCGAGGGCATATTTGCCTGTCTGGGCGTTGTAATAGGTTTCCATCGAGGGAGTTGCGCTGCCAAGCACCACCTGTGCCCCCCACATGTGGGCCAGCATGATGGCGGAGTCGCGGGCATGGTAGCGCGGCGTGGGGTCATACTGCTTGTATGATTGGTCATGTTCCTCATCCACAATGATTAAACTCAGGTCGGTGAAAGGAAGGAATGAAGCACTACGTGCCCCCAGCAGCACCTGATACCGCCCTTCGCCCGAGGCGAGCGTGCGCTGCCACACCTCGGTGCGTTGGCTGCTGCTGAAGCGCGAGTGGTAGACCCCTACCTTGTCGCCGAAGTAGCGCCGCAGGCGATTGATTAGCTGCGCTGTGAGGGCTATCTCGGGCAGGAGGAACAGTGCCTGCCGACCCTCCTGCACTACTTTGTGTATCAACTTGATATACACTTCGGTTTTTCCGGAGGAAGTGACGCCGTACAGGAGCGAGACGGGACTGGATGTGGAGGCGAGGAGGTCGTAGGCGGCCTGCTGTCCGGCGTTGAGCACGATGGAATCGGGAGAGCACAACTGGCTGGTGTCCAGGTGTTCCAGTCGGCTTTCGATGCGTTCCTCGACGACAAACACCCCGTTCTTGATGAGGGTCTGCATGGGCGACCCTTGCGGAAGGTCGCGTTTGGCGACGGCCTCGCGGCCGAAATGCGACAGCTGCAGGTACTGCATCAGCAGTTCCACCTGCTTCATGCGATGCTTGCGTTCAAGCGTGTCAAACAGCTCTTTTTGAGTTTCTTCCGATTGGTAGGATTCGGACAGGAGGATATAGGCTGTCTTGCGGGGGACGAACCGTTCGCGGAGTTCTTCGTCCATCATGACCACCTGCCGCTCGATGAGGCCGCGGATGATGGGCATAATCTTCTGGACACCAATGGCGCGGCTGATGTCGACCACGCGCATGACGGGGTGGTCGGTGAGGAGATGGACGATTTCCGTCTCGTGCTTCGAGAGGCCGGAGAGTTCGCCTGTGAAGTCCGGGTGGATGGTGAGGGCGGATTCGCTGGCCAGTTTGAGGCCGGAGGGGAGGGCCACGGCCATCACATCGCCCGGGGTGCACATGTAGTAGCGGGCGATCCACTCCCAGTGTTCCAGTTGGCGGGGGGTGACGACGGGGGCGGTGTCGAGGACGGCGAGGATGTACTTGCACTGGTATCGAGGCTGTTCCTGATGGATGCGGCGGACGATGGCGGAGTACATCCTGCCGCTTTTGGCGCCGAATTGCACCACCACGCGCATGCCCACGGAGAGGCATCCGTTGTACTCCTGCGGCACCCTATAGGTGTAGGTGCCAGGGAGATGCAGCGGCAGCAGCACTTCGACATAGTATACCTCGGTGTCCTTCATTCCGGACTGCAAAATTACGAAATAAATTCGACATGGAAACCGCCCGTTTCACCCCTTGAAATAAGTGCACTTTTTTTTTGAGGAGAAGTGCCGGAAAGGGGGTATTTGGCGGTTTTACAACTGGGTGGTTGCCAGCGACTTGGAGGCATCGTGTTCTTCCCCTCTTCTTCCCCTCCAGGAATGCGGCAAGTGTGCGGGAGGAGGGTGGCAGGGATGTGGGCGGGATGGGGGTGGTGGGTCAGTAGTTGTATTTCCCTGACCAGTGCTGCTGGAGGGAGCGGCGGGTGTCGTTCTCGCGGGGGGTGTTGCCGGGCTGGTAGAAGGTGGAGCCCTCGAGCCCCTGCGGGAGGTATTCCTGTTGGGTGAAGTTGCCCTCGAAATCGTGGGCATATTTGTAGCCGTCGTGGTAGCCCATCTGCTTCATCAGCTTGGTGGGGGCGTTGCGTATGTGCAGGGGCACGGGGAGGTCGCCCCAGCGTTTGACGGCGGACTCGGCGTTGTTGAGGGCCATGTAGGTGGCGTTGCTCTTGGGGGAGCAGGCGAGGTATACGGCGCACTGCGACAGGGGGATACGCCCTTCGGGGAGGCCCAGTTTGGTGACAGCGTCGAAGGTGGCGTTGGCCAGCAGGAGGGCATTGGGGTTGGCGTTCCCGATGTCCTCGGAGGCGAGGATGAGCATGCGGCGGGCGATGAAGACGGGGTCCTCGCCTCCGGCCAGCATCCGGGCCAGCCAGTAGACGGTGCCGTTGGGGTCGCTGCCGCGCATGCTTTTGATGAAGGCGGAGATGATGTCGTAGTGCATCTCGCCCCCTTTGTCGTAGTAGGCCAGGTTCTGCTGGATGACTTCGGTGACCATCTTGTTGTCGATGACCAGTGGCGACCGTGCGCCGCGCATCACCACCAACTCGATGGCGTTGAGCAACTTGCGCGCGTCGCCTCCGCTGATGCGCATCAGGGCGTCGGCTTCGCGCACCTCGACGGTGATGCCCTGCGAGGCGTAGTGGCTGACGGCGGTGGCGATGAGGCGGCGCATGTCCTCTTCGTCGAACTCCTTGAGAACGAACACCTGGCAACGGGAAAGGAGTGCGGAGATGACCTCGAACGAGGGGTTCTCGGTGGTGGCGCCGATGAGGGTGATGGTGCCGCGTTCGACGGCGCCGAGGAGCGAGTCCTGCTGGGCTTTGTTGAAGCGGTGGATTTCGTCGATGAAGAGGATGGCGCCCTCCTCCTGCTGGGCCTGGCCGATGACGTCGCGCACCTCCTTCACGCCGCTGCTGATGGCGCTCAGGGTGTGGAAGGGGCGGTGGAGTGTGTTGGAGATGATGGTGGCCAGGGTGGTCTTGCCGATGCCGGGAGGGCCCCAGAAGATCATGGAGGGTATGTTGCCGCTCTCAATGAGGGAGCGCAGCACGGCTCCGGGCGCCACCAGGTGGCGCTGGCCGATGTAGTCGTCCAGGCGTTGCGGACGCAGCAATTCCGCCAAGGGGGTCATACGATCAGCATCGCGTCGCCATAGGTGGAGAAGCGGTACTTCTCCTTGATGGCGGTCTGGTAGGTCTGCATCAGCAACTCGTGGCCCGCGAAAGCGCAGACCATGATGAACTGGTGGCTCATGGGGTGGTGGAAGTTGGTCACCATCATGTCGGCGATGGTGAATTCGTAGGGAGGATAGATGAACCGGTTGGTCCACCCGTCGAAGGGGAAGATTTTGCCGGGGATGGTGACGGCGCTTTCGAGGGCGCGCATGGTGGTGGTGCCTACGCAGCACACTTTCTTCCCGCCCTCCTTGGCCTGCATGATGGCGTCGCAGGTGGCGCTGTCCACGTGCATCTCCTCGGCGTCCATGCGGTGCTTGGAGAGGTCCTCCACCTCGATGGACTTGAACTCGCCCATGCCGGCGTGGAGGGTCAGCTCCTGCCAGTGCACGTCTTTGATTTCCATGCGCTTGAGGAGTTCGCGGCTGAAATGGAGCCCTGCGATGGGGGCCGCCACGGAGCCTTCATGCTTGGCGTAGATGGTCTGGTAGTCGCGGGCGTCGTCCTTGGTGATATCGCGCAGTTTGCGCAGCTCTTCCGGCAGGGGCGTGCGGCCCATGGAGCGGATGAGGGAGATGAATTCCTCGTGCTTGCCGTCGAAGAGGAAGCGGATGGTGCGTCCGCGGCTGGTGGTGTTGTCCACCACCTCGGCCACCAGGGCGTCGTTGGTTCCGAAATAAAGCTTGTTGCCGATGCGGATTTTGCGGGCGGGGTCGACGATGACGTCCCACAGGCGCGTCTCGGGGTTCAGTTCGCGCAGCAGGAACACCTCGATGCGGGCCCCGGTCTTCTCCTTCTCGCCCTCCAGCAGGGCAGGGAAGACGCGTGTGTTGTTGGCCACCACCACGTCGCCGGGCTCCACATAGTCGATAAAATCCTTGAACACGCGGTGCTCCACCTCGCCCGTATCGCGGTGCAGCACCAGCAGGCGCGCGTCGTCGCGATTGCGCGGAGGTTTCTCCGCAATCAGTTCCTTCGGCAGGTTGAACCTGAATTGAGAAAGCTTCATCTGACAGTAGGTTTGTTTTCTTTGTTTTCCGACCCCTATAACGCACTTCGGGCGCGCAAATTGTATCCGCCGCCGATTTTTTTTTCACCTTGGCATAATATATCTATAGTGTGCGCGTTATGCAGAGCGAACAGATGTTATGACACACCGACTGCGCTACATACCGCTCATCCTGGCCCTGCTGGCGGCCTGCCTGCCTGCACGGGGGCAGGAGCCTGTCGTGCCCGACGACGAGCTGCGCAGCATCACCCAGCGCTACGCCGACGCCTACGATTCCCTCCTGAACAACCGCTACCTCCACCGCTACCACCGCCACGGCACCTCCCAGGGCTCTTCCTTCTCGCCCCAGGAGTTCGACCTCATCCCCGACTCGGTGCTCATGCAGCGCCTGCAGCAGCTTCCGGCCGTCATACCGATGACCTACAACAGCGTGGTGCGCTCCCACATCCGTTTCTACCTCCAGGTGATGGACCGCCGCCTGGAGCTCACCCTCACCCAGGCGGAGCTCTACTTCCCCCTCTTCGAGGAGGCCCTGTTCCTCTACGGGCTGCCCGACGAGTTGAAGTACCTCCCCATCGTGGAATCCGCCCTCAACCCCCACGCCACCTCGCGCGTGGGTGCCGCCGGCCTCTGGCAGTTCATGTATGCCACCGGCAAGACCTACGGGCTGGAGATCAACTCGCTGGTCGACGAGCGGCGCGACCCCGCCAAGTCCACCGCCGCCGCCACCCGATACCTCCTCGACCTCTACCGCATCTTCAACGACTGGACTCTTGCCGTGGCGGCCTACAACTGCGGGCCCGGCAACATCAACAAGGCCATCGCCCGCAGCGGCGGCAAGCGCAACTTCTGGCACATCTACCCGCACCTGCCCCGCGAGACACGCGGCTACATCCCCTCCCTCATCGCGGTCAATTACGCCATGCACTATTACCACCTCCACGGCATCCACCCCCACGCCCTGCAGCCGCCCCTGCGCACCGACACGCTCCACATCCACCGCCCGCTGCTGTTCCACTATGTGGAAGCCTACACCGGCATCCCCGCCGAGCAGTTGCGCTCGCTCAACCCCCAGTTCCGCACCCCCTATGTGCCGGCTACGGAGCGCACCTACGTCCTCAACCTGCCCACCACGCTCGTCGAGCGCTTCATCGCCCTGCAGGACACCCTCTACGCCGCCACGGCCGACAGCCTGTCCCGCCGCCCGTCGAATATCGAGCCCCTCCCGCAGCGCAACGCCTCCGGCAGTTCCTCCCCCTCGTCGCACTACCACACCGTCCGCAAGGGCGAGACCCTCTCCTCCATCGCCGCCCGCTACGGCCTCACCGTGGCCCGCCTCAAGCAACTCAACGGCCTCAAACAGGACAAGATACGCATCGGCCAGCGCCTCAAGGTCAGGAAATGACCCCGAGCCCAGGCCCTTCAAAACGCAAGCAGATGAAAAAGATACTTAAAATCAAGGGACTGAAATACTGGATCGCCGCCGCGGTCTTCCTCCTCGTCATCCTCTTCATCGACCCTAACAACCTCCTCGTCACCCGCCGCCTCCACCGCCAGGTGTCGCAGCTCCACCGCGAAGAGGCGCAGCTCAAGGCCGACATACAGGCCGACAGCGCCGCCAATGCACAGCTGCTCGACAACCCCGACGCCATTGAACACTACGCGCGCGAGAACTACTATATGAAACGCCCCAACGAAGACATCTTTGTAGTCAAATGAAGACACCGCGCCCCATACTCCTCCTCCTGGCCGCCGCCACCCTCCTCTTCGCCGGATGCGACGCCCTCAAGACCTTCCTCAACCGCGACCTGGCCGAGGAGGACTTCATCATCGGCCAGCTCTATGTGGACGAGATGGTCAAGGAGACCCCCGTCATCGCCCGCCCCGTCGCCGCCCCCTCCAACCCCTCGCGCTCCAACCCCCTCGGCCTCGACTACAGCCCCGACGACAACCAGCAACTCTACCAAGCCATCAACTCCTGGCTCGGCGTGCCCTACAAATACGGCGGCACCGACCGCAGCGGCATTGACTGCTCTGCCTTCGTAGGCACCATCTACAAGCAGGTCTACGGCGTCACCCTCCACCGCTCCGCCAACGACATGCTCCGCGACGTCACCCTCATCCCCAAGAGCCAGCTCCGCGAGGGCGACATCCTCTTCTTCACCAACAGCAAGGGCAAAGTCAGCCACGTGGGCATCTACCTCAAGGAGCAGCTCTTCGCCCACGCCTCCACCTCCAACGGCGTCAGCGTCAGCCGCTTGGACAACACCTACTGGACCAAGCACTTTTATAAAGGCGGCCGCGTGAAGAAGTGAAAATTCCCCCTGGAAGTTAAAGAACAGTTAAGGAACAGTTAAAGAACAGTTATAGAACAGACCTCGAAAACACCTCCCGGATACCTGCCGGATACCTGGCGGGTGGTTATCGGGTGGCGGTGTAGCCGAGGGAGAGTAGGATTTGCGTAACCTTCTCTTTCAGTTCGCCTTGCACCAGTATATCGCCCTCCTTGGCGGAGCCGCCGACGCCGCAGCGGCTTTTGAGCTGTCGGCCCAGCTGCTGGAGGTCGTCGTCGGAGCCGACGAAGCCTTTGACGACGGTGACGGTCTTGCCGCCGCGGTGGTGGCGTTCGATGCCGACGCGCAGTTTCTGCCGCGCGGGTTCGAGGGTGGTGGGGGCGGCTTCCTGGTCGTATTGGTATTGGAAGTCGGGATTGGTGGAGTAGACAATCCCTTCGGGACGTTGCTTGCTCATTTGATGCCTATGTTGTTTTTGAGGAGTTGCAGCGCGGGCTGCAGTTGGCGGATGGGGGTATGTGTGTCGCGGCCGTAGAGGGGCACGGCGCCGGGTTGCATGACGAAGTGGATGGATTTGCCTATGTTCTCGCCTTCGCCGTCGATGTTGACCCATTTGTCGAGGTTGCCTTCTATGAGCACATCGCGGGCTTTGAGCATTTCGACGTGTCCGGAGAGGTCGAAGAGTTTGGTGAAGGCCAGAGGGACGGTGATGGCGAGGTGGTCGGGGGGGATGCGGTCGAGGATGGTGATGTCCATGAGGCCGTCGTCGAGTTTGGCTTTGGGAGCCACGGTGAGGTTGTTGCCGTACTGCTGGCTGTTGGCCACGGCGATGAGCCATGCGTTGCGCACGAGGGTGCGGCCGTCGACGGTGAGGGTGTAGTCCTGGTTGCGGTAGCTGGTGTATTCGCGAAGGAAGAGGTTGGTGTAGGCGGCCAGTCCGCGGGTCTTGGCGGCATGCATCAGCCGTGCGATGTAGGCGTCGAAGCCTACGCCCGAGGCGTTGACGGAGAGGTGGCGGCCGTTGATTTCGATGGCGTCGATGGCCATTTCGTGCTGTTGGTTCAGCACGCGCACCGCCAGTGCCGGGGTGAGCGGCAACTTGAGGGTACGTGCCAGCCCGTTGCCGCTGCCGCAGGGGATGATGCCGAGGCGGGTGTTGCTCCCGCGGATTCCCTGCACCACGTCGTTCACCGACCCGTCGCCGCCTACAGCCACCACGCAGTCGGCGCCTTGGTCGGCGGCTTCGCGCGCAAGGGTGGTGCCGTGGTGGATGTGCTCGGTATAGCGCACGGTGTAGTCGAACAGGTCCTGGTTGAGGTTGTCCTTCAGGATTTTCTCGATTTTCTTCTGCCGGCCTATGCCGGAGATGGGGTTGACGATGATGACGGTTTTCTTTTTCATAGGGAGGGTTCAGGGTCTCCATCCGGAGTCGGTGAGTATTTTGCGGCTGTCGGTCTCGGCCAGCAGCCGGCTGATGTCGGTGGTGTTTTTCTTCATGTAGCGGCGTACAATCTGCCAACCGATGTAGGCGCCCGTCCGGGGTGCCGACCCGTCGCCGAAGGCGTTGGTCTTGGGGGCGTCGTCGATGAGGTTGCGCAACTGTGCGAGGTCGGAGGAGTAGAGCACCTCGTTCTGGATATACCAGCCCCATACGTGCTTGGTGTTGTCCTGCATCCAGCGCAGTTGCTCCGCGGAGTAGCGCAGGAGGATGGTGTCGTGCTGGTCCGGGAGGAGTTGCTCCAGGCAGTAGAGCACCTTGCCTTCGGCAATGGCATGGTCGAGGAACGTCATGTCGCCCTCGGGCACCTGTATGCGGGCCCGGACGGCGGCGGCCATGCAGTCGGCTAGGATATGCTCGCGGCTGCAGAGGCGCACCAGGTAGGCCGGCAGGCCGAAGTGCTGCATGTCGGGCATGGCGCCCACAGCGTAGCGGTCGATGGATATGGCCATGTCGCCGTTGTAGCAGAAGACACGGCTGTCATAGTTCTGGAAATCGGCTGTAATCAGGGTGTAGAATCGCTGGCATTGCACCTCGGGGCATAGCTTGGAGGCCCGCTGCATGGCTTTGCCCAGGCTTTGTTCCAACCACAGGAGGTCGTGGTAGAGGCTGTCGGTGGCCTTGTAGATACGCCTCACGGTGGGGTCCGACACGAAGCCGTGGAGCATGGCCATGTAGTCGGGGTCCGAGGGGTGCAGGTTCAAAAGGGGGGAATTGTAGGTGTCGAACTGTGCGGCCAGCGTGGAGGAGAGCTGGTCGGCGGGGGTGGAGAACAGCAGATGTTCGAAGCGGTGTATCTGCACCTGCTCCGTGTGGCTCCTGCATGACACAAAAGCCAGCATCACGGACACCAAGAGGATGAGGGGACGTTTCATGGATTGGTCAGATTAAAGTATTTCCGGAGCACCAGGAGGCCGATGTAGCGTTCGCGCCGTTCGTCGCGGAACTGGCTGACATAGAGGTTGGCCTGCCGCCCCATTTCCGTTGCCTCCTGCAGGTGGCTGCTGTAGTAGTCCAGTTGCGACTCGAGGTCGCTGTAGTCGGGCTTTACTTCGATATAGTGCACTCCCGGTACCAGACGCTCCTCCATGAACCAGGATTCGCAGGTGGGCTTCGGCATGACGGCCAACGAGTTGCTGGACATCACCCAGCGCAGGTTGGAGGCTACATCGTTGCCTTCCAGGGCCATGATGTAGCGGTAGGCCAGGTGCTGGTAGAGCGACAGGCGCGGGGCGCTGTTGGTGGTGGAGGCGGTCATCCGTTCATTGGAGAAGATGCTGCCGTTGGAAAGGGTGCCGGCCACGTCGATACGTGGATTGTCGGCATAGAGGCTGCAGAAGAGTTTCCTGTTTTCGCGTATGCCGGTGTAGCCACGGAATATGGCACGGTCCGACTTTTTCGCGAAGGGACGGCGGTCCTTCAGGTAGACATAGTGGCGGCATTTGTCGAGTTTCAGCAGCACGCTGTTGCTGTTGTCGCAGCCCAGGCCGCGGCTTTTGACTACGGTGGGGCAGGGGGGGATCTCCCTGATATCGCCGAAAAGGTGGTTCCAGCGCAGGGAGGGGTTGAACCATTGCAGGAGTTCCCGGCTGTCGTAGTAGTAGGTGCTGCCGTGGGGGGTGCGCTGCAGGCTTCCGATGGCCTCGGATGCGTCGCCCAGTGATCGGGGGGTGTCAAAGCGGCAATAGTAGTCGACCCTGTCGTTTATATACGACTCGTCGTACAGCAATCGGCAGGCCTCCAGTTCCTTCTCCAGCCGGCGGCTGAACAGGGCGTCGGGCAAGAGGTCTCTCAAGCCGGCTTTCAGGTAATAGCCAGCCTTGGAGTTCTTGCCGCTGTGCAAGAGGTAGCCCAAGGTAGCATTGACCATTGCCGACTATGCTTGTTCGCTCGTGGAGGGGGCTTCCTTCTCGGCTTTCTCGGTTTCGTTGAGGATACGCAGTTTGGCGCGCAGGAGCGCTATCTGCTGGCGGGCACCCTGCATCTTCTTCTCGAATTCCGCCTTCAGCAGGTCGGCCTGCTTGCTGGCTGCGAGGAAGCCCAGGTTGTTCTCCCAGAGGTTGAGGTCGTTTTGCAGGCGTTCGATCTTGTCGTGAAGTTCCTGCCGCTCGTTGCTTACGAAGCGGCGCATGTCGCCGCCGGCATTCTTGAGGCGTTCGCGGTAGGCGGTCTCTTCGGCTTCTCGGGCGCTGATTTTGAGTTGATCGAATATATGGTCGATTTCCCCACGGAATTCCTTGTGCAGGCGTTCCTTGTCGGCCATGGGTACATAGCCCACTTCGGCCCAGCGGCGCTGGAATTCCTTGATGGCGTTGAGGTTCTCCTCGCGGTTTTCGCCGAATTGATGGGCCTTCAACTCTGCCAGGATGGCCTCTTTCTGTGCCAGGTTCTCGCTTTCCGAGCTGCGGCGTTCGGCGAAGAACTCGCCTTTCTTGGCAAAGAATTCGTCGCAGGCCTTGCGGAAACGCTGCCACACCTTCTCGCTCACCTTGCGGTTGGTGGCGCCGATGGTCTTCCACTCCTGCTGCAGCTGGAGGAGTTCCTCGGTGGCGTGTTTCCAGTCCTCGCGTTTGGCAATGGCTTCGGCCTTGAGGCAGAGGTCTATTTTCTTTTGGTAGTTGGCATCCTGCTCTTCGCGGATATCGCCGAAGTAGCTTTTCTTGTCGGCATAGTGCTTGTCGATGATGCCTTTGAATTTGCTCCAGACTTCCTCGTTCACCTCGCGCGGCACGGGGCCGATGCTTTTCCATATCTTGAGGAGTTCGTCGAGGGCCGCGGTGGTGTCGTTCCACTCCTTGATGCTTTCCGGCCGCTTCTCGGTGAGTTCTGTGGCTTTGTCAATCAGGGCCTGTTTGGCCAGCAGGTTGTTGTCGAACTCTTCTTTGCGCTGGTCGTAGTATTCTTTGCGGCGCTCGTCGATTTGGTTGGCTGCATTGCAGAAGCGCTGCCATATCTCCTCGTTCTGTTCTGCCGGCACGGGGCCTATCTCTTTCCAGCGGACACGCAGGTCCTGCAGCCCTTTGAATGCCTTGGTGACAGAGGATTCCATGATGAGTTCCTCGGCCTGTTCGCAGAGCTGTATCTTCTGTTCCAGGTTGCGTTTCTGGTCGAGGGCGCGAAGTTCGCGATTGATTTTCAGTTTGTTGAAGAATTGCTCTATTTGGAAGTGGTAGCTTTGCCACAGGTTGTTCATCTGTTCGCGCGGCACTTCGCCGATGGCTTTCCAGCGTTCCTGTATGTCGTTGAACTTGTCGAGTGCGGCGCGGACCTGCTCTTCGTCGGAGTCCACCAGTGTGCGCAGTTCTTCCAGGAGGGTCTGTTTGGCCAGGAGGTTGCGTTGCTTGGTGGCTTCCAGTTCTTCCATGAATTTCTGTTTCATGGTGCGGTAGCGGTCGTGGAGGTGGCGCATTTCCTCGGTCAGGCTGTCGGCCTGGTACTGGTAGTCGTCCTTGTTGCCGCCGTCGGCCAGGAACTGCTCGAATGCCTTGGCCTGCATTTCACGGTCCAGTTCCCCGAAGCGGGAGCGGATGCTGCCTACACGATTCTTTATCTTCTGTACGTCTTGGGAGAGCAGGTCGCGCATGGCGGCGACGAGTTCTTCCCTGGAGTAGCAGGAATAGTCGATGTCAGGTTCGGCCTCGGCCAGGGGTTCTGCCTCCTCTTCGGGGAGGGCCTCCGGAGCGGGTGCTTCGGTCGCTGCACCGGTGCTTGCCGGTTCCTCGGCGGCAACGGTTGCCTCGCTGGTCTCGATCTGTTCTGTGGTGTTCTCGTTGTCAGGCAGGTTCGGCTGTTCGATGTCCTGCAGGTTGTTGGTTTCTTCCATCTCGATGGTTGTTTTTGTTTTTAGAATTACTTATTTTTCAATAAGTTAGCGGTATTTTCGTTTGTATGTACAATAGGTACAATCAGTTGCAAAGATACAAAAGTTGCTCAACATGGCCAAAAAAAATGTTTCCGGGGATAGGGTGGAGGCCAGGGTCATTGCCTATAGGGGTTCAGACTTCAGGTAGGATTCCACCTGTTCCAGTTTCAGGGCTTTGTCGACGGAGTATGTGCCTATCTGTTCGCGGCGCAGCGCAGTCAGGAATGCGCCGCTGCCGAGGGCTGTGCCGAGGTCGCGGGCGAGCGACCGTATGTAGGTGCCTTTTCCGCAAGCGATGCGGAAGTCTGCCTGTGGAAGGTGCTGGGGGACAGTGCCTTGGGGATTGCTGTAGAGGTGGGTGTCGTCCGAGGGGGCGGCAGAGGTGGAGGGGCAGGTGGCGGCGGAGGCGTCGCCGGGGCGGAAGTCTGTGATTTCAAAACTGTGCACCAGCACAGCCTTGGGCTTGACCATCTCGTCCGAGGTGTCGGCGCGGGCCAGTTCGTAGGCTCGTTTGCCTTCGATTTTCACGGCACTGAATATCGGTGGCGCCTGCATGAGGGGACCTGTCAGCCCGCGGGCGGCTTCCTGGAGGCTGTGGAGGGTGATGTGGCTGAAGGGGTAGTAGCGGTCGATGGGGCGTTCCAGGTCGTGGCAGGGGGTGGTGGCGCCGAGGACGAGGGTGCCGGTGTAGACTTTGTCGGCGTCCTGGAGCGAGGGGATGCTTTTGGTGGCGCGACCGATGCAGACAAGGAGCAGTCCGGTGGCCAGGGGATCGAGGGTGCCGGCATGGCCGATTTTCACCTTGGGGAGTCCGCAACTGTGGCGCAGGATGGCTTTGATTTTGGCCACTGCCTGGAACGAGGTCCATTGGCGCGGCTTGTCCACGGGCAGTACGATGCCTGCCTGTATCTGTTCGGGTGTCATGGGGAGGTTCGCGGAGGGTTAGGCGAGCACCATGACGGCGATGCCGACCACGGCGCAGTAGAGGGCGAACCAGATGAGTTTGCCTTTCTTGACGATATTGACCATCCAGCGGCAGGCCACCAGTCCGCTTACGAAGGCGGCCACGAAGCCTACCAGCAGGACGGAGGGGGAGATGCCGGCCATGGCGTTGGAGATACCCATGGAGAGCATGTCCTTGGTGTCCAGCAGGGCTTCGCCCAGGATGGGTGGGATGACCATGAGGAAGGAGAATTGTGCCAGCTTCTCTTTTTTGTTGCCGAGGAGCATTCCGGTGGCGATGGTGGAGCCGGAGCGGGAGAGGCCGGGGAGGACGGCTAGGGCCTGCGCGCATCCGATGATGAGGGCATGCAGCGGGGAGATGTTTTCGCGCTGGCGGGGGTTGGCGAAGTAGGAGTAGGAGAGGAGGAAGGAGGTGACGAGGAGGCAGAAGCCCACGACGAGGAGTCCGCTACCGAAGACGGATTCCACTTTGTCCTTGAGGGTGAATCCTACGATGCCGATGGGGATCATGGAGATGAGGATGTTGAGGGAGTAGCGGGTGCCTTCGTTGGCGTTTTTGATTTTTTCGGAGAGGGTGGTCTCGTCATGGACGAAGAGCGAGCGCAGCCACTGGAAGAGGTCCACGAGGATGCCCCAGATTTCGCGCCAGAAGACGACGATGGTGCTGAGGACGGTGGCCACGTGTACCATAACGGTGAAGGTGAGGTTTTCGGCGCCGTTGTCGATGCCGAAGAGGGCCTGGCCTATGGCCAGGTGTCCGCTGGAACTGACGGGCAGGTATTCGGTGAGGCCCTGTACGATGCCGAGGATGAGGGATTCGAACCAGTTCATGATTGTTTCTTTTTATCTTTGTACATGATAGCTACGATTTCGACTATGAAACCGATGACGATGAGCGCGGGGGCGACGTAGAGGCGGCGGGCGTTGAACATTTCGGGGTTGAACTGCGTGGGGTCGTCGCTTCCGCCACCGCTGAGGAGGATGTAGCCGACGGCCAGGAGGAGGAGGCCGATGCCCATGAGTATGTAGTTGATGGTGCCGAAGGCGGATTTTTGCGGCTGTTTTTCGGAGGTGGTTTTTTCCATGTGTATGTGTATATTTTATGTATTCTATATAATAATGTGCCGTTTTCAGTGTTTGTCGATGTAGCGGCGGACGGTGGCGGCGGTGGCGAGGTAGGCGATGAGGATGCCGGTGAGGACGGTGGCGGCGGCGATGGCGGCGTACCAGGGGAGGTGGCGGCTTTCGAGGAGGCTGAGCAAGAACTGGCGGTCGGCCACCCAAAGGGCCAGGGCGGTGAGCACGACGGCCACGAGGCCGCCGATGGTGCCGTAGGCGATGCTGCGGAGGCGGAAGGGGCGTGCGATGAAGCCGGCTTTGGCTCCGACGAGGCGCATGGTGGCTATGGTGTCGCGCTGGCCGTAGATGGCGATGCGGATGAGGCTGGAGATGAGGAGGATGGTGATGACGAGGAGGAGGGCGACGAAGACGATGAGGAACCAGGAGAGGTTGTAGAACGCCTGGCGGAGTTCGCCGACGATGTTTTCCTGGTAGGCGACGCCGGTGACGCCTTCGCGGCTGGCTACCTGCTGGCAGAAGCGGTCGAGGGTGGCGGTGGAGTTGTCGGGGAGGAGCTGGACGTTGAAGTTGACCATGAGGGAGGGGTAGAGCGGGTTGTAGCCGGCGAAGCCGACGAAGTCCTCGCCCAGGTCCTGGGAGAAGATTTCGGCGGCTTGCTCTTTGGAAATATAGTCCACGTGCTTGACCTCGGGCATTTGCGCGATGTCGGCCTTGAGGGCCAGGGCGAGCGAGTCGGAGACGTCGGGGGCGAGGTCGACTTTGTAGGTGATGCGTTCCTGGGTGTCGTGGGAGAGGCGGTAGGAGTGGTATTCAATGACGAGGAGTACGCCCAGCATGAAGAGGACGAGGGAGATGCCGAGGATGGTGGCACCGTGGGTTCCCCAGAGGTGTACCTTGTTTTTCATTCGTTATCAGTTTGCCAGCATGACGGGCATGACCAGCATGAGGATGTCGTCTTTTTTGTCTTCCGATTCGTTTCCGTAGGGGAAGATGATGCCGGCGCGGGAGGGGTGGGAGAGTTCGACGAGGACCTGTTCGCTGTCGAGGTAGGAGATCATCTCGGTGAGGAATTTGGCGTTGAAGCCTATTTCCATGGGGTCGCCTTCGTACTGGCAGGGGAGGGTCTCGTGGGCTTTGTTGGAGAGCTCGAGGTCTTCGGCGGAGATGTCCATTTTCTCGGGGCCGATGCTGAGGCGCACCTGGCGTGTGGCTTCACTGGCGAAGATGCTGACACGGCGCAGGGTGTTGAGGAACGACTGGCGGTCGAGGATGAGGCGGTTGGGGTTGTCCTTGGGGATGGCGGCTTCGTAGTTGGGGTAGCGGCCGTCGACGAGGCGGCATACGATGTAGAAGTTGTCGAAGGTGATGAAGAGGTTCGTGTTGTTGTATTCCACAGTCATCTCGAGGTCTTCCTTGCGGGCGGCGAGGATGTTCTTGACGATGGTGATGGGTTTCTTGGGGAGGATGAAGTTGGTGCTTTCGTCGCAGGTGAGGTCGTTGCGGCGGTAGCGGACGAGCTTGTGGGCGTCGGTGGCGACGAAGGTGACGCCGTCGGGGGTCATTTCGCAGTAGATGCCGTTCATCTGCTGGTGCATTTCGTCGCTGCTGGTGGCGAAGACGGTTTTGTTGATGGCGTCGACGAAGGCGGCGCTGCTCATGGCCACTTTGCCGGTGTTCTCGGCCACTGGCATGGTGGGGTAGGTGGCGGGGTCCATGCCGGCGAGGCGGTACTGGCCTTCGCCGGAGGCGATTTCGACGGTGTAGGTGGCGGGGTCGATGTCGAAGGTGAGGGGTACGTCGTCGAAGGTTTTCAGTATGTCGAGCAGCATTTTGGAGGGGATGGCGATCTCCTCGGCAGCCTCGATGCGGCCGGTCTCGACGGGGAGGCGGGTGACGAGGGTGGTCGAAAGGTCGGTGGTCTTCACCGTGAGGGTGTTTTCTTCCAGACGCAGGTGGAAGCATCCGATGATGGGCATGGTGTTGCTCGAGGCGAGGACTCCGCTCAGGGACTGCAGTTGCCGGTGCAGCTGGAGGCTGTTTACTATGAATTTCATTGTGTTGCTGTTTTTTGTTCGCGTTGGTTTGATGTGCAAAATTACAACTTTTGCTTCATTCTCCGCATCGGTGGGGGTTGTTTTTTATCAACATTTTATTCAACATCGGTTTCCAGCATGATGCCCTGGGGGATGTCGAGGTTGTTGAAACTGTTGATGTCGCAGTATTGTCGCGAGGCTTTGTCGTCGAGGTAGAAGGTGCCGCGGATGTTGTCGCCCACCTTCAGGATGCACCCGGGGTCGAAGAGGAGGACCATGTTATCGTAGTGCTCGCCCAGGTAGTCGAAGCTCACGCCGATGGCTTCGGGCGACTGGAGCTGGACGGCGTAGCCGGCGGCCGAGGGGCTTACGGTGAGCGAGCATTGCTGGACGAAGACGACCTGGCCCCGGAAGTCGATTTCGTCGTGCTTGACGCAGGCGGCGAGGAGGGTTGCCAGGAGGAGGGCGAGGGGGATGAGGCGTTTCATTTTTATGTTAATGTTTGTTAAAATCGGGACATGTGGTCCAAATCGGGTCATATCGGTTCTCAGTCGAAGTAAATACCTAGGGGATACCTAGTGAATACCTAGAGGGTGCGTGCCGGACAGGGGGCGGTTTGTGTTAATTTTTGTTAAGAATCAATTGAAGAGCCTGAGGGCTTCGTTGAGGGAGGTTTTCTTGTCGGTGCTCTCCTTGCGCTGGCCTATGATGAGGGCGCAGGGGATCTGGTAGTCGCCGGCGGGGAGGTGCTTGGTGTAGGAGCCGGGGATGACGACGCTGCGCGGGGGCACATGGCCGTGGTAGGTGAGGGGTTCGCCCTGGGTGGTGTCGATGATGTGGGTGGAGCCTGTGATGACGACGCCGGCGGCTATGACGGCTTCGGCTCCGATGTGCGCCCCTTCCACGATGATGGCGCGCGAGCCTATGAAGCAGCCGTCCTCGACGATGACGGGGGCGGCCTGCAGGGGTTCGAGCACGCCGCCGATGCCTACGCCGCCGCTGAGGTGGACGTTCTTGCCGATTTGTGCGCAGGAGCCCACGGTGGCCCAGGTGTCGACCATGGTGCCGCTGTCCACATAGGCTCCGATGTTGATGTAGGAGGGCATGACGACGGTTCCGGGTGCCACATAGGATCCGTAGCGTGCCACGGCGGGGGGCACGAGGCGTATGCCCTGGGCGGCGAGGTTGTGCTTGAGGGGTATCTTGTCGTGGTATTCCATGGGGCCTGCCTCCAGGGTCTGCATCCCTTGGGTCTGGAAGTAGAGGAGGATGGCTTTCTTGACCCATTCGTTGGTGCGCCACTGGCCGTCGCCTATGGGCGAGGCGGCGCGGAGCTGGCCGCGGTCGAGCATGGCTATGGCTTCCTCCACGGCTTGCCGATGGGTTTCCTGTTGCAGGAGCTCGCGATGCTCCCAGGCTTGTTCGATGAGTTCTTTGTTCATGTTTGAAAATTAAGAATTAAGAATGAAAAATGAAAAATGAAGAATCTCTATAGCCCATAATCCATTTTTATTTTTTATTTTTCATTTTTCATTCTTCATTTTTACCTCAGCAGGAGGACTGTTCCGGTGCGTTGTTGCAGCCGGTCGGGGAGGACGGAGGTGCGGTAGTTGAGGGTGTATATGTATGCGGCCTGCGGCATGGGGGTGCCGTTTTCGTCGGTGCCGTCCCATTGGGCGTCGGTGCCTTGCAGGTGGCGGACGAGGAGGCCCTGGCGGTTGTATATCCATATCTCCAGTTCCATCACCTGGTGCCCGAAGGGATGCCACAGGCGGTTGAGGGGTTCGTCGGGGGTGAATGCGTTGGGGACGGTGAGGCGTGCGCGGTCCATACGCAGGGTGAGGGTGGCGGTGTCGGTGCAGCCGTCGCCGCTGTAGGCTATGAGGAGGGCGTCGATGCTGTCGAGGCCGTCGGGGAAGGTGTATACTATGTCGCGCTGGTTGCTTTGGTAGCCGCCTATCTCCCAGAGGCGTGATACGCTGTGGTGGCTGTTGTCGTAGAGGCGTATGTCGGGTTGGTCGAAGGTGGCTATCTCGGGCATGGCCTTGGGGTTGGCCTGGAGCCCCTGGCCGAGGACGGTGAGGTGGAGGGTGACGAGGGAGTCGCACTGGTGGCGGTTGGTGTAGGCGGCGGTGTAGATGCCGCTGGCGGTGCGGAGGGTGTCGCCGAAGAGGTAGCGGTGTGAGGCGCAGGTGGTGTCGATGTAGAGGGTGTCGTAGTGTGGCAGGTGCGTGAGGTGGAGCCGGATGATGCTGTCGCAGCCCTGTGTGGTGGCGAGGGTGAGGATGTGGAGGCCCGGTTGGAGGAGGGTCTGGCCGCCGATGGTGTAGGGACGGTTGTCGCAGGTGGTGTCGAGGATGGTAAGGTCGTAGGTGGTGTGTGTGGTGAGGATGAGGGTGACGGTGCTGTCGGCGCCGTGCTGGTCCAAGTGGGTGATGGTGAGGGTGTCGGGTTGGGTGAAGGTGATGTCGTGCCAGGTGTAGGGGAGGAGGTTGTCGCAGATGGTCCGGGTGTAGGTGTAGGAGTGGTTGCGGTATACGTGGAGCGAGAAGTGGATAGTGCTGTCGCATCCCTGGGTGGTGGCAAGGTGGAGGGTGTAGGCGGTGTCGCGGTAGTGGTGTGTGTTGTTGAAGATGACTGGGAGGAGGTTCTCCTGTATCTGGATGTGTATGGTGGTGTCGTAGGTGGGATTGACGGTGAGGTTTAGGATGGAGAGGCTGTCGGCGCCGCGGGAGGTGAAGAGGTACAGGGTGTCGGTGGTGGTGGAGAAGTAGGGGGTGTCGTTCCAAAGGAAGGGGATCAGGTTGTCGCAGATAGCGGTGTCGAGTTGCGAGGTGGTGTTGGGCAGCACGGTGAGGGAGTAGATGATGGTGCTGTCGCATCCCTGTGTGGTTCGGAGGGGGATTTGGTGGGCGTCGGTGGCCTGGGTGAAGGTCTGTCCGCTGTAGGTGTGGGGGAGTTGGTTTTCGACGATGGTGTCTTGGATGTAGAGGAGGTAGGAGGGGTGGATGTGGACGGAGAGGGTATGCAGGCTGTCGCAGCCGGCAGTGGTGGCGAGGGCTGACTGGATGAGGGTGTCGGCGGTGATGGCGCGCCCGTTCCAGAACAGGCGGTCGCAGGCGGAGGTGTCCTGCATGACGGTGCGGTTGGGGTGGAAGCGGATGACGGCTGTGGTGTCGATGGTGTCGCCGCAGGTGCTCACGATGCTGAAGGTGTAGGCCACGGCCGTGTCGCGCTCCAGCGACAGGGGAGGGGAGATGGTGAAGGAGGAGTCGTTCAGGGCAGTCACCCATGGACCCGTTACAAGATATGCCTGCGGATAGCAGTCCATCGGGGGAATCAGGCTGGCGTTGAGCGAAAGTTCCCATTCGAAGATATAGCCGTTGTCGTAAATCCATCCGTCAATCACCTCTATGCGCCACTCGCCGTTGAGGGGGCATCCCACCAGGTTGGCGAAGCTCTGTTCGGGCTTGTAGAAGTGGCTTCCGGAGGCCACGTTGGAGGAGTCGATGATATATATGGGGGTGACGTCTCCGTAGCTGCCATAGGTGTAGTGGTCAAGCGTGTTGGCGTTGGAGCGGCGGTAGATGAGGGTGTCGCTGGCGTATTGATAGGCGCTGTTGTTGCTCCAGCAGTAGTTCCAGCCCACCCCAGGGGCATTCATCGCCAGCGACGAGTCGCAGGGCGCGTTGCTGGTGCGCTCGCCCGTCGGGGACACCGCGCGGCCCAGGTAGGTGTGCGACGTGGAGACGTTCTGGTTGTAGTACCCTCCGGAGGTCTTCCACCCGCGGTGGTTGCCGGGGATGTTGGCGATGCATGACGACTCCTGGGAGAAGTGCTCACTGCTGCTGAAGTTGAGCAGCGATGCCTTTTGCCCATTAGGGCAGGTGATGTTGATGTAAAGGTCGCCCAGGTTGGAATGCTCGATGTTGAGGCGCACGTAGTTGATGTCGTTCACCGAACTGACGATGGCGTTGGGGCTGAATGCGTTGAAGGTGACTGGCGACCGGTAGGCGCACGAGGGCGGGTTGCCGCACTCCACGCCGTCGGGCAGGAAGACCCTCTCGCTGTGTCCCAGGCTGGCGGTCTGCGACTGGATAACGATGTCGTGCCAGGGTTGGTGTCCGAATGTGACGGTGTGCAGGTCTCCCGCGCACATGTCCGTCGGTGGCGAGAAACTCACAATCTTCTGTCCGCTGGCGGTGGTCGCGGCCAGCAGCAGGGCGAGGATGTGGGCTATATGTAGGTGTTTGGTCAGCATGCGTGCAACAATCAGTTTCTCAACACTTCAATGGCTCCCTGGTGCCGTACGAGTCCATAGGGGCTTTTGGCGGCGAAGCGGTAGTAGTAGGTACCGTCGGGGCAGTTGGAGGCGGCGGGGTCCCAGAAGTCGGTCTCGGTCTTGATGTCGCGTTTGTGGTAGACGAGGGTCCCCCAGGCGTTGTAGATCCACAGTTCATTCATGCTGTAGAGGCCGCATTCGAGGAGGTTGACCACCTCCCAGCGGTCGTTCACGCCGTCGCCGTTGGGGGTGACGAGGTTGGGGAATTGCAGCCAGTCGTTGATGATGGTGACGGTGTGGGTGACGCTGTCGAGGCAGCGGAGGGTGTCGCCGTAGGGGGTGAGGTGTGCCTGGAGGGTGTAGAGGGTGACGTCGTAGTCGCCGAAGACTACCTCCGTGCCGCCGCCCCAGGTGTAGGTGAGGTCGAAGGCGGAGGTGGTGTCGTTGCCGCCGGTGCTGGTGGGGATGGACCAGAGGTAGTTGATGTCGGTGCCCTGGGTGTGGTTGTGGAAGGTGGCGGTGGGGTGCGAGGTGACGGGATGTTCGGGGGTCCAGATGAATTCGGGCGTGGTCTGTCCGAAGACCCATACGACGCTGTCCAGCCAGGCGGTGTCGTGGCAGCCGTGTTCGCTGGTGGCGATGAGGGTGACGGGGTAGACGCCTACGGAGTCGAAGGTGTAGTCGATGGAGTCGCCATCGGTCTGGAGGCCGTTGCCGAAGAGCCAGCGGTTGGAGGAGGAGAGGGTGGAGAGGTCGTGGAGGAGGACGCGGTAGGGCTGGCAGCCTGCGAGCATGGTGTCGCGGCTCCAGGTGTCGCCGTCGTCGCTGATTTCAAAGGCGGCGCGGAAGCCACTGTCCAGCACCTCGAGGCGCAGGTGGACGGTGCTGTCGCAGTCGCGGGTGGTGTTCAGCCGCAGGGTGTAGTCGCCGGTGGCGGCGTAGGTGATGTCGTTGTGTAGGAGGGGTTCGTAGGGGCAGAAGCGGGCGGTGTCGAAGACTTCGTAGACGGGGTTGAAGTGGAGGTTGATTTCGGTGTAGATGGGGCAGCCGATGGCGGAGTAGAGGGTGTCGGTGCTGTGGATGTCGTCGAGGTAGGGGGTGGGGCCTACCCAGATGGTGTCGCCGTGGCAGCGGGACTCTTCGATGAGGGTGTAGGAGGGTGCGTAGTAGTGGACGAAGACCGTGGTGTCGGCCACGATGCCCAGGCTGTCGAAGAGGAGGATGGTGTAGGCCACGGTGGTGTCGGTGGTCACGCCGGCGGGGGAGGTGATGACGTAGGTGGAGTCGTTGGCGCGGGCCACGTCGTGGCCGATGATTTCGCTTCCGGTGATGACGATGGTGCTGTCCACGGCGGGTGCGGTGAGGGAGAGTTCCCAGTCGAAGATGTAGCCGTTGTCGCCGCTGTAGCCGTCGATGACTTCAATGTACCAGGTGCCGTTGAGGGGACATCCGACGAGGGCGTTGAAGTGCTGGTCGGGGTGATAGAAGTTGGTGCGGGCCGCCACGTCGGAGGAGTCCACACGGTAGCTGTGGGTGCTCACGTCGCGGTAGATGAGTGCGTCGCCTGGGGCGTAGCTGTTGCCGGCGGTGGTGCTGTTGCTCCAGCAGTAGTTCCAGCCGATGCCGGGGGCGTTGCCCGGGAGGGTGGAGTCGCAGTAGTCGCTGGCGGCTTCACTGTCGTAGGCTTGGCCGAAGAAGGTGTTGGTGGGGGTGTTGGAGCCGGCCTGCCATCCGATGGCCGAGGGGGGTATGGCGCTGGCGCATTCGGCGTTCTGGCCGTTGGTGTGCTTGCGCATCAGGGTGGCACTCTGGCCGTTGGGGCAGGTGATGCCGATGTAGATGTCGCCTATGTAGCTGTGCTCGAGGTTGAGGCGCACGTGGTTGATGTCGTTGGCCGAGGTGACGGTGGCGTCGGATGCGAAGGTGCTGAAGGTGACCGGCGAGCGGTAGGAGCAGCCGGCGGTGCCGCAGGGCTTGCCGTCGGGCAGGAAGGTACGTCCGGGGTGGGAGAGGGTGGCGATGCGGTCGGCCACCACGATTTCATTGTGCACCTCGTGGCCCACGCGCACCGACTGGCTGTTGCCGAGGCAGGCGGCCGTGTCGATGGAGATGCGGGTGAAGAGGTGGTTCATGATGGAGTGGCGCGAGGTGTCGTAGGTGAAGACGGTGATGCTGTCCCACACTGTGCAGCCGGTGGCTGTGGAAGTGGCCTGGATGTAGTAGACCGTGGTGTCGGCTTGCGGCACGGTGCGCAGGAAGGCTCCTGCCGGCAGGCCGCCGGAGACGGTCCATGGGGTGAGCGACCACTGGTAGGTGCAGTTCGAGTCGCTTTGCGCCGTGAGGTCGGTGGGGGTGCCGGGGTAGAGGTGGGTGGAGCCGGAGACCATGACGGCGGGCGGCTGCGGGATGTGGACCAGGAAGCGCTCTTCGCCGGTGCAGGAGATGTGCGTGTCGGAGGTGCGCATCAGCACGCCTACCACCTGCCGGCCGGCCAGCATGGCTACGACGCTGTCGCCCGAGAGGGTGAGCAGCGGCGGGGCGCTGAAGTCGCCGTCGGCATAGAATTCCCAGGTGGTCAGGCTGGGTGCATAGCTGTCGTTGCCGGACACCGCGCGGCTGTCGCTCCACACGGCGACACTTCCGTCGCAGTCGGTGCGGTAGTGATAGGCCACCTCCATCCGCTCGTTGCAGGCGTGGGTGTAGTGGCGTGTGGTGTAGGGCTTTTGGGGGTCGAGGGCGGTGGTGATGTCGCAGCGGAAGGTCTGGCACTTGCCGGTGGAGTCGGCCTCGACGGTGTCGCCCGAGGGGGAGAGGCGGCGCGTGATGTGGAAGTCGCCGGGCTGTGCCGCATAGCGGTTGGCGCCGTCGCCGGAGAGGGTGTCGGTCAGTGCGCGGAAGGGGTGTCCGGCGCCGGGCGAGGTGGCCTCGCCCATTTCCGAGGCATACCAGCGGTAGCCCATCGCGCCGTAGGCGGCGGTGAGGAGGGCGGCGGTGTCGCCCGTCACGTCGCACGAACGCGCCTGCGGCTCGGCCGGGCGGCAGTCGCCGGCGATGTAGGCGTAGCCCCAATGGAAGTTGTAGGCGCAGCCCGAAGTGCTCACCTCGATGCAGACGGTGCTGTCGAGATAGGGGGTGAGGTCGATGGTGATGCGGTCCCAATCGCGGTAGTAGACCTCGCCGGTTCCATCCTGTATGCGGTGCCAGCCGTGGCCGGCGGTGGTGGCTTGGGGGACGATATTGTTCTGGTTGACGACGAGGAAGTAGGCCAGCGTGTCGTTAATCTGGCTCCAGTACTGCCAGTTGGTGTTCGGGCCGGTGTTGCGCATCAGCCGCACCTCGAAGAGGGGGTTGATGTCGTCGGAGTGCTGCGGCGCCTGCATCACCAGGGCGTAGAGCAGCGAGAACATCGCGTTGTCCGGCGTCACCGTGAAGGTGTAGCGCAGGGTGTTGGCGGCGAAGGATTCGTTCAGGGCGGCGTTGCCTATGCGGATGCTGCTGGTATAGTGCGAGGGGATGAAGTCGTTGTTGTGGCTTAGGTGTGTGGGCACGTAGGGCAGGTTGCCGCCTGTGTTGGCGTCGTAGCCCAGGGTGTCGGTCATGATGGCGAAGCGCCGGGTGGGCTGCGGCAGGTTGCCGCTGTAGTTGAGGGCGGTGGTGCTGGCACCGTCGAGGGCGGTGGCGGCGAGACCCGAGCTGCCGATGGTGATGCCGGTGGTGCCGCTCATGGCGTCGGGCACCGTGACCCCGCGCTGGCCGAAGTTGCCGGTGTAATAGTAGGAGCTGTTCCCCGTGACGAAGGTTGTGGGGTTGTACCATCCGGGGCAGGCCGCCTGCTGGAGCACCTGGGCCTCTGCCTCGTAGGATACCAGCAGCGGCAGGGCCGCAGCCAGGAGGTATATCAGTATCTTGGTTCTTCTTGTCATGGATGTTCCTTGTTGTCTGTTTCGTGCGCAAATGCCTCGCGGTGAGTGTCCTATGAGTGTTTCCGAGGTGCTTCTCTGCGGCACATTCCAACGGCAAAGATACAACTTTTTTTCATATAAAATAGAAAAATTTATAAAAATCTCCATTTTCCCTCCCTGCCGCCCCCTGCTTCCCTCCCGATTCGCTTCCGCATCCCACCCCTCTCCCAGGGGGTAGGCAGGAGGATACGAAGAGGGGTAGGAGAGGGGAAGAAGAAGATGCCTACAGGCGGCTGGGAATCAGCCTGTTACATGCGTCTGTGGCAGCGCCTGTACCCATGCAGTTGCAAAGCATTGTATTCCAATGCGATAGGTGCGTTCCCTGCACTTTTTTTGCAGGAATGCTGCAGATAAAGTTTTTTTTCGTATTTTTGCCCCATAAACTTAATACTGAGAAAATGAAGCAACTCATTGAATGCGTGCCGAATATAAGCGAAGGCCGCAACATGGATATCATCAATCAGGTGACTGCCGAGATTGAGAAAGTGGACGGGGTGAAACTCCTCGACGTCGATCCCGGCCAGACCACCAACCGCACCGTCATCACCTTCGTGGGCGAGCCGGAGCCTGTGCTCGAGGCGGCCTACAGGGTGGTGAAGAAGGCATCCGAGCTGATCGACATGACGCAGCACCACGGCGCCCACCCGCGTCAGGGTGCCACCGACGTGTGCCCCCTCATCCCCGTGGCCAACATCACGATGGAAGAGGTGGTGGAATATGCCCACAAGCTGGGCAAACGCCTGGGTGAGGAGCTCGACATCCCCATCTATTGCTACGAGAACGCCGCCTTCCTGCCCGAGCGCCGCAACCTGGCCTACTGTCGCACCGGCGAGTATGAGAGCCTGAGCAGCCGCCTCGGCACCGAGCAGTGGAAGCCCGACTTCGGCCCCAACGCATGGAATGCCCACACGGCCCGCACCGGTGCCACCCAGGTGGGCGCGCGCGACTTCCTGGTGGCCATCAACTACAACCTCAATACCACCTCCACCCGCCGCGCCAACGCCATCGCGTTCGACGTGCGCGAGAAAGGGCGTCCCGCCCGCGAGGGAGGCAAACCCTCCGGCAAGCCCCTCAAGGACGAGAACGGCAAGCCTGTCATGATCCCCGGCACACTGAAAGGCACCAAGGCCATCGGCTGGTTCATCGAGGACTACGGCATCGCACAGGTCTCGATGAACATCACCAGCATCAAGGTGGCCCCCGTGCACCTGTGCTTCGACGAGGTGTGCCGTTGCGCCCAGAACCGCGGCCTGCGCGTGACGGGTTGCGAAATCGTCGGCCTCATCCCCAAGAGCGTGCTCATCGATGCCGGCAAGTACTACCTCGCCAAGCAGCAGCGCAGCCTGGGTGTGAGCGAGGAGGAAATCATGAAGGTGGCCGTGAAGAGCATGGGACTGGACGACCTGAAGCCTTTCGACCCCAAGGAGAAGGTCATCGAATACCTCATCGAGGACCACTCGAAGAAGAAGCTGGTCGACCTCACCTGCCGTGGCTTCTGCGACGAGACGGCCTCCGAAAGCCCCGCCCCCGGCGGCGGCAGCGTGAGCGCCTACATGGGAGCCCTGGCCGCCAGCCTCGGCACCATGGTGGCCAACCTCACCGGCGGCAAGGCCGCCTACGACGACGAGTGGGAGAGGTTCTCCGACGTGGCCGTCAAGGGGCAGCAGCTGAAGGAAGAATTGCTTCACCTGGTGGATGAAGACACCGAGGCTTTCAACCGCATTATGAACGCCTTCGGCCTCCCCAAGAAGACCGACGAGGAGAAGGCCGCCCGCACCGCCGCCATCCAGGAGGCCACCAAGTACGCCACCGAGGTGCCCTTCCGCACCATGCAGAAGAGCCTGGAAGCCTTCGAGGTGTGCCGCGCCATGGTGGAGTGGGGCAACCCCAACAGCGTCACCGACGGCGGCGTAGGCTCGCTGGCGGCCCGCTCGGCTGTGATGGGCGCCCACCTGAACGTGAAGATCAACGCCTCGTCGCTCACCGACGAATCCTTCAAGAACGACATCCTCGCCCGGGCGGCCGCCATCGAGGCCGAAGCCCTGAAGCAGGAGGCCGAGATATTGAAAACTGTCAACGAAAAGATAGGATTATGAAGAAGAAAGCACTGATGCTTCTGGCTGTGGCGGTGGTCACCCTGGTGGCTGCCAGCTGCACCCATCACACCTGCCCCGCCTACCGCGGCTCGGTAGTGATGGCCGACCAGACTCCCGCCGAGCAAGCTTAGGCCGGAGCACATAGCAGACCCACAACCCACCGCAGGGCGCCGCCGTGGCAGCGTCCCGTGGTGGGTTTTTCTGCTTGGAGGTATCATGTTGCTAAAAATGAACTGGTTGGGTGTGAGCCCTCCGGGTCGGTGGTCCATAAGGGGTCATATCGGTTCACAGTCGAAGTAAATACCTATAGGATACCTTGGGGATACCTATGGGGTCCCTGGCGCTTCGGGAGACAAAAACGGCCATTCGGGAGGGAGTTGAAAAAATATTTCCCCATGTTGCAGAATTTTTGTAATTTTGTACGCTCATAAAATAGCATAAGGGAATGCAAAATACCGCCACAAGACGCAAGGACAGAATAACATACGCCCAGGCGTTCGACATCAACGGCAACACGCCACCCCAGGCCGTTGCGCTGGAGGAGAGCGTGCTGGGGGCGCTGATGCTGGACCAGACGGCGCTGATCAACGTGATCGAGACGCTGCATGCAGAGTATTTCTACAAGCCTGAACACCAGGCCGTCTACCGGGCCATCTTCAAGCTCTTCTCGCAGAGCCAGCCGGTGGACCTGCTGACGGTGGTGGAGCGTCTGCGGCTGGACGGGGAGCTGGAGGCGGCCGGCGGCGCCTATGCCGTGTCGAAACTCACGGAGAACGTGGTCTCCGCCGCCCACATCGAGTACCATGTGCGCGTGCTGAGCGAGAAATATATCCAGCGGGAGATGATCCGTATCTCCACCGAAACCATCACGCAGGCCTACGACGAGACCACCGACGTGGTGGACCTGCTGGACAAGACCGAGCAGCGGCTGATGGACATCAACGACAAGAACTTCCGGTCGGACTACAAGCCGATGGGGGATTTCGTGGGGATGGCGATGGAGCAGATTGCCGCCGCCGGGGAGAATACCGACGGGTTGAGCGGCCTGGAGAGCGGGTTTATCGGACTGGACAGCATGACCACGGGCTTCCAGCCCGGCACCCTCATCATCCTGGCGGCGCGTCCCGCCATGGGTAAGACCGCCTGCGCCCTCAGCATGGCCCGCAATATGGCGGTGGATTTCCACAAGCCGGTGGCCTTCTTCTCGCTCGAGATGACGGGGCAGGAGCTGGCCATGCGCCTGATATCCAGCGAGGCCAGACTGGACGGCAAGAAACTCAAGAGCGGGAAACTGGCCCCCTACGAGAAGGAGCAGCTCAAGCACGGCGCACAGCCTTTGAGCAATGCACCTATATATATCGACGACACGCCGCAGCTCACCATCTTCGAGCTCCGTGCCAAGGCGCGGCGATTGAAGCAGCGGTACGACATACAGATGATTTTCATCGACTACCTGCAGTTGATGTCCTCCGGCAGCAGCGAGAACCGCAACGGCAACCGCGAGCAGGAGATCTCGATGATTTCGCGCCAGCTGAAGTCCCTGGCCAAGGAGTTGAACATACCGGTGCTGGCCATGTCGCAGCTGAGCCGCGCCGTGGAGAGCCGCCCGGGCAACAAGCCGCAGCTGAGCGACCTGCGCGAGAGCGGCGCCATCGAGCAGGATGCCGACATCGTGATGTTCATCTACAGGCCCGAATACTACGGCCTCACCGAGTACGGGGATGGCGCATCGACCAGCGGCATGGCCGACATCATCCTGGCCAAGCACCGCTCCGGCGGCGTCGGCGAGGTGAGGATGCGCTTCGTGAAGGAGTTCGCCCGTTTCGAGAACCCCAATCAGTTCGAGACCGGCAAGCCCGCCAACGGCATGCCGCAGAACACCGCCTTCGACAACGGGGGCAACTGGATTGTGGACTCGGGCATGAACGAGGACAACGACGTTCCCTTCGCCGACCCGGAATAACCTTTACACAGCTATGGAAGAGACTATCCGTATCCAACTGAGAGAATTGCTGCAGCAGGAGGTGGTGCTGGCCACCGGGTGCACGGAGCCCGGCGCCGTGGCCCTCTGCGCTGCCAAAGCCTGCCGCCTTCTGGGGCGCGAACCCGAGCGGCTGCGCCTGCGACTGAGCAAGAACGTGTACAAGAACGCCATGGGCGTGGGCATCCCCGGCACGGGCATGATCGGGCTCCCCATCGCGGTGGCGCTGGCCGTGGTGCACGGCGACCCCGACCGCGGCCTGGAGGTGCTCACCCTGCCGCCGGACTGTGTGGAGGACGGCAAGCGGTGGCTGGCCGACAACGCACAGCGTATCGACATCGGCGTGAAGGACACCACCGACAAGCTCTACATCGAATGCACCGCCACGGCCGGCGACGCCACCGCCACGGCCGTCATCGCGCGGCGCCATACCCACTTCGTCTTCCTTAGCCTGAACGGCGAGACGCTGCTGGACACCAAGCAGAGCCTCTTCCAGGAGCAGGACAACGACGACAATCCGCAGCAGGACAACCGTCAGCAGCTGGAACTCACGGCCCGCATGGTGTACGACTATGCCACCACGACGCCAGTCGAGGAGCTGCAGTTCATCGACGAGACGGCGCGCTACAACGACGCGGCGTCGCAGTGGGGTCTCCGCGGCGCGGGGCTGCACACCGGCGCGCTGCTGATGCAGCAGGCGGGCGGCGACGCGGTGCACACCGTGGTGGCCCGCACCGTGGCCGCCAGCGACGCCCGGATGGACGGCTGCCCCATGCCGGTCTACTCCAATTCCGGCTCCGGCAACCAAGGCATCACCTGCACCCTGCCGCCCCACTACTTCGGCCAGCTCAAGGGCTGCACGCCCGAGCAGGTGACGCGGGCGCTGGTGCTGAGCCACCTGATGTCCATCTACATCAAGCGCGGCATCGGCCGACTGAGCGCCCTGTGCGGCATCGTGAACGCCTCCATCGGCGTGGCCGCCGCCCTGGTCTACCTCAACGGCGGAGGCTACCGCGAGGTATGCTTCGCCATCAAAAACATGATCAACACCCTGGCCGGCATGGTGTGCGACGGCGCCAAGCCCAGCTGCGCCTTGAAGATGGCCACCGGCATCTACAGTGCCCACACCTGCGCCCTGCTGGCCGTCCACGGGCACGTGGTGGAACCCACCGACGGCCTCAGCGAGGCGTGCGTGGACTGCTCCATCCGCAACCTCGGCCGCCTGGGCAAGGAGGGCATGTGCAACACCGACGACTGCATCCTCGACATCATGACCCACAAAAAATAGCCTCCCCGCACAATAAAAACCTCGCTGCGTCGTTGCTCTACAAGGGCTTGCGGACGCCGGGGAAAACGCCTCCCGGGATAAAGAACAGTTATAGAACAGATAAAGAACAGTTATAGAACAGTTATAGAACAGCCCTTGAAGACCCTTGGAGGACATCCGCCGCGTCCCTATCGGGTGGCGGCAGGGCAGGAGGCTGTGGTCCAGTGGGATGGGGGAATTAAAGGGCGGATGTTGATAACTTTATGAATCGCCGCGGGGCGATGTGGAAAAAAAATAGTACTTTTGCACCGCGAAAACAGTGACAAATCATTGAGATATGGACAACAAAGAGACAAGAAAAGAGGAGCTGTACAGCCAGGTCATCCCGGCCGGCAAGCGCAGGTATTTCTTCGATGTGAAGGAAACACGAGGAGGCGACAAGTTCATCACCATCGCCGAAAGCCGCAAGTTGTTCGACAACCGCACGGGCGAGTTCTACTTCGAGAGGAGCAAGATGTACCTCTACAGGGAAGATTTCGACAAGTTCAAACAAGGTTTCGAGAACGCCCTTTCGTTCATAGCCACTGGCATCGAGCCGCCGCCCGTGGTGGCGGAGGAGGGCTGGCACGCCGACGACGTGGACAGCAGACTGGACGATATAGACTTCAAATATTAGACCCTCATGGCAAAAATCATCTCCATAGCCAACCAAAAGGGCGGGGTAGGGAAGACCACCACGGCAGTGAACCTGTCGGCCTCGCTGGCGGTGCTCGAGAAGAAGGTGCTGCTGGTCGACTGCGACCCGCAGGCCAACGCCACCAGCGGCCTCGGCATCAACCCCGACGAACTGGAGAAAAGCGTCTACGACTGCATCCTCGGCGAAGCCAAAGCCGACGACGTCATCTACGAGACCGACACCCCCAACCTCGACCTCCTGCCCACGCGCATTGACTTGGTGGGTGCGGAAGTGGAGCTGGTCAATAAAAAAGGGCGCGAGCAGTTCCTCTCGCGCGTGCTCGAACCCCTGCGGGCCAACTACGACTACATCATCATAGACTGCTCGCCCTCCCTCGGCCTCATCACCCTCAACGCCCTCACCGCCTCCGACTCGGTCATCATCCCCATCCAGAGCGAGTACTTCGCCCTCGAGGGCCTCGGCAAACTGCTCAACACCGTGCGCATCGTGCAGACACGGCTCAACCCCAAGCTCACCATCGAGGGGCTGCTCATCACCATGTATGACAGCCGTCTGCGCCTGGCGCGCCAGGTGGTGGACGACGTGCGGGGCCACTTCAAGCAGCTGGTGTTCGAGACCGTCATCTTCCGCAACACCAAGCTGGCCGAAGCCCCCTCCTACGGGAAGAGCATCATCATGCACGACGCCGCCTCGTCGGGCGCCGTGAACTACCTCAACCTGGCCCAAGAAATCCTCACCCGCAACACCGCAGCGCAATGACAGCAAAACTGAAGAAAACCGGCGGCCTCGGCCGTGGCCTCGGCTCCATACTCCCCGATATCGACATCGACGCCGCACGGGGCCACACCGTGGCAGCGGCCATCAGCCAGATATCCATCGACGACATCACCGCCAACCCCTACCAGCCCCGCAAGGAATTCGACGACGAGGCGCTGCAGGAACTGGCCCAGAGCATACGCCAGCAGGGAGTCATCACCCCCATCACCGTGCGCCGCATGCCGGACGACACCTACCAGCTCATAGCCGGCGAGCGCCGCACCCGCGCCGCACGCCTGGCGGGCCTCAAGGAGATTCCGGCCTACGTGCGCGTGGCCACCGACACACAGATGATGGAGATGGCCCTCGTGGAGAACATACAACGCTCCGACCTCGGCGCCATCGAGGTGGCACTGGCCTACAAGGCCCTCATTGAGGAATGCCGCCTCACTCACGACCAGCTCAGCGAGAAGGTGGGCAAGAACCGCTCCACCATCACCAATTACCTCCGCCTCCTCAACCTGCCCGCCGAAACCCAGCTGGCACTCTCCGAGGGGAAAATCAGCATGGCCCATGCACGTGCCCTGCTCAGCGTGGAGGATATCGACCGCCACCTTGAGATACTGCATGCCATCATCGGCCGCCACCTCTCCGTCCACCAGACCGAGCAGATGGCCAAAGAGCAGAAGAGGCAGCCGGTGGCCCCCGTGCGTCGCCGCGGCGACCTGCCCGCCACCCACCAGGCCGCCCAGAGCCGCCTCAAGGACCGCCTGCAGTCGACCGTGGAGGTCAAGCGTTCCCAGCGCGGGAAAGGCACCCTGACCATTCACTTCAACTCGGACAGCGACTTCGAGCGCATCCTGGCATTACTGGACAAGTAGGCCATGAAACGACGCGGAGGACAGTTGAAGCTTTGGATGCCGGCTGCCGTCGGCATCGTGTTCCTCCTGTCGCCCCTCATGCAACAGCCCCTGGCGGCGCAGGACACCGTCAAGGTGCCCCGCCGCAGCGTGGAGCGCACCCGGCGCGTGGTGCCCACCACCACTCCCTCCAGCGACCTCGCCACAGGCCATTCGGCCCGGAAAGCCCTCCTGCTGTCGATTGTGCCGGGCGGCGGACAGATATACAACCGCCAGGCATGGAAAATCCCTGTCATCTACGGAGCCTTCGCCGGGGTGGGATATATGGTACATTATAACTATACGCGCATGTCCATGTTCCACGACGAATACCTCTACCGCAAGAACCATGACGGCGCCACACAGTTGGAAGGCTACGAGGGCTACAGCACCAATAACATCTACAGCCTCTACAACTCCTATAACCGCTCCTTCCAACTCATGGCCATCCTGGCCGTCGGGGTCTATGCCCTCAACCTCATCGATGCCTATGTCTTCGGACACCTCTTCGACTTCCAGATTGACAACAACCTGGCCCTCTCCCTGCAGCCCTCGCTGCTCCCCCTTCCGGACACCTGGCACCCCGCGCTGGCACTTTCCTTCACCTTTTAGACAATAAACCGCCGTCTTCCGGCGTTACCCGAGAAAACAAACAAACAAAAACCCCATAACACATGATCAACCCCCTCCTCCTCATCCAAGGCGACTCGGCCCTCCAGGCCGCCGCCGAGACCGTGGCCCCTGCCGCGCCGGAACGTATCACCCTCTGGAACATGGCCCTCAACGGCGGCTGGATTATGCTCGTGCTGGCATTGCTGCTGATCCTGGCCGTCTACATCTTCATCGAACGCTACCTCACCCTCAACGGCGCTCTCAAGGGTGAAGCCGACACCCAGTTCATGAACACCATACGCCAGTATGTCCACGAGGGCAATGTGGATGCCGCGCGCGACCTCTCGAAGCAGACCGACTCGCCCCTGGGCCGCATGATAGCCAAGGGTTTCTCGCGTCTGGGCCGTCCGCTTCCCGACATCCAGGCCGCCATCGAAAATGAGGGCAAGCTGGAAGTGGCCAATCTCGAGAAGCGCGTGTCGCTGGTGGCCACCGTGGCCTCGCTGGGCCCCATGCTCGGCTTCCTCGGCACCGTCACCGGCATGATCACCGCATTCCAGGACATGGCCCATGCAGGCAACAACATCGACATCCAGCTCCTGGCCACCGGCATCTACCAGGCCATGGTGACCACCGTGGGCGGCCTTATCGTCGGCATCATCGCCTACTTCCTCTACAACCTTCTCGTCACCCGTATCAACAAAGTGGTCTTCGACCTTGAAGTCCGCGCCAACGAATTCATGGACCTCCTCCACGAACCTGCCTAAGCCATGATACAGCTACAGAACAAAGTCCGCATCGAGTCCAACTCCTCGTCCATGTCCGACCTGGTGTTCCTCCTGCTCATCTTCTTCATGATCACCTCCACACTCATCAGCCCCAACGCCGTCAAGTTGCTGCTGCCGGAGAGTTCGAGCAAGACGATGGCCAAGCAGAACGTCACCGTGTATATCGACGAGGGCTACAACTTCTATGTCGGCGAGACAGCCGTCCCCCTTGAAGCCCTTGAAAGCAGCATCGCCTCGGGCATCGAGCAGGGTATCGACGACGCCTGCATCGTGCTGCGTTCCGACAAGACGGTGCCGGTGCAGTATGTGGTGAACGTCATCGACGCCGTGAACAACATCAACAGCAGCTCCGGCACCAAGCACAAAGTCATCCTCGCAACAGCACCCAAGCAATGAGCAACCAACTCAAATCAGGCATCGGCACCGCCCTCATCATGGGGGCCATAGTCCTTGTGCTCCTCGCCTTCGGCTACAATCCCCCCGACCCACCCATCCCCGAGGAGGGGGTGGAGGTGAACGTGGGCGACAGCGACTTCGGCCTGGGCAACAGCCCGGAACCCAGCAGCGAAGCCTCCAGCTACACCCCGCCGGCGGCGCAGCAGCAGGTGGCCACCCAGCGCACCGAGAGCACCGTGCCCATGCCTTCCAGCCCCAACCCGGGCAACGTCACCAACCCCTCCGCACAGCCGCAGACCCAGCCCGAGAACAAGGAGCCCGAAATCAACCGCAACGCCCTCTTCCCCGGCAAGCGCAACACGCAAGGGGGCGGCAGCCAAGGCGTTACCGAGGGCAGCGGCAACCAGGGCAAGCCCGACGGCAACCCCAACAGCGACAATTACACTGGCAGCGGCGGTGGCAACGGGGTGGACTTCCAGTTGCAGGGCCGCAATGCCGTGGCACTTCCGCGTCCGCCCACCTACAAGGGCAACGAGCAGGGCAAGGTAGTCATCAAGGTCTGGGTCAACCAGCAGGGGCAAGTCGTCCGCGCCGAGGCGGGCCAGAAAGGCACCACCCTCGCCAGGGACCAATATGTCCGCCAAGCCTTGGAATATGCCAAGAAAGCCCGCTTCTCCGCCTCCACATCCGCTCCCGAGGAGCAGATTGGCTACATCACCTATATCTTTAAAATCTGATGAGGCTCGACAAATACCTCTGGGCCGTGCGCCTCTACAAGACACGCTCCCTCGCCGCCGACGCCTGCCAGAACGGGCGCGTGAAGCTGACGGCCGAGGGGCGTGAGCTCAAACCCTCCCACGACGTCAAGGTCGGCGAACGTTTCAGCCTCAACATCGACCAGCTGCACAAGGAAATCGAAGTCCTCGCCATCCCGCCCAACAGGGTAGGGGCGCCGCTGGTGCAGGGCTTCATGATCGACCGCACACCGCCCGAGGAGTACGAGCGCATACAGATGGCGCGCCAGTATGCCTTCGAGAAGCGCGACCGCGGCGTGGGCCGCCCCACCAAACGCGAACGGCGTGAGATAGAAGACTTCAAATACAAGTAGTTGGGAAAACAACCGGTCCATAAGCGTTCATATCGGTTCTCAGTCGAAGTAAATACCTAGAGGATACCTATGGGATACCTACAGGGTCCCCGGCGGACAGGGAGAAAAAAAATCCGAAAAAAGATGCAATAATGCCAACATCAACCGTACATAATAACGAATCGAGCCCGTGGAAGACAAGCAGACAGTAGAGAGAATACTCGCCGGAGAGACGGAATTGTACGCCCAAATCGTGCGTGAATACCAGCAAATTGTGGCCAACCTGACCTACAAACTCTGCGGCAACCGGCTCGAGGTGGAAGAGGTCACGCAACAGGTGTTCGTGGAACTCTACACCGCCCTGCCACGCTTCCGCTTCGATTCAAAGCTGAGTTCTTTCATCTACCGCATCACCGTCAATGTCGTCTGCAAGATGATGAATAAATCCAAGCGCTTCATCAGTGCCGACGCCTACGAAGACCGCCCCGAGACGCCCTCCGGCGAACGCAACGCCGAGCAGCAGATCATCCACCAGGAACAGCTCGACCAGCTGCGCACCGCCATCGGGCACCTCAAGGACGAGCAGCGCACCGCTTTGGTGCTCTACACCTTCGAGGACTTCTCCTACAACCAGATAGCCGAAGTGATGCAATGCAGCCTCAGCAAAGTGGAATCGCTCATATTCAGAGCCAAGAAAAACCTCGCAAAAGAGATAAAACAATGAGCCTCGAACAACAACTGGACGAACTGTCGCAAATGACCTGCCCCCGGCAGGTGGACGTGGTGGACGCCGTCATGTCGCAAGTGCGCCAACGCCCCTACCTCATAGCCAAACCCCGCCACACATTGGTGCGACGCATAGCACTCTCGGCGGCAGCTGTGGCAGCGGTGGCTGTCATCGCCGTGCCGGCACTGATGCACCGCTCCTTCAACCACGAGCAGGTCTCCTCGATGATAGCCTCGGTGCAGGACTATGACTACTACTCGCACATAGAGTCCGCCGCCGACAACCCCCTCGAATACCTCTACGACGACCCCGAAACAGCAACCGATTAAAATCCACAGCAATATGAAAAAGACAATCCTAATGATGGCACTCCTTGCCGTCACCACAGCCACTTGGGCGCAGCAGCACAAACCCCGCGAAGAACGTGGCCGCCACAAGCACCCCAACATCACGGAGATGATTTCCGACCTCTCCTCCGACCAGAAACAGGCCCTCAAGGGCATCACGCAGGAGTCAAAGGCACGTGTCAAAAAACTACGCTCGCAACAGAAAGCCGTCCGCGACAGCATCGCCACCTTCATGGAGCGCGATGGCGACCAGTCGGCTACGCTGCACCCGCTCTTCGACCGCGAAGCACGTCTGCAGAGCCTCATCTCGCGCGAGATGTATGCCACCAAAGTGCGTGTAGACGAGGTGCTCACCCCCGCACAACGCCAACAGGTGAAGGAAAAATGCAAGAAGCGTGAACGCCGGAAATAGTCAGCCTGCTATCAGTTCATCCAACTCCAACCAACGCATCTCCTTCCCATCGAGCAGCTCCATCAGCTCGCCGATGCGGGAGGAGGCTTGCGTTATGGCCTCGGCATCGGTTAGGGAGCCGTCGCCGAGGGCACGTTCCAACTCGGCGCGTTCGGCGGTAAGGGCGTCGATTTCGGCCGTGAGAGCCTCGTATTCCCGCTGCTCCTTGTAGGAGGCCCGCCGCCTGGCGGCAGCAGGGACTGGCGCAGCCTTCGCCTGTTCCGCCGCCCGCTTCCCTTTCTCCTCCTTCTGCCGCTCGCGGTCGCTCCTGGATTTCTCCAGGCGGTACTGCGTGTAGTTGCTGTGATAGTCGCGGACTTTACCTTCACCCTCGAACACAAGCAGGTGGTCCACGATATGGTCCATGAAAGAGCGGTCGTGCGAAACAATGATGAGGCAGCCCTTGTAGCCCCGCAGAAACTGTTCCAGAATCTGCAGTGTGTACAGGTCGAGGTCGTTGGTGGGCTCGTCGAGGATAAGGAAATTGGGGTTGGCCATCAACACCTGTAGCAGGTACAGCCGCCGCCGTTCGCCGCCGCTGAGGTTGCCGAAGTAGTTGAATTGCGTCGTGTCGTCGAAGCCGAAGTAGGAGAGAAACTGGTGGGCCGACATTCGTTTGCCTCCCTCAATCTCAATCTCCTCGGCGATGTCTTTCACCAGATCTATCACACGGCGGTCGGATGGAGCCTGGAGTCCCGCCTGGGTATAGTAGCCAAACTGTATGGTCTGCCCGATGACTACGCGACCGCTGCCGGGCTTCAGCCTCTCGGTGATGATGTTCAGCAGGGTGCTCTTGCCTACGCCATTGGGGCCGACGATGCCGGTTTTCTCGCCGCGCTTGAAGACGTAGGAGTAGTCGTCTATGATATCGCGGTAGCAGATGTTGTAGAGTTCCAGTATCTTGCCCCCGATGCGCTCGGTCTTCACCGTCAGCTGGGGGCGGTTGTTGTCGAAACGGGTGCGGGCTTTAGCCTCCAGTTCATAGAAGGCATCTATGCGTGCCTGCGCCTTGGTACCACGAGCCTGCGGCATGCGTCGCATCCATTCCAACTCGGTGCGGTAGAGGCTTCGGGCCTTGGCCACCTCGGCACGTTCGTTGGCTTCGCGCTCGGCTTTCTTCTCCAGGTAGTAGTCGTACCGCCCCTTGTAATGATACAGGCGCGCGTTGTCCAGTTCATATATATTGTCGCACACATTGTCGAGGAAGTAGCGGTCGTGGGTGACCATGAGGAGCGCCAGCCGCTGGCGTGAGAGGAAGTCCTCCAGCCACTCGATCATCTCGATGTCAAGGTGGTTGGTGGGCTCGTCGAGTATCAGCAGGTTGCAGTCGTCCATCAGGAGGCGGCATAGGGCCACCTTCTTCTGTTCGCCACCGCTGAGAGTGGCCATGGAACGGTCCAGCAGGCGGTCTACTTTCATACGCGACAGGATTTCCTCGATCCGCTGCTCGAAAGCCCAGGGATCCTCCGTCTCGGGACGCTGAATATTGTAGACGAAATCGCGCACATTGGCAGTGGAAGAGGCATCGTGGTCTCCCGATTGAGGCAGGTAGGCCATGCGGAGGTCGGAGCGGAAGGTAACACGTCCGCTGTCCTGCAGGGTATTGTAGCCGCTGTGGCCGGCGGCAGTCATGAGGATATTGAGCAGGGTAGACTTGCCATAACCGTTGCGTGCTATGAGTGCCGACTTCTGTCCGGCGTTGATTCCGAAAGAGATATCTTCAAAAAGCAACTTGTCACCAAAACTCTTGGTGAGGTTCTCGACGGTGAGTAGTGCATCAGCCATAGTGGAGGGTTCGCTTATACAATTAATTATGTAGTGGAGGGATTGAGCAGTCTGACGGTCTGTTCCCGTGCCTTCTGCCGTATTTCCGGCGTGATATCCTTGTGCAGCGTGCGCAGGGCGAGCATGAGGGCGGTGAGGTCGTCGGTGAGACCCATCAGGGGAATGAAGTCCGGCACCAAGTCGGTCGGCAGGACGAGATAGCCCAAGGCGCCGATGATGAGGGCCTTGTCCTGGACAGGGGTGGTGGATGCCTGCAGCATGTAGTAGAGCTGCAGGGCTGGGTAGAGCAGCTTGCTCCCGGCCGTGGACGCTACACGACGCAGCATATTCCAGAAAGAATTCTCATCATAGTGGCGACCGTATTGCGGTGCATTCCCGACGGTGAATTTCATACACTTCTGCGATTTGAATAACAGCGTGATAACGTCCAACGGGGATGATTATTGCGTCAAGATATCAACAGTTGTTGGAAACTTTTTCCCTCCAATAGCGGAAAAGAGTGTATATTTGCACCCAAATTAAACGCTTAAATACACATTCAATGAACAACAGCATTTATGTATTCCCCAAGCCGCAGAACGAGCCTGTGTTAGGCTACGCCCCCGGCAGCCCCGAACGTGCGGAGATCCGCAAAGCCCTTGACGAGCTTTATGCCACCGTCACCGAAATCCCCGTCATCATAGGCGGCAAGGAGGTGAAGACCAAAGACATGGGCGAGGTAGTGATGCCCACCGAGAACAAGCACGTGCTGGCCCGCTACCACAAGGTGGGTGAAAAGGAGGTCCGCGCCGCCATCGATGCCGCGATGAAAGCCCACAAGGAGTGGTCGGAGATGCCCTGGATTGACCGTGCCAGCATCATGCTCCGCATCGCCACACTCATCAGCGGCAAGTACCGCTACCTGATTAACGCCGCCACCATGCTCGGCCAGGGCAAGACCACCATGCAGGCTGAAATCGACAGCGCCTGCGAGTTGGTGGACTTCCTGCGCTACAATACCTACTATGCCAGCCAGATCTACAGCGACCAGCCCTGCAGCCCCGACGGGCAGTTGAACTATGTGAACTACCGTGCCATGGAGGGCTTTGTGTTCGCCATCACGCCGTTCAACTTCACCTCCATCGCCAGCAATCTCTGCCTCAGCCCGGTGCTGATGGGCAACGTGTGCATCTGGAAGCCCTCCACCACGTCGCTGCTGAGCAACTACCTGCTGATGAAGATCTACAAGGAGGCCGGCCTGCCCGACGGCGTCATCAACTTCCTCCCCGGCAGCGGATCGCTCATCGGCAAGGTGGCTTTCGCCAACGAACACCTCTCCGGCGTGCACTTCACCGGCTCCACCGGCACTTTCAACAACTTCTGGAAATCCATCGGCGAGAACATCGCCAACTACCGCACCTACCCCAAGATTGTGGGCGAGACGGGCGGCAAGGACTTCATCTTCGTGCACAAGAGCGCCGATGTGGACCAGGTGGCTACCGCCATCGTGCGCGGTGCCTTCGAGTTCCAAGGTCAGAAATGTTCCGCCGCCAGCCGCGCCTATGTGCCCAAGAGCATGTGGCCCAAGGTGGAAAAAGCCATCGGCAGGATGCTCAAGGAAATCAAGATGGGCGATGTGCGCGACTTCAGCGCCTTTGTCAATGCGGTGATCGACGAGGCTTCGTTCGACAACTGCATGCGCTACATCGACCATGCCAAGAAGAGCAAGGACGCCGAGATTGTCTTCGGCGGCAATGGCGACAAGAAAAAAGGCTGGTTCGTGGAGCCGACCGTCATCCTGGCCAAAAAGCCCGACTACAAGTCCATGTGCGAAGAGATTTTCGGCCCCATCATCACCATCTATGTCTATGAGGATGCCAAGTACCTGGAGACGCTGCACCTGTGCGACGAGACCTCGCCCTACGCCCTCACTGGAGCCATTTTCTCCAACGACCGCAAGGCCCTCCGCCAGGCAGCCGACGTGCTGAAGTATGCCGCCGGCAACATCTACTATAACGACAAGCCCACCGGGGCCGTCGTCGGCCAGCAGCCCTTCGGCGGTGCCCGCGCCAGCGGCACCAACGACAAGGCAGGTTCCTACCTCAACCTCATCCGCTGGACCTCGCCGCAGGCCGTCAAGGAGACCTTCGACCCCGCCCGCAACTACAGCTATCCCTTCGTCAGCGACCTTGACAACCCCTATGTCGTCGAGAAGGCCATCAAGGCCAAAGCTGCCAAGAAGAAATAAAAAAAGGTGATGACATTCTCTGTCATTATCCCGGCCTACAATGCCAGTCGTTATATAGAACGATGCATCGAGTCGGTGAAGACTCAGGTCTTCACCGACTTTGAGTGCATCATTGTCAACGACGGCTCCACCGACAGCACCCTTGAGGTGTGCCGGCCGCTTATCGCCAATGATTCCCGCTTCATACTGATAGACAGTGAAAACGAAGGGGTGTCGAGTGCACGTAACAAAGGGTTGGAACGGGCTTTGGGAGAGTATGTGCTGTTCGTCGATGCCGACGACTGGGTTGAACCCTCCTGGTTGCAGGAGCTTTCTTTGCAGTGCCACGGTGTCGATATCGTGCAGTTCGATTTTTTCGAGGCCGGAATCGACACAAAGAAGGAACTCCATATCGACAGCAACGTCGACATGATAGTGCAAGGCGAAGGAGCGGTGGTGTGAAACGGGCCTACCGGCGAGACTTTTTGACCGACCTGCGTTTCGACACCACATTGAAGGCAGGGGAAGACTACCTGTTCAATAACCAAGTGTTCCTCCGCAGCCACAGCTACCGGTACGTCAGCGGTTGCCTTTACAACTACAATGTGGCCAACGAACAGAGTGCCATGAACACCGATTTTGCAGAAAACTTCGGCCACCAGCTGTTGGCGAGTAGCAAAGTAGAGATGCTTCTCAAGGAGAGAGGCCTTTATGAGGTCCATAAGAAAAATCTCCGCCGACGCTATTATTGGTGCATCAGGGAGATTTGTTTGCGTTGGTTATCACAGGGCATTCGGTCGCCCAGAAGAAGGCGCCTTGCCTGCAAGCTGACCAACCATCAATTGAAAAAGGGCTTATAGCACTTTGACGAGCTCCACGTCGAAAACGAGGGCGGCGTAGGGCGGGATGTCGGCACCGGCGCCGCGTTCGCCGTAGGCGAGGTTCCATGGGATATAGAAGCGGTACTTGGCTCCCTCCTTCATCAACTGCACGCCCTCGGTCCAGCCGCTGATGACCTGACGCAGCCCGAAGTCGGCCGGTACACCGCGGCGGTAACTGGAGTCGAACACCGTGCCGTCGGGCAGTCGCCCCTCGTAGTGGCAGCGCACCGTGTCGCTGGCTTTGGGCTGGCGGCCGGAGCCTTCCTGCAGCACCTCGTACTGCAAGCCGCTGGCGGTGGTAGTCACTTCGGGGCGGAGTTTGTTCTTCCCGAGAAACGCCTCGCCCTCGGCCTTTGCCGCCGCACCTTTCTTCTCGGCTTCCGCCTGGCGCAATTCTTCCTGGTAGGTGAAGAAGGTCTGCACCAGGGAGTTGGCCGTCTCGTTGCCCATCTGGGGCTCGCGACCCATGAGCACGTCTTCGATGGCGGCGGAAAAATCATTGACTATCAGGTTGTCCCTGAATCCCCATTCTTTCAGTTGATGGCCCACACTGAGGCCAAAGGCATAGCTTAGTTTATCCATAATGTCCACAATAACGCCGAATTCACCCGCTTATTGTGTGCGGTCGGAAATTCACCCCTATGCCGCAGCTTTTCTGACAACGTTCCCGGTGCCCCCTAAGATAACCCCTGGAGGGGTAGGAGAGGGGAAGAAGATGATGCCTTTAAGGCGCTGAGATACAACGATGTATGGATTTGCAATTTGGGGCGATTTGCCGGTTTTTTCCTAAAAAAAACACATGTTGTACAACCTGCATGTTTTCAGTGGAATACAAAAAAAGCCGACGGGTTGTCGGCCTTATGCTGATGGAGGGGTGGATTATTCGGTTCGGGAGCTGAACCAGTCGGAGCGGATCATCATGTCGGACCAGTGGTAGGCTTCGGCCTCTGGGAGTGGGCGCTGCGAGGTGGCATCGAGCAGGTTGCGTCCGAAACCCTTCCAGGGGTACAGTTCCTCGCCGATGAGGCAGCGCAGGGTGGGGTAGATGTCCATTTGGCCACAGGTGTCGGCAAGGGTGGTCGGCTCCGCGCTGGGAGTGAGGATGATGAGTGGCACAAAGTTGTGGCCCGATTGCAGGCCGTAGTTCCGCTTTGCAGCCGCCTTCTGGTATTCGCGCAGCATGTTGCTCTTGAATATGGTATGGTCGCCGGTGATGACTACGATGGTGTTGTCCATCATGCCTTTCCGTTCAAGATACTCCATGAAGTCGCCGATGCAGCTGTCGGCATAGTGCACGCAGTTGAGGTAGTCGCGCAGGTTGGAGGGCAGGTCGGAGTCAAAGTGCAGTGGGCGGTATGTTATGCGCGAGAAGGGCGAGTGGGTGGAAATGGTGAGCAGTTGGCAGCAGAATGGCTGGCTGGCGGTGTCGATCCACTGCTTGCTCATCATGAAGAGTCCGTTGTCCTGCACTTCGCCGACAGGGGGAGACATTGTCTTCCGGTAGCCGTAAGAGAGGGTGGCGACAAGTTGGTTCCACATGTTGGGTGGTGTGGGAATGAGGGTGGCCGATGTATGGAAGCGGCCTGCTATGTTCGGATAGGTGTTTTCTCCATAGAGCATGCAGGCTACTCCCTGGCGTAGGGGCAGGAGGCCGGTGTTTACGATAAGTTGCCCGTCACCGCTCACGCCTTCACGTACTTGCGATTTGATATGAGGCGCATAGACCCCTTTCATTTTAAGTTGCGCGAGATAGGGTGCAACGGGCTTACCTTGATCGGTAGTGGCATCAATCGCCCAACTTTCAAGGCTTTCCACTAAAATGACTATCACGTTGTTATGGGGTTGGGCACAGGTGGTGTCGGATGAGGGGGACAGCAGCGAGGTCACCTCGTCGGGGAGTTGCACGTTGGAGAGGCGCATCTGGTCGCTCGACTTGTTGGTGCTGTAATAAATGGCGTGGTAGACGCATATTTGTGGGATATTGGCCAGGATGGAGTGGTACATGACATATTTGTCGGTATCGCCCAGTTTCTCTTCGTTTTCAGGCGACAGCCGGTTGAGATAGTTGGTAATCTTAAGCACGTAACCATAGTACAGGTATGGGAAGATGTCGTATTTGGACAGTTTTTTGGAAATGGCGTCGTCATAGAAGCGATTGTAGAGATATCGTTGCCCGATGTCGCCGATGGCGACGAGCAGGAGTAAGACGGCAAACAATACGGGCTTACGTCTGGAGGGTGCCTGGAGCGGGATAAGTATTAATGAATAAATTATGGGGATTAGCACCAGGACGGTGGACTGCCAGTTCCAGTAGGCAAGGATGGAGCTTTGAAAGCCGTTGAGATTGTCAGCCATGAATATGGCGGCAACGCTGAGCAAGAGGTTGTTGGCCCGGTAATAAATGAGGTTGGAGAGGCTCCATAGACTGACTACCGCCACCAGAGCCACCGTCCACCACTTGCGCTTGAATAGCAAGGAGAAACTGGCCAGGAAGAGGGCGATGCCTATTTTGGACAGCCAGAAAACCAGAAAGTGTGCCGGTGCTTTCCAGAGGCTGGTGATCAGGAGGTTGTGGTAGCAGAACCACTGGAAGAGCGATACTTGCAAGAAGATGGTGAGGCAAAGCAGCAGAGGGACTGCATAGTCACCGAGGGCGATACTGTTGCCTTTGGGTTTCATTGGGCGGTTTGCATTCTATGACGCAGGTAGAGGACGGCGTCGATGTTGCGGGGGACTTGGAGGTCGAGGGTGCCGCTGACGATGCCTATGACATGGCCTTGGCGGACGGCGCGGAGGGTGTTGTAGGGCTTCATGGAGACGAAAGAGGCGCTGTCCTCACGGCGCACGATGATGAAGTCGGGGTCTTCGTGCACGAGGGCTTCGAGGCTGTAGCTCCAGCCTTCCACCTCCTCGGCTATGTTGCGGCCTCCGGCCATGCGGATGATGTCGTTGATGAAGGTGTTGCCGCCGGCGGTGAAGTTGCCTGTGGGGCCGTAGCCGACAACGTAGTAGACCTTGGGGGAGTCCGGAGTGCCGGGTTCGGAGTCCGGGGATTGGAGTTCAGAGTCCACTCGCTGGTGGAGGGCGGCCACCAGGCTGTCGGCCTCCTTTTCCTTGCCCACGAGGCGGCCGATGGCGAGGATGTTGTCGTAGAGGGCGTCGAAGCATGGTTTCTCGATGACGCAGACCATGGGGACGCCGAGTTGGTCCATCTGGTCGGTGGCTTTCTTGCTGACCATGGAGCCGCTGACGACGAGGTCGGGCTGCATGGAGACGATGCGTTCGATGCTGAGGTTGCTGATGCCGCCGATGGAGGGGATGTCTGCGGCCTCGGGGGGATAGGCGCAGAAGTCGGTGCGCCCCACGAGGAGGTCGCCGGCGCCGAGGGCGAACATGATTTCCGTGACGGCAGGGGAGAGGCTGACCACGCGCCGGGGCTGGGTGGGGACGACGACGGAGCGGCCGTAGTCGTCGGTGACGGTGTCGGACACGGCTGTCTGTGGCTGTGGGCCGTGGCAGGCGGCGAGGAGGAGGAGCAGGGTGAGGAGCGGGGTGGTGGCTTTCATGGGTTGTGTTTTTGGGGTTTGTTGTCGCGTCCCTTCGGGACGCCGGTCGATTTATTTATTTGTCAATCACCGCACTGCGCTGCCGCTTGTACGGTGTTACGAGTATCGCGTTCCGCTGGAACGCTTTCATATTCATCATTCTTCATTTTTTATTCTTCAAGCGTCTTCCATTCCGCCGCAGATGGGGAGGACGGCGGAGGTGATGTAGGGGCACATGTCGCTGGCGAGGAAGGTGCATGCCTGGGCCACCTCGTCGGCGGTACCGGGGCGGCGCATGGGGATGCGGCTGCACCAGGTGTCCATCAGTTCCTTGGGCACGTCGGCGGTCATCTCGGTCTCGATGAAGCCGGGGGCGACCACATTGACGCGTATGTTGCGGGCGGCGAACTCTTTGGCGCAGCTCTTGGAGAAGCCGATGATGGCGGCCTTGGAGGCGGCGTAGTTGGCCTGGTTGTAGTTGCCTGCGATGCCGACTACGGAGCCGATGTTCACAATCGCGCCGTGGCCTTGCTTCCAGAGGTGGGGCTGGACCGCCTTGGTCATGCAGAAGACGGAGCCGAGGTTGACGTCCATCACGCGGCGGAACTGTTCCTCGGTCATGCGCTTGACGGCGGAGTCGTCGGTGATGCCGGCGTTGTTCACGAGGATGTCCACTCGCCCGAAGTCGGCCAGCACCTCCTTGACAAAGGCTTGCGCCGAGGCGAAGTCGGCCACATCGTAGGCGTAGCCTTTGGATTTGGGAGAGGAGTGCGGGGTGCGGAGCGCGGAGTGGATTTTTTCCAGTTCTTGTTCCACGGCGATCATGGCCTCGTTGCGCGAGCGGCCGCAGAAGGCGACGCTGGCGCCCTCGCGGGCGAATCTCATAGCAATGGCGTGACCGATGCCGCGGGTGGCACCGGTCACGATTGCAATCTTATTTTCTAACAGCATATCTGTGTCTTAGAGCAGTTTTGCCAGTTTGGCGGCGAGGTCGCCCACGCGGGTGCTGTAGCCCTTCTCGTTGTCGTACCAGGAGACCACTTTCACGAAGTTGCCGTCCATGACCTGGGTGAGGAGGGAGTCGAAGATGCTGGAGTGGGTGTTGTCGATGATGTCGATGCTGACGATGGGCTCGTCGCAGTACTGGAGGATGCCTTTCATAGGGCCTTCGGCGGCTTCCTTGATGGCGGCGTTGATTTCCTCCTTGGTGACGCTCTTTTCGAGTTCGGCGGTGAGGTCGACGACGGAGCCGTCAGGGGTGGGGACGCGCATGGCGAAGCCGTCCAGTCTGCCCATCAGCTCGGGGATGACCAGGCCGACGGCCTTGGCAGCGCCGCTGGAGGTGGGGATGATGCTGACGGCGGCGGCACGGGCACGGCGCAGGTCGCTGTGGGGCTGGTCGAGGATTTTCTGGTCGTTGGTGTAGCTGTGCACGGTGTTCATCAGGCCGCGTTTGAGGCCGAATTTGTCGTTCAGCACCTTGGCCACGGGGGCGAGGCAGTTGGTGGTGCAGCTGGCGTTGGAGACGAGCTGCATCTCCTTGGTCAGGACGCTGTCGTTCACGCCCATCACCACGGTGGCATCCACGTCGTCGGCCTTGCCGGCGGGCACGGTGAGGATGACCTTCTTGGCGCCGGCGTTGATGTGCTTCATGAGCTGGTCGCGCTTCTTGAAGAGGCCGGTGCTTTCAACCACGATGTCGATGCCGAGTTCCTTCCAGGGGAGGTTCTGCGGGTCGCGCTCGGCGTAGATTTTCACCTTCTTGCCGTTCACCACGAGGCAGTCGCCCTCGGCGTGTACTTCGCCGTCGAAGTTGTCATGGACGGAGTCGTATTTGAACAGGTAGGCCAGGGTGTTGGCGTCGGTGAGGTCGTTGATAGCGACAATCTCCAGCTCCTTGTGCGCAAGCATCGCGCGGAAGCTCATTCTTCCGATTCGGCCGAAGCCGTTGATAGCTACTTTTGCCATAGTATCTTGTTTTTTAATTTGTTGTGTTGATTTTGTATTATAAATTGTAGGGGCAAAGGTACGAACTTTTTTCGGATAGGCAAATTATTTTTGGCAATAAGGGTGGAAATGTGTAACTTTGCAATGTGGAGAAACCACGCGTTCAGATGTCTAACAGCAATATAATCAACGGGAAAGCCGAGCGCGAATGGGGCCGCTGGCACCGCGAATTCGAGACCTATCTCCGCCTGGAGCGGGGGTTGGCGGAAAACAGCGTGAAGGCCTACCTGCAGGACGTGGACCACCTGGCCCGCTACATGGCTGGGCTCGGCCTGGACCCTACGGGCGTGGGCCGCGACGAGCTGTCGCAGCTGCTGGTGGAGCTCGCCGAGGTGGGTATCGCTCCGGCGTCGCAGCGCAGGATGATTGCCGGATGGCGGATGTTTTTCAAGATGCTGGTGGTGGAGGATGTCATGACGGACAGCCCCGCCGAACTGCTGGAACTTCCGACACGGCCTGCTCGTCTTCCAGATATACTTACAGACGAGGATATTATAAAAATTCAATCAACCTTTGATTTAAGTCTTCCGGACCAGTACCGGAACAATGTCATCGTGGAGGTGCTCTACGGCTGCGGCCTGCGGGTGTCGGAACTGGTAAACCTCAAGATGTCAAACATCTACGAGGATGAGCAGATGCTGAAGGTGGTGGGCAAGGGGGACAAGGAACGCTGGGTGCCTATCAATCCGCGGGCGCTGGAGATGCTGCTCACCTACATCCACACCGTGCGCAGCCACCAGCCGACGAGGCCAGGCGAGGAGAAATACGTCTTCCTCAACCGCCTCGGTTCCCACCTCTCAAGAGTGTATGTCTTTATGTTTATAAAACAGGCAGTTGAGAATGCCGGGTTAAACAAGAAGATTAGCCCTCATTCCCTCCGCCATAGCTTCGCCACGGAGTTGGTGGAGAACGGCGCCGACCTGCGGGCGGTGCAGGAGATGCTGGGCCACGCCTCCATCTCCACCACCGAGATCTACCCCCACCTCTCTCGCGAGACGCTCCGCAACACCATAGCGGCCTTTCACCCCCACTACGCCAGGCATTAGGCGCCAAGTGGCTCATAAGCGTTCATATCGGTTCTCAGTCGAAGTAAATACCTAGGGGATACCTACAGGATACCTACAGGACCCTTCCCCGGTACGGGGGAATTCCGGGTCCGGAATCCGGCGTTTCGGTGGGGTGTTGATATCTTTTTTACATTGCATGGCGCGTATATCAATAAATCTTCGTATCTTTGCAGTCTCAAAACTTTGAAAAATTAACACAAATAATTAAAAATAAACCATTTAAGTTCTATGACAAAGTACGTTTACACATTTGGCGGCAAGACTGCCGAGGGAAAAGCCGACATGAAGAACCTGCTGGGCGGCAAGGGAGCCAACCTGGCCGAGATGTGCCACCTGGGCCTCCCGGTGCCTGCGGGTATGACCATCACCACCGAGTGCTGCACCGCCTACTACGATAACAACTGCGCCCTGCCCGAGGGACTGATGGACGAGGTCTGGAAGGCGATGGAGAATGTAGAGAAGCTGATGGGCATGAAATATGGCGACGCGGAGAACCCGCTGCTGGTGAGCTGCCGCTCCGGTGCCCGCTCCTCCATGCCCGGCATGATGGACACGGTGCTCAACATCGGCCTCAGCAGCCAGACCATCCCCGGCATGCTCCGCAAGACGAACAACGCACGCTTCGTCTACGACTCCTACCGCCGCCTCATCATGATGTACGCCGACGTGGTCATGGAAAAGAGCGAAGGCATAGAGCCCGCCGACGGCAAGGGCATCCGCAAGCAGCTGGACGACATGCTGGACGAGTACAAGAGCCTGAAGGGCTACGCCAGCGACACTGACCTCACCGCCGAGGACCTCATGAAGCTGGCCGAGGCATTCAAGGTGCGTGTGCGCGAGGTGCTGGGCACCGACTTCCCCGACGACGCGCGCGCCCAGCTCGAGGGCGGCATCAAGGCTGTCTTCAAGTCGTGGAACGGCAAGAAGGCTGTCTCCTACCGCCGCATCGAAGGTATCCCCGACGACTGGGGCACCGCCGTCAATGTGCAGGCCATGGTCTTCGGCAACATGGGCGACAGCTCCGCCACCGGCGTGGCTTTCACCCGCAACCCCGCCACCGGCGACAACCAGTTCTATGGCGAATGGCTCATCAACGCCCAGGGCGAGGATGTGGTGGCCGGCATACGTACCCCCAACCCCCTCAACGACGACACCAAGAACGAGCAGAACCGCCACCTGCACTCCATGCAGGAACTCATGCCGGACACCTACAAGGAGCTCTGCGACATCCGCCAGCGCCTGGAGCAGAACTTCCACGACATGCTCGACATCGAGTTCACCATCCAGGAAGGCAAGCTCTATATGCTCCAGTGCCGCGTCGGAAAACGCACCGGTGTGGCCGCCCTCACCATGGCCATGGACATGCTCAAGGAGAGACTTATCGACGACAGCGAGGTGGTGATGCGCATCAGCCCCGCACAGCTTGACGAGCTGCTGCACCCCATCCTCGACTCCGACGACGAGAAGAAACATTCCGTCATCGCCAAGGGTCTGCCCGCCGGCCCCGGCGGTGCCGTGGGCGTCATCGCCCTCACCAGCGAGAAGGCCAAGGAATACCAGGCCGCAGGTATCAAGAATATCCTCGTGCGCGAGGAGACCAACCCTGAAGATGTGGAGGGTATGCGTGCCGCCGACGGTATCCTCACCGCCCGCGGCGGCATGACCAGCCATGCCGCCCTCGTGGCACGTGGCTGGGGCAAATGTTGCATCGTGGGCTGCGACGCCGTGAAAATCGATGTGGAAGCCGGCACGGTCACCATCGACAACAAGACCTACCGCGAAGGCGACCTCCTCTCGCTCAATGGCTCCAAGGGCTATGTCTACAATGAAGAGGTCAAGATGATCGACGCCACCGAGAACCCACTCTTCCAGGAGTTCATGAAGATTGTGGACAAGCACCGCAAGATGGGCGTCCGCACCAACGCCGACACCCCTGCCGATGCCCAGAAGGCCATCGATTTCGGCGCTGAAGGTATCGGTCTGTTCCGCATCGAGCACATGTTCTATGGCGAGAACAGCGAGGTGCCGCTCGAGAAGCTGCGCAACATGATTCTGGCTGAAACCCTCGAGGCCCGCGTGGCCGCCCTGGGTGAGCTGGAACCCTATATCAGGGAAAGCGCCAAGGGTACCCTCAAGGTGATGGACGGAAAGCCCCTCACATTCCGCCTCATGGACCCCCCGCTGCACGAGTTTGTCCCCCAGACGGAGGAGAAGCAGCGCGAGGTGGCCAAGGCCCGTGGCATAGACTATGAGAAGCTGCGTGCCCGAATCGAGAGTATGCACGAGGTGAATCCGATGATGGGTCTCCGTGGTGTCCGCCTCGGTATCATTTATCCCGAGATTACCGAAACCCAGTTCCGTGCCCTGTTCAGCGCCACCGCCGAGCTCAAGAAGGAGGGCAAGAACCCCATGCTGGAGATTATGGTCCCGCTGACCATCAATGCCGCCGAGTTGCGACATCAGAAGGCTGTCGCCGACAGGGTGAAGAAAGAGGTGGAAGAGAAGTACGGCCAGCCGTTTGAGTATAAGTTCGGCACCATGATTGAAATCCCCCGTGCCGCGCTGGTGGCCAATCAGATCGCCGAGGTGGCCGAGTTCTTCAGCTTCGGCACCAACGACTTGACGCAGATGACCTTCGGCTTCAGCCGCGACGATGTGAACGCCATCGTGAGTAAATATGTCGATGAAAAGATTATCCCTGCCGACCCCTTCAACTCGTTCGACAGTGAATGTGTCGGAGAACTGGTGAAGATCGGCGTTGAGCGTGGCCGTTCCACCCGCAAGGAGCTCAAGTGCGGTGTCTGCGGCGAACATGGCGGCGACCCCACGGCAGCGGCCTTCTTCTACAAGACGGGTCTCAACTATGTCAGCTGCAGTCCCTTCCGCGTCCCCGTGGCCCGTCTGGCCGCAGCGCAGGCTGCCATCACTGAAGCCCGTAAGAAATAACCTCAAAACAGATAGTCATGACTGACAATATCATACAAGACCTTGAACGCCTGGACATCACCGGCGTAAGCACCATTCACCACAACCCTTCGTATGAGGAATTGTTCCAGTTCGAGATGGACCCCAGCCTCACTGGCTACGACAAGGGACAACTCACCGAACTCGACGCCATCAACGTCATGACCGGCATCTACACCGGCCGCTCGCCCAAGGACAAGTATATCGTCATGGACGAGAATTCCAAGAATACGGTATGGTGGACCTCCGAGGAGTACAAGAATGACAATCACCCCATGCCTGAAGCCGTGTGGCAGCAACTGCGCGACCTGGCCAGGAAGGAGCTCTGCAACAAGGAGCTCTTCGTGGTGGATGCCTTCTGTGGCGCCAACAAGGACACACGCATGGCCGTGCGTTTCATCATGGAGGTGGCTTGGCAAGCCCATTTTGTCACCAACATGTTCATCAAGCCTACCGCCGAAGAACTCAAGAACTTCGAGCCTAACTTCATCATCTACAACGCCAGCAAGGCCAAGGTGGACAATTACAAGGAGTTGGGACTCAACAGTGAGACCTGCGTGGCTTTCAATATCACCAGTCGAGAACAGGTGATTCTCAACACATGGTACGGTGGGGAGATGAAGAAGGGTATGTTCAGCATGATGAACTACTACCTGCCGCTCAAGGGTATAGCCTCGATGCACTGCTCGGCCAATACCGACATGCAGGGCAAGCATACCGCCATATTCTTCGGCCTCAGCGGTACCGGCAAGACCACCCTCAGCACCGATCCTAAGCGCTTGCTCATCGGAGACGACGAGCACGGCTGGGACGACGAGGGCGTGTTCAACTTCGAGGGCGGCTGCTATGCCAAGGTCATCAACCTTGACAAGGAGAGCGAACCGGACATATACAACGCCATCCGCCGCAACGCCCTGCTGGAGAATGTCACCGTGTCTGCCGACGGCAAGATTGATTTTGCCGACAAGAGTGTTACCGAGAACACCCGTGTCAGTTATCCTATCGACCATATTGAGAAGATAGTGCGCCCGATCAGTGCTGCTCCAGCCGCCGAGAATGTCATCTTCCTATCGGCTGATGCCTTCGGGGTGCTGCCCCCGGTAAGTATCCTTACTCCGGAGCAGTGCAAGTACTACTTCCTCAGTGGCTTCACAGCCAAGTTGGCTGGCACCGAGCGCGGCATCACAGAGCCCACGCCTACTTTCAGCGCCTGCTTTGGCCAGGCATTCCTTGAGTTGCATCCTACCAAGTATGCCGAGGAGTTGGTCAAGCGCATGGAGCAGAGCGGTGCAAAAGCCTACCTGGTGAACACTGGCTGGAACGGTACCGGCAAGCGTATCTCTATTAAAGATACGCGTGGAATTATTGACGCTATACTCGACGGATCTATCCTCAAAGCCGAGACCAAGAAGATACCTTATTTCAACTTCGAGGTTCCCATCTCCCTTCCCGGCGTGGATTCCATGATTCTCGACCCGCGCGACACCTATTCCGATGCCGTCCAGTGGGACGGGAAGGCCCGGGACTTGGCGCAGCGGTTCGTCAAGAACTTCGTCAAGTTTACCTATAACGATGCCGGCAAAGCTTTGGTAAACGCCGGTCCTCAAATGTAGAAATTATCACTTAAGACCTATGAAAATGAAGCACAGAGTCGCCCTGATGGTCGCCGTGTTGCTGGCTCTATCCCTGCCGGTTAGGGCTTTTGACTTTGCCGTCCGCCTGAGCTATGGCGACACTCTATTTTTTAGCATCACCGATGCGGCCAGGAAGCAGGTGATGGTGGTGGCCCCCACCTCCAACGCTGCCAACTTCTATATCGGTCACCGCCAGCCCTCTGGTGTGCTCAGTATCCCTGCCAATGTGGAGCATAACGGCGCCTCCTACACCGTTACGGCGATAGGGGAGCGGGCCTTCTCTGGCTGCACCTCCATCGGGGCTGTGACCATCCCCAGCACCGTCACCTCCATCGGTTCCTATGCCTTCTATGGCTGCACGGGATTGAGGGGGAGCATTGTCATCGGTGAGAACATCCAATCCATTGGCAATTCCGCATTCTACGGATGCTCGTCCATCACCGAGGTGATTTTCCGTGCGGAGAACTGCAGGGAAATGGGTGGCTCCATGAGCATGACCACTTTCGGAAACTGCCGTAGCCTGAGGCACATCAGATTTGTCGAGGGTGTGAGGTCGATACCCGAGTATGCTTTCTGCGGCCTCGACGGCCTGACGGATTCCATTCAGTTGCCTGCCTCGCTGGAGACCATCGGCTCCTATGCCTTTGCCTACTGCAACTCCATCTCCGGCCGACTGGTGATTCCCGACAAGGTGACCTCCATTGGAGAATGCGCATTTCACCAGTGCCATTCGCTGACGTCGCTTGTCCTGGGTGCCTCGGTCAGGCAGATTGGCGGCAGGGCATTCTACCATTGCATCGGTCTGAAGCAGGTGACCCTCAGGGCGAACACCCCTCCTGAGATGGCCATGACCTCGTTCTCCGAGGTGAAGAAAGGCATCCCCTACAAGGTGCCCTGCGTGAGCAAGAACCTCTACAGCAAGCATGCCATGTGGAAATCGTTCGGCCCCTTCTCGTCCTATGGCAGCTGCCATATCCGAGTGTCGGCCTATCCTGACAATGCCATTGCCGGCACCGTCACTGGCGCAGGCCAGTTCAACTATGGCGACAGCGTCAAGTTGACGGTCGTCTGCAGCCCCGGCTACGGCTTCATAGGCTGGTCGGATGGCGATAAGGACAACCCCCGTCGCTTCATCGCTTCCGATAATCTCTCCGTCCAGGCACGTATGCAACCCCTCACCACCATGTTGGTGCGCGACACCATCTACCTTGTCGACACCGTCTACAAGGAGGGCTACAAGGTGGTGCACGACACGGTGGACTTCATCGAAGAGACTACTTCCATCAACAACATCTCCGAAATCAACCTCGACAGCGAGAGCAAGATACTTCGCTGGCAGTTCTCGCGCAGGGAGAAGGTGCTCTCGGTGTCGCTCTACAACCAGTTGGGCGAGTGCATCCACTACAGCAATGGGCGCAAGGGCAGTCTGGACATGAACCGCTTCTCGCCGGGTCCCTACATGGTCCGTGTCGAGACCATGCACCGTGTGCTGCGCACCCGCTTCTTCGTCAATACGAACAAGGAACTTCCTTCGCGCCGCCGCACCCGTTAACATGTTGTTTCTATAGTCTTAAAAAAATACATCATTCATCATGATAACCAACAATTTTACCCCCCGTCACAACGGCGTCTCCAACGAGGCCGATGTGAAGAAAATGCTGCAGACCATCGGTGTCAGCACGATGGACGAGCTCATCGACAAGACCGTCCCTTCCGCTATCCGCACAGGGAAACCCCTGCCGCTCGAGGATGGCATCAACGAGTATGAGTTCCTGGGCCGGTGCCGTTCGCTGGCCAAGAAGAACCGTCTCTACAAGACCTATATCGGCATGGGCTACTACGGCACCATCACCCCTGCCGTCATCATGCGCAATGTGTTCGAGAACCCCGGTTGGTACACCAGCTACACGCCCTACCAGACCGAGATTTCACAGGGCCGACTCGAGGCTTTGATGAATTATCAGACCATGGTGGCCGACATGACTGGTCTGCCGCTTTCCAACGCCAGCCTTCTCGACGAGGCCACGGCTGCTGGCGAGGCCATGATCATGTTCTTTAACAGCCGCTCGCGCGATGCCGTCAAAAACGGAGTCTGCAAGGTGTTTGTCGATGAGGGCATCCTGCCCCAAACGCTGGCCGTCATGCAGACCAACGCTGCTCCGCGCGGCATCGAGGTGGTCACGGGCAAGGCCGAGCGCACCGAGCTCGACGGCAGCTACTTCGCCGCCTTCGTGCAGTACCCCAACCAGTTCGGCGAGGCTCTGGACTGGTCGGCTTTTGTGACCCGATGCCATGAGAAGGGTATCTTCGTCGGCATGGCGACGGACCTCATGGCCTTGGCCGTGATGAAGAGCCCTGGCGAGATGGGAGCCGACTGCGCCTTCGGTTCTGCCCAGCGCTTCGGCATCCCGATGGGCTTCGGCGGTCCCGCCGCAGGCTTCTTCGCCTTCACCGATGCCTTCAAGCGTGCTTTCCCCGGCCGCATCATCGGCTGGAGCATCGACGCCAAGGGCAACCCCGCCCTCCGCATGGCCCTCGGCATGCGTGAGCAACACATCAAGCGCGACAAAGCCACCTCCAACATCTGCACCGCCTCGGCGCTGGTGGCCAACATGAGCGGCTTCTACGCCGTATGGCATGGCCCGGAGGGTATCTGCCGCATCGCAGTCAATATCATGGGCATGGCCCACAAGTTGGCTTCTGAACTGGAGCAGTACGGCTACAAGCAGCACAACCGCGCTTTCTTCGACACCCTGGCCCTCCAGTGCCCGGTTCCGACCGAGCAGGTCTGCCAAGTGGCAGAGAAGCATCAGATTAATTTCCGCTACATCTGCCCCGAGTGCATCGGAATCTCCATCGACGAGACTACGTCGCGGGCCGACCTCGAGGCCATCGTGGCTGTGTTGGCCGAGGCAGCCGGCAAGGCCGCACAGCCCATCCAGTGCGGCGGCAACTGCTGCCAGAACGCGATAGATCTGCTTCCTGCCGACCTCAAGCGCAGTTCCAAGTACCTCACCCAAAGGGTCTTCAACAGCTATCACGACGAAACCTCCATGATGCGTTATATCAAGCGTCTCGAGGAGAAGGACCTCTCGCTCAACCGCGCTATGATACCGCTTGGCTCCTGCACCATGAAACTCAACGCCGCCGCCGAGATGATGCCCCTCTCGTGGAGCCAGTTCGCCAGCATGCATCCCTTTGTGCCCGCCGACCAGACCGAGGGCTACACCGAGATGATTCACGACATCGAGCGCCGCCTCTCCGTCATCACGGGCTTCGCCGGCTGCTCGCTGCAGCCCAACTCCGGAGCCTATGGCGAGTACAGCGGCCTCACCGTCATCCGCAACTACCACATCGCCAACGGCCAGGGCCAGCGCAACGTATGCCTCATTCCCGCCTCGGCCCACGGCACCAACCCCGCCTCGGCCGCCAAGGCTGGCATGGTGGTGGTGGTGGTGAAGTGCAACGACCGCGGCGACGTGGACATCGACGACCTCCGTGCCAAGGCCGAGCAGTACCGCGACACCCTCTCCTGCCTCATGATTACCTACCCCTCGACGCATGGCGCTTTCGAGGAGGGTGTGCTCGACATCATCAAGATTATCCACGATGCAGGTGCTTTGGTCTACATGGACGGTGCCAACATGAACGCCCAGGTGGGCCTCACCAGCCCCGGCCACATGGGCGCCGATGTGTGCCACCTCAACCTGCACAAGACCTTCGCCATGCCCCATGGCGGTGGCGGCCCCGGCGTGGGACCGATCTGCGTCAGTGAGAAACTGGTGGACTACCTGCCTTCGCACCCTGTGGTCAGTGTCGGTGGCAGCAAGGGCAACACCATGGCTGCCGCCCCTTATGGCAGCGCCTACCTCCTGCCCATCACCTACGGCTACCTCCTCATGCTCGGCGGCGACGGCCTGACCGAGGCCACCAAGCATGCCATTCTCAACGCCAACTACCTCCGCGCCCGTTTGGAGAAGCACTACAAGATTCTCTATACCGGCAAGAATGGCATGTGTGGCCACGAGATGATAGTGGATTTCAGCCAGTTCAGCCTCAAGGTGAGCGTGGGCGACGTGGCCAAGCGCCTCATGGACTATGGCTTCCATGCCCCCACCGTGGCCTTCCCTGTCCACAACACCCTCATGGTGGAGCCTACCGAGAGCGAGCCCCTCTCCGAGCTGGATCGCTTCTGCGACGCCATGATCGCCATCCGTGCCGAGATTGAGGACATCATGACCGGCAAGAGCGACGAGAAGTGCAACCCCATCTGCAACGCCCCGCACACCATGCAGGTGCTCTGTGCCGACGAGTGGACGCTTCCCTACAGCCGCCAGAAGGCAGCCTTCCCGCTGCCCCACGTGGAGAAGTACTGGCCCACCATCAGCAAGATCGACGATGCCTATGGCGACCGCAACCTGCAGGCCGTCTGGGCAGAGTAGTGATGGCTACGTAGAAAAACGGGTGTCGCTATGGCGGCACCCGTTTGTTGTTTCGGTGTGGTGACACACTCGAAGCGGGCCAGTTCCAGCGGCTTGTCGTGCCACACCAGGGCCTCGGCCATGTTCAACTGCTTCGTCTTGGGCGGGATGCCTATGCCGAAGCCGAGGTTGAGACTGATGCAGGAGTCCGCATTCATATAGTAGCGCAGGCCGGCATCGAAGCAGGTGCTCGTTTCATGGCTTTTTGTGATTGGTTATGCAATAGACAATTCACACTGCCGGAATCTTACGGTGTGTGCAAAAACATATTTTTCTGCATGGCTTGAGCCGAGGCGGCTACTCTTGCTGGCGGGCGAGGGCGCTGCGGAGGTGCTCGGTGGTGTTCTTGAAGTGCAGGGTGTGGGGGTTGTCCGGCATCTCGTTCTGCAGGCCTTCGAGCGTGAGGTCGTAGTAGGAGATGCTGCCTGGGTCGCGCGGATCGATGAGGGGGCGGTTGTTGAAGGGCTTGTAGAGGGCGATGAGGCATGCCAGCGATCCGCGGTTCTCCTCGATGAAGCGGCAAACGTATTCCTGCTGCTCCAGGGCGGCTTCGCGGTAGATGGAGTCGAGAGCCTCCTTGCGTTCGTCGGCCTGCCACTCGTCGATGACGCCTCCGGCCAGGAGGGCGTCGTTGTGGGTGAGGGAGTCGACCAGTGCGCGGAGTATCCTGGAGCCGTCGTTGGTGTACTGCTGCAGCTGCCACAGGAGCTGGCTTTCGCGCGAGCCGCTTATGGTGTAGCTGAGCGAGAGGTTCTCCCAACGGCCTTTCACCTGCAGTTTCTCGCCGTAGTCGGGCAGGGCCACGAGGTAGTTGTCCTCGGTGGTGTGCAGGTTGTAGAGGCTGCGATAGGGCATGGAGCAGGTGTACTTGAAGTGGCCTTTGCGGTCGAGGGGTATGGAGTCGATGAAGATGGGGCCTTCGGGGCCGAGTTCCTCGAGCCAGAGGGTGTGTCCGGCGCCGCCTTCGAGGGTGCCGCTGATGGTGAAGGAATCGTGGTGGCAGCCGGCGAGGACCAGTGCGGCCAGCAGTGCAATAATGCTGTTTTTCATGTTTTTACAGTTTGAAGTTGGCGAGGGTGATGGCTGTCATGGCCTCCACGATGACGGGAGTGCGCAGCACCTGGCAGCGGTCGTGGCGGCCGCCGAGGGAGAGGGTGTGCAGGTGTCCGTCCGCAGTGAGGCATTCGACGGGCGAGGGGAGCGACACCACGGGGTGAAAAGCCACGCGAAATTCGATGGGCATGCCGTTGCTGATGCCGCCCTGGATGCCGCCGCAGTGGTTGGTCTGCGTAGTGCCGTCAGGGTTCCAGCGGTCGATAAATTCGCTTCCGGCCATGTCGGCGGCGGCGAATCCTGCGCCCATCTCGAAGCCTATGGCCGAGGGGATGCTCATCATGGCGGCGGCGAGCGAGGCGCTGAGCTTGGCGAAGAGCGGCTCGCCGGTGCCCGAAGGCAGGCCGAGGACGCGGCAGGCGACGGTGCCGCCGCGGGTGTCGTCCGGGCGTTCGGGGCCGAGGTGGTCCACTTCGGCGCGGATGTCCACGGGGTGGAGCAGCTGCTTGGCCAAGGCTCCGGCCACCACACGTGCGGTGGTCTCGCGTGCCGAGGCGCGACCGCCGCCGCGGTGGTCGTGGAGGCCGTACTTGCGGTGGTAGGTGTAGTCGGCGTGGCCCGGGCGGAAGGCGTTTCGCAGGTTCTCATAGTCGTCGCTGCGGGCGTCGCGGTTGCGTATGGCAAAGGCGATGGGAGTGCCGAGGGTGACGCCGTCGAGCAGGCCGGAGAGCCACTCGATGCGGTCCTCTTCCTGGCGTGGGGCGCCGTGGCGGCGACGTTCCAGGTCGCGTCCGATGGCCTCGAAGTCCACCCGGTGGCCTGCCGGGCAGCCGTCTATAATGGCACCTACGGCGAGTCCGTGGGACTCGCCGTAGGTGGTCACTCTGTAGCGTGTGCCGTAGCTGTTCACTATTCCTTGGGATTGATTTCCAGCAGTTCCACCTCGAAGATGAGGGTGGATCCGGCGGGGATGTCGCCCATGTCGCGGGTGCCGTAGCCGAGGTTGTAAGGGACGTAGAGGGTGTACTTCGACCCTTCGTCCATCAGCTGCAGCCCTTCGGTCCAGCCGGCAATGACCTGATTGAGGGGGAAGGTGATGGGGGTGCCGCGCTGGACGCTGCTGTCGAACACCTTGCCGTCGATGAGCTTGCCGGTGTAGTGCACCTTGACGCGGTCGGTGGCCTTGGGCCGCTTGCCGTTGCCCTCCTTGAGGATGCGGTACTTGAGGCCGCTGGGGGTGGAGAAGGTGCTCTTGCTGCGGGCGATGTCCTTCATGTATTTCTCGCCTTTCTCGATGTTTTCCTTGGCGGCAGGGTTCTGACGGAGCTCGAATTCCGTCTGGAAGCGGCGCAGGAGCGGGTCGGCGGTCTGGTCGTCGAGGCGGCTCTGGCCCGTGGCGCACTCCATCATGGCCAGGCCGGCCATGCGGCCGTCGATGCCCAGCTGCTGGGCGTCCCACTGCTTGAAGATGTCGCGTCCGATGGCGTAGGAGGCCGAGTCGTTGAACGACACCGGCGCCGACACCATGCGGTCGTAGGCTTCGGCCTTGGCGCGGAGCTCGTTGTAGTGGGCCTCGCTCATGGTGGCTTTGCCCTTCTTGATTTTCACTTCCTGCTGCTGGGCGCAGGCGGTGGCCAGCATGGCACAGGCCGCCAGCAGCATTGTTGTCTTTTTCATGGTGTGATGTTCTGGACTTTGTGTTGCGGGGTGCCGCTTTTTTATTTGTATTCCTTCACTTGTACGCCGTCGAGCACTTCCTTGCCGCAGATGGCGAGGGCGAGCATCTCGTTCTCTCCCTTGTAGATCTTCACGGGGGCGATCCAGGAGATGCGCTCTTCGATCATGGCCATCCAGGGCTTGCTGTAGGCGATGCCGCCGGTGAGGAGTATGGCGTCCACCTTGCCGTTCACGACGGCGGCCAGGCGGCTGATCTCCATGGCCACCTGGTAGGTGAAGGCATCGACCAGGAGCTGGCACTTGGCGTCGCCGGCGAGGGCGCGTTTCTCCACCTCGTAGGCGTCGTTGGTGCCGAGGTAGGCCACGAAGCCGCCTTCGGCCGTGACCATCTTCTTGAGCTGGGCTTCGGTGTACTTGCCGCTGGTGGCCACCTCGATGAGCTTGGAGGCATTGATGCTTCCGCAGCGGGTGGGGGAGAAAGCGCCGAGGCCGCAAAGGGCGCGGTTCACTTCAACCACGCGGCCGTGGTTGTGGACACCCACGCTGACGCCGCCGCCCATGTGGGCGATGATGAGGTTGAGGTCCTCATAGCGCTTGCCCTGCTCGCGGGCGTAGAGCTTGGCGGTCATCTTCTGGTTGAGGCAGTGCCAGATAACACCCTCGCGCTCAGGGTCGAGGTCGAAGACAGGGTGTCCGCTGATCTTGGCGAACTCGGGGCGCTCGTCCACGATGCCGGGGTCGGCGATATAGGCGGCGTCGAGGCCGATCTCGCGGGCTATGGCATCGCTGATAAGGGCGCCGAGGTTGCAGGCGTGCTTGCCCTGGATGCCGGCGTGGCACTCCTCCTTCATCAGGTCGTTCACTCGGTAGCAACCGCTCTCGCAGGGGCGCGTCAGGCCGCCGCGGCCCATGACCACGGCAATCTCGTCTGTACCCACACCGTGGCGCTTCACCATGTCCAGAATGGCGCCCTTGCGGTAGTCAAACTGGTCGGCCACTTCGTGGAACTTTTGTATCTCCTCTATCGGGTGCGACAGGTTCTCGGTGAATACTTCGGTTTCGCCCTCGTAAATGGCGGCTTTCGTCGATGTGGCACCAGGGTTGATGACCAGCGTGTACTTCTTGTTACTCATCTTTTGTTTTATGTATTATTGTATTAATTTCATTCGCTTAACAGAGTGCAAAGATATGAAAAAAAATCGACATTTGGTGCACAATTTTATCAACAATCGACAACACATTGGCAATCACCGTATTGCATCCATACCGTTTTCCATCACCCCCTTGCCCGTCCCGTGACGCATCAAAGTCGTGGCAATCACGGCCTTGTCTCGGACCATTCAGGGACTATCCATAGACTTGGTATAGCGTTGGTATGGACTTGCTACGGAGTTGGTACGGAGTTGCCTCGGAAAACAGCCGGCCTTCACCCATATACAATCCAGCCCGCCGCGCCGGCCAGCACGATGAGCAGTGCGGGGCTCACCCGGTAGCGCCAGGCGGCGACAAAGACCGCTGCGAAGATTGCCACGGAGTATACAAACTGTCGGTTCCAGCCCGGGAGGCCGAAGCTCTCGGCCGTGAGCAGCGAAAGGGCCGCCGCGGCCACCAGTCCCACCACCGTCAGACGCAGCAGGCGCAGGGCCGTGGCCAGGCGAGGGTTCTCCCGGTGGCGTTCCATCCACCGGCATACCGCCAGCAGTAGCGCCACCGGCAGCAGCACCACCGCCACCGATGCCACCAGCGCTCCCGCCACCGAGGCGGCCTCGCCCGCGCCCGTGGCCGCTACAGCCGTGTAGCCGGCATAGGTGGCGGTGTTGATTCCTATGGGGCCGGGTGTCATCTGGCTCAAGGCCAGCATGTCCGTGAACTCCTGTGCGCTCATCCAGCCGTGCCGCTGCACCACGGCATCCTGTATCAAGGCCACCATCGAATAGCCGCCTCCAAACGTGAAGAGGCCGATGACGAGGAAGGTGCAGAACAGTTCGAGGTAGATCATATCACGGCTTTCCAGTGTTGCAACGCGGTTTCATACACAGCCCTGCGGCCAGCGTGGCCAGCACCACCCACACGGGATTCACGTCCAGCAGCCATATCGCCGCCGCCGCTGTCACGGGCAGCCATGCGTTGCGCCAGGTGACGCCCGCCGTGCGGGCCATGCCCACCACCGGCGCCGCGATGAGGGCCACCACCGCTGGACGCAGCCCCATGAAGATATGCTCCACGGCAGGATACGTTCTGAAGCGCTGGAAGAACATGGCTATCAGCAGGATGAACACTATCGGCATCAGCACATTGCCCGCAATCGCGGCCACGCTTCCCCACACCCCCCGCAGGCGGTAGCCCACCTGGGTGGCCATGTTCACCGCGAAAACCCCGGGCATGGCCTGCGAAAGCGACAGCACGTCGAGGAAGCTCTCCTCGTCCAGCCATCCGCGCCGCTCCACCACCTCGCGGCGCATCAGCGGAATCATCGCGTAGCCCCCGCCGATGGTGAAGGTGCCTATCTTCATAAAAACTGCAAACAATGTACAATAATTTGCCTTCATAGCGCGTTACCTTGCTTCAAATGATAACACCGAAAGTAGAAATATATTGTATATGAACCTGCTGTTTTTCTCTGGATTCATGGTCTTTGTGGTGGTGATGCTGGCGCTGGACCTCTTCGTCTTCCACAAGAAGGACCATGTGGTGGGTGTGAAAGAGGCGGCCGTGTGGACGGCCATCTGGGTGGGGCTGGCCATGGGCTTCGCCGTGCTGGTCTACCTCTTCGGCGACTGGATGATGCCTCCGGCCGATGCGGGGGTGGATCTGGCCGCCTATCGCCGCGAGATGACATCGGAATTCCTGGCCGGCTACTTCCTCGAAGAGAGCCTCTCGATAGACAACATCTTCGTGATGATCATGATTTTCGTCAGTTTCGGCATCCAGAAGGAGTACTACCACCGTGTGCTTTTCTGGGGCATCTTCGGCGCCATTGTGCTGAGGTTCATCTTCATCTTCGCCCTCGGTGCACTGGTCACCAAGTTTGCCTGGCTGCTGGCGGTGTTCGGCGCGATACTGATCTATAGCGGCATAAAGATGTTCCGCGACAAGGGCGACGAGCAGATCGACACCGCCCAACACCCTGTGGTGCGCTTCGCCTCCAAGTACTTTCCCGTCACCTCCGAGAGCCACGGGCACGACTTCTTCCACGCCGGCAAGATGACGCCGCTGTTCCTGGTGCTCCTGGTCATCGAGTTCTCCGACATCATTTTCGCCGTGGACAGCATCCCGGCGGTATTTTCGGTCACGCAGAACCCCGTCATTGTCTACACCAGCAACATCTTCGCCATCATGGGGCTGCGCTCCCTGTTTTTCCTGTTGAGCGACGTGGCCGACCGTTTCTGGCTGTTGCACTACGGGCTGGGCGCGCTCCTTTGCTTCATTGGGGTGAAAATGATTGCGGGCGAGTTCCTGAATTGGCACGTGCCCACACTGGTGTCCCTCGGCGTCATCCTCGGCATTCTTCTGCTGAGCATCACACTTTCCATGCTGCTTCCCAAGCCCGGACGGGCGAAATAGGTTAGTCGAAGAAGTGCCACGCCATGCCCCAGTAGAGGCCGAACTTTTGTCCGGGGTAGTGTGGCAGCAACATGTAGGCCGGCTGCACCTCCCACAGGGCGTTCACATGGCCCGCCTTGAGGTAGATGCTGGCGCGTTTCACCTGCAGGTTCACAAAGACATCACCCCAGAGATAGCCGCCCACCTCGGCCTCCTCCTGCCGGAGGAAGAGCCCCGAGGCCGGGTCGTAGGTGTCGGCATGGAAGGGGGTGTGGTAGCGTACATCCACGCCTATTTGCAGGTGCAGGGCACGGCGGAAGAGCGTGAAGTCGGCGTAGAGCGAGTTCTTGGTGGCCCACAACGGCAGGGGGAGCTGTGAGGCATCCGTGCTGTGTTGCACCATCTGCTGCATGTCCAGCCTCATGATGCCGGCGCGCAGCTGTGCCGTGAGCGTGGCTTGCAGGTGCCAGAAGGCTTTGTAGCCTTGACATGGGGCAAGCAGCGTGTCGTACCAGGTCCATCCGTCCAGCTGCGAGGCGCGTAGTTGCACCTCAAGCAACGGCACCGGGCCGCCGTCTGCCTGCCGGCGGAAGTGCGCCTCGAGGTGTGAGACCTGCATCTGCCGCAGCCTGCCGCCACCGTCCATCAACGCCCTCAGGTCGGGCATGGCGTGCTGTCTTGCGGCGCGGAGGAGCAGGGTATGGCGGCCTGCACTGTCGAATGGCACCTCCAGAATGGCGCGGGCCATCCATTCGGTCTGCGCAAGGGTGGGGTGGGATTGGCGCAGGGTATTGTCGGCCTGCACCTCCAGAGTGGCACTCATCCGTCCTAAAGCCAACACCGCCGTAGCGAACGGGTTCAGCAGCGAGGCAGCCGAAAGCGTGTCGGTGGGGATCGCGGCATGGAGACGGCGCGGCGTGATGCCGAGTGTGATCTTCAGCGGATTGCGCCAGCGGTGGTCGGGATAGGCATCGTTGGTCCAGAAAAGGCTGGCGTGCAGGTCGCTCCATTGTGTGGAATCGGTTGCGGAGGGCAAGTAGGCAGCCCGCTTCCGCCAGCGGTAGCCGCCTTCCACTCCGAGGACACCGACGTTGAAGAGGCGCGGCGCGGGCAGATCTGCGGTGTCGGTCTGGCGCACGAAATTGTAGGTAGTCTTGGCCATGAAGCTGCGGCTCGTGTGCTCCACCCCGGCGGTGGCATACTGCATGGGCAGCCCGGCGAAGTTACTTTGGCGGCCCGAAGTGAAGTAGGTGTCGTCGGTCATGCCGCCGTTCTCGTTCACATTGAACGACTGCCATAGGTAGACCGCCGCCACCTGCAGGCGAGAATCGGGCGAGAAATAGTTGGTGGTGGCCTCAATGCGGTGATTCCGCGCGGCGGAATTGACGAACACTCCCTCGGGATTGGTCAGGTGGTAGCGGAACGAGGCATTCCATCCAGGCAGGATATTCTGTGCGTGGGCCAGGTCCAGCTGGTAGTCCTTGTCGAGCGAACTTTGGTAGGCCAGCAGCGAATAGGGGGTCTGCGATTGATGCAGGGTGATGTTGTCCTCGTCGGCGGCGTAGGCCCTCATCTCATCGGGCTGTAGGCAATGTGTCAGCCGCACCTGGGGCAGGGGGAAGATGCTGTAGTGCGGATGCCCGAGGACACCGGTGGAGAGATAGTAGGTCCCGTTATGGGCATCGAGCAGGTCGTGGTGCTGGATGGCGGAAGGGGATAGGTTAGGGTGGTCTATGCGGTTGATCTTCACCGCGAAAGGGCTGTATGGGAACAGGAACACCTTCTGTTTGAGCACCGAATCGGGTGTCTCCTTGGCAAACACGAGGTTCTTCGTGGCCGAAGTGTCGGCCTCTTGGGCGCGGAGCGTTGGCACAAACGCCACCGACAACAGCAGCACACACGCCAGCAGGAAGGGCTGCTGACTGCGCATGGCGGTGACTGCTGTCGGCCTCATCGCGCGGCTAGTTGCTTTGCAGGAAACGTTCCACATCCATCGCCGCCACGCACCCCTTGCCGGCCGCCACAATGGCCTGCCGGTAGTTGGGGTCGCACACATCGCCTGCGGCGAACACGCCGGGTACACTGGTAGCGCTGGAGGGGTTGTTCACCTTTATGTATCCCTGCGCGTCAAGTTCCACCTGTCCGGCAAGGAATGCCGTATTCGGCTGGTGGCCGATGGCGACAAAGACGCCAGTCACCTCTCTCTCGCTCTTCGTTCCCGTCTTGGTGTCTTCCAGTTCGATGCCTGTCACCCCGTCCATCTCCGTACCCAAGATGCGGCTTATGCGGCTGTTCCAGCACATCTCTATCTTGGGATTGGTCAGCACGCGGTGCTGCATGGCCTTGGAGGCGCGCAGTTCGTCGCGGCGATGGACAAGGTACACCTTCGAGCAGAGGGTGGATAGGTAGTTGGCCTCCTCGCAGGCGGTGTCGCCCCCGCCCACCACTGCTACCGTCTGGTTCTTGTAAAAGTAGCCGTCGCAGGTGGCGCAGGCCGACACGCCGGCCCCGTAGAACTGCTTCTCGCTCTCCAACCCGATCCACTTGGCGCTGGCGCCGGTGGCGATGATGACCGTTTCGGCCTCTATCTCCCCCCCGTGGTCGTCCTTGGCGTGGAACGGACGGCTGCCGAGGTCAATCTCCTTGATATAGCCGGTCCTCACATCGCATCCGAACCTCACGGCCTGCTTTTTCAGGTCTTCCATCATTTCCATTCCGCCGATTCCCTCGGGATAGCCGGGGAAATTCTCTATCTCCGTGGTAATGGTCAGCTGGCCGCCAGGCTGTTCTCCCTCATAGAGGAGCGGTTTCAGGTCGGCACGGCCGGTATAGATGCCGGCGGTATACCCCGCAGGGCCGGAGCCTATGATCAGGCAACGTCTCTTTTCCATAATAATATTGTATTAGTGTTTCTTGCGTTTTTTCAGGCTGAAATAGACAAGGTAGACCGCACCCAGCGCGATGACCACCGCCTGTTGCGAGCCCCAGAGGAGCCACCCGCAGGCGGTCCCCACCTCATAACTGATGCCATAGATATCCAGCGCCAGCTGCACAAGCACCGGATACACCCCGATGCCTCCTTGCGAGAAGGTCATCCCCACCGAGCCAAAAAGGTAGACTATAAAGGCCGCCCGCAGGCCCAGCCACGAAGTCTCCCCGAAAGCATGGAAGATGATGAGGCCGCCCAGGATGTATAGCAGGTAGATTACTATGCTGTAGAACAGGAACAAGGTAGTGTTTCGCGTACCCATATGGAGGACGCTCTTCACACCGTCCACCATGCCGCGCACCAGGTTGTCCGCCTTCTTTACGATGCCGATATGCAGCATCCGCTTCCACAGTACCTTATATAATATGAATGCCACCGCTATCGCCACCACTGCCACCCCCATCAGCATAGCCATATTGGGCAGTGTCTCGAACTTCTGGGACAGCGTGTCGTAGAGCCAGTCTTTGGCCTTGCCGAACATCGCCAGCATACCGATGAGCACAATCAGGGCGAACGCCACCGTGTCGATAAGCCTTTCGGTGAACACCGTACCCAGCGACTTTTCCATCGGTATATGTTCGCTGGTGCGCAATGTGGCGCAACGCATCACCTCGCCGGCGCGGGGGAAGGCGAGGTTGCCCAGGTAGGCCACCAGCACCGACCCGAACAAATGGCTACGTGAAGGCGATATTCCCAGCGGCCGGAAGAGCAGCCGCCAGCGGACGGCACGGAAGTAGTGGCTCAACAGGCTGCATGCCATCGCCAGCAGCACCCACCGATAGTCGGCTTCGCGGAACGACCTCCATATAGCCTCCTTCTGTTCTGCATCCAGTTTCAGCAGGAACCAGTATATGAAGAAAGCCCCGATGCCGAGGAAGACGACCATCTTCAGGACGTCCTTCCAGCCAAATCGTGAGGGTGTGTCGGCGTTGCTCACAGGCGGTTGTTCTTGGGGAATATCACAGTCGGATGCCACGCCTTGGCCTCCTCGGGCGTCATGTGGGCGTAGGCGGCGATAATCACCAGGCTTCCCACCGGCGCCTTGTGGGCGGCGGCTCCGTTGAGACAGATGACGCCCGAGCCACGTTCGCCGCGGATGGCGTAGGTGGCGAAGCGCTCGCCGTTGGAGATGTTGTATATCTCCACCTTCTCGTTCTCGATTATTCCGGCGGCATCGAGCAGTTCCGCGTCGATAGTGATCGACCCTATGTAGTGTAGGTCGGCCTCGGTAACGGTGACGCGGTGTATTTTCGATTTCAGTACTTCAATAAGCATCTCTTCAGGTATGGGTTAAAAAAGAATCCAGTAAAGGAGAGCGCACACGAGGAACGCATAGAGCATGATGCGACCCGCCGGCATGGGCTTGAGGTAGTCCTTGTCGGCGATGTCATAGCGACGCTTGATTTTCATGGTGCGCCGTTTGTATTCTTTCACGCGTTCGGTGGCGGTATCGGGCAGGTCGGCGGCCAGTTCCTGCATGTCCGTGGAGAAACGGGGCTGGTAGCTGAACTTGGGCATCTCGCGCTTGCGGAACATATCCTTCCACGTCAGCCCTCCCTTGCCACGCCGCTCCTCGCGGTCGATTTCGCGCACTCTGCGCTGGAAGTACTCCAGGTCTGCGCCGTCTCCAGCCTCGTTCTTCGCGGCTTCCTCGGCGGCTCGCTCGTCCGCATACTTCAGCTTCAGGGCTTCCCAGCGCTCCTTCTCGGGGTCGTAGAAGCGCGGCTGGTAGCGGAACTGGCGCGGCTTGGGGGTGTAGAACATCGGCATGGCTGCAATCCTTTCAGTTTTCGGCATCGGTCAGCACCCGGTCCATCCGCACATCGTGCGGCTCGGTGGGGATATGGTCCAGCATCTGGAAGTCGAATGCAATGCCGATTTTAGTGGCCTTAGGGGTGGACTTGAGCAGTCGGTCGTAGAACCCGCGGCCACGTCCCATGCGGTTGCCGTCAAGGTCGAATGCCACGCCGGGCACTGCTATCAGCTGTATCGCCTCCATGTCGGTCCATACCGGACCCGTAGGCTCGCCGATGCCGAACTGTTCGCCGCTGACCATGCAGTCGGGTCCCGTGTATTGCCGCAGCACCAAATCATCGCCCTGCACGCAGGGCAGCAGCAGGGTCTTCGTGCTATACTGTTGATTGACAAACTCGTGCGTCTGCACCTCGTCGGCCATCGACCAGTAGAGCAGCGCCACCTGTGCCGTGACGAAGTCGGGGCTGCATCCCAGCCGTTGCATGATGATACGGCTCCGGCGGAGTTTCTCCTCCGGGGGCACGGCGGCCTTCAAGGCGCGCATCCGCTTCCTGACCTCGGCCTTGTCCATGTTAGAAGGGCAGATCGTCCTCGCCGTTGGATTCCATTGCCGGAGGCGCCGCGGCGAAGCCCTGCTGTGCGGCAGGGGCCTGCGGGGCTGCGGCGGCCGGAGCCCCTGCGACAGGGGCGGCAGCGGGAGCGCCTGCACCGGCGGCACCGCTCCAGTTGTACCCGCCCGACACCGGCGGCATCTGGCCGGGCACAAAGGGCTGTATGCGCGACGCACGCAGATCCGTGTACCATTTCTCGTTGAACTCGCGGCTCTCCGGCATGAAGGTTACCTGCACAGGCGAGCCCATCGGCAGGTTCTTCGCCATCGCCACGCGCTCCTCCCCGAAGGCAGTGAACGCCACCTTGCGGGGATACTCCCCGTCGGTCTCAATCACAAAGCCGCCGCGCACCCAATGGCCGCGCGCACTGTCGCCCTCCACATCGGGCAAAAGCTGAATCAGTCTTCCTGTTATATCCATAGTTTCTGTCTGTTTATATTAATTATCAAATCCTTATGCTCCCCGAAGGGGCACACTTCATTCGTACAAAGATAGGCACAATTTTCCGTATGACAAAATATTTTTTTCAACAACCCCGCTTCCAGCCCCCTCACACCGTCCCCCAGACCGGAAGGGACCCTATAGGTATCCCCAAGGTATCCTCTAGGTATTTACTTCGACTGAGAACCGATATGACCCGATTTGAACCATTTCCGTGCCCAGAACATCCTTCTATACATTGCAAATATATGAAATATAGCGTTTTATGGAGCCCCAATCCTTTCCTTTCAGGCAGTTGGGGTCGGGTTCGTAGTCGGCATGCTGGAAGTTGATAAATCCTTGCCGCACCTCTTCCGCGCTGTGGCCATAGGGATAGCGGCATTCATAGAGTTCAATCATCTGATTTACAGAGTAGTGCTGGAGGAGTTCATGGATATCCCAAAAATCTTTCTTGCGTCCGCCCCGGGCAATGACGTCCAGTTTCATAGCGATGATGTCCTCAATGGAGGCCATGCGGATTCCATCCTCGCGTTCCATGTCGGCAATGAAGCGGTCGGTGTAGAATAAATCGAGTTTGATGGCTTCGCTCCGGTTTGTGCCCACGATATAGGAGGTCCCCATGGCGGCGTTCTCGCCGCAGTCGCCGGCACAGTAGGGAAACATGTTGCGCAGGTGTGCCTGAATGGCGTGGAAATCAAGCGTCCCGTATTCCGCATCGGAAAACAGGTCAATATCTATAGACATGCGATGCCCCAGACGAAGGCTCAGGGAGGTGCCTCCAACGAGGCGGAAATCATTGAACACAGGGTCCGTCATCAAGCTGACGAGCACCTGTTTTAAATAAGGCGTTACCGTCTCATAATGAAGCATCTGAAATGTATGAGTTAAGGTTTTCCTTCACATGGGAATTAAACGCGTTCTCCCGAAACTTGCGCCGGAACTCCGCCAGCCTCTCCTTGCCGTAGAAGTCGGCAATGCACCGTCGCTCGTCGTCGGTGCCATAGCCGAAGACGCGCTCGATTACGTAATCGGCATGTTTACGCCAATCAATACGGCTGAGCGTTGTATCCCAGAACGTTACCTGAGACAGGCGGTTGATGTCGGGCTGATATGTAGCGTGTGCCGTCTCCATTTCAAACTGCAAAATTACGAAAAAAAATGGACATTGGAGAAAAAAGTGTCGCCGATATGCGGAAAATGTCGTATCTTTGCATTTTATTTTGGATACAATAAATATGCACATGATGACCATTACCGACGCTCTGACACAGGCCGTTGCGTCCGCACTGAAAACCCTCTACGGCATCGAACCTGGCGCCGCATCCATCCAACTCCAGGACACACGCAAGGAATTCGCCGGCGACTACACGCTCGTCGTCTTCCCCTACGTCAAGCAGGCCCGCAAAAGCCCCGAGGCAGTCGCCACCGAAGTGGGCGACGAGGTGAAGAAAAACCTCGACATGGTGAGCGGATACAACGTGGTGAAAGGCTTCCTCAACTTTGAAATCAGCGACCGCTACTGGACCCGCTTCATCCACGACAGGGCAGGGGAGGCCCGCTTCGCCCTGGCCGACGCCAACGCCGCCGACGCTCCCGTGGTGGTGGAATACAGCAGCCCCAACACCAACAAGCCCCTCCACCTGGGCCACATACGCAACAACCTCCTCGGGTGGTCCGTCAGCCGCCTCCTCGAAGCCACCGGCACCAACGTCAAGAAGGTCAACCTCGTGAACGACCGCGGCATACACATCTGCAAGAGCATGCTCGCCTGGCAACGCTACGGCAACGGCGAGACCCCCGAAAGCAGCGGCATGAAAGGCGACCACCTGGTCGGCAAATACTATGTGGAATTCGACAAGCACTACAAGGAGCAGGTCAAACACCTGACAGACAGCGGCATGGACGAGGAACAGGCCAAGAAGGAAGCCCCCATCATACTCGAAGCCCAGGCCATGCTCAAACGCTGGGAGGAAGGCGACAAGGAGGTGCGCACGCTGTGGGAGACGATGAACGGATGGGTCTACAAAGGCTTCGACGAAACCTACCGGCGCCTCGGTGTCGGCTTCGACAAAATCTACTACGAATCCAACACCTACCTCCTCGGCAAAGAACTGGTGCAGAAAGGGTTGGACATGGGTGTGCTCTTCCGCAAGGAGGACGGCTCGGTGTGGTGCGACCTCACCGCCGACGGCCTCGACCAAAAACTCCTTCTCCGCAAGGACGGCACCTCCGTCTACATGACCCAGGACCTCGGCACCGCCCTGCTACGCCACAAGGACTTCGGTGCCGAGCGCCTCATCTATGTCGTTGGAAACGAGCAGGATTACCACTTCAAAGTCCTGAAACTCATCCTCAGCAAACTGGGCTTCGAGTGGGCCGACAAGGTCTACCACCTCAGCTACGGCATGGTGGAACTGCCCAGCGGCAAGATGAAGTCGCGCGAAGGCACCGTCGTCGATGCCGACGACCTCATCGACGAAATGGAAAAGACCGCCGAGGAGATGAGCCGCGAGCGCGGGAAGAACGACGAACTCTCGCCCGACGAGCAGCGCCACCTCTACCACATCCTCGCCCTCGGCGCCCTCAAGTACTTCATCCTCAAAGTGGACCCCACCAAAAACATGCTCTTCAACCCCGCCGAAAGCATTGACTTCAACGGCAACACCGGCCCCTTCATCCAGTACACCCACGCCCGTATCCGCTCCATCGTGCGCAAAGCCGGTGGAGTAGGGGAGTGGAGCCCTGAAAGCCTGGCAATGAACGAGAAAGAGCGCGCCGTGGCGAAGGTGCTCCACGCCCTGCCCGCCACCCTCCAGCAGGCCTCCGCAGCCCACAGTCCAGCCATGGTGGCCAACTACGCCTACGAACTGGCCAAAGCCTTCAACAGCTTCTACCAGGACACGCCCATCCTCAAGGAAGAGAACGCCGACCTCAAACACCTCCGCATCGCTCTCTGCCAGTTCGTGGCCAACGCCCTCCGCAACACCATGGACATACTCGGCATCGAAGTGCCCGAACGGATGTAACGCACCTCCCATGGAACTGTTCACACAAGAAATCGAGATACCATCCTATCTCTGCGACCGCCACGACCGCCTGCACCCTTGGGCGGCCGTCCGCCTCTGCCAGGAGGTCTCCGAAGCCCACAGCAAAGCCACTGGCATCGGCTACGAAGACATGCTCGCGCAAAACAGAATCTGGATCATCTCGCGCGCGTACTATATAATATATAGACGCCCAGCGGCAGGCGAAAAGGTTATGTTAAGTACATGGTCGCGTGGCAACGACGGGCTCTTCGCATTCCGCGACTACGAAATGCTTACCACAGCAGGCGAGAGGCTGCTCGCCGGAACCACCTACTGGCCCGTAATCGACTACACCGAACGGCGCCCCATACGCCTCAAAGACGTCCTCGCAGACTATGAATACCACCTCCGCCACGCCACCGACCACAGCCAGCTGGACCGCCTGCGGCTGCCCGACATGTCCGTCTGCGACAGCCAACTCGAATTCTCTGCGCTCCACTCGATGATCGACCATGCACAGCATGTAAACAACTCGGAATACGTAAAACTCATCTTCGACAGCCTGATGCAGACCGACTTCGACCTGGACCGCCCGTTCAGCCTCGAACTCAACTACAACCACGAAACACAACCCGGCGACACCCTCGTTGTTTCCCGTAAACAAGACAACCTCTCCACCTGGTTCCAAATATCCAATTCTCGTGGACTTAGCGTATCCGCCAAAATCTCCACCCCGTAATTATCCAATACCGAGGTTATGTTAAGTAGTTATTATAAATAGTTGTTACAAGTAATTCTTACATGTATACCTACAGTCACTCCCTCTACCGGGCGGCGGCGACAATGGCGGCGATATCAATGCCGCAGTCGTGCTTGAGCTGTGGAATGGTTCCGTGAGGAATGAAGCGGTCAGGAATGGCAAGGATGCGCAGTTTTGCCACCTCGGATGGGTACTGCATTGCAAAGTATTCAGATACAGCCTCGCCGAAGCCTCCCAGGCGGACGCCGTCCTCAATGGTGACAATACGGCGGTAGCCTGCAGCGGCGATGCTGTCGAGCAAATGCGTGTCAAGCGGTTTCAAGAAACGCATGTCGTAGACGGCGGCTGATACGCCCTGGCTGGCCAGCGCGTCGGCGGCTGCAAGGGCATCGTTCACAGGGTGCCCCAAGCCAAGAATCGCCACATCGGCTCCTTCGCGCAGGTGGCGCCCCTCTCCTATCTTGATTTCTTCCAACGGACACCTCCACTGCGCATTGACACTGGCGCCACGCGGATAGCGGATGACCACTGAACCCTTTCCGGGAAGCTGGGCGGTGTACATCATACGGCGCAACTCGTGGTCATCGCTGGGTGCACAAATAGTCAGCCCCGGAATGGGACGGAGCGATGCAAGGTCGAAAGCGCCATGATGAGTGGGACCGTCGTCGCCCACCAACCCGGCGCGATCGAGGCAGAGCACTACCGGGAGCCCTTGCAGGGCCACGTCGTGGATGACCTGGTCGTAGGCTCGTTGGGCAAACGAAGAATAGATATTGCAGAACGGCACCATGCCCTGTGCTGCAAGCCCGGCGGCGAAAGTGACAGCATGCTGCTCTGCGATGCCGACATCGAATACGCGGTCGGGCATCTTCTCCTGCATGAGATTGAGAGAGCTGCCGGTAAGCATGGCCGGTGTAATGCCTACAATGGCGGGATTGCGGTCGGCCAACTCGATAATGGTGTGGCCGAACACATCTTGATATTTGAGCGGCTCCCCTTGTCCTGAAGCCGTAATCTGCTCTCCTGTGCGGGCATCGTACTTGCCCGGGGCATGGTAGGTGACAGGATTCCGCTCGGCTTGCTGAAGTCCCCTACCCTTCCTGGTCACCACATGCAGGAGCATCGGGCCCTCCAACCCATTGAGTCGGGTCAGGATGTCCACCATCGCCGGAATGTCGTGCCCGTCCACAGGGCCGAAGTAGCGTATACCCAACGCCTCGAACAGGTTGGTATTGCCGAGCGCTATGGTCTTGGCCGTGTGAGTGATGCGCTGGAAGAAAGGAATGGACTGGCGGCGGATGCCGTCGCCAGTATCGAGTTTCTGCCACACCTGCTCCTTGAGTCGGTTGTAGCGTCGGCTGGATGTGATGCGGGTGAGATTGTTGTTCAACCCGCCGACAGCACGGTCGATGGAGATGCCGTTATCATTGAGAATCACCAATATATTGGACCTGGAGAGGCCTACATTGTTCAGTGCCTCGAATGCCTCGCCCCCCGTCATCGAACCGTCGCCGATGACAGCAATGTGCCTACGGGTGCTGTTCCCCTGCAGTCTGGATGCCACAGCCATGCCGAGGGCGGCGGAAATGGAGGTGGAAGAATGGCCCGTGCCGAAAGCATCGTAAGGGCTTTCCGACATCTTGGGGAATCCACTCAGCCCTCCATAGGTACGTATCGAGGTAAACGCCTCACGCCGGCCGGTGAGAATCTTGTGCGCGTAGGCTTGATGCCCGACATCCCATACCAACTTGTCGTCCGGCGTATTGAACACATAGTGCAGTGCCACCGTCAATTCCACCGTACCCAGGCTTGATGCCAGGTGGCCTGGATGCGACGAAAGGGTGTCGATGATATAGGTCCGCAACTCGTCCGCCACAGCCTGCAACTCCGACTGCGGCACCTTCTTCAAGTCTTCTGGGCTGTGTATGTCTTTCAGCGTCATTGGGAACTTCTTTGTGTGTCGTACTTGTAGCTGGGTTGTGTCTTGGGAAGTGGGGCGAAGTCTTTGTTCAGTTTCTTGTCTGTCAGCCGACCCTGGGCGCCCTTGCGCAACTCCCACTTGCCATCCACGAAGGCATAGGCCAGTTCCGTACCGGAGGGCACATAGTAATGGAACAGCCCCTCCATGCCAGGCACCTGGGGTTCCACCTCGTCGAAGATGATTACCGCCTCCCTGTGCTCCTTGATTTTCTCCACGGTGCGGTAGCGATTGGTGCCCTTCACCTTCTCGCGCTTACGCTCCACCTCCTGTATCACCTGGGTCTCATACGAGAGGTTCACCATCGCCTCGTTGGTATATTCCAGCACGATACGCCGCAGGTTGCGCTCCCTCCGGAAGAGAGGACCTCCGAACTGCGGGACACCCCCACGGAGCGTCAGCGGTTCGATCATCTTGCGCTCTGTCAGGTTGTCCACTCCGTTCCAGCCCAGGAGCGTGTAATATGTCCGTTCGCCGGACGTCACCTGGATGATATCTTGATAGACCGCGCCCAGCCACCGGTCGGCACTCAGCAGGCTTTCCTCGCGGTTTATAATCTCTTCCGACTTGTCCAGCAACAGTTTGTACTGGTATTCATCCTCGCGTTCGTTGAAGTACTGGATGACACCGAAGCACTCGAACACACCGTCGTCGCGCACCACGGCCCAGGTGAAGAGGCGCACCTGGTTGTCCGGCGAAGCCAGGAACGAGATGTATGGCGGAAGCTGCCAGCGCCACTTCTCGGACCCCTCCTCCTCCAATGCTCGACACAGCACCTGGACCGTCTCCTCCGACGCCAGGTACCGCTCGTTGTCCGTCGGCATATCGCTCACCCTGCCTATCAGCACCGCCAGGCTGTCCTCATAGCGCCGCATCCGCCCCTTGTCCTGTGCCGCCGCAGCCACACACAGCATCAGCAGCGCCACCGTCAGTATGTTCTTCCTGTACTGCATATCTCCCCTAACGCATTCCGCCTCGTTTTATTGCATATAATAATGAATTATGCAGAGTGAAAAAAGGATAAATGCCCCGTCAGAAACCCGGCAGCTGGTGCCACAGCGTGGGCAACATCAGCAGAAATCCGGCCACGATGAGTCCTACGATAAAGCGCCAGGCCCACTTCAGCCAGGTGCCATACGGGATACGTGCCACCCCCAGCACGCCGATCAGCACACCGCTTGTAGGCGTAAGCATATTGGTGAAGCCGTCGCCGAACTGGAACGCCAGCACCGTCGTCTGGCGCGATACACCTATCAAGTCGGCAAACTGCGCCATGATCGGCATCGTCAGCGCCGCCTTGGCCGAGCCACTCGGCATCACCAGGTTCAGCAATGTCTGGAAACCGTACATCGCACCCAGCGAAGCCACCTCGCCCGTCTGCGCCAGCGACCGCGTGAGCCCATATAGCAGTGTGTCGATTACATGTCCGTCGCGGAGCACAAACACAATGCCGCTCGCCAGACCCACCACCAATGCTGCCGAGAGGATGTCCCTGCATCCCTCCAGAAACAGTTTGGCTATGCTGTCGGCCCCTTGGCTGTCGGCCACCCCACTGGCAATACCCATCGCCAGGAACAGCGCCGATATCTCCCGCACATACCACCCATAGCCCAGCACCCCCACCACAAGGCAGACCACCGTGAAAAGCATCAGGTGGAGGATGAAGAAGTGCACGCTGCGGCGCAACATGAGGTAGCCTCCCACTGCGAACAGCACCGCCAGCACAGGCATCACCGGAAGGTTAAGCGTGGAGAAATGAAACGCGAACGACGTAAAGGGATAGATGAAGGCAAGCACTGCAAACACCACGCATACAATTCCGTACACCATCCAGGCTACCCGAGGCGATCGATAGGCCACCGGCTCCGACTCCTGCTGCTGCACACGGCTGCGCCAGTAGTCATCCAACGCGTACATCGGCGAACGCTCCGGCTGCGCTTTCACCCTATGGGCATACCACAGCACGAAGGCGATGCCCACCACCGTAAGCACCAGCCAGCAGAACACCCTGTATTCCAGGCCGGAAAAGAGCGGCAGCCCCGCGATGCCCTGTGCCACGCCTATGGTGAACGGATTGAGCATCGCGCCCGCAAAACCCACATGTGCAGCCACATAGCACATGCACACCCCCACAATCGAATCGTATCCCATCGAGATGGCCAGCGGCACAAAGACCACCACGAAGGCGATCGTCTCCTCGCTCATCCCGAACACCGCGCCGAACAGGCTGAACATCAGCATCACCAGCGTGATGATGATATTCTCCACTCCCAGGCGCTCCACCACCCTGTAGCGCCCCAGCCGGCGCACCCGGCGCAGGAACGCCATCACCCCCACCTCGATCGCGTGGCTATGGTTCAGTATCCAGAACGCTCCTCCCACCATGAGGATGAAGATCACAATGTCGGCCTTGTCCACAAATCCGCTGAACAGCGCCGAGAACACCTGCCACGTCTGCGGCGACCGCTCCACGAAGTGGAACGAATCGTTCACCACCACCTCGCGGCCCTCCACGCTCTCGCGCACATATTCCCCAGCCGGCACCACCCACGTCAGGGCGGCCGCCAGCACGATGAGCGCGAAAACGATGGTGAAGGTATGCGGTATGCGTTTCATGTTCTTTTCCGTAAATTGAAATGCAAAGATAGCAATATTTTCGCATTGCGGAGCCATATTTTTACCAACATTGGCCTAACCAGCTGTATACCAACCGCTTCTCCCCCACCCTACCCGCCACATCCCCCTCGCGGTGCCGCCGCATCCGCCGGCGACCCTGTAGGTATCCTCAAGGTATCCCATAGGTATTTACTTCGACTGAGAACCGATATGGACCCTTATGAACCATTTCCCCGTTTTTCATCCCCGAAAGGCCCGTTTTCTGCCCCGGAGAAGAAAAAAATTTGCACATTCCGTTTTTAATTCCTATCTTTGCAAATTGAATCCAAACACATACTCGAATGTAGAATCTTGAACGTCAATCAACAAGGAGGTGTACCATGATAGAAACCATCCAGCATAAAGGAGTCCGGTGGCTCGACATCACCAACCCCACCGAGGACGATTACCGTCTGCTTCTCGACCAATATCAGTTCCACCCCCTTGACATCGAGGACTGCCGCGGCACCACGCAGCGACCCAAGATCGATGAATATGACGACTACTATTTCCTCATACTCCATTTCCCCTACTTCGACCGCGACAACAAGACCATCCGCATCCGCGAAGTGAAACTCTTCTGGGGGCGCGACTACATCATCACCGTCGGCAAGGCCCACTGGGTGGTCAAGAAATTCTTCGACGACATCCAGTCCGACATCGCCGACGGCGACGAGGAGACGCAGGCCATGATGGCCACCAGCGACCAGCTGCTCTACCACATCCTCAACCGCCTCATGCTCGAAACCAACACCCTCGTCCAACGCGTCGGCGCCGAAGTGGACCTCATCAACTACGACATCTTCAACAAACGCGCCCGCACCATCATCGAGCAAATCTCCGTCACCCGGCGCAACATCATCCTCCTCAACACCACCTTCAAACCCCAGCTCCGCGTGCTGCACATGTTTGAAAGCGGTGGCATCAAAGGCTTCGTCGACCCCGAAGTGATGGACATGGAAGACTACTGGGGCAACATCCTCGACCAATACCAGAAGATGTTCGACTCCATCGAAGACTACGGCGAACTCATCGAGGGCCTCTCCCAGACCTTCGACTCCCTGCTGACCAACCGCACCAACGAAATCATGCGCGTCCTCACCTACTTCTCCACCATCATGCTCCCCCTGACCGTGGTGGCCAGCCTCTTCGGTATGAACGTCGACTTCCCCTTCGTCACCTCCACCACAGCCTTCTGGGTCATCGTCGGCGTCATGGCCCTCATGACCGTCGGCCTCGTCTTCTTCTTCCGCCGCATGACCGGACGATAATCCCTCCCACACATAGAAAAAAGAATCCCCGGCAGCATGTCTGTCGGGGATTCGGTTTAGAGTGAGGCTTGGCGGAATTACTTCCGCATGCCCTTGGTGGCGTTGTAGAAGATACGCAGCGCACCGGCCTTGCGCAGTTCCTGCTTGATGTCGGTCACCATACCCATGCGGACCTGTTTGTCGGCCTTGATGGCGGTGGTGAGGAAGGGGCGGTCCACCTCGTTGCGCTGCTCGCGCTCCTGCTCCACGAAAGCGATGATATCGGACACCTCCGAGATCTGGTCGTTGAGCTGGATACGGGGCTCCGTACCGTACTTCTTCTGCTGGTCCTGCAGCGGCACACCGACGTTGATGTAGCTCACCAGGCTCTTCTTCTCAAGCTTGGTAACCTCGGTGCCTTGCGGAGGGATAATCTTCACATAGAGGCTGCTCTCGCGCATGGTGGTGATCACCATGAAGAAGAACAGGAGCATGAAGATGATATCACTCATCGATCCCATGTTCAGGGCGGGGGTCTCTTTAGCTTTTTTACCAGTAAAACGTGCCATTAATTACCTCCTATCTTTGTGGGCTCGGCTTCCGAGATGGCCATGGGTACGGCCTGCTCTACGGCTTTGCGCTGTTGATCGTTAAGGTCGGCATACTGTTTGCCGAAACGGGCGGTGGACAGTTCGTTGCGCATTTCGCTGATGGCGGCGGTCAACTCGTTCTGCACCTGAAGGTACATGTCGTAAGATGTACCGCGGTCGTTGCGGAGGGAGATGACGCCCTTGGACACCTCCACGTTTCCGAGAAGGTCAATCTGCCGCATCTCTTTCTCCGGCATGTGCGCCTGGTTGCGGGGGTTGCCAAGGAACTCCTTGGCGCGGTCCTTGAGGTCTTCAATGCGCCCGTACTCGGTGTTGAACAGGAGCCGGTCGTCCTTGTTGACCATGACAACGAAGATGTTACGTTCCTTCACCTCTGGCGGATCCACATTCTCCGGCAGGGGCGGCGGGAGTTTACGCGCGATGCCCATATCGCTGTTGATGTTGGAGACCATCAGGAAGAAGGCCAACAACAGGAACGATATGTCGGACATCGAGCTGGTGTTCAGTCCAGGTGTTTTTCTTGCCATTTCTTATTTCTTTTTAAGCGATTTGGACACCTCGGCAAACACGATGCAGCAGGCGGCGCCGATCACAAGGATGTACACCAAGATGCAGGCGGCACCGATGAACTTGGAGGTACCTTCGGAGATATCCTGTCTCTCCATCAGGGCGGGAGTCACGTCGTTGCCCTTGGCCAGCAGGAAGGCGGCCACACAGGCCACGATGGCCACACCGAGGATGATGAAGAACTTCTTCGCATAGCCGGGCACCGTCTTGAAACGGTTGGCCAGCTTGACAAACAGGAAGATGACAATGGCGATGATGGAGATGGCCACCAGGCAGACCAGTATCCAGTAGACGGCGTCGAAGAGGCCGCCCTGGTTCACTGCCCACAGGTCCTTCACTCCACCGTTGTTCATGGCGAACACAATGGCCAGCACAGTGCACAGCAAGGCTATGCCCAGGCCGACAAAGGTGATGAGTTTATCTGTTTTCTCGTTCATAATGGTTTCTTTTTACGTTGATAAGTTGATTGTTTATCAGTTGATACGTTTACGGGACGTGCCCGAAGAACCATTATTTGTGGTACTTCACGAGGATGTCCATGAAGGAGATGCTGCCGTCCTCCATCTGGTCGACCAAGCTCTCGATCTTGGTGAGGATGTAGTTGTAGAAAATCTGAAGGATAATGGCAACGATGAGACCGAAGATGGTGGTCAACAGAGCCACTTTCATACCGCCAGCCACAACAGTCGGGCTGATGTCACCGGCCACCTCGATATCGTCGAAGGCCTGCACCATACCGACCACAGTGCCGAGGAATCCGAAAGAGGGAGCCAGGGCAATGAAGAGGCCGATCCAGGTGAGGTTGTTCTCCAAACGGGCCATCTGCACACCACCGTAGCTGGTGACGGCTTTCTCCACATTCTCAAGACCCTGACCCACGCGGTCGAGACCCTGGTAGAAGATGCTGGCCACGGGGCCGCGGGTGTTGCGGCACAGTTCCTTGGCACCTTCGTAGTTGCCACCCTTCACATTGTCCTCAATGCCGTCAAGAAGTTTCTTCACGTTGGTGGTAGCCATGTTCAGGTAGAGGATACGCTCGATAACGAGAGCCATACCGAAAATGAGGCAGAGGAGCACCGGGGTCATCCAGCCTGCACCACCCTGAATGTATTTCTCTTTCAGAACCTGGTGGAACGACTTAGTGTCGTCGGCAGCGGCGGCAGCCTCCTCGATGGGAGCGGCCATGTCTTCCGCCACGGCGGTCTCTTCGGCTACCTGTTCAGTGGCTTCGCCCGAGGTTACATCCTGGGCCATGACGCCGTTGAAGTTGGCAAATGTCAACAGTCCTGCTATTGACAGCAATGCAAAAACTTTTTTCATGATGTTGTTAGTGTGTTGATTATTAATTAATTATTTATATTCTACATAGTTTGATTCGTAGTGCAAATATACACCTTTTTTCTAAACCCGACAAAAAAATGTTATTTTTTTCTATCCATCAATAAGGCCATCAACTCTCTCAACGGGAGCTTCGCCGGCTCCTCTGCCGCAATGCTGTCCAGCATCTCCCGGGCAGCGCCGAATTCCTTGGCGATGGATTCCTCGACATGCGCTTTGAGGCCGATAGCATCGTAGAGCGCCATCACGCGGCGCACCTTTTCCTCCTCGTCCATATTGGCTTTGGATGCGAAGAGGGATCGCAACTCCATCGCCTGTGGTTCCGAAGCCTTCTGCTCGGCCAGCAGCGGGAGGAACGTCTTCTTGTTGTCGCGAATGTCCTGTCCTGTCTTCTTGCCGAAGACGGCTGTGTCGCCGTAGCCATCCAGCAGGTCGTCCTGCAACTGGAATGCCAGCCCCAGGTGCAGGCCGAAGGCGTAGAGTTTCTCCACCTCCTCCTGCGGCGCACCGGCATAGAGGGCGCCGATTTTCAGTGCGCCTGCCAGCAGCACAGCGGTCTTCTGCCGTATCATGTCCATGTAGTCGGCGAGGGAAACCTCCTGGAGTGTCCTGCGCTCGAAGTTCATATCCTTCTGCTGTCCCTCGCACACCTCGATGGCGGTCTCGTTGAAGCACTGCAGTATCTCGTGCAGGTGTGGCGACGGTTGCCGCAGGAAATGGCGCCAAGCCAGGGCGTACATCGTGTCGCCACTCAGCACGGCGGTGTTCTCATCCCATTTGACATATACCGTAGGCTCGCCGCGACGCAGGGGGGATCGGTCCATCAGGTCGTCGTGGAGCAGGGTGAAATTATGGAACACCTCGATGCCTATGGCGGCGCCATAGGCCGCCTCCTCCTGCCCACCGAACAGGCCGTTGGCGGCCAGCAGCAGGGCGGGCCGTATGCGTTTGCCGCCCAGGCGCATGGTGTAGGCTATGGGGTCGTAGAGCTCTGCCGGCAACCCTCCGAAGGGTTCGGCCGACATGATCTGCGACACTCGGTCCATATAGTATTTTAAATTGTACATATATAATAAATATTAATAGGCTATTCCTCGCTCCGTGCACCACTTCTGCGCCCCGGCATGCCCCAGACGCGCTGCCTTCTGGTAGCTGGAGCGTACCTTCTTGGGCTGCTTCTGCTTCTCGTACAGCTCGGCCAACCGGCAGTAGGTCTCGGCGTCCTGCTTGTTCAATTCGGTGGCCCTCTGGTAGTTCCGGAGGGCTTTCCCCAGCTCGCCCTGCTCGGCATAGGTGCGTCCCAGCAGGCTGTACGCCTCGCTCCCCTTGGGGTCGATGCGGGTGGCGGTGCGGTAGTAGGCGATGGCACGGTTGTATTCCGCACGGGAGAAGTAGATGTCTCCCAGTCGGTTATAGGCATCCACGTAGGAACTGTCGCGCGAGATGACCTCCTCCAGGCACTCTATCGCCCCCTGTGTCTCCCCTTTCAGCAGGTAGGCCCAGCCGAGGCAGTAGATGAGTTTGATGGAACCTCGCTCCACCTTCAGGCCCTTCTTCAAGGTGCTGATAGCCAGGTCGTAGCTATTCCGGTAGCAATACATGGAGCCCAGGTTGAAGTGCGCGTCGATATTCTTGGGGTCCACCTGCAGCGCCTTGCGGAAGGTCTGCGTGGCCTCCTGGTCCTGTCCGCGGTAGAACTGGATGATGCCCTTGACGTTCAAGGCGCGTGCCGACTGCGGGTCCTGCTGCAACGCGCGGTTCACCCACGAGAGGGCGTTGGTGTAGTTGCGCTCCACGCAGTGGGTGAGCCCGAGGGTGGCCATGGCGGAGGCCCGCAGGCTGCTGTCGCCCTCGGCGGACAGTTCCACGGCCTTCTCCGCGGCCCGCCGTGCTTCTGACCAGTGGCGCTGCTCGGCGTGGCAGGCGGCCAGATGGGTCATGGCGAGGGCCGTGGTGTCGCCCTGCGCCAGCCAGCGGGCCGCTTCCGCGAAATGTTCCTGCCGTTCGAGGAGCAACCCCAGGCGCATCCGTGCCTCGGCATTGGTGTCCGCCGCCTGGCGGTAGTAGGTCTCCGCCAGGCCGTCGAGCCCCTGCTTGTCGGCCTTGAGCCCCTTCTCCAGCATCCCCTGCCCCGACGCCGTGGCTCCCGCCAGCAGCATCACTATCAAGCCGAGGATATTTTTCCTATATTTCATAACCCCAAAAACGCCGTACAGCAAAAAATATTGTGCAACCCATCCAAATAATTTTCAGCACATTACATGCACCCTCTTCTTCCCCCCTCCTACACCCCCAGCATACCCCATACAATAAAACCGCCCTCCCGCCGTTATGCAATAGGAAAACAACCCAAACAACTAAAAACAACTCCTCTTTACTAGCCAAACAACAACATCGACATCAATTGTTGTCCCCCGTTGTCCCAGTTGTTTTTATTTTGAAAACAACCTAAACAACAAAAAACAACCTTCTTTTTCTAGACAAAAGACTACAACGACGAGAAAGACAACAATGTTGTCCCCCATTGTCCCCGTTGTCTTTAATCAAGCCCCCCGCGACTGCCTCGAAGAGGCATAACCTCTCGTAACACCGCACAAGCGAAGCGCAGTGCGGTGCCCGATACACAAACACCCCCTGCGTCCCGAAGGGACGCGACCACACTCTGTTGACCTTACTCGAGTCCCCCTCGACTGCCTCGAAGAGGCATAACCTCTCGTAACACCGCACAAGCAAAGCGCAGTGCGGTGCCCAATACACACCCCTCCCCTGCGTCCCGAAGGGACGCGACCACACTCCTCAGTGAGTGTCTCTGTTGTATTACCTATTGTTAAACATTAAAAATCAAAATATTATGGCAAAGTTAGAGATGGGCATCCTCGGCCCCTTCCGGGGAAAAGTCGGTACAGTGGTAGGCTATGTGTGGAAAGGCCGCGCCGTGGTGCGCGGCTACCGCCGTGCGGTCCGCTACCCGAACACAGCGTTGCAACAAGCAGAACGCGAATGGTTTGTAGAGATGGTGCGCTTCGCCGCCACGGCACGCGGAGCCCTGCTGCTGGGTCTCAAAGAAAAGGCCGCACGGTGGCAGATGACCGAGGGGAACGCCTTCGTGAAGCTGAACAAGGGCTGCTTCCGCCGTGACGGAGTGGTTGATTACGAGCACCTTGTGCTCTCCGAAGGCCCTGCGGTCCGGGTGGCCCCGAAGTCGGCCACGGTGGACGCGGATGGCGTGCTGCGCGTCGAGTATGAGCGGAACGGCGGCCAGCGGCATTCCCGCGGTGCCGACCGCGTCTACCTCTACGCCTACAACGCCGTCACGCGCCAGGGCCACCTCTCCGCCCCCGCCGAACGGCGCCAGGGCCGGCTGGCCATGCAACTGCCCGACGGCTGGACCGCCGCCGAGACCCAGGCCTGGCTCCTCGCCCTCGACTCCAACGGCCGCGCCAGCGCCACCACCTACGTGCCGCTGGACCTCGGAATGCGCCCCTCGACCCCCGGAATCCCCGTCAGCCACGAGCATCCGGTTTCCGCCCCCGCCGAAACCACCCCAACGGCAACAGTTACAGTCTCTTTACCCGTTCACACGGTCGAATCTCAGCGTGCTATGCCACATTTGCCAGATGAATGTGAGGAAAAATTCGGTTAGTAGGAAAAGAATGCGGAGCCTTGCAGTCGAGATTCATGGAAAATGCAGCGGCCACGCCTGGAAGACGCGGCCGCTGGTCGAATGCTGTCTTTCTTTTTACACAGCCATCTGCTGCAGGAAGCGGACCGAGGCGTGGATGTGGCGGTACATGATCTCGTCGATGTCCACGAAGTTCACCTCCTTGCGGTAGTCGGCCACCATCTTCTCGATGGCGGGGCTACTGTGGAGGCCCTCCTGGTGGCGGAAGTCGAGCGCCTGGGCGGCGTTGAAGAGTTCGATAGCCAGCACGCGCTCGGTGTTCTCGCACACGCGATAGGTCTTGGTGGCGGCGTTGCCTCCCATGGAGACGAGGTCTTCCTGGTTCTGGCTGCTGGTGATGCTGTCCACACTGGAGGGGGTGCAGAGCTGCTTGCTCTGGCTGACGATGGCGGCGGCGGTGTACTGCGGAATCATGAAGCCGCTGTTGAGACCCGGCTTGGCCACCAGGAAGCTGGGCAGGCCGCGCTTGGCGTCGATGAGCTGGTAGGTGCGGCGTTCGCTGATGGCGCCCAGTTCGGCCACGGCAATGGCCAGGAAGTCGAGCACCATGGCCAAGGGCTCGCCGTGGAAGTGGCCGCCGGAGATGACCATGTCCTCGTCGGGCAGCACGATGGGGTTGTCGGTGGTGGAGTTGATCTCGGTCTCGACGACGCTCTCCACATAGCGGATGGTGTCTTTGGCGGCGCCGTGCACCTGCGGGGCGCAGCGGAAGGAGTAGGGGTCCTGGACGTGCTCCTTGTGGCGCTTGATGATGTCGCTGCCGTCGAGCCAGCAGCGCACGGCCTCGGCGGTCTCCAGCTGGCCTTTGTGCGGGCGCACCCTGTGGAGGCTCTCGTAGAAGGGCTCGATGCGGCCGTCGAATGCGTCGAGGCTGAGGGAAAGGATCATGTCGGCCTGGCGGCTCAGCCGGCGGGCTTTCAGAAGGCTCCACACGGCGTAGGAAGACATGAACTGCGTGCCGTTGAGCAGGGCCAGGCCCTCTTTGCTCTGCAGCTCGATGGGTTGCCACCCTTTGGCCTTGTAGACCTCCTGCACGTCGCAACGGCGCCCCTTCCAGTACACCTCGCCCATGCCGAGGATGGCCGGGAGCATGAGGTTGGCCAGGGGACAGAGGTCGCCGCTGGCGCCGAGGGAGCCCTGCTGGTAGACCACAGGCAGTATGTCGTCGTTGAAACAGTCGATGAGGCGCTGCACGGTCTGCAGCTGTGCACCGCTGTAGCCGAAGCAGAAGTTCTGCGCCTTGAGCAGCAGCATGAGCCGCACCACCTCCTGCGGCACCTCGTCGCCCACGCCGCAGGCATGGCTCATGACCAGGTTCTTCTGCAGTTGCGACAGCTGCTCCTTGCTGATGCTGATGTTGCAGAGCGAACCGAAGCCGGTGGTGACGCCGTAGATGGGCTCTTTCTGCGTTTCCATCTTGTGGTTGAGGTAATTGCGGCATTTCTCGATGCGCCGCTTGGCCTCTTCGCCGAGGGCGAGGGCGGCCTTATTGTCGATAATCTCCTGTATCTTGGACAGGGTCAGTTTCTTTTCGGGATTGAATGTGTAGGTCATGACGAAGTGTTTGTGTTATTGATCCAACTGGGATTTGGCCTTTGCCGCAATGTCGTCGTCCACCAGTATGCGGCCGCAGTTCTCGCAGACGATGACCTTCTTGTGCATTTTGATTTCCATCTGGCGCTGGGGCGGGATGGCGCTGAAGCAGCCACCGCAGGCGTCGCGGTCGATGGTGACCACTGCCAGGCCGTTGCGTGCGGCGTTGCGGATACGCTTGTAGCCGGTGAGGTAGCGCTCGTCGATGAACTGTTCCTGCTCCTTCGACTTGTCCAGCAGTCGGGCCTCGTCCTTCTCGGTATCGGCGATGATGGAGGTCAGCTCCTCGCGCTTGGCGTCGAGGTCTTTGGTGCGGTTCTCCACCTGCTGCTTGGCCGAGGCTATCTGCTCCTTGAGTTCCTTGACTTTGGCGGCGCCCTCCTTGTTCTTGCGTTCGCAGAGCTGTATCTCCAGGTTCTGGAATTCTATCTCTTTGGCCAGCGACTCGAACTCACGGTTGTTGCGCACGTTCTCCTGCTGCTTTTGGTATTTCTTGATGAGCTCTTCGTGGTCGGCTATTTCGTGCTGGCGGGCTTTGGTGGCGCTCTCGGTCTCCTTGATCTCGGCTGTGATGTTCTCGATGCGGGTTCCCAGGCCGGCTATTTCGTCTTCCAAGTCCTGCACTGCCTGCGGCAACTCGCCGCGGATGATTTTTATCTTGTCGATTTCACTGTCCACGCTCTGGAGTGTGTAGAGGGCCACGAGGCGCTTCTCGATGGCCTCGTCCACATCGGGGCGTAGGATGACGGGGGTTTCTTCCTTTACTTCTGCTTTTTTGGTGCTGACTTTTTTTGCCATATTATTGTATGTTTTTGTATTTCAACTATATATAATAAACAATGCCTTCCTGTTTCGCGGAAATACGGCATGCAAAGTTACTAAATTTTTCTGATATGCTGCGAGAAATTATTTCTTTGGCGAACTGTTCGCTCTCGTAGTGCCCTATGTCGGCCAGGATGAGGCGGCTGGTGGCGCGCTCGAAGTCGTGGTACTTGATGTCGGCGGTGAGGTAGATGTCGGCTCCGCAATCGATGGCGTTGCCGATGAGGAACGAGCCGCTGCCACCGCAGAGGGCTATGCGTTGCACCAGTTGCCCGGGGCTGTGCTGCGAGCAGCGCACGGTGGGGAGGCCGGTGACCTCTTTGACTTTCCGCAGGAAGCGGTCGGCCTCCATCGGCGAGGGCAGCGAGCCCAGGGTGCCGGCGCCGGTGTCGCCTCCCAGGGGGCTGAGGACGCGGCAGTCCTGAAGCCCGAGCCTTTGCGCCAGGGCGCCGCTGACGCCCCACGGCAGGTTGTCGAGGTTGGTGTGGGCGGCGTAGACGCTGATGCCGTGCTCGGCCAGGGTGAGCACCAGGCGGCCGCTCGCGCTCTGGTCGGTGATGCGCTTGAGGCCGGAGAAGATGAAGGGGTGGTGGGTCACGATGAGGTTGAATCCCAGTTCGATGGCTTCTTCCACCACCGTGGCGGTGAGGTCGAGGGCGACGAGGGCTCCGGTGCATGCCGTGTCGCTGTGGCCCAGGAGGAAGCCGCTGTTGTCGTAGTCTTCCTGCACTTCGGGGCGGAAGGTGGCGTCCAGGTGGGACACCACTTGCTGGATGGTTGTCGTGTCGGTCATGGCAGTGTAACGCCGCAGCGACGGATTTATTGCCCGCAGAAAGCAGGATTTTTTGGGGAGCAAAAATCGGGAACCGGGCCCAGACGGCCGGTTTGCAACAGGTTGTTTTTCAGCGTTTACGAGGTATGATGTTCTTCCCCGCTTCTTCCCCTCAAGGAGTGTGGGAGGAGGGTAGGGGGGAGGGGGTGGATGTGGTGCGGAGGATGTTCTCCACCTCGGCCTGTTTCCAAGGGGTGGAGAGGTCGAAGAGTTCTTCGACGGGGCGGCTGAGTTTCTCGATGAGGAGGTGCGTGTTGTCCTGGTGCTCGATGTTCTCCAGTTCGGCGGCCACCTGCTTCCAGTCGTGCTGCGAGTAGAGGAGGGGCACGAAGTTCATCAGGTCGAAATTGCGCACCACCATGTTGTCGATGCCCTCGGTCTCGATGCGCGAGTGGGCGCGGGCGAGTTTGATTTCGCCCACCTCCTGCAGCACCTGCTGGTATTTTTCGTAGAGGACGTATTCGTTCATGAGGAAGGCCACGACGGCATCGCTCAGCGTGTCCCACATGCGTTTGGGCAGGGGGCGCGCCACGAAGCGTCCGAGCATGAAGCTGCCGGCGGTGAGGCCGGAGATGTGCCGTTGGGTACAGACCTGCCAGGCGCGTTGGAAGAAATCGGTCTTGTGGCTCAGTTCGAGCATGTTGAAGAGGCGGCTCTGGTCGTTGTGGTCGCCCATGCGGCTCTCGAGCACCTGGTTGACGTATTCCGCCGGGCGGCTCCCGTACCAGTTGTTCACTATGCTGGAGGCGATTTCGGGCTTGTTCTGCAGGTCGCACCGGATGAGGCGGGCCAGCTTGCCGAGGTCTGTGATGTAGGCGGCCTGGTTGGAGGTGACGATGCCTTGGTACTGGCTGTAGGCCACGCGCATACGCTCGAAGAAGAGTTTCTCCTCGTCGGCGAGTTCCACGCGTCCGCCCTCGATGTATTTGGTGAAGCGGGCGGGCTTGTAGGCGGCCTGCCCCTTGTAGATGCTCTGGCGCTTGGAGCTGACGGTGAGCATGTCGCCCTCCTCGATGGCCAGGCCCTGGCTGTTCACCAGGCGGTTGCCTTGGAGGCTGATGCCGTAGGAGCGCAGGTCCATGAAGGCCGGTATGCCGTAGCCGCGGCAGGCGGTGACCACGTGGATGGCGGCCGGCATGAGCGAGAGGATGGCGTCCACCTCGTTGAGGGTCACCGTGTCCTCCGGCACGAAGTGGTCCTGGCACAGGCAGGCGTTCTCGCCGCGGCTCTTGTATTCGTGTGCCTTGCCGATGGAGAAGCAGAGGCGCGCCGAGATGGCGGTGCGCGGCAGCACGGAGAGGCCGTGGCCGAAGAACTGCAGCGAGGGGAGCGACCGCTCGTCGATCGAGGCCGAGATGATCTGCCGCAGGTGGTAGGGCTTGATGAGGTCGGTGACGTGGGCGTCGTCGATCAGGCCCTCGTTGCGCAGGTCGATGGCCGACACCAGGGCGGCGCGGCCCGTCATCTCGGAGGCGTTCAGCTGCAGCAGCGAGAAGAGGCTCAGCTGGTGCGGACGGCTCTCCACGGCGAACTCGATGGTCACCGGCGTGCGGTAGCGCAGCTCCAGTTTCTTCAGCAGGGGGTCGAAGTGGTAGACGGCGGGGAACTGCGAGCGTATCTCGGCGCGGTCGCTGTAGGCGAGGTCCTCCGTCGTGACGTCGCCCGTCATGATCTCCTCGCCGAAGATGTTGCGGTAGCTCTCGATCTGCTTCCCCTCGCCGGTGCGCGAGTGGCGGCTGTAGAGCACGCCCGGGTAGCTCTCGTTGTTGCCCACGGTCCACACCATGCGCTGCAGGATGAGGCTCGGGTAGGCCTGCTTGCCCTGCATGAAGGTCAGTATGAGGTCGGAATTGTCGCTGTAGAAGCTGCGCACATGCTGTGTGAGCCGCAGGGCCTGGTAGTGGGCGTCCTGCGTCAGGCGGGCGTCGCAGGCGGCGATGCGCCCCTCCAGCGCCAGGATGCGCTCCTGCTGCCCGGAGGGCGTGAGGACCGTGTCGGCTTCCGCGAAGCGGTGCGGCTGGCCCAGCATCTCGCACAGCGTGTGCAGCGTGCTCAGGTAGACGCGCCGCCCCAGCGTGTCGTCGTAGGAGCGGCAGAGGGCCTCGTAGGCCGTGCGTGTCACCCCGATGTTGAGCAGCGTGGGCATGAGGCCGGGGATGTACTGCGGCATGGCGCAGCGTATGGCGAAGACCAGCGGCTTGCGGCTGTCGCCCAGACGGCAGCTGGTCATGATCTCGAGGTTCCGTATGGCCGTCTCCAGCAGTTGCGGCAGCTGGTCGGGACGGTTGAAGGAGCGCGAGGTGAGGATGCAGAAGTCGGGCACGGGGTAGCTGTGGCGCGTCAGGTCGAGCAGCATGCGCCCCTTGTAGCTGATCTCCTCGTCGGTGAAGTCGCCCTCGGTGAGGGTGGTGATGAGGTCGGCGCTGTCGTGCAGCGGGTTGTCGGCCACGAACTGGCGGCACTGCCGGTGGAAATCCTCCCGTATCTGCTCCAGCCGTGCGCGGTCCGCGGGGGTGATGTCGCCCTGGTGCTCGTGCAGCAGCAACTCGAGGAAGTCCTTGCGCTCCTCGTTGTGCAGCTTCAGCAGGCGGTACATGTCGTACCACCTGGGGGGGAACTCGCGGTGGGTCTTGGGGGCGTCGCCCTCGAGGCGGTAGATGACGGTGCCGGGCTTGTTGCCCTCCAGGGGGTTGGCGGGGTCCTCGCTGTCGTGGTTGAAAGTCTCGCGTCCGCAGTGGGCGTAGAGGTTCACCATGTAGTAGTTGGGGTAGCTGGCGCGGATGCGCAGGGCGCTGACTTTCATGCCGATGGGGGTGGGTTAGAGGTCGGCAGCGGAGTTGAGGATGGCGTCCAGCATCTCCTCGGGCGAGAGGCCGATGTAGGGGAGCATCTTGCGGGTGTCCTCGGCCAGGTAGTGGTCCGGGTAGTCGGCCACGAACTGGGTGTAGGTCTCGCGCGCCAGGTCGTATTGCTGGCTGTTCTCGTAGGCGTTGCCTTTGAGGAAGAGGCAGGCGGCCACCTCCTCGAAGCCGGGATAGAGGGTGATCACGCTGTCCAGCAGGGCCACGGCGTTCTCGTTCTCGCCGGTGTTGAGGAAGATTTCGGCCGACCGCATGAGGTAGACCGGGGCGAGGCTGTCCTCGGGGAAGTGGGTGGCGAACTGGCGGTAGAGGGCCACCATTTCGTGTGCCTTCTGCTCGTTGGCGGCCACGTTGAAGGTGGCCAGTTCCTGTTCGTGGGCGTCGATGTCGCCGATCAGGCGGTTGCGGTCGGGGGTGCTGTGGCAGGCGGCCAGCAGGAGCAGGGCGGCCGCGAGGGGTGCTATGGGTTTCATGGGGCTATTTTTTAGGGGTTTTCATGCGGTATTTGGTCTGTATGCGTCCCGCCTGGATGTCGTTCAGGCGGCGTTTGAGCATGGTGCGGCGCAGGCTGGAGAGGCGGTCGGTGAACACCTTGCCGTCCAGATGGTCGATTTCGTGCTGCGCCACGCGGGCGAAGAGGCCGGAGATCTCTTCGTCGTGCTGCACCCATTCCTCGTCCATCCACCGCAGGCGGAGGGTGGTGGGGCGGAGCACGTCCTCGTGGATATCGGGCACCGAGAGGCAGCCTTCGTTGAACCAGTCCTTGTCCGGACCGAAGCCCACTATCTCCGGGTTGATGACGGTGTGCTCCTCGGTGGGGGCGCCGTAGGTGTCGGTCTTCTCGTCGTAGGGGCGGAAGCCGACCACGAAGAGGCGTATCGGGAGGTCCACCTGCGGCGCCGCCAGGCCTACGCCGTCGGCGTTGTACATGGTTTCATACATGTTGGCTATCAGTTCCTTGAGGTTCGGATAGTCTTTCTCTATGGGTGCTGCCGTCTTGCGGAGCGTGGGGTGGCCGTAGCCGACGATGGGGAGTATCATACGGGGTGCTGTTTTCGGGTGATGCCGGAGGGGTCCCCTGCCTGTGCGGCAGGTATCCTCCAAGGCTGTTCTTTAACTGTTCTTTAACTGTTCTATAACTGTTCTTTAACTTTGTCTTTGTATCTCTTTGTCTGTCAGTGGGTTGGAAAAGGGGTGGAAAACGGGGTCTCAGGGGTGCGCCCTCATGTAGTCCTGCAGCATGATGGTGGCCGCCACTTGGTCCACGGTGCCCTTGTCCCGGCGGTCCTTCTTTTTCAGGCCGCTGTCGATCATGCTCTGGAAGGCCAGCTTGGAGGTGAAGCGCTCGTCGATGCGAGCCACCTCCTTGTCAGGGAATGCGTCGCGAAGGGTGAGGACGAAGGGCTCGATGAGTTGCGCCGAGGGCGAGGGCGAGCCGTCCATGCGCCGCGCCTGGCCCACCACGAAGAGGTCCACCTCTTCGCGCGCGCAATAATCCTTTAAATAAGGGAGCAGGGTGGGGGTCTCCACCGTGCAGAGTGCGGTGGCGATGATGCGCAGCGGGTCGGTCACTGCCAGGCCCGTGCGCCGCTGTCCATAGTCTATGGCCATGATGCGTCCCATGATTCCAAAATGTGAAAATTGAAAATTGAAAATTGAAAGAGAGGTGGAGGTTTTTCAATTTTCAATTTTCAATTTCCGTTGTGGCCCCTCTCGGGTTCGAACCAAGGACCCGCTGATTATGAGTCAGCTGCTCTAACCAACTGAGCTAAGAGGCCGTGTCCCGCTCTCGCGAAACCGGGTGCAAAATTACTACTTTTTTCCGACATGGTAAAATTTTTTTTCTCCCATCAGAAAAAAGTTCCTATCTTTGCCGTAGTGTAAAATTAATAACAAACAACCTAAAAAACTCATTATCATGAATATAGACTGGCAGAACCTACCCTTCGGGTATGTCAAAACCGACTACAACGTGCGCTGCTACTACCGCAACGGGCAGTGGGGCGAAATCGAAGTTTCCAGCTCGGAGAATGTGGAAATCCACATGGCCGCCTCCTCGCTCCACTACGGACAGGAAGCCTTCGAGGGCCTGAAAGCCTACCGCTGCAAGGACGGCAAGATCCGCATCTTCCGCCCCGAAGCCAACGCCGAACGCCTCCAGAGCACCTGCCGCGGCATCATGATGCCCGAGCTGCCCACCGAGAAATTCGTCGAGATGTGCAAGCGCGTCATCAAACTCAACGAGAAATTCATCCCCCCCTACGGCACCGGCGCAAGCCTCTACCTCCGCCCGCTCCTCATAGGCACCGGCATCACCGTCGGCGTCAAGCCCGCCGACGAGTACCTCTTCCTCATCTTTGTCACCCCCGTGGGCCCCTACTTCAAGGGCGGATTCAAGGCCAACCCCTATGTCATCACCCGCCAGTATGACCGTTCGGCCCCCCTCGGCACCGGTATCTACAAGGTGGGCGGCAACTACGCAGCCAGCCTCAAGGCCCACACCGAGGCCTGCCACGGCGGCGAGTATGCCTGCGAATTCTACCTCGACGCCAAGGAGAAAAAATATGTCGACGAGGCCGGCGCAGCCAACTTCTTCGGCATCAAGGGCGACACCTATATCACCCCCAAGTCCACCTCCATCCTGCCCTCCATCACCAACAAGAGCCTCATGCAGCTGGCCGAGGATATGGGCATGAAAGTGGAGCGCCGCCCCATCGATGTGGAGGAACTGGCCACCTTCCAGGAAGCCGGCGCCTGCGGCACCGCCGCCGTCATCAGCCCCATCGAGCGCCTCGACGACCCCGAGACCGGCAAGAGCTACGTCTTCGGCAAGGAGCCCGGCCCCTGGAGCACCAAGCTCTACAACGCCCTCCGCGCCATCCAGCTCGGCGAGGCCGAGGACAAGCATGGTTGGAACACCATCATGGATTGACCGCAGAAACGCAGCGGTACGGGTCGCCCCGCGAGGGACGACCCGTACCATTCTTTTACGCGTATAATCAATAATCATTATCATACATAAAATGAGAAAAACACTTTTATCCATTGCAACTATGGCAGTAATTGCAACAGGTTGCCAGAACAAGCACGAACTCACCTCGGGCGTCAAACTGGACAACCTCGACACCACGGCCCGCCTCCAGGACGACTTCTATCAGTATGCCTGTGGCGGCTGGATGAAAAACAATCCTCTCGATGCCGAGCACTCGCGCTACGGTGCCTTCGACGTGCTGGGCGAGAAGGCCTTGAAGGATGTCAATGATCTCATCGACTCTGTCAAAGACGCCCGGAACGACGCGGGCAGCCTGGAGGACAAAATCGCCACCATGTACAATCTCGGCATGGACAGCGCCAAGCTGCAGGCCGACGGCATGGAGCCCCTCCGCCCCTTCCTCGAAGAAATCAACAACTTGAAGACCCGTGCCGACGTGTGGTCTGAATTGCGCAGAATGCACAAGCGCGGCAACATCGTCCTCTTCGGCGTCTTTGGCGAAGCCGACAAGGACGATGCCAAACAGTGCATCGCCTGGGCCTACCAGGGTGGCCTCGGTCTGGGCGACCGTGACTACTATCTTCTTGACGAAGGCAGAAACGCCCAGTTCCGTGAGGGCTATGTGGCCCTGATGGAGAAGGAATTCGCCATGGCAGGCTACGACCGGATGAGCGGCATCCGTGCCGACAAACTGGCCCAGATGGTGATGAACTTTGAAACCCGCCTGGCTCGCGCCATGAATACCAAGCTCCAGAACCGCGACCCACAGGCCACCTTCAACCGCTACACTGTCGCAGAAGCCCAGAAGTTCACCCCCAATATCGATTGGGCAGAGTACTTTGCCGACATGAACATCCTCGACGGCATGAAAAGTTTCAACATCGCCCAGCCCCAATACTTTGAAGAGGTGAACCGCGTGATGAAAGATGCCGACGTGGAGGTGATGAAGGCCTACTTCGCATGGCATGAGATTGTCGGCGCCGCCCCCTACTTGAGCGACGAATTTGTGAACGCCAATTTCGAGTTCTTCGGCAAGATGATGAGCGGCCGCGAGGTGAACCGTCCTCGCTGGAAACGCGTCACCTCCACCGTGGAAGGCGCCATGGGCGAGGCCCTCGGCCAGCTTTACGTCAGGAAGCACTTCCCCGCCGAAGCCAAGACCCGCATGGTGACCCTCGTCGACAACCTCATCACCGCCCTCGGCCAGCGTATCGACCAGGCCACCTGGATGACCGATGCCACCAAGAAAAACGCCCACGAGAAACTCTCCACCATTTATGTCAAAATCGGCTACCCCGACAAGTGGCGCGACTACAGCGGCCTCGAAATCAAGAACGACAGCTACTATGCCAACGTGGTGCGCAGCAACAAATTCGACATGGCCTACAACTTCAGCAAGATCAACAAGCCTGTCGACAAGGATGAGTGGCTCATGACCCCGCAGACGGTGAACGCCTACTACAACCCCACCACCAACGAAATCTGCTTCCCCGCCGCCATCCTCCAGCCTCCCTTCTTCGACATGCACGCCGACGAGGCCGCCAACTACGGCGCCATCGGCGTCGTCATCGGCCACGAGTTGACCCACGGCTTCGACGACCAGGGCCGCCAGTACGACAAGGATGGCAACCTCAACGATTGGTGGACCGAGCAGGACGCTGCCAACTTCAAGCAGAACTCGCAGATCCTGGTCGACGCCTTCAGTGCCGTCAAGGTGCTCGACGAGCCCGAGACCTACGCCAACGGCGAACTCACCCTCGGTGAGAACATCGCCGACAACGGCGGCCTCCATGTGAGCTACCTTGCCATGCAGAACGCCATGACGAAGCACCAGGTGAACAAGGATCAGATGGACGGCTTCACCCCCGAGCAGCGCTTCTTCCTGGCCTACGCCGCCGTGTGGGCCAGCAACATCCGCCCCGAGGCCATCCTGCAGCTCACCCAGATGGATGTCCACGCCCTTGGCCGCAACCGCGTCAATGTAGCCCTGCCGCAGGTCACCGAATTCATCGACGCCTTCGGCATCAAGGATGGCGACGGCATGTGGCTCGCACCCGAGAAGCGTGCCATGCTGTGGTAGCCGCCGCCCGAGCCCATACCTGCGGCCTGCAACCCTCCGGCCGGCGGCCCCGCCGGCCGGAGGCGCACGGATTGACCGGTTGATGCTTCAAGACCATGAAAAAGACACTGAAACTGGCAGCCCTCGCGCTGCTCACGACGGGCCTGTTTTCGGCCTGCGGCGAAGACTTCGACCTGGCCGGCACGGCCTGGAGCGGACATGTGGCCTACACCGACGAGGCTGATGGCGACATCTCGTTAGCCTACACCATGGTGTTCAACACCGCCGCCTCGGGCATGCTTTTCATCAACGCTGAACGCGGCGACCTGGAGTCCGTATGCATCGCCGCCCCTTTCGGCTACTCGTGGGACGGGGGCGAGGGAACCGCCACCGTGCAGAACCCCGACCCCGAGCAGAGTGACACGCCTTTCCTAACCCCCATCAACTGGTCCAAGACCACGGGCCTGCTGGCCGACTTCCTCCAGATGGAGCAGGCACTCGACCTGCCCGGACGGCCCGTGGGCTGGGAGCAGGTCTCCTATGCCACGCCCGATGCGATGGAGGGTACGGTCTGGACTTCCAGCCTCGCCGAGGGTGTCGGGGAGTGGTACGTAAACTACGACTACGAGCTGAGGTTCCTCTCCGCCACCACCGCCCTCATCTCCTTGGACCGTGGCAGCGAATCCATGCGCTGGAACGTCGACTACTCCTACGACCGGGGCGTGGGGACCGCCACCATCTTCGCCGACGGCGAGACTGCGCACGGCGGCTTCTACATGCCCGACGAGGATCACATGCTCTTCTGCTACGGGGAGGCCGCCCTCCGGCTCACCAGGCAGCCCGCAGCCCGATAGCAGGTGCACTCCCGGAGGGGAAGGAAAGGGGAAGAATATGATGCCTACAGAACGCTGGTAACCAGCCTATTGTAAAACTGCCAATTTCGCCCTTTTTCCAGTTTTTGAACCCAAAAAATCACACTTTTCCACCCCCGGTTCCGGGGGTGTTTTTCGTCAGGGAAACAAAAATTTTCACCCTCGCGCAATAAAACACATTTGGGCGCGTTAGGCAATAAATACAAAAAACACAGCTATGACCCTTATGATGCTCCTCGACATCTCCAACGGCTGGAAGACAGCCATCATGGTGATCGCCATGATTGTGGTGTTCTACCTCTTCCTCATCCGCCCCCAAAGCCAGAAAGCCAAGAAGGAGGCCGCCTTCCGCGACAGCCTCAAGTCGGGCGACCGCCTGATGACGGCGGGTGGCATACACGTGACGTTCGTCAGCCGCGACGGCGCCATGGCCACCGTGGAGGCCGCCCAAGGGGCACGCATGAAGGTGCAGTTGGCCTCCCTCCAACCCCTGCCGGAGCGGAAGAATCGGTAAAATTTAGGAAAAATTAACGTGACAAAACTTGGAAAACCGACAGGGTTTTCCAAGTTTTTTGTATCTTTGCACCTTGTTTCGTGCAGCCGATACGGGGCGTGAATGCTGTGTATAGTGCTGTATGTAAGTAAAATAAGGTGTATATGGCATCGGAAGGAAACAAAGGGAAGGTGATCGAGACCGCCCTGCGGCTGTTCAACAGTCGCGGGTGCAAGGGGGTGACCATGGACGACATCGCGCAGTCGATGCGTATGTCGAAGCGTACACTCTATGAGCAGTTTGCCAACAAGGAGGAACTGCTCACCGAGTGCCTGAACCTTGTCCACGAAAAGACCAACGAGATGCACCGACATGCCCACAGCCAGGTGGACGAGCCGTTGCTGGTGGCCATGTACATGCTCCGCGCCAATGCCATGTTCATCCACCGCTACAACCGTATCCTCGAGGAGACCGAACGCTACTATCCCGACATCCACGACCGCTTCTTCCGCCTGCATTCCGACTCCCTGCGCGGCATGCTCCGCAAAGGGATGGACTACATGACAGCCCGCAACTACATGCGGCCCGATGCCGATGTGGAGGTGGCCATCGACTTCTTCTGCTCCACCATACAGCGCAAACGCCTCTCGGAAGTCCCCGACGGCGAGGGCTATGCCCGCCAGCTCAACGAGGTGTGCTTCACCTACCTGCGCGGATTGATGTCCACCGACACCATATGCCGCTACGATCAGCAGGAGGCGCACTTCAGGCAGGTGACCGAGGAGCTGAACGCCATTTATAACCAACAGGAAAACAAAAACAAGGAATAATATAAAGATGAAACTGAAAAGAGTGTTTTTACAGCTCGCCGTCGCGGCCCTCGGCCTGGCGGCATCGGCACAGGAACGGCCCATGTTGCGGCTCAGCCTCGAGGAGGCCCAGCAGTATGCCCTGGAGCACAACGCCGCCATGCAGAACGCCAACCTGGAGGTGAAGAAGGCAGAGTGGGAGAAATGGAAGACTCTTTCGACAATGCTCCCCTCGCTGAAGGCCGGATTCGACTACCAGAACATGCTGGGCTACAAGATGAACTTCGGCGGGGGCGGAAGCATGATGTCCATGATGCCCGATTCGGTCACCATCGGCGGCGTCACCATGCCCATCTCGTTCCCCTCCAGCGGCAGCGCAGCCGACGCTTCCGAGAGCGGCGGCATCGCCATGAACCCTAGCGGCACCTTCAGCCTCACCGCCGCCATCGGCCTGACCGGTGCACAGGTGGTGGGCACGATGTTGCAGAACCTGGCCATCGAGATGACCGACATATCGCGCCAGCAGACCGAGCAGCAGACACGTGCACAGGTGAAGAACGTCTATGTGTCGCACCTGGTGATGCAGGAGACTATCGGCCTGCTCGATTCCTCTTTGGCCAACCTTGAGCGCCTGGCCGCCACGAGCCAGAGTGCGGTCAATGTGGGAGCCGCCGAGCAGGTGGATGCCGACAAGCTGCAGGTGCAGGTGGCCACCCTCAAGAGCAGCATCAACAGCACCAAACGTTCCCTGCAGGTGCTCAAGAACTCGCTGCTACTGCAGCTGGGGGCCGATGTGAATGCCGAGCTGGAACTGACCACACGCATGGAGGATATCCTCAGCGTGGACGCCGCCGTCCAGTTGATGCAGGAGTCTTTCCACCTGGAGCATAACTACAACTACCAGCTGCTGGCCAAGAACGAAGAGTTGGCACGGCGGCAGGTGAACATGGCGTGGATGGACTTCCTGCCTACGGTGTCGGCCTACTACCAGTACAGTGCCAAGACCTATTTCGGCAAGGACGAGGGTTTCAACATGACCCCCCCCAACATGCTTGGGGCCTCCATCAGCCTGCCGTTGCTCACCAGCGGCACCCGTCTGGCAGGGGTGAAGAGCGCAAGGCTGGCACTGCAGGAGACACAGAACAGCCGCCGTCAGGCCGAGGACGGGCTCCGTCTGCAGTACAACCAGTTGCGTTACGACCTGGCCTCCGCGTTGGAGAACTATGACATACAGAGCAAGAACCTCGAGGTGACACAGCGAGTCTTCGCCTCCCTCTCGGAGAAATACAAGTACGGCCGCGCCAGCAGCCTGGAGGTTACCACCGCCTCCACTGACATCATCACAGCACAAAGCAACTACATCCAGGCCGTGATGAACGTCATCAGTGCCCAAGTGGCATTGGAAAACCTGTTGAATAAATAAAATATACCAATATGAACAAGTACATCAGAATCGCAATGATTGCCCTTGCCGCGATGAGTGTGGCGGCATGTGGCGGCAAAGGTGGCGACAAGGCCGCCACCACGACCAAGAAGGAGGCCGAGAAAGTGAAAGTACAGACCCTGGCCAGCGAGCGCATATCCAAGACGCTCGAGCTCAGTTCCACCCTGGAAGGCTATGAGACCATGAACATAGCCCCCAGCGTCACCGGCCACATCGAGCACATATACGTGCAGGTGGGTTCGCGGGTTCAGAAGGGTTCCATGCTGGTCCGCATGGATCAGACCCAGCTGAACACCACCCGCATCAACCTGGCATCCACCAAAACCGAACTCGACCGTGTCACCGCATTGAAGTCTACCGGATCGGTCAGCGAGCAAGTCTACGACCAGACCAAGGCCGGATACGACCAACTGGTGGAGAGCGAGCGCTTCCTTGAAGAGAACACCTTCGTCAAGGCCCAGTTTGCCGGCGTCATCAGCGCCAAGAATTATGAGGACGGCGAGATGTATGCCGGCCAGCCCATCCTTACCCTCACGCAAATCAGCCGCCTGAAAGCCATCATCAATATCCCCGAGACCTACTTCCCGCTGGTCAAGACGGGCATGAAGGTGGATATCGAGAGCGACATCTATCCCGACCAGATCTTCCAGGGTACCATTGAGATTGTCTATCCCACCATCGACCCCTCCTCCCACACCTTCCAAACCAAACTCAACATTCCCAACAGCGGTGAGAAGATCCGTCCGGGCATGTATGTCCGTACACGTCTCGGGGTGGGCGAGGTGGAAGCCATCGTGGTTCCCTACCAGAGTGTGCTGAAACTGACCGGCTCCAACGACCGCTACGTGTTCGTGGCCGACGGCAACACCGCGCGCCGTGTGGCTGTCACCCTCGGACAGCGCTTCGACGACCGCATTGAAATCATCCCCGTCGAGGCGGGGGCTCTCAAGGCTGGCGACCGCCTCGTCGTCACCGGCCAGGCCCGCCTTGTGGACGGCGACAACCTGGAGATTGTAGAATAAGAGATATCGGCAAGAACAATGGCAATTTACAAGACAGCAATCAACAAGCCCATCACCACAGGCTTGATATTTGTGGCCGTCATTGTGCTGGGTCTTTTCTCGCTGACGCGTCTGCCTATCGACCAGATGCCTGAAATGGACCCGCCCTACGTCACCGTGATGACCACCTATGCCGGCGCCAACGCCAGCGAGATAGAGACCAACATCACCAAGTTGATCGAAAACTCCCTTAACTCGGTCGACGGGTTGAAGAACATCACCTCCAACAGCCGCGACAATATCTCCGTCGTCACGCTGGAGTTCGAGTGGGGGTCGGATATCGACGAGTCGCTCAACGACATACGTTCCTACGTGGACCTCCTATACGACAATCTTCCCGACGGCGTCTCGCGTCCGATGATTCTCAAGCTCAACTCCTCCGCCATGCCCATCATGGTCTATGGCTTCACTGCCGAGGAGAGTTACCCGGGCCTGGACCGTATCCTGGAGGATAATGTGGTCAATGTGCTCAACCGTGTGGACGGCATCGGCAATATCACCGTCAGCGGTGCGCCGGAGCGCTATGTCTATATCGACCTCGACCCCAAGCAGCTCGATGCCTACGGCATCCCCCTCGAGTTGGTCGGCCAGGCCATCTCCGCCAACAACCTCGACCTGGCTTCCGGCACCGTCAAGATGGGCAAGGAGCAGTACCAGATGCGCGTCAAGGGCGAGTATGTCGAGAGCTCGGAGATAGCCGATATCGCAGTCACCACCACCTACACTGGCAAGCAGGTCTTCGTGCGCGACTTGGCCACCGTACGCGACACCATCAAGGACCTCTCCCTCGACGAGAAGATTAACGGCAGCGACGGTGCGCGCCTCATCATCACCAAGCAGACCGGTGCCAACACCGTGGCCATTGCGCGGCAGGTGCGCGGCCAGATGGAGAAGATACAGAAGACCCTTCCCCCTGATATACAGACCACCCTCATCCGCGACGGTTCGGAGGAGATTGTGAACGCCATCAACGGCCTCTCCAGCAGTATCTTCTATGCGCTGATCTTCGTGGTGCTGGTGGTGCTGCTATTCCTCGGCAACTGGCGCTCCACCATCATCATTGCCCTCACCATCCCCATCTCCCTGGTCACCTCCTTCATCTACCTCCTTGTGGCCGATTCTTCGCTCAACATCATCTCGTTGGCTTCGCTCACGGTGGCTATCGGTATGGTGGTGGACGACGCCATCGTGGTGTTGGAGAACATCACCAAGCACATTGAGCGTGGCGAGAATCCGCGCGAAGCCGCCATCTGTGCCACCAATGAGGTGTGGACCTCCGTCATCGCCACCACCTTGGTGCTGGTGGCCGTGTTCGTGCCGCTGACCATGCTCCCCGGCATGGCGGGCATCTTCTTCAAGGAGCTCGGCTGGATTGTCACCATCGTGGTCTGCGTCTCCACCACCGCCGCCATCACCCTCATCCCCATGCTCTCCTCCAAGATGCTCAAGGAGCGCCCCTTCTTCCTCAAGAAGGAGGATGAAGAGGCATACCAGGCCAAGCAGGAGCGCTCGTTCTACAACCGCACCTTCGGCCGTGTCTTCACCGCCATCGAGGCCGCCTATGCCAACCTTCTCCGCTGGTGCCTGCGCCACAAGCGCGTCACGCTCCTTGTCGCCGCCGCTCTCTTCATCGTCTCGCTGCTCCCCATGATGACCGGTGCCATCGGCATGGACTTCATGAAGCCGCAGGACAACGGCAGCATCAGCATCACCGCCGAGTTGCAGCGCGGTACCCGTATCGAGGAGACCCTCAAGACCGCACGTCACATGGAAGAGGATGTCAAGCGCATCCTGGGCGACGACCTCATCGTGGTTTCCACCTCGGCCGGCTCCAACGACGACGCCGGCTTCGCCGCCCTCTTCTCCTCCACCACCAACAACAAGATTTCCATGACCATCCGCGCCACCAAGAAGTACGAGCGCGAGCGCACCATCTTCCAGATGCAGGAGGAACTGCGCCGCTGCTTCGCCGAGTATCCGGAGATTGTCAACTACCAGGTGTCGCAGGGTGGCATGGGCGGTGGCAACACCAACAGTCTCACCGTGGAAATCTATGGCTACGACTTCGACCAGACCACCAACTTCACCCAGGAACTCAAGAAGCGCGTGGAGCAGAACGTCCCCGGCGCGCGCGACACCAAGGTGAGCCGCGACGAGGACCGTGCCGAGCTCAAGATTACCTTCGACAAGCAGAAACTGGCCCTCCATGGCCTCAACGGTTCCACGGTCGCCATGTATGTCCGCAACCGTGTGAACGGCATGAACGCGGGCTTCCTCAAAGAGGACGGCGAGGAGTACAACATCCTTGTCCGCCTCCAGGAGAAGTACCGCTCCTCCATCACCGACATCGAGCAGCTCTCCATCCCCACCTCCACCGGACGCATCATCAAACTCAACGAACTGGCCAAGGTGGAGGAATACTGGTGCCCGCCCACCATCGAGCGCAAGAACCGCCAGCGCTACCTCACCCTCACCGTCATGCCCTACAACACCTCCCTCGGTCAGTTGGCCACGGGGGTGCAGGCCGAGCTGGACCAGATGGACATCCCCCAGGGCGTGAACGTCGCCCTCGCCGGCAACTATGAGGACCAGAAGAAGACCACCTCCGACATGGGTACCCTCGCCCTGATGATTCTCCTGCTGGTCTACATCGTCATGGCCTCGCAGTTCGAGTCCTTCTCCAAGCCCTTCATCATCATGTTCTCCATCCCCTTCGCCCTCTCCGGCGTCATCCTGGCACTCATCGTCACCGGGCAGAACCTCGACATGGTGGGTATGCTCGGCGTCGTGCTGCTGATCGGCATCGTGGTGAAAAACGGTATCGTGCTGGTGGACTACATCAACCTCCTCCGCGAGCGCGACACGCCCCTCGCCGAGGCCATCGCCCTCAGCGGACAGAGCCGCCTGCGCCCCGTCATGATGACCGCCTTCACCACCATCCTCGGCATGATCCCCATGGCGCTCTCCACCGCCGAAGGGTCCGAGCTGTGGACCACCATGGGCATCGTCGTCATCGGCGGCCTGCTCGTCTCCACGCTCGTCACACTCATCGTCGTGCCCGTCCTCTACGGCGTCTTCAACCGTCGCGGCGACATCGAGAAGAAGGAGCGCGAGCGCAAGAAATTCGTCTTCATGAACATCGAATTGGATGAAAAGTGAATAATGAATAATGAGAAATGAAGAATGAAGAACTTCTGCGTCAGCCGATTCTTCATTCTTCATTCTAAATCCTTAATTTAAAAGATGAAAAGCATCCTCATAGTCTACAACCAGGCCAACAACGAGCGCGTCGAATACATGCTGGACACCCTCGGCATCCGTGGATTCACCTTCTGGGAGAATGTCCAGGGGCGCGGCCACCAATCCGGCGAGCCCCACCGCGGCACCCATACCTGGCCCGAACTCAACAACGCCATCCTCACCGTTGTGGACGACGACAAGGTGGAACCCCTCCTCACCGCCGTCCGCAAACTCGACAAACGCAACGAAGAGGTCGGCATCCGCGCCTTCGTGTGGAATATCGAGCAAATGATTTGAAATCAGATAGTTGAATGGTTATTTAGGGAAAATTAACAGGCGAACTGGTCCATAACCGTTCATATCGGTTCTCAGTCGAAGTAAATACCTACAGGATACCTACCGGATACCTACAGGGTCCCTCCCGGGTTCGGGGTGCGGAGCCGTGGGTCCGGAGGTGGATGTCGCGGATTTTGGACTATTATGGGACAGGTATTCGTAATTGCGCCCCAAAGTGGCACAGGCGGTTACTTCAGGATCTGCGCCGTGTGCGCCTTCGTGTCCACCTTGCCGATGGCGTCCATGATAACGCCCTGCTCGTCGATGACGTAGGTGGTGCGCAGCGTACCCATCGACACCTTGCCGTAGTTCTTCTTCTCGCCCCAGGCCTCGTAGGCCTCAAGGATGCGGTGCTCCGGGTCGGAGATGAGGTGGAACGGCAGCTCATATTTGGCAATGAACTTCTGGTGGCTGGCGGCGCTGTCGCGGCTCACGCCGACGACCTCGTAGCCCAACGCGAGGAAGCGCTGGTAGTTGTCCCTGAGGTCGCACGCCTCGGCCGTGCACCCTGGTGTACTGTCCTTTGGGTAAAAGTAAAGCACCAGTTTCTTCCCTGAGAAGTCGCTCAGTTTGATAATATTCCCCTTCTCATCCGCCCCCTCGAAATACGGGGCCTTTGTTCCGATTTGCAGCATAGTATTGTTGTTGTTTTATACTTGATTCAACGCTGCAAAATTACGACTTTTTCCCGACGTGTAGAAAATAAATTTCGCCAATTGAAATAAATGTCGTATTTTTGCATCCGAAATGGACAAGATTCTGTACATCATCGGAGGCTGCAACGGGGCGGGTAAAACCACCGCCTCTTACACAGTGTTGCTGGACATTCAAATAACGAAGAAAGATTCAATCAGATAATCAGCCATGTCGGAAAAGGAAATATTTGAACTGTAAGATAAAATAGACGAAGGACTGCTGCTGGCCGAGAAGCGCATGCTTCAAGAGAAAGCCCTTCACGACGAATGTGTCATCGTGCAGAACGCCGATGGAGAGATACAGCGTATCCCTGCCAAGCAGGTCATTGCCGAGCGTGCGTTACTCTGACTTTTCGCTTGCTATAGACCGGAATTAATCTTGCGAGTTGGTTAAAAGATTGTAAGTAAAATAAACACAAACCAATGAAGTAAAAATACAAAGACATAATATAGCAATAGAATAGAAGCATTTTCGCTTTTCTTAGCAGGACTGAAATCTCGACAATTTCATTCTATCACTACGAAGAAAAGGGAAAAGCTCACGGCACCGTGAACTTTTCTGTTTGTAGTGATAGGTAGTCGAGAACCTCAGTCCGCAACACAAAGTTTCACGGTATTTTTATGATATCATGTACAGAAAATTTATAAAACGGGTTCTCGACATCGCAATTTCTTCAATTGCACTGCTTTTAATTAGCTGGTTTTTGCTAGTCATCACAATTGGATTGTATTTTGCCAACCGTAATGGCGGGGTCTTCTTTTTGCAAAAACGTCCGGGAAAAGATGGAAAATTATTCACACTCATCAAATTCAAAACCATGACTGATGAAAGTGACGCTCAAGGCAATCTTTTACCCGACGAGATGCGAATTACCCGTATCGGCCAAGTCCTTCGCTCTTTGAGTATTGACGAATTGCCACAACTCATCAATGTTTTTCGGGGAGATATGTCAATTGTTGGTCCTCGGCCGTTACTCCCGGAATATTTGCCATTATACTCAACCGAGCAGGCTCGTAGGAATAATGTTCGTCCAGGCATAACTGGATGGGCACAATGCCACGGACGGAATGCAATCTCCTGGAAAGAAAAATTCAATCTCGACGTATGGTATGTTGAGAACTATTCATTCATAGTGGATTGTAAAGTAATTATTCTGTCCGTAAAGAAGGTGCTGTTTCGCGACGGCATTTCGCACGAAGGACAAGCAACAATGGAAAAGTTTAACGGTAACAATTAATTAATATGAAAGAAATTGCAATTTACGGAGTTGGCGGATTTGGCCGTGAAGTCTTGACATTGATTCAAGACATCAACCGTCAAAGACACGAGTGGAAAATCATCGGCTTTTTCGATGATGGCTACCCTGCAGGCGAAATGATAAATGGTCTTCCAACGCTTGGAGGAATGTCCTCTCTAAACAAATGGGACAGAGAAATATCTGTTGCCGTAGCAATAGGAAACCCTGCCACCAAAAAGAAAATCGTGAACAATATATGTAATCGGAATGTACTGTTCCCTACTTTGATTCACCCTTCCGTTCAGATTGGCGATGACAATTATGTCCAGATTGGCAAAGGTTGCATCATTTGCGCCGAAAACCTCATTACGACAAACATCATCATTGGCGATTTTGTGATTCTTAATCTTGCTTGCACAACAGGACACGACACAACACTTGGCGACTACTCTGCATTTATGCCGTCTGTAAACATATCCGGAGAGGTGAACATTGGCAGTGAGGTCTATGTCGGAACAGGCGCAAAAATCATTAACCAAATCAATATTGGTGAACAAACAATTGTTGGTGCGGGTGCTGTTGTTACCAAAGATCTACCAGCAAGGTGCACGGCCGTAGGCGTACCTGCAAAGCCAATAAAGCAACGGTGAATAATAGCGAAACAACAAAAGGGAGCATTCCATTGAATGCTCCCTTCTCTGTTGGTTCATCAATTCATTAGTACATACCACCCATGCGTGGAGGGTCGTCAAGTTCGGCAGCCATAGCACTCGTACTTCTCGGTTCGGGCGTTGTAGCCGTAGTCGGCCTTGTCGTTCTTCACCTCGTTGACGACGACGCTGCCTTCGAGGCCAGCGTTTGCTCCACAAGGTCGCAGGCCAAAGCACTCGACAATCATGCACAGGGGTTCCTCGACGGCGCAACGGGCGAAAGTTCACTGGACTTTCGCTTATCGATGCCGAGTTTCTCGTCCTCGTTGCTCGCTTCATTTGATTTGATTCTGCGGTGCTCGCAGCCATAGCACTCGGGCTTCACACCCTCGAGGCATTGGGCGGCGCGGCGAAACGTTATTGGTCTTCCTTTAAAAAATATTTCTGTATGTGAAATATTTTGTGTACTTTTGCAAATCGAAAAGAACGCGACGAAGGAGTGACCTTTTGTATAAAAATAGCATGTATCATGTGCACATATAACATAACATTAAACGATAACCTCATCGAGCGGGCACGTCCCGCCATCGGTGCAGACACCGACATTAGCCAATGGATACAGCGGCAGATGGAGGCTCTTCTCATTCGCCTTGCTGTCACTCCACAACACGAGAGCAAACAATACGCCCCAGACTTGGAAGCTATCCTTGCCATGCCGAGACAACACCGTGTCGACGTGCCTGACGTGGTACTCAGCCTTCTCGGTGCCGGAGAGCCTGTGGCCGACCACGACCTAAACGCCCGCGAAGCGTATCACCAATATCAGATGGAGAAATACCAATGAGACGGCTTTTCCTTGATACAAACATTGTGGTCGACCTTCTTGACCGTCGCGAGCCTTTTTGTCACGATGCCGTGCGACTCTTCTCAATGGCCTATAACGAACAGGTGCAACTTGTAGTTTCACCGATGACTTTCGCTACGGCCTCATTTCTCCTCCGCAAACATAGCACGGATGGGGTGCGCAACCTGCTGTCGAACTTACGGCAACTTGTAAGTGTCGCAACAACAGAAGAACGGACGGTCGACGACTCTTTGGCCTCGCAGTTTCAGGACATCGAGGATGCCATGCAGTATTACACAGCCCTTCATGCCAATGCAGAAGCCATCATCACCCGCAACGGCAAGGATTTCACGGCCTCCAGAATCCCCGTTATGACGGCTTCAGAGTATTTGTCAACAGTGAATTTTGATTAATGCCGTCGTGCATGATTACATATTAAAAAGAACAATCAGCACAATAACATATTAAGCGGCCTCCGGCGAGGCCGCTTTCTTCTCCTTCATTTCGACCTCCGAAGCGGCGCCGACGTAGATGACGGCCACGCCGCCGGCCAGCTTGGCGAGGCGCTCCTGAAGCTTCTCGCGGTCGTAGTGGAAGAAAATGTTGGTGGCAGGGCAATAAAAGCGGAGGGATGACGTTTATATGGAAGTAAGTTTGAATTAATCGATGAAGTTGTATTCTTATAACGAACTGACGGAGGACGTTACAGTCTATATGGAAGAGGGTGATGCCCCGGCCATGAGCAATGAGGCTGTGACGTACCACGAGGTGCTGAGGGCACCGTGACACCCCATCTTCCTCTGGGTGTTAATGGGGCTTGCCGTGAGCAGGCTCCAAGGTTTCATTTATAAGTAATCACAACAATGCTGAAAAGATTTTTCATGGCAATGCTGATGCTGGGCGTTGCCGGTGCCGTATGGGCACAAAATAGTTATTCTCTGCTCGGCAGCGTGTCCGATGCAAAGGGGGAAACCTTGCCTTTTACCAATTGTGTGCTGCTGCACGAACAAGACAGTTCCTTCGCTTACGGCACGACGGGCGACATGGACGGGCGCTTCGCCATCAGCAATATCGCGGAGGGCAACTACCTGTTGCGCATCACCTTTATGGGGTACGAACCCCATTGGCAGTGGGTCGAAATGATGCAGGACATTGACCTCGGCACCGTTACCCTAAACAAGAGTGCCACCCTGCTGCAAACCGTGCAGATCACCGCCAGCCGACCGCTCTACAGCGCCGACGGCGAGAAGGTGTTCTACAACGTGGGCGACGACCCGAGCGTGCAGAGCGGCAACGCCACCGACGCCCTGCAAAATGCCCCCGGCGTGGAGGTGGACGCCGAGGGCAACATCAAATACCGCGACGGCGCCGAGGTGAGCATCTGGATCAACGGCAAGCCGTCGCACCTCAAGTCCGAGAGCCTCAAGCAGTACCTCAAGTCGCTGCCCGCCGGCACGTTGCAGCGCATCGAGGTCATCGCCCACCCCTCGGCCAAGTACCACACGCAGAACTGCGTGGTGAACATCGTTACCACCGCCAAGGTGAAGCGCAACGAGCTGCTCTGCCTCGGCCTGAACGCCAACAGCCGCCCGCAGGTGGGGCCGTGGGTGGACTACGTGTGGAGCAACGAGCGGGTGCGCTTCAACGTCTTCGTAAGCGGCGACTACGACCGTTACAGCGGCGAGCAGCAGAGCGACAGCCGCCTGCTTGCGCCGGACAGCTCGCTTTCGTCCACCGTCAGCAGCCGCGGGCACAGCCGCAACCGCACGCTCGGCGGCAACTTCGGGCTGGATTTCGACTACAACATCGACACGGGCACGCTGGTCAACCTCTGGCTATGGACGACCACCACGCACGACAGCATCCGCCTCGACGGCCGCACCAAGCGCACGGAGTTCCTCGCGCCCTCGGCGGGCCGTTATTTCTACAACGAGGCGCAGCGCAAAGGCAACGCAATGGCCGATGCCGCCTTCGGTGTGATGCTGGAGAAGAAGCTCGATACGCTGGGTGGGATGCTCTTCCTCGACTACACCGGCACGCTGACGCTGGGCCGCACGTTCGCCAGCGACCTGCGCACCCACGACAGCCTCGCGACCCTCGACTTCGACCGTCTCCGCACGACCCGCAACCCCTCGCAGTGGCACGGCATCACCGCCGACGTCGCGCTGCCCTACAGCCGCCACGGCGAGGTGGACTTCGGCCTCATGGCCAGCCTCGCGCCGGAGCGGAAGAATGTGGAGGAGACTCTTAATGGTCTTATGGATTCGCTTCGCAGCTATAGTTTCACCAATGGCACCTACGAACTCTCGCTCTACGCCGGTGCCGAGCACCACTTTGGCCGCTTCACCCTCGGCGCCTCTTTGAGTTGCGACAACGCCTGGTACCGCCTGCGCTACCCCGAGGCCGACACCGGCGACGTAGCGAAGCACTACCTCACCTTCAGACCCACCGTCCACGCCTCCTACAGCACCACGTCGATGCACAACTTCACCTTCAGCTACACCCACTACGTCGCGCCGCCCACCGCCACGCAGCTCACGCGCTTCACCGTCTATGGCTACGACGGCTACAGCACCGGCAACCCCGCGCTGCGCAACGGCTACACCGACAACCTCGAGCTCGGCTGGGAACGCTACTTCGACCACCTCGGCTCGATAGGCGTCAGCGCGTGGCTCAACTCGATGCGCGACCAGTCGGGCACCCTCACCGACGTGGCCTTCTGCGACCCCTTCGGGCGCATCGTGGCATTCAGTAAACCCTTCAACATCGGCACCTCGCGCAACGGCGGCCTCGGACTCAACGCCACCCTGCGGCCCGCCGATTTCATGAACATCCGCTTCTACGCCAACCTCTTCGACGACTACTATCGTGTGCAGTTCCGCCCCGGCAAGTGGGCCGAAAGCGAGATGCTCTGCTACTCGTTGCGGCTCAACTTCTGGGCCAAGCTGTGGGAGAAGAATGGCAGCCGCTGGTTCGATGGCCTACAGGTGTTCGCCAACGCCGTCTATCGCAGCCGCACGCAGACCCTCCTGGCCGAGGTCGACCCCTACTTCAGCTTCGACTGCGGCATCAGCACCGACCTTTTCGACCGCCGCCTGTCGCTCTTCCTCAACGTCAACGATGTTTTCGGCACCGTCCGTACCGGCGGCGAAAGCGTCAACCCCTACAACCCCTCCACCACCGAGAGCACCCTCACCAGCCGCTATGTCAGCTTCGGCCTCACCTACCGCCTCGGCCGCACCGAGATGGAGAGCCAGCAGACCCACGGAAAAGTGTCCCGAAGGGTGGCAAACGGAGTGCAGCCAAACGGAGAACAAATCACTATGAGTACCTTGCTACGGTGATGCGGCGTGTGGAGGAGATTCCGATAGAGAACGACCTTTGGCGCAAGGCCGTGGACGAGTTCTGCCGTGCTTTCACCGACGAGGACAAGTCGTTCAAGAAATACTCCGCAACCCTCAAGACCGCCCCGCACTCTCATCGTGCGGGGCGGTTTGTTTTCGAAAAAAAAAGTTGGGGGCGAGGCAATAAAAGCGGGAGGGATGCGTTATTATGGCGTAAATGTTTTTTCGGATGAAAGATAGATTTGTTTATAACTCGCTGATTTTTACCCCCCCCTACACGGTAAGCCTGAAAATGTAGGGAAACAGTCCCCTTTAAATTGTTTGTTTACTCTCTGCCTACCACATATTTGTGGCGGGGTGGGGTTGTTTTGTAATTTCTAATCTCATTTGAATATGAAGAAAGCAATTTTTACCCTCGGTTTGATGCTAGCGTTTTCGGTTGCAACATCGGCACAAAGCCAAACGGAACCCGACCTTTGGATTTATGAATACAAAGAGGTTATCGACACCGCCAAAGCGGATTCGATTGTTGCGGCATACAACGCAGAATATAATGCTACGGCAAGAATAGAAGCATTACGTGCTTTTGCTGCTCCGATAGAAGAGGAAATAGCAGAAATTGACAAGTTGATGTCCTACGAAGAAAGCGGAAAGAAACTTGAAACTGAACTGTATAAAAACTCAACATTTTTTGTGCTTGTTCGGCTTTGTAAAGGTAATCCGAATGTAACAGATAAAGAACTGAAAACCGTAAATAAAGGGAAGGTGCCCAAAGGTTTCACCGAAAAGGTTTTACTTCCTGCCAAGTCGGAATTACAGTCAAGGATTGATAGCTTTGAATACACGCCTGTAAAATACCATTCCTGGGGTACAGTCTTCAAACAATACTATTACGACAGAGAGGCCGGTAGGGAGATGCCAAGTAAGTTTTCCTCCAATGAGGATAAATTAGACAGACCGATGAAGACAATCACCATACGCAAGCCAAACCTTGAATGTGCAGATAACTACTTCAATGGAACATTCCGCCTAAGCGATTATAAGCCCTGGAGCGAATACGAAAGCCACCATTGGGACAAGATTCAGCAATCGCAAGGATGGGAATGGTCCGATGGAATGGAGTTGCAAAGCAAGACCGTCTATTTCCCCGAAGAAAGAAGTTACAAGTATCACCCGTCACATCCCGAATACCGCATTTCGTGCAATTGGCGAGACAACTACTGCTACCATCCTAATGTTTATGACGAGAAAGGAATGTTGGTGAGAGCAGGAAACATCGACGGACTTGGGCAGGGATACGAGAAGATAGCAGAGGCCGTAATGACGGCTATCTGCAAGCGTGACTTCCTCGCCAACAAGTACGACATCAACAGCGCGAAGCCCGAAACACTGTTGGCACTGCGCATCAAGTTCGACCTCGCCGACGCTGTGGATGCCCGTTTCAAAAAGTATATGAAGATGGCGCAGGATGCCCGAGACGAGAAGTTGAGCGCCACTACTCCGGCGCAGTATGCAGCCGCACAAAAGAAGCAGAACGAAGCGTTGAATGTACTGATGGAGTATGTTGCCAAAGAATGCGAACCGCAAGCAATGAACTACATCAAGCAACTGAAATCCGACCATCAAGCCGAATTGTCGTACCTCTACAAGATTGAACGTGTGGACAACGTGACATTCAAACTCTATTTCCTCAACGACAAAATGGGGTGCGGTTGCATAGCACAGATGAAATGGAGCAACAAAGAACCCTACGAAGCGCAGTACGAAATTGAACTGCTGCCGTGCGAGACCATCACAATTAGACGATAGATAATTAACCTCAAGTATCATCAATAAAAAACATCAAGATTATGAAAATACCCATTCAAATCGACACCGTCAGCATCGCGCGGGCGACCAATGCGGCGCACTATGAGTACCTCGCTACGGTGATGCGGCGTGTGGAGGAGATTCCGATAGAGAACGACCTTTGGCGCAAGGCCGTGGACGAGTTCCGTCGCGCTTCCACCGACGAGGACAAGGCGTTCAAGAAATACTCCGCAAGCCTCAAGACTGCCCTGCACGATGAGAGTGCGGGGCGGTTTGCTTTTCATTTTGTATCTTTACCCCAGCAGCGTCCCGAAATTCAGCTTCGCCCAGTCGATGAGCGAGGTGATGGAGGGTATGAGGGACTGACCTTTGTCGGTCAGCGTGTATTCGACGCGTGGCGGCACTTCGGGATATACAGTACGCTGCACTAAGCCGCCCTGCTCAAGGTTGCGCAGGGTCTGCGACAGCATCTTCTGCGAGCAGTCCTCCATGTGGCGCCGCAGTTCGTTGTAGCGCATCGTGCCGCTCTCGCTGGTGTGGAGCGAATACAGCACCAGCATCGACCATTTGTCGCAGTAGCGGCTAATCACTTGACGTATCGGGCAACGCAGGTATTCTATCTTGATTTCGTCGGTCATTATAAGGGTGAATTTTTGTGCAAAGATAGCGATTTTATCCGGATTGTAGGCTGAAAAAAACGTGCGGTAAGGCGCCCCGAATTGTTAAACTTTCATAAATCACGCAGATACAACGGTTCGCATTTCTGTCATTTCCTACCATTTGGAAACTATCAAACCCGCAGGAAATCGCTTTGCGGAACGAAAAAATGATTATATCTTTGCATCGAAAATCAAACAGAATATTAACTTCAAAATAAGAAAGGACAGAAAAATGAAAAATGTATTGTTGATTGGAGCCACCGGCTTCGTCGGAACCGCCATCCTGAACGAACTCGTCGCACGCGGTCACAAGGTCACCGCCATCGTCCGCAGCATGGAGAGCGTGAAGGTGAAGAACCCTCAGATTGAGTATGTTGTGGCCGACGCCACCAACCCCGCCGAACTGGCCGCGCTGGCCAAGGGCAAAGACGCTGTCATCTCGGCCTACAACCCCGGCTGGGGAAATCCCCGTCAGTACGAGGAGACGCTGGAAAACTACCCCAAGATTGTCGAGGGTGCCAAACAATCGGGTGTGCGCCGACTGCTCATTGTGGGCGGTGCCGGCACGCTCTTTGTCAAACCCGGCGTGCGTCTCATCGACACCGGCACGTTGCCCGCCGAGTGGCTGCCCGGCGTGAAGAGCCTCGGCGAGTTCTACCTGAACACGCTGATGAAGGAAGATGGCATCGACTGGATATTCTTCTCGCCTGCCGGCAACCTGGGCAACATGACCACTGGCGTGCGCACGGGCAAGTATCGCCTCGGCAAGGACGACATGCTCTTCGACGACAAGGGCGAGAGCTTCATCTCGGTCGAGGACTACGCCGTGGCGATGGTCGACGAACTGGAGCAGGAAAACCACCACAAGGAGCGCTTCACTGCCGCCTATTAAACACACGTAATAGCGTTTGTCAAAGAATGGATAACAGGCAGGCATCTTTTAAGAATGTCTGCCTGTTATTAAACAAGCATGACATCAACAACAATAAAACCTCAAGATTATGGAATTACCCATTCAAATCGACACCGTCAGCATCGCGCGGGCGACCAACGCGGCGCACTATGAGTACCTCGCTACGGTGATGCGGCGTGTGGAGGAGATTCCGATAGAGAACGACCTTTGGCGCAAGGCCGTGGACGAGTTCCGTCGTGCTTTCACCGACGAGGACAAGGCGTTCAAAAAATACTCCGCAAGCCTCAAGACCGCCCCGCTGCGCGATGCCGATGCCGAGCGCGACCGCCTCTACGCCTCGCTGCGCGATGCCGTCAAGGCCTTCGCCAAGTTCCCCATCGCCGAGATGTCGCAGGCCGCCGAGCCGCTGCTGCGCATCATCAAGAACTACCGCATCAACACCGCCGAGAACTATATGAAGGAGAGCGGCAACATCGAGAACCTGCTGCAGGATATGTCGGCCTACCGCGACCAGCTGCGGCTGCTGAAGCTCGACGGCGTGGTGGCGCAGCTGAAGACGAAGAACGACGAGGTGCGCCAGCTCATCGCCGAGCGCAACGAGGAACGCGGCGACGTGGTGCTGGGCGAGCTGGCCGCGGCGCGCCGTGTGAGCGACGGGGCCTACGCCGCCGTGGTGCTCTACACCAACGCCTACACGCTGCTCAACCCCGACCGCCGCGAGGCCATCGACCTTGCCAAGCGGATGCAGGAAGACCTCGAATACTTCCGCCAGCACGCGATGACCAATCCCAACCGCAGCCGCGACGCGAAGAAGGACGACGAGGGCGACCCGCAGACGGACGGCACCGTGGCCGCCGAGCCGGAAGAGCCCTTGCAGTGATGCGAAGATATGAAACGGCACCCGAAAACGGTCTTGCAATGATGCGAGGCCGTTTTTTGGTTCTCGGAACGCCCTTTGCAATGATGCGAGACCGATTTCCGGCTTCGGGCGGCACCCCGCATCAACGCAAAGCCGATTTCCGAACCGCCGACACGCCTTTGCAATGATGCGAGACGAAATTCGGAGAAATTGCGAGGCCCGCGACGTTCCGTCGCGGGCCTCGCTGTGTGTTGGTGTTACTGCGGGATCAATACATACCGCCCACCTTGGGGCGGGGTTTGTACTTTTTAGTACATACCGCCCATGCCGCCCATGCCGGGGTTGCCGGCGGGCATCGGGGGTTCGGGTTCCTTGATGTCGCAGAGGACGCACTCGGTGGTGAGGAGCATGCCGGCGATGCTGGCGGCGTTCTCCAGGGCCACGCGGGTCACCTTGGCGGGGTCGATGACGCCGCTCTGGAAGAGGTTCTCGTACTTCTCGGTGCGGGCGTTGTAGCCGTAGTCGGCCTTGCCGTTCTTGACTTCATTCACCACGACGCTGCCTTCGAGGCCGGCGTTCTCGACAATCATGCGCAGGGGCTCCTCGACGGCGCGACGGATGATTTCGATGCCGAGTTTCTCGTCCTCGTTCTCGGGCTTGACGTTGTTGAGGCTCTGAGCGGCGCGGATGAGGGCGGTGCCGCCACCGGGGATGATGCCTTCCTCGACGGCTGCGCGGGTGGCGTGCAGGGCGTCGTCGAAGCGGTCTTTCTTCTCCTTCATCTCGACTTCCGAAGCGGCGCCGACGTAGATGACGGCCACGCCACCGGCCAGCTTGGCCAGACGCTCCTGGAGCTTCTCGCGGTCGTAGTCGCTGGTGGTCTTCTCGATCTGGGCCTTGATCTGACCCACGCGGGCCTTGATCATCTCGCTGTCGCCCTTGCCGCTGACGATGGTGGTGTTGTCCTTGTCGATGGAGATTTTCTCGCTCTGGCCGAGCATGCTGAGGTCGGCGTCCTCGAGCTTGTAGCCTTTCTCCTCGCTGATGACGGTGCCACCGGTGAGGATGGCGATGTCTTCGAGCATCTCCTTGCGGCGGTCGCCGAAGCCGGGGGCCTTGACGGCGGCAATCTTCAGGCTGCCGCGCAGACGGTTGACGACGAGGGTGGCGAGGGCTTCGCTCTCCACGTCTTCAGCGATGATGAGGAGCGGACGGCCGGTGTTGACGACCTTCTCGAGCACGGGCAGGAGGTCCTTCATAGTGCTGATCTTCTTGTCGTAGATGAGGATGTAGGGGTTGTCGTAGGCGCACTCCATCTTCTCGGTGTCGGTGACGAAGTAGGGGCTGATGTAGCCGCGGTCGAACTGCATACCCTCGACGACCTTGACGGTGGTGTCGATGCCCTTGGCGTTCTCGATGGTGATGACGCCGTCCTTGGTCACTTTCTCCATGGCCTCGGCGATGATGTCGCCGATGGCGCTGTCGTTGTTGGCGCTGATGGTGGCCACCTGGCG
>JAGAYN010000035.1 GCA_017940465.1 Bacteroidales bacterium | reverse complement strand
TGGAGACCTGCTGGCCGTTGGCGGTCCAGGCCACGAAGTGGTAGCCCGTGTTGGCCGTGGCGGTGAAGGTCACGCTCGTGCCGGCGTTCACCGTGCCGCTGGGCGTCACCGTGGCCGCTCCCATCGTGGCGTCGGCCGTGGTGGCGCTGACGGTGTAGGTGGTGGGGGGCTGCGGTGTGACGGTGGTGTCGGTCAGGGAGACGGTGACGTTGTCGATGCAGAGGCTGTACCATACGCCGGTCGCATTTTTGACCCAGCGGAAGGCCATGCGGGCACCTGCGGGGGTGTTGTTGAAGGTGACGGAGTCAATGCTGCCATTGCCGCTGACACCGGTCATGGTAGCCACAGGCACAAAGTCGGTGGGGAGGTTGCTACCCGTGACATAGCCAACGGTGAGTTCGCCAGTATTGGCATCCTCATAGCGATACCAGAACTTGAGCTTCAGGTCGTCGAGGGAGTAGGCAAAGGGAGGTAGGATGGCGATGGCCATGCCGTCGATTCCCGATGCCTTGAGGAACAGCGATTGGCTCTGGTCGGGGCTGTAGCCATAGGTGGAGGTGCTGCCGGAGTAGGTCACGACATGGGGGTAGAAGCCGGCGCCGGTCTCGTAACTGTAGGTGTCCCAGCAAGCGGGCACCTCGCCGTCAGTGTTCTGATCCGAACCGGTGCAGCCATTGAAGGTCTCGGTCCAGGGCATGTTGGAGATAGCACCAACGCAGGGTGTGTTGAAGGTGGCGGGCAACGAGGGGTCGCTCATGCCGCCGTCTTCGCAGAGCACCGCGACGGTGACAGAATAGGAGCTGGCTGCGGCGAGACCCGTGAGGGTGACGGTGGTGGCGCTGACGTCGACGCTGTCGGTGGTGTTGCCGGTGGTGTAGTAGACGCGGAAGTTGGTGGAGGTGCCGGGGTTGCTCCAGGTGACGGTGGCAGTTACGCCGCCATTCTGCTCGACCACATTGCTCACGGCGACATTCTGCGGACGCGGGCAGGCGGGAGGCATGCCGATGCGGATGGCATCGAGGTAGAGGCCGCCGGTATTGGAGGTGGAGGGCAGGGTGCAGCGGAAGGCCACATAGCGGGCGTTGCCGATGGAGTCGGGGTCAAGGATGGTCTCTCCGTACTGCCACGAGCTGCCAGGCACGAAGGAGTACATGGGGACGAAGGTGTTGGTGTCGGTGACATCGGTCATGACGCCAATGGTCATGGTGGCGCCCGTAGTGACGGTGCGGCTGTAGCAGGAGACCTGCAGGTTGTCGAGGCTCTCGAAGGGAGGCGTCACGAGGAAGGCTCCGGCCGAGGAATAGTGGAACATGTAGTAGACAAGGCCACCGGCCATGCCGTCGTCACTCATGGTATTGTATACCGAGGTCTGCGGGTAGGTGCCGTAGTTGGTGTGGCGTGTCCAGCAGGGGATTTCCTGCGTGCCGCTGGGGTAGGACTGGAAGTTCTCGGTGATCGGCAGGTCGGCCGGGCGGATGAGCGCGCAGGGCGTGCGGAAGTTGTAGGTGACGAAGTCGGTGGTGTCGCCTTCGACGCAGAGGGTGGCCACTCTGACGGAGTACTGGGTGTTGGACGTGAGGTTGGTCATTTCATAGAGGGTGTCGTTGACCTCGGTAGAGGTGTTGCCGACGATGACGAGGTAGCGGTTCACGTCGTTGGCGTCGGAGAGGGCGAGGATGGCGGTGCTGTCGGTGAGGTCGACCTGGGACACCAGGGGACGTGTGCAGCTGGGGATGGGTCCGAGGGTGAGATCATCGACATAGATGTTAGCGGCAGTAACACCACGGAAGGCTACATGGACGCCCATGGAGGGTTCGTAGCCGTCGAGCAGCACCTCGTAGAGGTCGTGGCTGTTGCTGCCAGTGACGGTGACGGTGCCGAGCATATGGAAAGTGTTGCCATTGGACGGGTCGGACATGACGCCCACCTGCAGTGCCGTGGCTGTGCCAGCGTTCTTGGCCCAGAAGGAGAGCTGCGTGGTGGCAAGGTCGATGGAGTCGCTGTCCACCGGCGGCAGTGCAGCGGTGACACCGGAACCATAGATATAGAGGAAGTGGGTGGAGTTGTGGGCATTGCCGGGATTGCTGATGACGTAGGGGTTGGAGTCCGAAGCCGAGCCGCGGGTCCAGCAGTTGGGCATCGGGTTGTTGTTGCCTACGTAGGTCTCGAAGTCGCAGGTGTAGGGCAGCGTTGTCAGGGACGCGCAGGGCGTGGAGAACGCAAGTGTGCCGGGGTTGGTGTGCGTACCGTCGTCGCAGATGGTGACGGCGTTGATGGTGTAGGCGGAGGAAGCGTTGAGGCCGGTGAACGTATAGGTGGTGTCGGATACCTCGATGCTGTCGTTGCCGAAGTAGATCATGTAGTGGTTGACATTGTTGTTATCGGCCAGGCTGATGGTGGCGCTGGAGGATGTAATGTCGGTGATGGCGAGGATGGGACGGGTGCAGCTGGGGGCCACATGGACGTCGATGTCGTCCACATGCCAGTACCAGTTGTTGCCCGTGGCCTCGTGGCGGAAGGCGATGCGGGCGCCTTCGGGGGCATTGCCAAAGGTGACCTCTTCCTGGCGGTAGGTGTTGCCGGTGAAACTGTTGTAGGCCCAGCTGGCGACGGCGACGAAGGTGCTGGGATCGGTGGCGTTGGTGACGTAGCCTGCCTCGAAGGTGCCGCAGAGGTTGTTGGAGTAGCTTTCGGGACGGTGCCAGAAGGTCATCTCGAGGCCATTGATGTCGTCCGCGAAGGGAGGCAGGAGAATCACGCTGCCGGTAGACTGCGAGTAGTTGAAGCGCAGGCACTGGCTGCCGGTATGGGCTGTGGAGTTGTAGACACGCAGGTAGTTGCTGCTGGTGCTGTTGGTGCTGGAGAGGTGGCTCCAGCAGAAGGGAATCTGGTCGTAGGTCAGGCTTTCAAAGCCTTCGGTCCACGGCAGGGTGGTGATGGCGCCACAGTCGGTGGTGAAGGTGGTGGTGTTGGACATGGTCTGGGTGCCGTCGCTACAGACGCTGTAGACACTGACGGTATAGGTCGTCGAGGGATTGAGGTCCGTCAGGGCGAAGGTGGTCGACGAGATGTCGCCGCTGTCGATGGCCGTGGCTCCCGTCATGAGGGTGTAGTGGTAGTTGCCGGATTCGCTGGGGTCGACGATGGTGATGTCGGCACTGCTCTCGGTAAGGTTGCTCACAGTGAGCCCCTGCGGCCGCATGCAGGAGGGTGCCAGCATGACGGTGTAGTCGTCGAGGCGCACGTTGGAGGTGCCGCTACCGTAGAAACGGTAGGCGATGCGGCCTGTGGCGCCGGTGGGGAAGACCAACTCGTTGTAGACCCATTCGTTGAGATTGGTGTGGCTCCAGACGGTGTCCAGGGGCACGAAGGTGCTGGTCTGGCTGCCGTCGGTCATGTAGCCCACCACCATGCGGAGCGTGCTGTTGTCGAAGTTGCTCCAGAAGGTGAACATCAGGTTCTCCAGGTCCTCTTCGAAGGGAGGCAGGACCATGTAGGTGGGATAGGTGGTGCCGGCATAGATGCGGATGGCGTTGGCACCGCCTTCCTCGTGGTTCCAGGTGCTTTGCACAAAACTGTAGTGGTCATAGGTCTGGTAGACATCCCAGCAGGGGATGTTGGTGATGCTGCTGCTCTGGCCTGCACCGGCTTCGGCGGTGTAGCTCTGGAAGGTCTCGTGCCAGGGCAGGACGGTGATGACGTCGCACAGGGTGAGGAACGTGGCGCTGACGGAGGCGGTGTGCGTGCCGTCGTCGCAGACAGTCACGACGCGGATGTTGTAGAGCGTCGAGGCAGAGAGGTCGGAGAAGGTGTAGGTGGTGTCGTACAGCTCCACGCTGTCGTTGTTGATGTAGAGCATATAGTGGCCGGCGTCGGAGGCATCGAGGATGCCGACGGTGGCGCTGGTGTTGCTGACGTCGCGCACGGTTACTGATGTCGGGCGGAGGCAGCTGGGGGCTTCATGGACATCCAGGTCGTCGATCCACCACCAGTAGTTGCCGCTGCTGCTCTGCACCTGCTGGATGGCGATGCGGGCTCCCTGGGGGGCACCGGCGAAGGTGACGTCTGTTTGGGCATAGGTGGTGTGGTTGTTGGCGTCGATGAAGGCCGTCTGGATAAAGGTGGTGCTGTCGGTGGGGACGGTGACATAGCCCACGCGGAGGTTGCCTGCCGAGCTGTTGTTCTCGGCCAGGGCCCAGAAGGTGAGCTCCAGTTCGCTGATGTCGGTGCTGAAGGGGGGCAGGACTACCATCAAGGGCGTTGCGGCATAGCCGTTGAAGCGCAGGGAGCGCTGGCCTTGGTGCACGCGGGAGGCGTCGCTGACGATGAGGGTATAGCAGCTCGAATTGCTGCTGTTGACATTGTCCCAGCAGTTGAGTTGCACCTGGTTGGTGGTGGTGCTGTAGCTTTCAAAGGTCTCGGTCCACGGCAGGGTGCTGATAGCGGCGCACGAGGTGTTGAAGCTTGCAGTGACAGGCGTGGTGCGGGTGCCGTCGCCGCAGTTGGAGTACACGCTGACGGTGTAGGGCGACGATGCCGCCAGCCCGGTGAGGGTGTAGGTGTAGGAATAGAAATCGCCGCTGTCCACGACGGTGGTGCCTTGGCGCACGTAGTAGGTGTAGTTCAGGATTTCGGCGGGGTCGTTGACGATGATGTCGGCCGTGTTCTCGGTGATGTCGCTCACGGTGACCGATGCGGGATGGAAGCAGCTGGGGGCCACCATGAGGGTGATGTCGTCGATGTAGGTGGTGACGTAGCCGGTGTTGTTGGTGCGTATGGCCAGGTAGTGGTCCGTGGTGCCGGCGGGTACCAGCGCCTCGTGTTCAATCCAGGTGTTGGAGGTGAGGTTCGCGGGGGTGGAGAAGATGGTGGTGAAGGTGTTGATGTTGTTGGGGTCGGTCATGGTGCCCACCTGGAATTGCGAGTTGTTCGGCGTACCCATGTAGGTCCAGAAGGTGAGGAGCAGGCCGTTGAGGTCGTCCACCGGAGGGAGTACGAGGCAGTTGTAGGTGTCGCCGGAGGAGTAGAAGTAGAGGCTGTTGCCTGTGGTGCCGTGGTGGGTGCTGGAGTAGGTGTAGGGGTAGTTGCTGGAGGTGCTGTAGGTGTTGAAGCGGTTCCAGCAGGGGTCGATGGCCGAAGTGGAGCCCGTGGCCCAGTTGTCGAACGTCTCCTCATAGGGCAGGTCGCTCTGGGTGAGCAGGGCGCAGGTGGTGCGGATGTTGACGGTGCTCTTGTTGGAGGTGTCGCCCGGAGCGCAGAGGGCGCGCACGCTGAAGGCGTAGCTGGTGTTGGCACTGAGGTCGGTGAGGGTGTAGGTGGAGTCGTAGACGGTCTCCACCTCTTCGCCGTTGAGGTAGATCACCCACGCGTTCTCGTTGTTGCGGGTGTTCCAGGTGAAGGTGGCCTCGTCGGCCAGCACCTCGCTGGCCGTAAGGTTGCGCACCAGACGGCAGAGGCTGGCGCTGCCCAAGGTGTAGGTAAATGTGCACTTGGGCAGATAGTTGGTCGCCGTGCCCGGGGTGTTGCTCGTGGAGTTGGAGCCAAAGGCGCCACTGGTAGAGGCGTTGTTGATGCCGACGAAATAATGGGTGGTGGTGCCGTAGGTGCCGCCACGCTGGAAGGTGTAGTGGATGGCCAGGTTGCCATCGCCGGTGTAGAGGAACGGTGTGTCGAACTCAATGGTGTGCACACCGTTGACAATGCTGACCGAGCCCTCGTAGACCAGCGTGCCGTCCGTAGGGACAAGCCACTCGCCGCCGATGGGCACGGAGGTTTGGGAGATTTCCGACAGGTACACCTTCGTGTTGCCGTCGCCCAGCGAAGCGTAGTTCGCGGAGGAGAGGTTGGTGTAGAAGGACATGGAGGTGATGGATGCTCCTGCCAGATCGGCCAACATCGAGGCGGGGTAGATGAACTCCGTCTGGTAGGCGATGTCGGTCCAGTAGGGATACCACGGGGCATGTGTCGAATTGTTCGACCCGTTGCACACAGTCAGCGTGTCCGACTGTGCGTTCGCTGTCCACGGCGCTGCCAGCAGCACCATGAAGACGAGAGATTGTAAGATCTTTTTCATAATATGTTTTTTTGTTGTTTGTTTTTCCTCCATGGAGGGTGCGATTGGTTGTATATCAGTGCAGTGTGTTGGAATAGGCCACACGCTGCACAAGGGCAAAAGTACAAACTTAAATCCGAGTTGCAATTATTTTAACCTTTTTTAAGATTTTGTTGGATCCCGGCCGCTCCCGACCCGCTTTCCGGTCGACAGAGGGTCCGCCCGGTGCCGACTCGGAGTTGACTCGGAGTTGATACGGAGTTGACTCGGAGTTGGTCCGGGTTATCAACGGGCATGTTTGATAACTTTTGCATTTTGCACACGCATCTTTGGCGGAAAAGTAGTAATTTTACACTCTGAACGAGGCACCCTGAATCGGGTGCAAGTGTCTTGTTATCAGAAAAATAAAGCAATATATCGACATGAAGAACACCATCAAAGAACTCACCGAAGGCATGCAGCGCCTCTGCGCCGTGGCGAACCGCGTGGTGGCCAAGGAGGGCGAGGTGAGTCGCATCGAGGTCGACCTGCTGCAGGAGGACCTGCGCCGCCTGTACGACGTGGCGCTGGAGTTGGCCGAGCGCGTCGCCGCCCCACGTTCCAACGCCCCCCTCGCCGGCGGAGCCCGTACCGCCCCCTCGCTCGCGGACCACGACATGCACTCCTCGACAGTCATGGCCACCAAGGCCGCCATGTCCGTCGCCCCGCTTGCTTCCGCGCCCGAGGCCGCACCCTCCGCTCCGGCTCCCTCCCACGCGCCCGAGTCTCCTGCGCAGGAGATCGCGCCCACGATTCCTGCGCCCGCGCCCGAACCCCTACCCCTTATGGAAGACCTGGAGGCCAACGGCAACAGCCTGCTGTTCGACGAGGTGGTCATCGAGCCCGAGCCCGAGCCCGCCCCTGCCGCCCCCGATCCTGAACCGGAGTCTGCCCCTGCCGCTCCCGAGCCGGAGCCTGAGCCCGCTCCTGCCGCCCCCGCACCGGAGCCTGAGCCCGCTCCTGCCGCTCCCGAGCCTGAACCGGAGCCTGCCCCTGCCGCTCCCGAGCCGGAGCCCGAGCCCGCGAATCCGCCGCTGGCCACCGCCGCTGGCGGGCAGGCGTCGCTGCTGGACTACCTCAAGCGGCCCGTCGACGAGCAACCCACCGTGCGCACCCTCGGCGACACCCTCGCCACCGAACCCCGCCAGCCCGCCCTCGAACGCAAGGTGGACGACCTGCGCACCGTAATCAACATCAACGACAAGTTCAGCTTCATGAGCGAACTGTTCCACAACAACATGAAGGCCTACAACGACTTCATCCTGCGCCTCAACGCCATCGACAACCGCGACGAGGCCCTGCTGGCCGTTAGCGAAGTGGCCGCCCAGCAGCGATGGGACGAATCGTCGCTGGCCGTGCAGTCGTTCTACAAGATATTCGACAAGAAATTCTGACGCTCTATGGGCAAGGCAATCCTCTTCTCCGCCCCCTCGGGCTGTGGCAAAACCACCATCATCCGCGAGCTGATGCAGTACTTCGACTGCTTCGGATTCTCGATCAGCGCCACATCGCGCGCGCCGCGTGAAGGCGAACAGGACGGGCGCGACTACTACTTCCTGCGTCGCGACGAGTTCATGCAGCGCGTCGCGGCGGGCGACTTCCTCGAGTGGGAGGAGGTCTACAGCGGCACCTGCTACGGCACCCTCCGCAGCGAGGTGGAGCGCCTGTGGGGCGAGGGCAGGACGGTGGTGTTCGACGTGGACGTCAATGGCGGCCGCAACCTCAAGCGCCACTTCGGTCCGCAGGCGCTCTCCATCTTCGTCATGCCCCCCAGCGTCGAGGTGCTGGAGCAGCGCCTCCGCAGCCGCGGCACCGAGAGCGAAGAGGCCATCGCCAAGCGCCTGGGGCGCAGCGCCGAGGAATTGAAGCAGGCCGACGCCTTCGACTGCACCATCGTCAACGACGACCTCGCACGCGCCGTGGCCGAGACCCGCAGCGTCATAACCGCCTTCCTGGATGAGTGACAACAGGATCATACGCCTCCTCAAGGACTACGACTACGTGTGGCTCTTCCTGCTGCTGGTCGCCGCGAGCCTGGTGCTCGTGTCGCGCACGGGCCACTACCAGGGCTCGCGCCTGCTCGCATGGAGCAACGCGCTGGCGGGCCGTTGGTACGGCGGCGTGCACGGTGTGAGCGGCTACTTCGGCCTCCGCACCGAAAACGCGCGCCTGGCCGCCGAAAACGCCCTCCTCCGCGAGCAGATGGCCGCCTCCTATATCAGCTATGCCGACACCGTCTTCGAGATCCACGACACCGTCTACCGGCAGCAGTACACCTACACCGAAGCGCAGGTCATCAAGAACACCTGGAGCCAGCAGAACAACTACATCATGGTCGGCAAGGGCCGTGCCAACGGCATCATGCCCGACCAGGCCGTCATCTCGCCCGACGGCATCGTGGGGGTGGTCGTCTCGGTGTCGCGCCACTTCGCCACGGTCATGCCCGTGCTGCACGGCGACAGCCGCAACAGCGTCAAGGTGAAGCGCACAGGCATCAGCGGATCGCTCGTGTGGGACGGCCGCGACTACCGCTACGCGCAGGTCATCGACGTGCCCACCACCCATCAGTTTGTCGAGGGCGACACCATCGTCACCTCCGGCCTGGCCGGCGACTTCCCCGAGGGCATACCCGTGGGCTATGTGGAAAGTGCCGAAACCCTCTCGGGCAGCGGCTTCTACCGCGTCAAGATCCGCCTCGCCACCGACTTCAACAAGCTCGCCAACGTCTACATCATCGACAACCGCTTCCGCGAGGAGCAGCAGCAACTCACCGCGGCAACCATGGAGGAACACGGCCAATGAACAGATTGATATGGCGCAATATCGGTCGCTTCCTGCTGCTCACCCTGCTGCAGGTGCTTGTCCTCAACCACGTCTACCTGGGCGGCTACGTCATGCCCATGCTCTACGTGCTTTTCATCCTCATGCTCCCCACCAACACGCCGCGTCTCGCCATGCTGCTCATCGCTTTCGCCACGGGGCTGGTGGTCGATGTGTCGGGCAACATGCTGGGCTTCCACGCCCTGGCGTGCACCGTGGTGGCCATGCTCCGCATCCTCTTTGCCGACCGCATCCTCACACGGCGTGAGCCCATCGTGGTGGAAACCCCCTCCATCCACAGCGTCACGCCGCAGTACTTCATCAGCTACCTGGTGCTCCTGCTGGCGGCCTTCTATCTGGTTTTCTTCACCGTGGAGCTCTTCGGCTTCCGCAGCATCGGCGCAGTGCTTACGGCCACGGTGGGCAGCACCCTCGCCACCACCCTCCTGGCAGTGCTCTATCAATTCATATTCACCAAGAAAGAAACCACCGTATGAAAAGGACAATGGCCCTCCTCCTGGCCCTGTCCGCCGCCTTTGGAGCGGCGGGGCAGATGGCCATAGGGTCGTGGCGCGACGCCCTCGACTACAACGTGGTCTACCGCGTGGCCCACGCCGGCGACCGCGTCTATGCCGCCGCCCGCGGCGCAGTCTTCTGCTACGACCTGGACTACGGCACCCTCACGCGCCTCTGCAAAGGCAACGGCCTCAACGACGTGGGCGTGGCCACCATGGCCTACAGCGCCGACGACCGCTGCCTGGTGGTGGCCTACGACAACGCCAACCTCGACCTGGTGGCCGACGGCCGCACCTACAACATCTCCGACATCAAGCGCAGCGACGTGGCCGGCGACAAGCGCATCCACAGCATCCGCTTCCGTGACGGGCGCGCCTACCTGGCCACGGGCTTCGGCGTGGTGGTCCTCGATCTGACACGCCGCGAAATCAAGGAGACCTGGTACCTCGGCGCCGGCGGAAGCCACACGGCGGTCTATGACCTCGCCTTTGTCGCCGACAGCCTCTATGCCGCCACCGGCGAGGGGCTGAAGCGGGTGGCCGCCGCCGAGCGGCACCCCGCCGTCACCGACCGCTGGCAGACCGACGTCCGCCTGTCCGGCCTCCAGCCCCTCATGCTCGAGCCCTTCGCCGGACGCCTGATGCTGGCCGCCCGCGGTGCCGACCCCCTCTCGCTGTCGCTCTATGCCCTGGCCGACACCGGCTGGATGCGCTGGAACCATGGCGACATCGCCAGCATGCGCTCCGGCGGCGGCCTGCTCACCCTGGCCCGCAACGGAGGTGTGGTGCGCTACAACGCCTCCCTGCAGCGTTACGACAGCATCGCCTCCCGCGACTGGCTTGACGCCACAGCCCACGACGCCCTCACCGACGAGCACGGCACCCTCTGGCTCGGCCACACCTGGGCCGGACTGGTCCGCCTCGACGACACCCGCCTCAACGCCATCCATCCCCAGGGGCCCTTCACGCAGGACAATGTCTATCGCCTCGTCCCCTTCGGCCAGCGTATGATGCTCTGCCCCGGAGGCCACACGCCGACCTACGCCGCAGCCTACCTCGGCCCCAACCTCTATACCACCTATGGGTCCCAATGGGCGGCCTTGGACGACAGCCAGGGGCTTCTCCACGGCACGCACGACCTGATGGATGCCGCCGTCAATCCGCTCGACACGTCCGAGGTGGTGGCGGCCCTTTGGGGCGACGGTGTGGTCTCCATCCGCGACAACCGTGTCGTGGCCCGCTTCGACGAGGGCAACACCGGCGGCGCGCTGCAGCCCCTGGTGGCAGGCAGCTACCGAACGCTCCTGGCCGGTGCCGTAGCCTTCGACCGCAAGGGCGACCTCTGGACCCTGGTGTCCCACGGCACGCACAATCTGGCCGTCCGCCGCGCTGACGGGACGTGGGAGGGATTCCCCACACAGGCCCTCGGCTCCACACTGGAGTTGGACAAACTGGTGGTGGACAGCATCACCGGATACAAGTGGTTCTGCGGGCGCAGCAACATGATTTATGTCCACGACGGCAAGGACCGCATGGCGAAGGTCAACCCCAACAACGGCAGCCGCCTCAGCACGGACAACGTCACCGCCCTCGTCCAGGACCAGAGCGGCAACCTGTGGGTGGGCACCAACAAGGGCCTCAAGGTCATCTACGACGCCTACCGCGCCTTCCAGAACGGCGGGGCAGGGGAGGTGTCGCCTGTGATCTGCAGCAATATCATCATCACCAATGGCGAGTTCTCGGAGTACCTGATGGCCTACGAGAGCGTGACCGCCATCGCCGTCGACGGCGCCAACCGCAAGTGGGTGGGCACCGCCAACGGCGGCCTCTACCTCCTTTCGGCCACCGGGATGGACCAGCTGGAGCACTTCACCGTGGCCAACAGTCCGCTCTTCTCCGACAAGATCATCGCCCTCGGCATCAACGAGCGCACGGGCGAGGTGTATATAGGTACCGACCAGGGTGTGCAGATTTACCGTGGCACGGCCACCTACGCCACCTCCATGCCGCAGAGCGAGGTGTTTGCCTTCCCCAACCCTGTGAAGCCCGACTATGACGGCCCCATTGCCATCAAGGGCTTCACGCGCAACGGTATCGTACATATCACCGACGCGGCGGGCCACACCGTCTATTCCACCACCGCCAACGGCGGGCAGGCTGTCTGGTACGGCCGCAACCACAAGGGGGAGCGGGTGGCCAGCGGGGTGTATTATGTCTTTGCCTCCGACGAGACCGGCGGCAACCGGTCGGTGGCTAAAATCCTGGTGGTACGATGATGCTTGCCACACCCGGTCTGGTGCTGCACGCCACCCCCTATGCCGAGAGTTCGGTGGTGGCCAAGGTGTTCACCCGCCAGCTGGGGGTGCGTTCCTATATTGTAAATGGTGTGCGCGGCGCGCGCGGGCGCGTGAAGCAGAACATGCTCCAGCCACTGACGAGCCTCGACATGGTGGTCTATGACAACCATCGCACCGACCTCAACTATGTGAAGGAGTTGTCGCCCCGCCACCCCGGCCAGTCGTCCGACCCGGTGGCCAATGCGCTGCGCTTCTTCATGACGGAGGTGCTCTACAAGACCCTGCGCGAGGAGGAGCCGATGCCGCAACTGTGGGACTATGTGGAGGCGCAGGCCTCCCTCGGCGGGCAGCAGGCGGCCCATGTGCCTATCCGCTTCATGCTCATGGTGGCCCACCACCTGGGTATTGAGCCTCTGGACAATCACGACCTCCGGCACCCCTGCTTCGACCTGCAGGAGGGGCGCTTCGTGCCGTCCCCTACCGAGACCACCCTCCCGCCGCATCTCTCCGCCATGCTTCACGAGTACCTGGCCGCCCCGTCACAGCCTGCCGCTTCCAGCCTGCAGGACCGCACCGACCTGCTCAACGCCCTCATTGCCTACTTCCAGCTCCACCTGAGCGGCTTCGGCAATTTCCACAGTCATGAAATCCTACACACCGTTTTAAGATGAAAAAGACACTTGCAGTTATCGCATTCGCCGCGGCCATGCTTTCCGTCGCTGCACAAAACACCTACTGGGTCTTCCTGGCCGACAAGGCGGGCACCGAGTTCGACCCCTACACCTACTTCGACGCCAAGGCCATAGAGCGCTACCGCCAGTGCGGAGCCGACCTCTACGACCAGAGCAACTACCCCGTCAGCGCGGCCTACGAGCAGGGCGTCAGTGCCCTGGCCCTGGAGCATGTGGGCAGCAGCCGCTGGATGAACGCTGTGGGCGTGGTGGCCACCGAGGCGCAGGCGGCGCAGATCGAGGCCCTGCCCTATGTGGAGCGGGTGCTGCTGATTGCCAGCCGCGCCACGCTGTCGGATTACTCTGAGTACTCTGATTATTCCGATTATTCCGAGTTTTCCGACACCACCCTCACCGACCAGCTGGTGCGTATGCAGGGCGGCCTTTTCAGGGAGAAGGGCATCGACGGCAAGGGCATCCGCATCGCCGTGTTCGACGGGGGCTTCCCCAAGGTGGACACGCACGAGGCATTCGAGCACCTGCGCCGCGACGGGCGTATCCTGAAGACGTGGAACTTCCCCAACAAGAAAGAGGATGTCTACGGCTGGAACGGGCATGGCACGATGACCCTCTCCTGCATCGCCGGCCGCATGAACGGCAAGGACATCGGCCTGGCCACCGGCGCCGAGTTCCTGCTGGCCCGCACCGAGGTGGAGCCGGAGCCCTTCAAGGAGGAGATCTGGTGGATGCAGGCCATGGAGTGGGCCGACCGCCACGGGGCCAATATCATCTCCAGCAGCCTCGGCTACGGCAAGGACCGCTACTACACGAAGGACATGAACGGCACCTCCTATGTAGCCCGTGCCGGCAACATGGCCGCCCGCAAGGGGATGCTCGTATGCAATTCGGCAGGCAACGAGGGCGACGACCGCTCGTGGAAGACCATCATCACCCCCGCCGATGCCGACAGTGTGCTCTGCGTAGGCGGCATCAAGCACGACCTGGTGCACTATTCGCACATCGACTTCGCCTCCTACGGCCCCACCGCCGACGGGCGGCAGAAGCCCAACGTATGCGCTTTCGCCCACACCTGGGCCGCCAACCCTCACGGCAGGGGTGGCTACCAGATGGTCTACGGCACCAGCTTCTCCTGCCCCCTGGTGGCGGGCTTCGCCGCCTGCGCCTGGCAGATGAATAGGGGGAAGACCGCCATGCAGATGTTCGATCTCATCCAGCAGAGTGCCGACCTCTACCCCTACTGCGACTATGCCTACGGCTACGGTGTGCCGCAGGCGGGATTTTTCACCGGTCGGAGTAATCTGAATAATCAGAGCAGTCCGGTTGCTCCGACTTTCCGCTTCGAGCGGCAGGGTGCCAGGCGCGTCAGCGTCATCCCCCTTCGGGCGGACACCTCGCTGCGGGTGTTCTACAAGGATGTGGCCGCCGACGGCAGCATCACCCGCTACGGGAAGCGCGACGTGGAGGAGTTCTCGCAGGGCTTCTCGCTTGATTTCAATGGCGGCACGCGTCTGGTGGTCAACGCCAACGGCTACACTGCCGAGTACCTCTTCGAGCAGCCCTCCGCCCCCTCCGGCACCTGGCCCGAGGTGGCTTTCGAGCAGAGCGGCGGCACTTACAAACTGGCCGGGGGCGAAGGCCATACCCCTGCCATCGAGCGCGCCAAGGAGAGCCGCTGGGGGCTGGACATCTATGCCATGCTGGGGCGCGGCATCGCGCTGGGCGACGAGGAGCTGAAGTCCAATTTCTGGTCCCCCGCCTGGCATGCCGGCCTGCGCGCCCGCTACAGCCTCACCAAGTCCTACGCCCTCGGCCTCGCCCTCGGGTGGGGCAAGACCTTCTACCGCTTCAACGGGCGCGACGCCAGCAGGCTGGAAGAACTGCTGAGGCTGGACGACCAGAATGTCTTCGATGAGACGGAGTTCGACGTCAAGCGCCGCCGCCTTTCGCTGGGCGAGGTGGAGTTGGAACTCTTCCAGCGCATCCGCTTCAAGCCCGGCGGCCTGTTCCACAAGGGGCTCCATTGGGACCTCGGGGTCTACGGCAGCTATGGCTACGACCACTACCGCTACAAGTGTTCCCCCCTCAGTGCCAAAGGTTATCTGGATGCAGTGGAGCTGACTCTCAGCGGAGTGGAGTTCCTCTCCGACTACCACTGGAACTTCGGCGTAGCCACACGCCTCACCTACAACTACTACGGCCTCTACGTCCGCTACCGCCTCAACGGCCTCGGCAGCGACGTGCCGGCCGACAAGGTGCTGCTGCCCCGCCTGGAGGCAGGCGTGCAGTTGATGTTTTGATCGATTGGATATATTCTGTGTCAAAGCGGACGGAGTACTATTCTGTCCGCCTTCTTCATTGTGCTGGTTTTTAATTGGATAGGGGGTGCGTGCCCAGGATGGTGCCATTTTTTTCTTTTCATATTGTTTTTTTTTACTATCTTTGCACCCAAATACAAAGCGTTATGAAAAAGAATCTGCTCCTCTCCCTCCTCTTCATGGCCACATTCCGGTTGTGTGCCTTCGGTTACGATTTCCAAGCGGTTACCGCCAGCGGACATACGCTGTATTTCAACCTGGTGAACGGCGAGGCCCATGTGACGCATGAGACCAGCGCGATGCCTATGTACAGCAACCTTGCGGGTGACCTTGTCATTCCGGCGGACGTGCAGTACCAGGGCGTTACCTATCAGATTACCCGCATTGAGGATTATGCCTTCTGTGGCGTGGTGGGGCTCACATCGGTCGTCGTCGGCGACAATGTGTCGTATATCGGTGTCTCGGCCTTTTCCGGGTGCAACGACCTGGCCATGGTGGAGATAGGGCCGGCGGTGGACACCGTCGGCAACGGGGCCTTCCGCGATTGCCAAGCGCTGCAGACGGTGGTCTACAACGCCGCCAGGTGCACCTACATCCCTGGCGATGTGTTCCACGGCTGCCTCAAGTTCGACGAGCTGGTCATAGGCGCTGCGGTTCGTAACATTCCCGAGAATGCCTTCGCCGGGTATATCAGGCTCTACCCGTTCGATGTGCCGTCGACGGTGGACACGATAGGGCGCAATGCCTTCAGGGGTGTCAAGATGATACACTACAGCGGCACGGCGGAGGGCTGCCCATGGGGGGCTTTGCACCTGAACGGCTACTACGACCCCAACACCTATATGCACTACACGAGCAGCGACAGGGACACCCTTGTCTGCGGGTCGCGGCTGGTCGAGGACATACTGTACATTCCGAACCAGGTCGTCTGCATCGGGAAGCAGGCCTTCTATGGCTGCGACAACATTTTGATGATAGTTTTTTCCAACTCGCTGGCCAGCATCGGCGACAGTGCTTTCTGCGAGTTCAAGGGGTATGTGCCGATGGCCATTCCCCCTTCGGTTGGCAGCATCGGCGAAGGGGCCTTTGCCGGCTGCTACTCCATGCCGCTGATTTCCGTTCCCTCGACGGTGACCAGCATCGGCGACAATGCCTTCGCCTCGCTCCGGCTGTTGCAGTATGACGGCCCCGCCACGGGCAGCCCCTGGGGGGCATTGAAGATGGTGTCGTATGTGGAGGACAGCCTGTACTTCACCAGCAGCGCCAAGGACACCCTCCTGTCGGCACACCCCAACCTGGTGCGTGCCCGCATCCCCTCCTCGGTTGTCTGCATTGAGGACAATGCGTTCTACTACAATCTCTATCTGGATTCCGTCCAGATTCCCAACACGGTAACCCGTATCGGCAAGATGGCCTTTGCCGGCTGCATCCGCCTGAACTCGGTGACGTTACCCGACTCGCTGACTTATATCGGTGACTACACTTTCTACATGTGCTCGAACCTCATGTCGATGCCCCTGCCCGCCACGCTGGACAGCATCGGCTATGCTGCCTTCATTGGCTGCCAGTACCTCCTTCTGGATTCGCTTCCCGGTTCGCTCACCTCTATCGGCGACTTTGCCTTCCACGGTTGCCGCAGCACCACCGTGAGAAGCCTGCCACGCGGGCTCACCCGCATCGGGGCGGGCACATTCTATAATTGCCGCGGTGCCGGGACCCTCTCCATTCACGACCACATCACCCACATCGGCGACGAAGCCTTCCGGAGCTTCCAGGATATCGGCAACCTCATTATAGGCCCCTCTGTGGAATACATCGGGGCACGGGCTTTCATGCAGGGCAGTTTCTACTCCCTCACTGTGAATGCCATGCAGCCGCCCGCGTTGGGGGAGGACGCCTTCGGTAGCGTACACTGCCCCAACGTGATCATCCCCTGCGGAGCCGGTGCGGCCTACCGTAGCGACCCGCAGTGGGGTCCGAGTTTCAGCCTCTTCTACGAGGATGGATGCCCGGTGCTGGTGACTGCCGTCGCGGCCGACACGGCGATGGGCGCCGTTGAGGGCGGCGGCTCCTTCGCGCTGGGCGACGAGGTGTGCCTCACCGCCGTCCCCAAGAGTGGCTTCCGCTTCGTGCGCTGGCAGGATGGGCACTTCGAGAACCCGCGCTGCTTCTACGCCCACGAGAGCGTTACGCACGTGGCACTCTTCGTCTCGCTGGAGGGTATCGGCGACGTGGAGGGTGCATCGGCTGTCGTGCGGAGTGCCGAGGGGCGCATCAGTGTGGCCGGAGCCGGAGGCGCGCGGGTGAGCATCTATGACGCTGTGGGGCACCTGGTGGCTGCGGACGACGGCAACGGGGGGGACGACAGGCAGTTCGAGGTGCCGGCACGGGGTGTCTACCTTGTGAAGGTGGGCTCCGCTCCGGCGCGGAAGGTGGTCGTTTTTTAGGCAAATGGTCCATATCCGTTCATATCGGTTCTCAGTCGAAGTAAATACCTAGGGGATACCTGGAGGATACCTATAGGATCCCTGCCGGATGCCGGTGGGAAAGATGAAATTTTTTCCCCCGGATGAAGAAAAATTCGTATCTTTGCACCCTGCAGTCTGCCCCCATTGCCGGGGGGTGGTCTGCCGTATACGATTGATATATAAAAAAATAAAGATATGACACTCGAAGAATTCCAGAATGAACTGCGGATGGGTATTCCCGATCCGCTGCCCGAAATGCCCGCCTACGACCCCACGGTGAACCACGCGCCCAAGCGCAAGGAGATTCTCTCCCCCGAAGAGAAGAAACTGGCTATCCGCAATGCGCTGCGCTACTTCCCCGCCAAGCACCACAAGATGCTGGCCAAGGAGTTTGCCGAGGAGCTGAATGAGTATGGCCGCATCTATATGTACCGTCTGCGTCCGACGTACAAAATGTACGCCCGCCCCATCGATGAGTATCCTGCCAGGTGCCGTCAGGCTGCCGCCATCATGCTCATGATACAGAACAATCTGGATCCTGCCGTGGCGCAGCATCCGCACGAACTCATCACTTATGGCGGCAATGGCGCCGTGTTCCAGAACTGGGCCCAGTACCGCCTCGCGATGAAATACCTCTCGGAGATGACCGACGAGCAGACCCTCGTCATGTACAGCGGCCACCCGATGGGGCTCTATCCCAGCCACAAGGAGGCTCCGCGCGTGGTGGTTACCAACGGCATGATGATTCCTAACTACAGCAAGCCCGACGACTGGGAGCGCTACAACGCCCTCGGTGTGACGCAGTACGGCCAGATGACCGCCGGCAGCTATATGTACATCGGCCCGCAGGGCATCGTGCACGGCACCACCATCACCGTATTGAATGCTGCCCGCAAGCTCGGCGGCGGCACGGCAGGCAAACTGTTCATCACCGCCGGCCTCGGCGGCATGAGCGGCGCCCAGCCCAAGGCTGGCGACATAGCCGGCGTGGTAAGCATCACGGCCGAAATCAACCCCGCCGCCACGCAGAAGCGCTACGAGCAGGGTTGGGTGGACGAGGTGCATGCCAACCTTGACGAACTCTTCGCAGCCGTCAATAAATCCATCGAGAAAAAGGAGGCACGTTCCTATGCCTACCAGGGCAATGTGGTTGACCTGTGGGAATACTGCGCCGAGCGCGGCATACGGGTGGACCTCGGCAGCGACCAGACTTCGCTGCACAACCCCTGGGCCGGTGGCTACTACCCCGTGGGCGTCAGCTTCGAGGATGCCAAGGTGATGATGGCCGAGAATCCCGATCTCTTCAAGGAGAAGGTGCAGGAGAGCCTGCGTCGCCATGTGGCGGCCGTCAACAAGCTCACCGCAAGCGGCATGTACTTCTTCGACTACGGCAATGCCTTCCTGCTGGAGAGTTCGCGCGCAGGTGCCGACATCTGGAATGCCGACCACACCGCCTTCCGCTATCCCTCCTACGTGCAGGACATCATGGGCCCCATGTGCTTCGACTACGGCTTCGGCCCCTTCCGCTGGGTCTGCACCAGCGGCAAGCCCGAGGACCTCGACAAGAGCGACCATATCGCCATGGCTGTGCTGGAGGAGATTGCCTCCCATTCGCCCGCCGAGATACAGCAGCAGATGCGCGACAACATACAATGGATCCGCGGTGCCAAGGAGAACCACCTCGTGGTGGGCAGCCAGGCCCGCATCCTCTATGCCGACTGCGAAGGCCGCACCAAGATTGCCGCCGCCTTCAACGAGGCCATCCGCAAGGGTGAGATCAGCGCTCCCATCGTGCTCGGCCGCGACCACCACGACGTCAGCGGCACCGACAGCCCCTTCCGCGAGACCAGCAATATTTACGACGGCAGCAACCGCACGGCCGACATGGCGGTGCAGAACGTCATCGGCGACTCGTTCCGCGGCGCCACGTGGGTCTCTATCCACAACGGCGGCGGCGTAGGCTGGGGCGAGGTCATGAACGGTGGTTTCGGCATGGTGCTCGATGGCAGCGGCGAGTGCGACCGTCGCCTCCGCATGATGCTCCACTGGGATGTCAACAACGGCATCAGCCGCCGCTCCTGGGCACGCAACGAGGGCGCCATGTTCGCCATACGGCGCGCCATGGACCTCTGCCCCGAGCTGAAGGTGACGATGCCCAACCTCGTCGAAGACGACGTGCTGGAAGGTCTATTCTAACTTTTTAAATCATAATGAAATGGGAAAGAATGTTCCGTTTAAGAAAAACATGATTCAAGGCGGCAGCATAGTGCTGGCCGCTCTGGTGCTGGGCCTGTTCATGGTCTGGACTGTGAAGACACTGAAGTCATACGACGACACCGTAAAGGTACGCGGCCTCTGCGAGAAGGAGGTGCCGGCGGACCGTGTGGTGTGGCGCATCAGCTACAACGAGAAGTCCAACTCGCTGGCCGAGTTGCGCGGCACCCTCCGGCAGAACAACGACGCCATTGTGCGCCTGCTGCGCGAGGCCGGTTTCCCCGAGGAGGAAATCAAGGTGGGTACAGCCAACTACGACGACCGCTATACCTGGGCCAACAACACCTCGCAAATCACCTACCGCTACCAGGCCAACCAGACGGTCACGGTCTTCACCAAGAACCTCGACCTCGTGCGCAAGCTGCAGCAGACGCTCGAGACCGACCTGGTGAACCAGAACATCTTGGCCAGCAGCTACGCCGACTACCAGTACCTGGGCCTCAACGACATCAAGCCGTCCATGATTGCCGAGAGCCTGGAGAACGCCCGCACGGCTGCCAACGAGTTTGCCAAGAACAGCCACAGCCGCATCGGCAAGATGCGCACCGCCTCGCAGGGATACTTCGAGGTGGAGGACCTCGACGAGAACACCCCGCAGGTGAAGAAGGTGCGCGTGGTGACCACCGTGGAGTACTACCTCAAGTAGCCTCGATTTCCGCGCGTCAAAACCATCTCCTTGCCCCACATGGGCAGGGACGTGAAAGCGTTGGGATTTTTTTTCATTTTCATGAAACAAAACGGGGGGAAATCCGTTCTATTGGATATCCCCCCTTTTCCTTTCCCCCACAGGCGTTCCGGTTAAAGAACAGTTAAGGAACAGTTAAGGAACAGTTAAAGAACAGCCCTCGAAGACCCCTGCCGGATAGGAGGCGGATACCTGCAGGGTGGCGCGGAAATATTTTCCGTGGGCTGTAATATCGGGGTGGGGATGTGCGTATATTGTATGTAACGCGCCAAGAAACCGTTCCGAATGACCGTCAGCGAATATAACCACACCGTGCACCAGTGCAGCGACGACCTCTACCGCTTCGCGCTGCGCTACAGCAACATCAGCGCCGCGGCGCAGGATGCCGTCCAGGACGTCTTCCTTACGCTGTGGGAGCGTCGCACGGAGGTGGAGACGGCGACAGCCAAAGGCTACCTGGTGCGGACGCTCTACCGGAGGCTGATAGACCTGCACCGCCACGACGAGGTGGTGCGCCGCTCCGCACCTGACGCGCCTGCCGAGGCCTACGCCCAGCACGAGGCCTTCGAGTTGCGCGACGCCATGGCGCAGGCCCTGGCCCAATTGCCCGAGCAACAGCGGGCGCTGGTGCTGCTGCGCGACCTGGAGGGCTACGACTATGCCGCCATGGCCGCCATGACGGGCCTCAGCGAGCAGCAGGTGGGGGTCTACCTCTTCCGTGCACGCATGACATTAAAGAAACTATTGGAGGATTACAGATGATAACACTTGACAACTACGAAGGCTGGCTGATGCGCTATGCCGACGATGCCCTCACCCCCGCCGAGCGCCGCGAGGTGGAGCGCTTCCTGGCCGCCCACCCCGGGCTGGCCGAGGAGATGGAGGAGGTGGCCTCGGTGAAGGTCAGCCCCGTCCTGGCCACCCTGCCGGACAAGGAGCGCCTGCTGCGGCGCGAGCCTGTGGTGCTGTGGCGCCGCGTGGCAGCGGCGGTGGCGCTGCTGGTCGTGGCTGGCACCACGCTGCTCTTCCTCAACCGCGCCGACGAGACCCCGCTGGTGGCGCAGGCCGAGGTGCCCGAAGTGCC
>JAGAYN010000034.1 GCA_017940465.1 Bacteroidales bacterium | reverse complement strand
TATCTCCATAGCCTCGCTCGACCACATATCGGATCACCCTACGGACAGCACCTCCTGTCATGCCGCCGCATTGCCCATCTTTACCCATTTGCCCTTTTTCGCACGGTTTTCGAGGCCATATTTAAAGAGGAAAGATACACAAAAAATCCCACATCCGTAGAAAAAGGTAATTTCTTCCCCCTGTCGGGTAACGGCTACATGAATGATAGTCCGTAATTTTGCAGCCCGAAAACATAACAGAATGTACAACCCAAAAAGCATAAAACAATGAAACACATTATGAAACATTACGCATTGGAAATCTACACGGTGATTGCCCTGCTGCTGATTGTGCTGGTGGCGATGTTCATGGACGGCCTTACGGTCATCCAGCAGTTCGCCGTCTTCATGTCGTTCCTCTTCGTGCTGCACGAGTGGGAGGAGGGGCGCTACCCGGGCGGCTTCCTCGACCTCATCTCGGCCAACATCCTACAGACCGAGATCAGCCTGGAAACCCAAAAGGCCAGCCGCCTCATCACCGCCGTGTTCATCTATGTGATGACCGTCGTGCCCTTCTTCTTCGGCGACCGCGTGCCCCTGTTCGCCCTAACGATGGCCACCTTCTGCATCTTCGAGGGCATCATCCACATCGTGGGCATCAAGCTCCTGCGCACCGGCAAGCCATACACGCCCGGCATGGTGACCGCCGAGATTGAGCTGGTGACTGGCGTAACCCTCGTCGTCTACATAGCCGTGAACCACCTCGCCGCGTGGTACGACTACACCTTCGCCCCCTTCCTCTTCATAGCCTGCTTCGCCCTCATGCAACGCAGTCTCATGGCCATGATCGGATTCCACTACAGCGATATAATCCGCAACGTGAAGCAGCGCCTCGGTTGATTCGGACGGAACTGCGCCGGATGCCCGTTTTTCGATGTCTGCAACATATTTGTGAAAAAAATCTTGCCGTATTAAAAAGTTTTACTACTTTTGCACATGATATCCGGTAGGTGTAGCCGCTGGATAACAGCATGAGAAACAAATGGATACAGGCAAAGATAACCCCTAAAACACATAAAGACATGAAGAAATACAAATGCACCGTCTGCGGGTATGTCTACGACCCCGCTCAGGGAGACCCCACCCAGAACATAGCCCCTGGCACCGCTTTCGAGGCACTGCCTGCCGATTGGAAATGCCCCAAGTGCAAGCAAGGCAAGGACAAGTTCGCTCCCGTCGAGGAACCCAAGACCAACCCCTATGCCGGCACTCAGACCGAGAAGAACCTGCAAGCCGCTTTCGCCGGCGAGAGCCAGGCCCGCAACAAGTACACCTACTTCGCCTCGAAGGCCAAGAAGGAAGGTTTCGAGCAGATTGCCGCCCTCTTCCTCCAGACCGCCGACAACGAGAAGGAGCATGCCAAACTGTGGTTCAAGGAACTGAACGGCATCGGCTCCACGGCCGAAAACCTGCTGGCTGCCGCCGAGGGTGAGAACTACGAGTGGACCGACATGTACGAGGACTTCGCCCGCACTGCCGAGGCCGAAGGGTTCCCCGAGCTGGCCAAGAAGTTCCGTGGCGTGGGTGAAATCGAGAAGCACCACGAGGAACGCTACCGCGCCCTGCTGCACAACGTGGAGGCCCAGGAGGTCTTCGCCAAGAGCGAGGTGAAGGTGTGGGAATGCCGCAACTGCGGCCACATCGTGGTCGGCACCAAGGCTCCCGATGTCTGCCCCGTCTGCAACCATCCGCAGGCCTATTTCGAGGTGAACAAACAGAACTATTGAAAACAGAACGAGGGCTGCCCCAGGGCAGCCCTCGCTGTTGTTACAGTCGGAGCTCAGGCCAGCTTGGCGAGGGCCTCCTTGATGCGGCGCATGGCTTCGCGGAGAAGGTCTTCGCTGGTGGCGTAGGAGAGGCGGATGCAGGCGTCGTCGCCGAAAGCGCTGCCCATCACCGTGGCCACACCGGCCTCCTCGAGGAGGTAGAATGCCATGTCGGTGGAGTTCTCTATCTTGCGGCCGTTGCAGGACTTGCCGTAGTAGGCACTCACATCGGGGAAGAAGTAGAAGGCTCCCTGCGGCAGGCGCACCTTGAGGCCGGGAATGTCGCACAGCAGTCTGTACACCATGTCGCGGCGCTGCTGGAAGATGTTGCGCATGTCGATGATGTCCTTTGAATCCTTGGGGTCAAGGAGCATGGCGCAGACAGTGGCTTTCTGGGCTATGGAGCAGGTGGCGCTGGTCACCTGGCCCTGTAGTTTGTTGCAAGCCTTGGCGATGACGGTGGGGGCGGCGATGAATCCTATGCGCCAGCCGGTCATGGCGAAGCCCTTGGCCACGCCGTTCACGGTGATGACGCGCTCCTTCACCTCGGGGAACTGGGCGATGCTTTCGTGGCGGCTCACGAAGTTGATGTGCTCGTAGATCTCGTCGGCCATGACGAAGAGGTTCTCATGGCGGGCCACCACCTGGGCGATGGCGTGCAACTCCTCCTTGCTGTAGAGCATGCCGGTGGGGTTGGAGGGGGAGGAGAACATGATGAGCTTGGTCTTGGGGGTGATGGCGGCCTCGAGCTGCTCGGCAGTCACCTTGAAGTCGTTCTCCAGGCTGGTCTTCACATAGACGCACTTGCCCTCGGCCACACGCACGATTTCCTTGTAGGAGACCCAGAAGGGGGTGGGGATGATCACCTCGTCGCCGGGGTTGACCAGGCACTGCACCAGCTGGTAGATACTCTGCTTGGCACCCGTGGAGACCACAATCTGCTCGGGCTTGTAGTCCAGTCCGTTGTCGCGGCGGAATTTCTCGCAGATGGCTTCGCGCAGGTCGGGGTAGCCGGGCACGGGGGGGTAGTGGGTGAAATTGTCGTCTATGGCCTTCTTGGCGGCCTCTTTCACCACCTCGGGGGTGTTGAAGTCGGGCTCGCCGATGGAGAGGCTGATGACATCCTTGCCCTGAGCCTTCAGTTCGCGGGCTTTGGCGGTCATGGCGAGGGTTTCGCTCTCGGCCATGTTGAGGATTCTATTGGATAGGATTTCCATAATATATGTTTATTGTTTGCTGTTCTTGAAGGTGAAAAGCATGTTGCCGAAGAAATTCCAGAGGGTGACGACGGCTGTGGCGATGATCTTGGCTACCCAGAAGTCCCAATCGAGCGTGGTTTCGACAAAGCGCGGCACAAGGCTGATGTCCTTCAGCAGGAATACGATGAGCGAGTTGAGCCCCAGCCCGATAAGGGAGATGATGAAGAACTTGGAATATTCGACGCCGACATTTTTGGAGGTGCTTCTCCACGTCCACGTGCGGTTGAGGATGTAGTTGTTCGTGGCGGCGACGGTGAACCCTATGGCGTTGGCCAGCAGTTCCGGCATCCCGAAGATGCCTTTGCAGAGAGCCGTCAGGCCGAAGTCGATAACAGCCCCGAGAGCGCCTACGAAACCGAATTTTACAAACTTGAAAATAAGCGATTTGAGTTCCATTCCAGATTAGTTGAACACCTTGTCCTCCGGGCCGTGGATGATGCCGGTCTTGCGCACTTTCTGCTTCTTGCCGCGATCCTTGGGCTTGCTGATGCGCGGGCCGGGCTTCTTGGCGCGGGGGAGGTATTGGATGATGTCGTCGCCGTTCTCGTCGGTGTTGGAGGCGTTGACTTCGAGGCCGTAGACCTTGCGGGTGGTGAGGTTGCACTTGAGATGCCAGAAGTGGCCGCAGCCGCCCTTGGTGAGCAGCACGTCGGAGGCCAGCCGCTCGTCGGTCAGGTTGTCGTCCCACAGGAAGTTGGCCCAGATGATGTGGTCGCCGCGGTCGTTGGTGAACCCCACATACTGGCGGCGGTACTTGCGCATGTGCTCGTCGATGATGGGGCACATGCCGCCCTGGTTGTAGTGGTCGCGGTTCACGTAGGCGATGCGTTTCTGTATGAGGTATTCTGCATCGGCAATCTCCTCGTCGCTCGGCGTGAAACGGCCGTCCTGATTCTCCACCGTGAAGTCTACCTCCCAATCCTGGTGGAACGTCCATCCATGGTAGTTGTTTCCCCACACTTCGGCCACTTTCCATTTCTCCGTGGGCTCCACATATTCCTGTGCACCGGCAACCGTGCCAAACAGCATGATTACAAGCACTAAAAGCAGTCTTTTCATCTTGTTCTTGCTTTGATTTGCAACTGCAAAAGTACTCATATTTTGCAACTTGGACAAATTTTTTTTACCAGTTGCAAAAAATGGTGTATATTTGCACGCTGATTTTGGTAACGAAACAACAAATAAAATAGTATATATCATGAACAAATTTGTCACAGTAAAAGAGGCCGCCGACAAGATCAAGGACGGCATGACCGTAATGGTCGGAGGATTTCTCGGCGTGGGCAACCCCATCGCCCTTATCGACGAACTGGTGGCCCGCAATGTCAAGGACCTCACCATCATCTGCAACGACACGGCCTATCCCGAGGTGGGCGTCGGCAAGCTCATCACCAACCATCAGGTGAAGGAACTCATCGCCACCCATATCGGCACCAACAACAACACCATCGACCAGATGAACAGCGGCGAGCTGAAGGTGACCCTCCAGCCGCAGGGCACCCTGGCCGAGCAGATCCGCGCCGCAGGCGCCGGCCTGGGCGGCGTGCTGACCCAGACCGGCCTCGGCACCGTGGTCGAGAACGGCAAGCAGAAGGTGACCGTCGACGGCAAGGAGTACCTGCTGGAGAAGCCCGTGCGTGCCGATGTCGCCATCATCGGCGCCAACATCGCCGACGAGGACGGCAACCTGGTCTACAAGGGCACCAGCCAGAACTTCTGCCCCATGATGGCCACCGCCGCCGACACCGTCATCGTCGAGCCCCAGGAGATTGTCGCCACCGGCAGCATCGCCCCCGAGACCGTCAAGACCCCCGGCATCTTCGTCGACTACATCATCAAGAAGTAAGAGGGAACCATCCCTTTATTCAGAAAAAAGTGTTTAGTGCGCTAAACACTTTTTTTGTTTTTTTTAGCGTGTTAAACAATTTTGCGTATCTTTGCAGGGTGGGAATGGATGGGGAAGAGGCATGGTGAGAGGGGAGGAGCGGTTGATTATCAGCGGATAAACATATCATTATATAAACAATTAAAGATTAGAAAAATGGCAGTCAAATCAATGCTTCGCGTCCGGATGAGCGCCAAGGACGCGCACTACGGTGGAAACCTGGTGGACGGCGCACACATGCTTCACCTCTTCGGCGATGTGGCCACCGAGCTCCTCATCATCCAGGACGGCGACGAGGGCCTCTTCTGTGCCTACGACATGGTCGAGTTCAAGGCTCCCGTCTACGCCGGCGACTACATCGAGGCCTACGGCGAAATCACCCACGTCGGCAACACGAGCCGCAAGATGAGCTTCGAGGCCTACAAGGTCATCCGGCCCCTGCCGGAGATCAGCGCCTCGGCGGCCGAGGTGCTGCCCGAGAAGATCCTCGTGGCCCGCGCCACCGGCACCTGCGTCACCCCCAAGGAGTGCCAGCGCTACAACAAGTAGCCCCGCACTTCGGTTCCGACCTCATGGCAAGGCCCCTGTCCCAACCCAGGGGCCTTGCCTTTTTTCGTCATGTGGTCCATAAGCGTCCATATCGGTTCTCAGTCGAAGTAAATACCTAGGGGATACCTACCGGATACCTGGAGGGTCCCCTGGGGGAAGGGGGTGTGGCAGGGGGCTCGACCGGCCTGTTTTGCAACAATTTTTCACATTTTCTCGTCCCGAATGGGGAAATTATCGTATCTTTGCTCCGTCCAATACACTTGCATGTGCATTGCAAGAGAGTGAGGGACAGGACATTATAGGAAAGACGTTGAATACGTTTTATCTGCGGTGCATAAGAACTTCGCAACTTCTCATCACCTACCGCACGATAAGGCAAGGTCAATGTCCGATGGTGATGATATACATAGTCTTGTGTATATTGTCAGCGTGGGCGTAGATGTTGCTTATCTTCGGTAGGTGGGCAATGCGAAGGCCTTTATGCACGGGATGAGCGATGATTCAGATACCCGCGCTTCTTTTTTATATGCCTTCCAAAACCAACGAAAACCGTCCACATAGGGTATCGGTGGGCCATTATACCGAGAAGAACCATGAGATGTAAGAATTGTGGTTATGTAAACGAAGACAGCGTGCAACGCTGCATCAAGTGCAATGCCGAATTGGGAGGTGCCGACCCGGGTCCGTCGTTCAATACACGGAGCTCCGCCCGGTCGAACGATGCGTTCCAACCCGCGGCCACCATCAGCGAGGCCACCGGTGGCGGTTTCCGTGTCGGCGGCGGTGCCTCCGAATCCACCCCGGACCGCGTCCGCACGGTAGCCCACCGTGACTTCAACAACGGCGGTACGCAGATGAATGCCGGCGGTGCCGGCCGCCGCCGCCCCGAGCCGCCGCAAGGCGAAGCCCCCGCCCCGGAGGCGCGCCCCGCTTCGCAACCCTTCAGCGGCACCCTTCCTCCCGGCAGACCCATCTCGGGGAAAGGCACCATCAACCCCTGGAACCGTCCTGTGGGCGAGGCGAGTTGCTACCTGTGCCACCTGGACGGGGTTGCACAAGGCAGCGCCTCAGACCTGTCGCACAGGGTGGTGATATGCAAGGGAGACGGCTTCGAGCTGACCCGCGACAACACCGTCCCCTTCGATAACACCATTTCATCGCACCAAGCCATACTGACGCATGACGCCGACGGCTGGTACATCGAGGACAAGAGCACCTACCACACCACGGCCATCATCGCCTCGCGGCGTATGAGGCTCGAAGAGGGCGACACCGTGGTGCTCGGCTCGAGCCGCTTTGTCTTCACCGAGAACAAACCAACACAGCTCACCTGATGGAACGGGTAGACCTGCGCAGCGGCGATGTTGTGGACGGGCGCTACCGTGTGGAGAAGACCTTGGGCGAAGGCTCTTTCGGGCAGGTGTTCAAGGTGACGGACCCACAGGGCAAGGTGGCGGCGTTGAAGCTGCTCAAGATGTGGTGCATCATGCCCGACGAGCGCGACAAGGTGCTCAAGCGCTTCGAGATGGAATACACCACGGGCAGGATAGACAGCCCCTACCTGGTGCACTCCCTCGGCAAGGGTGAACACAGGGGGAACCCTTACATCCTGATGGAGTACTGCGATGGAGGCGACCTGGGCCGCGCGGTGAGCATGGGAAGTGTGAGGATAGAGCGCGCCATGAAGCAAGTGCTGCTCGGACTGGATGCCCTGCACCGCGAGGGGAAGGTCCACCGCGACCTGAAGCCGGAGAATGTGCTTCTCCGGGGCGACGGCACGGCCGTGCTTACCGACTTCGGCATCAGTGGCGACCAGAACCACCGTATGACGCGACGCGGTATCACGGGCGCCCCGAAGGAGATCATGGGCACCTTCATCTACATGCCTCCCGAACAGGTGCGTCCCCCCTCGGGCAACGCCACGGTGCGCCCCACGACGGATATATTCTCCTTCGGCGTGATGCTCTATCAGATACTGACCCACAAGCTTCCTTTCGGCCCGCTGGACACCGATGACGATATGGAGCGCTATTGCGAGAACGGCAGGAAAGGGCGGTGGAACCGCGACGCCCTCAGGCGGCACCCCCAGGCCGACGTATGGATGCCAGTGATAGAAGGATGCCTCCAGCCCAACTATACGCGTCGCCTCCAAAATGTGTCCGACGTGCTGCGGCTCATGCCGGGTGTCGATGACGTGCCGGACCAGATGGCTCCCACTCTCCATGTGGAGAATCCTACCCATTGGAGCCTGCGCATCATGCAGGGCGAAGAGCCGGGAAGAGTGTATCCCCTGCAGCTTGGACGGGGACAATCCAATGTGCTGCGCATGGGGCGCCTGGCATCTTCCCTGCACAACGACCTTCCCGTCAAGGAGACCATGAGCACCTATATCTCACGCGCGCACTGCACGTTTGAGTACGATTCCGGCGAGAAATGCTGGTATCTGTGGGACGGCCAGTGGGTGCAGGAGGCCGGTGCATGGCGTCCATCGCTCAACGGCACCTTCGTAGGGTCGCAGGAGGTTACGACGGAGAGCCCGAAGGCCCTGGCGGTGGGTGACATAATCACGATAGGCGATGTCACCATAAGGGTGGAAGCCTCATAGCGACAAGTATAACATAATTAGATGAATACATAATAATAAACATAAGACATGACAGAATCAACCAACTACAAGCGTTCTTTTTCCGGCTCAATGGGGGCAGGAATGAAATCAGTATTCGGGGGCTCCGGCCGTAGGTTCTACGAATTGGAGTTCCGTACCTCTAGCGAGAAGCACCGTGCCGGCGAGACACAAAAGGTCATCGTGGACCAGATAGAGATAGGTCGTGACAGCCAGTGCGGCATCCGCTTCGGCGAGGACTGCAAGACGGTCAGTCGCCGCCATGCCGCCATTGTCAAGGACGGCAATGGATGGAAGCTGGTGCAGTTGAGCAAGACCAACTCCACCTATCTCAATGGCAGAAAGGTGGAAAATGAATGGTACCTCCAGAATGGCGACGAGATACAACTCTCTTCCGGCGGTCCGCGTATCGGATTTATGGTCAGAGAAGGTGCCGGCAGTCTGGTGAAGAGCATCAATCTCACCAATCGCTTGAGCCTCTTCCGCCAGCAGGCCCTCCGTCCCTACAAGCGGGCCATCACGGCATTGTCTATTCTGCTGGGTGTGGCTATCGTCGGCGGTGCACTGTCTACCATACTGCTCAACAAGGAAAACCGCGAGTTGCGTGCCGATGCAGGTCGACAGAAGGAGATGATTGACAGCATGAAGAAGGAGCAGGATAATATGGCAACCGATATGAAAGCCAAGGACAAGATCATAGCGGCTTTGCAGAGTGATGTGAAGAGGCTCAAGCGAAGACCTGGTCCTGTCCCAAGTTCGGACTCTGCACTTAATGGACTTGACCGATACGTGTACTATGTTGAGATTGCAGGATACCGGATTACCACTGGAGATGGAGAGGTTATGGAATGGAACGCGGGTGACGAGATAAAGATAGAAGACATAGGCACTGTACAAGGAGGCAGCGGTACAGGATTTATGCTGTCCGATGGCCGCTTTGTTACAGCGCACCACGTGGTGGAACCCTGGGACTATTGGGGCTGTGGTGGGATAAACAAATTCTTATACCTGCTCAACGTATTAAACTACAATGGTGCTAAAGTGGAGGCTCATATTAAAGCCATATCCCCTATGGGAGACCGGTTAGACTTCTATAGTTCTGCGGCGACGTGTGACCGGAACACGGGGTACAAAGAAAAACAAACCGACGAGGGATACCGCATCAGGCATGCCCCCCTTGGAGATGGAGGCGATACGGACTATGCCTACTATAGGCGTGGTGGCTCCAATGGGCTCACCTACAATGCCGAACTCAGCAGGAACCTGAAACGTGGTACACAGTTGGTCGTTCTGGGTTTCCCATTAGGTGAAGGCGTCCGCAACGGGAAGATACAGCCATTGTTGAGTCATACAACCGTGTCTCAAGACGGTCTATACGGAGGCATCATTCTGACCACTAACCGCAACTTTGAACACGGCAACTCTGGGGGACCGGTATATTACATGGATGAGAATGGTAAATATTCTGTGGTGGGTATCATATCAGGTGGTCTCGGTGAAACTTTGGGATACATAGTCCCTATCTCTGCAATCAGATAACAATTAAAAAAACAGCATGACTATGAATAGAATTTCCATTGCCATAGTGGCAACCTGCCTGTCGATTTTTTTTCCGTTGCACAAATGTGTTGCGCAGCTGGATTACAAGTCCATGTTTTCCTCGACCAATCCACAACTGGTGGCCATGTGTCTGGAGGATGTCTTGGTAGGCGTTACTCGCTCATACGTTATTTGCGACAGTAGTGGATATACCTACACGCAGGAGGGCAAAAGCTCCTTTAACGACGTTCCTTCCTTTGCCGTCAGGATAAACGGCGGATTGCTTATTCCGCCGGCCGTCGTCCGTCCGTGGGAAGACGACCCACTCTTTCAGGAATACAAAGACTCTTATGATGGCCAAGGACGCAAACTGACCATCCGGTTCGACAAGCCTATGGAACTGGACAGCGTACAGGCCAAAAAGGCGTGCCGCAAGGACGAACTCCTTTACATGCTGGAACTGGACAGCACATACGACGGAATCTCCATGGGTTCGCAGAAAGGCGATGTGGACGGATGGGTTCTCCTTGTCAAGCAGGAGAAGGACTCGCTTCAACTGCTTTCACCTTTCAAGAAAAAAATCAATATCAAGTCCAATGGCGACACTTACGAGGTGTCCAACCCCATCGGGGCATCCAACGTCCTGGGAGGCATCTTTGTGGAACCGGTCATCACCTCTATTGGTATCATTGAATTCCGTCTGTGTGGTGTGATAATCAATAAGGATGAAAAGCTTACGCTCGTCATACCCTCCATGGAAAGAAGAGGGGACGCCCCTTCTGCCAGGAGGAAACTGTCAAAAGAACCGGAAGTGAAAGCCAGTAAAAAGAAAGGAAAGAAATGAGCAAGACAATCAAATACCGTATTGCGGCCCGCACTGATGCGGCTGGCAAATTCAATCCCGACGCCCCTCAAGAGGGCAATGAGGACAACTACGGCTTGATATGCGACGTCGCTCATCCAGACCGGCAGGCAGGCTTTGACGAGGCTGTAGACCTCGGGCCCATGGGGTTGCTGATGTTTGTGGCCGACGGCATGGGAGGGCACAATGCCGGCGAGGTGGCGTCGAAGATTGCCGTGGACACGGTGGCGGAGGCCTTCGCCGAGGGCAAGGTGAATCCGGGTATTGCCGGTAGCCACCAGGCGAGAAGCCTCTATATGGAAGGAGTGATACGTGATGCCGACAAGCGCATCCGCAGTCATGCCCACAAACATAAGGAATGCGAGGGGATGGGTTCCACGCTCCTCATTGCATGGCTTGTGGGGAATGAACTGACTGTGAGTTGGTGCGGCGACAGTCGCTGCTACCTGTATCGCCCACAGCCGGAGCCTCGTATCTCTATGGTGTCCGAGGACCACTCGTATGTGCAGGAACTGGTGCAGAGAGGCGTGATCCCCTACGAGGCCACATTTGCGCATCCTAATGGCAATATCATCACCCGCTGCCTGGGCGGAGGAGAGGAGCGGTCCGACCCTGAAAGCCGGTTGGCCTACGTGGGCAAGGGGGACATTATCCTGCTCTGTAGTGACGGCCTGTCCGGCGTTCTCTTCGACGATGGCCGCCTCTTTGACGGAGATCCCATTTCAGAGGAGAATATCTGCGATGTTATCACGATGCACCGCAGTTCCTTGCGTGAAAGCGTTCAGGAGCTGTTTCTTGCTGCGGAGCGGCAAAACTGGTATGATAATGTTACCACCATTCTATGCGAGGTGGTTGAAGCGCCGGCGGTTGCCGACGAGTGGCCTCCTGTGGTAGGCGAGCAAACTCCGCAGTCGAGCGTCATTCCGGAGTTGCCTCGCCGTAAACTCACCTGGCTATGGATTTCCTTGGCCATCCTGGGCATAGCATTAGGTGTTGCTGCCGGCTATATGTTAGCCCATAGCTCAGAAGTAAAGCATGTATCGCCTGCGGACACAATAGTCACAACAGACACAATACTACCGCCGGGCAATGCTGATAGTACGACTGCATTGAAGAAGCCCGCTACAGGTAGGACTAATCAGCGCAAACCTGGGAAAGACGGGACGGAAGAGGGCACCAACAGAAGAGACAAGTCTCGCGAAGATGCCATAAAAGAAATCATAGATAACGCTAGGATGAGTAGTGACAGCATTAAGAGCCCGAAACTAGCACCGGAAAAAGGTCCAAGTGTACCAGAACAAGCAGGGAATATTTTGAGCAATTCTAATACCGACGAACCAGAAGAACAATAGAAAATGTTATGGATACACTACAGAAAGATATACTGATTAAAGAAAGGTACCGGCTGCGGAGTAAGTTGGGGGAAGGGTCGTTTGGTGAGGTATGGATGGCAGAGGACGTCATGCTCAATGGGCTGACGGTGGCACTGAAGTTCTACCAACGCACCGATGCCGAGGGTGAAGCGGCGTTTACGCGCGAGTATACCCGCGTGCAGCACATGAAGCACGACAACCTCCTGACCGCGACCTACTTCGACTTCTATGAGGGACGCCCGTTCCTTGTGATGGACTATTGTGCCGATGGTGCTGCGGGACGCTATTGTGGACGTATGGGAGAGGAGCAGATATGGCAGTTTATCCACGATGTGGCGGCCGGCCTGGCCTATATGCACCGGCAGATGCCACCTATCATCCACCAGGACATCAAGCCTGCCAATGTGCTGCTGCACAGTTCGGGACGCTTTGTGATTACCGACTTTGGCATCAGCCGTTCGGCCTTGAGCAGTTCGGGTACCAGCGAGGCCCTCAAGAGCGCAGGCACCATAGCCTACATGGGGCCGGAACGCTTCAGCTCGAATGCCGAGAGTATCATGGCCAGCGATGTGTGGAGCCTGGGTGTGTGTATTTTCGAGTTGGCTACCGGCAACGTACCCTTCATCGGGCCAGGCGGAGAGGGTCTGGGCGGAGTGGCTTTCAAAATGGGCTTTGATATGCCTGAATTGCCTTCGGGTTTCTCGCGCGAACTGAATGCCGCCATGCAGGCCTGCCTTGCGCGCGAGACCTGGGACCGTCCCCGTGCGGCGCAGCTGGCAGACTATGCGGCAGGCATGCTGCGGGGCGAGCATCCCGTAGCCCCATGGGGTAGCAAATACCTGCAGTACATAAGGAAGAGACTCACCAAGAGGGTGGCCTGGATCTCTGCAGCCGTTCTGGTGGTGGGGCTGGCCGTGCTTCTGGTGGTGAAGTATGCCGGTGCAAAGCCTGAAGAACAGGCAGGAGAAGAGTCCGGAACAAGGATAAGCACCGCGCTGGGCTACTGGCAGGGGCCTGAATTCAGCGGGTTGCCCGATGGAGAAGGGGTGCTGGATTATTACGACAGCGACCCCGACGGGCGTCTACGCTATACGGGATCGATGCAGGGCGGAAAACGTCACGGAGACGGGAAGTTGGAATACCGGAACGGAAACAGCTTCGAGGGGGTGTTCGAAAACGACAACCTCAAGGAGGGCACCTTCTGGATGGTGACCGACACGCTCTACTTCACCGGCTCTTTCCAGAACAACGAACCCAAGAGCGGCGCCGGAGCCTGGCGCAGGCTCGACACTCATGAACGTATGGACTTTTAATAATAAAAATGCATTGTGTATGAAAAAGATTATACTTGTTTTTATGGCCCTGGGGATGCTCTTCGGAAGTGCATCCGGGCAGGTTGTTTCCCCGAAATGCAAAACATGCGGAAAAACCATTAAGGAATGTCAATACAAGGGCAAGCACCCAGATGGGTCGGCACCGGCCCAGCGGGGGCCACGACAGGGGCAACGGCAGGTCTCGAGCGAAACCACCCTGCAGGTGAATGGCAACACCGGCGACTTCTCGATCCATTGCAGCTACTCGGAGGGGTGCACCTTCAAATTCGACGTCGCCACCAATGCCCCTGATTACACGATCACCTCGGGCGGGCAGTCGTGGATCAGTTTTGTGGAGAAGGAGAAGGAGTCGTTTCATGTGTTGGTGGAGCCCAACCGCCTGACGCGGATGCGCACGGCGAACTTTGTTGTGCAGGCCGGGAAAAAACGAATCAATGTGAAGCTGACACAGGCCGGGCAGACAATCCAGCACGCCACCTACCTCCTGCTCGACGGGTCGCCCGACGACCAGGAGTTGCGGCTCCGGGGTGCCGACGGCGGACACGCCACCTATGCGGTGTCGACAGACACGGCTGACTTCATCATCACAGGGGTTCCCTCCTGGGTGACCATCTCGAACAAGACGATGACCTCCTTCACCGTCAATGTGGCCCCCAACACCACTTCTTCGGAGCGAAACGACTACTTCGTCGTGAAGGCCGGAAGCAAGACGGTAAAGGTAGTGGTCCGGCAGCCGAGGCGGGCACGTTCCGCAGCCGAGGGTGGGATTCGCATTGATGCGGGCATCGGCATGCTGGTCAGCACGCCTCACGTGAGTTTCAAAGGCCCCGACGTGGGCGGCGTGATCAACTATGGCGTGAACAACCTGACATCCGCCGGCACCAAGCCCGACTACTCCTCGGGCATAGGCTTCGAGTTCCACGGCAACGTGAGCATCCCCATCGTCGGCGGCTTCGGCCTCTCCACGGGTCTGGCCTTCTCGTTCCACCACTTCTCCAACAAGTTCCGGAGCAGCGACTGGTCTTTCACCACGGATAACTGGTCTCACAGATATAGTGTTGAGCAGAGCAGCACAGAGAAGTTCAGCTTCACCTATATGGACATCCCCGCGCTGGCCACCTATTCTTTCGACGTAGCCCCAAGCCAGACACTCACCTTCAAGGGCGGCCTTGTGTTCGGGGTGGGCCTTTCGGGCAAGACGAAGATGAGCAGCCAGATCGAGTACACCTACAACGATGGCAGCGGAAACTACCTGGGGACTACCTACAAAAGCAGTGTGAGCCAGACGGTGAACCTCTTCACTGGTGAGTACTCCTACGCACAAAGGTACACCTCCGGCAGCTCCGAGACATACGATGGCGGCTCCACAACCACAAGCCCGTTCAACCGCTTCAATCTCCAGCTGCGGTTGGGAGCCGACTATGCCATAGGGCGTTTCCTCTTCGGGGTGACCTATAATATTGGCCTGTCGAATATCGCCAACGAGCAGTATTTTGAGAGTGTGAACAACCAGATTGGCGGATTCTTCCATGCGGGCGATCCCCAATTTGTCTCTTCGACAGACCCTCTCGAGAAGTACAAGCATCGCAACAGCAGCCTCTTGCTCTCGGTGGGTTACATATTCTGAAACGGATTAAACACTTGATGCTATGAAACGACTATTGGCCATGATGGCAACCTTGGCTTTTGTGCTTGCGCTCCAGGCGCAGGCCCCTCAAAAGTTGGTTCCCAAATGCCCGACCTGCCGCAAGCCGATTTCCCAGTGCAGCGCAGGTGGAAAGCACAAGAAACCTGCGCCGAAGCCTGTCTCCAGGGAGGACCGGGGCGGCGCACCGTCGCGGAACATATTGATTGTCAATGAGCATCCGTTTGACTTTCACTATAGTCCGGAACTGCCCAGTGGCGGTGGCCGCATCTCGTTCTCCACCTCGCTTGTGGCCGATGAATACGACGTGGTAAACCTGCCCTCGTGGGGGAAGGTGGTGGAGAAAAGCGACTACTCCTTCACCGTCTATTTCAGCGCCAACCAGTCGTCGCAGCGGCGCACTGGCTCGATGCGGGTGCAAAGCAAGGGGGCCTCCGCCAACCAAAGCATCACCATCAACCTGCGGCAGCAAGCCAAGGAGGCCGCCACCACGCACGGCGGCGGAGCCGGCAGCTCGCTCGCCATCACGGGGCAAAGCGCTGTATCCAAGCAGCTTACCTCCTCCGGCGGGACGGTCACCTTCACGCTCGCCTCCTCGCTGCAAGGGAAGTACTACCTCGTGTCGCTGCTCCCCTCGTGGTGCGAACTGGAGGAGAAGAAGGCCTCGCAATTCACCATCCGCTACACTCAGAATACCGGTTCCAGCAGCCGCTCGACAGAGTTCCTCGTCACCATCGACGGAGAAAAAACCGTCGTAACCCTAACGCAGAACGGCTCAAACTAACATTCAAGTCCATTCACAACAAAGCAGTTACATCATGAAAAAACGCATTCTTTTCCTGGCACTTGCCGTGATGTCCGCCGCGGGCGCCTTCTGTCAGAAGAACTTCAATTATGAGCAGCGCACCCTGCGCGACGAGATATTCCAGTTCGTCCGCAACGAGGGATACTCGCCATCCATCGATTCCGACGGCGATATCACCTTCAAAAAGGAAGGGCGCTCATATTGGGTAGTCATTGACGCAAGAGACACTTCACCCATGTACGTCTGCCTCATGCAGACCTTTACCTACGGTTCTCCTTACACCAGGGTCAATCTGAACGCAGTCATGGGAGATGTCAGTCGTAACAAAATGGTGAAAATAGAGCTTTACGACAGTAACTTCGCCCTCACAGCCGATCTCTACCTGACCGACTCCAAAGCATTCACTTCAATCTTCTCCAAAGCCATGAGCCAAATTGACAACCTCAGGGAAACAGTGATTGAGCTCATGGAAAAATAGAATAGCCGTTACATCGAGTCAGAGTGGCAGACACTCAATGAGATAGGGGTGGCTGATGCCACCCCTGTCCTTTTCAAATGGTCCATAAGCGTCCATATCGGTTCTCAGTCGAAGTAAATACCTATGGGATACCTACCGGATACCTGGAGGGTCCCCGGAGGAAATGGGAAAAAGGGAAAGATTTTTGCTGCATGAATATTTTTTTGTACTTTTGTAGCCCTGAACGGTTTGCATAAATCAACATAAAATATTGTAATCATGTACACTAAGTTCCAACAACACCTGCAAAAGGAGTTGGCCGACATCGAAGCCGCCGGCCTCTACAAACACGAACGCATCATCGAGAGTCCCCAGGGAGCGGAGATCATGGTGAAAGGCAAGAAGTGCCTCAACTTCTGCGCCAACAACTACCTCGGCCTGGCCGACAACCCCGAGCTCATCGAGGCTGCCAAGAAGGGTATGGACGCCCGCGGCTACGGCATGGCCTCGGTGCGCTTCATCTGTGGCTGCCAGGACCTGCACAAACAGCTCGAGAAGAAGATCAGCGACTTCTTCGGCACCGAGGACACCATCCTCTACGCCGCCTGCTTCGACGCCAACGGCGGAGTCTTCGAGCCCCTGCTCACCGAGGAGGATGCCATCATCAGCGACGCGCTGAACCATGCCTCCATCATCGACGGCGTGCGCCTCTGCAAGGCACAGCGCTACCGCTACGCCAACGCCGACATGGCCGACCTCGAGGAGCAGCTCAAGGCCGCCCAGAAGAACCGCTTCCGCATCATCGTCACCGACGGCGTGTTCTCGATGGACGGCAACGTGTGCCCGCTGGACAAAATCTACGAGTTGGCCCAGAAATACGACGCCATGGTGATGGTGGACGAAAGCCATTCGGCCGGCGTGGTGGGCAAGACAGGCCGCGGTGTCACCGAGCGTTACAACCTGCGTGGCCAGATTGAGATATTGACCGGCACCCTCGGCAAGGCATTCGGCGGCGCCATGGGCGGTTTCACCACCGGACGCAAGGAGATCATCGACATGCTGCGCCAGCGCAGCCGCCCCTATCTCTTCAGCAACTCCATGGCCCCGGGCCTCGTGGCCGCCGGCATCCGCATGTTCGAGCTCATGAGCGAGACCAACGCCCTGCAGGACAAGCTGCACGAGAACACCGACTACTTCCTGCGCCGCATGAAGGAGGAAGGCTTCGACTGCAAGCCGTCGGAGAGCGCCATCTGCGCCGTGATGATCTACGATGCCGCCAAGAGCCAGCAGTATGCCGCCAAGATGCAGGAAGAGGGCATCTTCGTCACCGGCTTCTACTACCCCGTGGTGCCGAAGGGCCAGGCCCGTATCCGCGTGCAGATCAGCGCCGCCCACGAGCACGAACACCTCGACAAATGCATCGAGGCATTCAAGAAAGTGCGCAAGGAAATCGAAGGTTAGGCTGCACAACGCCTGCGCAATCCCCCGAGGGGAGGTGGAAGTGACGCTTCCGCCTCCCCTCTTTCCTTGCGCAAACGGGTTGCGGTACAGGGCGTTCCGCCGTCGGTGGCTGGGGACGTCGGAGAGGGGTGTTGAAAAAAAATTTGTCCGTTTGCAAAAAAATGACTACTTTTGCACCGCTTTTAATAGTGTAAATGGCAAAAAACGTCATGTTCGATTTCGAGACAACGGTAACTGGCATCGAGTTCAAGGTGAGGCAGTTGGCAGACGAGGTAGCGCGTCTGCGCCAGGAGGTGTCCGAGAAAGAACGGCAATGCCACGACCTGGAAGAAGCATTGAGAAACAAAGAAATAACAATAAACAACTTAAAAGAAGAAAACAAATTAGTAAAACTAGGGAACAGGTTGAACGAGAAGGGCGACAACGCTGAGATAAAGCTGAAGCTCAACCAAATGATACGAGCCATCGACAAAAGCCTGGAGACACTGAGAAACATGGACTGAAATGGAAACGGTAGCGGCATCGGTGAATATATTGGGACGCACATACAAGCTCCGCGTCGCGGCAGAGGACGAGGAGGCTCTGCGCAAAGCGGCCGACGCCATCGGCACACAGGCCAAGAACTACGGCCAGATGTATGCCTACAACGACCATCAGGATCTGCTGGCGATGGTGGCTTTGACGCAAATCACGCAGTTGACCAAGATACAAGACTCGCTTCGATACAAGGACACCACACTGGAACAACGGCTGCAGTCTATCGACAGCGTGCTGGAACAAATCCTGCATCCGACCCAAAACAGTTTGTAAACTCAACACCATTTACAAACCGAGTCGGCTCAGGGGTGGGTAGGTTGTATGGCTGATACACCCGGCGCTCAAATCCTAATAGTCCAGAGTTTACCATAACTCCCGGAGGGAACAACAGGATGCAGGATTATTTGTCACTGCCCGTTGCCCTCGAAGGCAACCCAAATCCCACAACACAAAACAACCCACAACATGACAGTACTGTATATTATTATTGGATTGGTACTCGGAGGCGGCCTCGGCATGTGGCTCACCTCTACGGTGCTCCGCAACAAGCTCCTGGCCAAAAGCCAGCAGGTCCTGAAAGACGCCGAAGAGAAAGGCGAGGTGGTCAAGAAAGAGAAAGAGCTCCAGGCCAAGGAGAAGTTCCTCCAGCTCAAGAGTGAACACGATAAGCGTGTCAATGAGCAGAACAGCAAGCTCCGCGAGCAGGAGAACAAGCTCAAGCAGCGCGAGCAGTCGCTGGCCCAGAAAGTGGATGAGCTGCAGAAGAAGAACAACGAGCTCAAAGGTGTCAGTGACAACCTCAACAAGCAGATAGAAGCCTTGCATGTGCGCCAGGCCGAGGTGGAGAAAGTCTACAATGAGAGTGTCACCAAGCTTGAGCACATTGCCGGCATGAGTGCCGAGGAGGCTAAGAAACAGCTGGTGGAGACCATGACCGAGGAGGCTCGCGCCGAGGCCACCACCACCATTATGGACATCGTCGAGGAGGCCAAGCTCACCGCTGCCGAGCAGGCCAAGAAGATAGTCATCCAGAGCATCCAGCGCACCGCCACGGAAACCGCCGTGGAGAACACCGTGTCGGTCTTCAACCTTGAAAACGAGGAGGTCAAGGGCCGCATCATCGGCCGCGAGGGTCGCAACATCCGCACGCTGGAAAGCCTCACCGGTGTGGAGGTCATCATCGACGACTCGCCCGATGCCATCATCATCTCCGGCTTTGACCCCGTGCGCCGCGAGATAGCACGTCTCTCGCTTCACAAACTGGTCACCGACGGACGCATTCACCCTGCCCGTATAGAGGAGGTGGTGGCCAAGACCCGTCGCCAGATTGAGCAGGACATCAACGAGGTGGGCAAGCGCACCTGTATTGACCTGGGTATCTTGAATATGAACCATGAGCTGGTGCGTATGGTGGGACGTATGAAGTACCGTTCCTCCTATGGCCAGAACCTGCTGCAGCACAGCCGCGAGGTGGCCAACCTGGCCGCCACGATGGCCTCCGAGCTGGGCCTCAATCCCAAGATGGCCAAGCGCGCCGGCCTGCTGCACGACATAGGCAAAGTGCCCGAGACCGACCCCGAGATGCCGCATGCCATCTTCGGTATGAAGCTGGCCGAGAAGTACAAGGAGCACCCCGACATCTGCAACGCCATCGGTGCCCACCACGACGAGATGGAGATGACCAACCTCATCTCGCCCATCATCCAGGTGGCCGATGCCATCAGCGGCGCCCGCCCCGGTGCCCGTCGCGAGGTGGTGGAAGCCTACATCAACCGCTTGAAGAAGCTTGAGGACATGGCCATGACCTATCCCGGAGTGGTCAAGACCTACGCCATACAGGCCGGTCGCGAGCTGCGCGTCATTGTGGGTGCCGACAAGGTCAATGATGCCGACGCCACCAAGCTCAGCTACGACCTCTCAAGGCAGATACAGAGCGAGATGACCTATCCGGGCCAGATCAAGGTCACCGTCATCCGCGAAACCCGCGCCATCAACTACGCTAAATGACGCAACTGTTGGCCATACAATGGAATGTAGACCCGGTGATGTTCCACATCGGTTCCTTCGATGTGCGCTACTATTCGCTGGGGTTCCTCTGCGCCTTCCTTTTCAGCTACATGATTCTGGCCCGCATGTTCAAGCGCGAGCAGGTGGATATTGGCTATTTGGACAAGTTGACCATCTACGTCTTCCTGGCCACCCTCATCGGTGCCCGCCTGGGTCACTGCCTCTTCTACGAGCCCGACTACTTCCTCACCTCCGAGCACTGGGTGGAGATTGTCTGGCCTTTCCGCAGCGGCCGTTTCACAGGCTTCCAGGGACTGGCCAGCCACGGCGCCGCTATCGGCATACTGCTGGCCATGTGGCTCTACTGGCGTAAATATGCCATGAACATCTGGTGGCTGCTCGACCGCCTGGTCATCGTCATAGCCCTGGCAGGCTGCTTCATCCGCCTTGGCAACCTCTTCAACAGCGAAATCTATGGCCACGAGACTTCCCTCCCATGGGGATTCATCTTTCTGCGTGAGGGGGAGACTGTTCCCAAGCATCCTACCCAGATCTACGAGAGCCTCGCCTACCTGGCCATCTTCGTCGGCTGCCTTATCTATTATATTAAGAATAAGGGGCAGTTGCGCAGTGGCACGGTGTTTGGCTGGTGGCTGGTGGTGCTGTGGTGCGTGAGGCTGCTGGTGGAGTTCGTCAAGAACGACCAAGTGGACTTCGAGGCAGGCATGGCGCTCAACATGGGGCAGTTGCTCAGCATCCCCTTCATCTTGGCCGGCATAGCCATCATCATCCTCTCCCGCAAGGGAAAGTTCCCGCAGGGACCGTTCCCCAAGGGTGAAAGGGTGAAATTCGACAACACCAAAAACAAGAAGAAATGAAGACACTCATACTGGTACGCCACGGTGAGAGCGCGTGGAACAAACTCAACCTCTTCACCGGATGGACCGATGTGGACCTCACCGAGGCCGGCATCAAGGAAGCCTACGAGGCTGGCAAACTGCTCAAGAGCGAGGGCTACCGCCCCGAGCTCTGCTTCACCTCCTACCTCAAGCGGGCCGTGAAGACCCTCAACCAGATGCTCGATGCCATGGACATGGACTGGCTCCCGGTGCAGAAATCCTGGCGGCTGAACGAGAAGAGCTATGGGGCCATCCAGGGGCTCAACAAGGCTGACACCGCTGCCAAATACGGCGACGAGCAGGTGCTCCTTTGGCGTCGCTCCTACGACGTGCAGCCCCCCGCCCTCGACCTCCACGAGGAGCGCAGCCCCCGCCTCGACCCGCGCTACAATGAAATTCCCGACAGTCTCATCCCGCTCACCGAGAGCCTCAAGGACACCATCGAGCGCCTCATGCCCTACTACCGCGGCAGCATCCTGCCTGCCTTCGACAACCGCAACACGCTGCTTGTTGTGGCCCATGGAAACTCCCTTCGTGGTATCGTCAAGGAGCTCAAGGGCATGACCAACGAGGAGATTATCAAGTTCAATTTGCCTACGGCAGTGCCCTATGTATTCACTTTTGACGACCGCATGAACCTCGTGGAGGACAAATTCCTCGGCGATGCCGACGTCATTGCAACTAAGATGCAAAGCGTTGCTAATCAGGCAAAGAGGGAGTCCTGACCGGAATCCTGGCGGAGGCTGGCCCTGCAAAAAAGAAAAAAAATTTGGCCAGTATTAAAAATGTTCGTACTTTTGCACCGCTTTTTGAGAGATTGGGAAAGCGGTGCTTTCTAGTCAAATCAGAACACACGGAGAGGTGGGTGAGTGGCTGAAACCAACAGTTTGCTAAACTGTCGTACTCGATTAGGGTACCGGGGGTTCGAATCCCCCCTTCTCCGCCAAACAAAAGGATGCCCCCTAAGGCATCCTTTTATTGTTTCGGACGGAAGCACTTTCGGGATATAGCGTAGTCCGGTTATCGCGCCTGCTTTGGGAGCAGGAGATCCCCAGTTCGAATCTGGGTGTCCCGACCACGACACTGGCCCTGTAGCTCAGCTGGATAGAGCAACTGCCTTCTAAGCAGTAGGTCCTGCGTTCGAGTCGCAGCAGGGTCACTTTGGATCAAAACATGAAGCATGAATTATCCCAGATTCCATCTGTCTTCTTTCATTGCGCTCCTGTTCTTTGCGGCCGCGACCTGTGCCGTGCTGACCTCGTGCCAGGAGGAGCATCCCGATGGGTTCATTGAGCTGCGCTTCGAGCGCTACCACGGTGCCAAGGTGGCCGTCAAAGACTGTGCCTCCCATTGGGTGGAGGGCGAACTGGTGCGTATCAACTCCACTGAGGCCCCGGTGGTCCATTCCTCGGGTAACTACTATATCCAGGCCCCTTCCGAGAGTGTCAACCGCGCGCTCTATCCGGCCAAGCTCACCTCTGCGGCGCTCACGGGCGACAATGTCCAGCTGCAGTTCCCCTCCACCTACCATTATGACTATGACGCCACCGAAGGCAGGCAGCTCCTGGAGACCCCGCTGGCAGCCCGCTCCACCGAGCCGGGGGTGCTGGATTTCAGCCACCTGGGCGCCGCCATCTGTCTGTGTATCACCAACTCCGACCCTAACCAAACCCTTGTGCTCGACGCCGCCACGCTCACCAGTGACAAGTATCAGGTCTGCGGCCAGCGCAGCATCGACCTTACCGATATCCCCGGCCTCGGCCCCAAAGTCTCGACTTCGGACCGCAGCGTGACCATGCTCTTCGACGGCGGCCTGGCCCTCGGGCCCGGTGCAAAGGTGGAGGTGGCCATCCCCATCCTGCCGGTAGGGGAGGACAACCGCTTCACGGTCACCGTCACCTCGCACGTCGAGGGGACGCGCTACACCTTCAGCCGCCAGCAGGGAGAATCCGACGGCACCGCCTCCCGCGCCATCCTGCGCAACCAGTTGGCCTATGCCTATGTCAGCCTCGCCACCACCGGCGACCACATCACCGCCGGCAATCATTTCTCCGCCGACGGGACAACCTACCTCGTCCAGACCCCCTACGAATTCGCCGCCATGGTGCAGGCCATCAACAACGGCTGGCAGTGCAACGGTATCTCTTACCGGGACCTTGATTTCCGCATTGCGAACGACCTTGACATGACGGGCTACACCGTCCAGCCTATCAACGGCAGTGCCTATAGCCACTCCATCGATTTCAGCAGCCGCACCATCAGCAACCTGACCATAGAAAGCGCCCTGTACGGCACCTCCACCACCACATACCACTGCGGGCTGTTCTACGGAAGGGTCAGAGGCGATCTGAGCGGGCTCACCCTTGACAGACTAATCCTGAAACACCGAGGGTCAGAACCGGAAAAGAGTCTTTTTGTCGGAGCAATCTGCTCCGATTCCGAGGCTCCAGTACCATCAAATCCCTACCAAATCAGCGTAACGAATTGTTCCGTCCGGAATGCCACATTTGAAATGGACAATGCTGCCCTCCCCAGGTTGGCTTATTTTGGCGGTCTGTTTGGGCGTATCCGCACTTCAGGGACTGTCGACTTGAGCCAGTCCTCTGTCACCATCACCGCCTCGGTGGCATCCAGCACCACCCTCTATGCCGGGGGGCTGGTCGGTTATAGAAATGCAAATGTTATCTATGCCAGGGGCTGCACCGTCAGTGGAATCATTGACGCATCTTCCAGTACGGCATACTTTGGAAACTACCAGGGTTATTCCAACCAGATTGTCAACATCCAGAAGAACGAGAACAACTCCACCGACCTCACGTTCATTCTTAACGGGGAGGTCCAGACGGGAGTGGATGACTGCACGGTAAATAACTCATGAACCTTCTCCCCCTGCAACAACAGAACAGCCCCCTCCTCCGAGGGGGTTTCCTATTGGATACCTACCAAAGACGAAGAGGGGAAGAAGAGGGTACCCCTTACGGGCTGGATATCAGCCTGTTGCAAACAGGCGATTTTGGCCGGTTTTCCCGTTTTTGTGCGAAAAAATTCCAAACTGCATAGCACGCTGGACCTCAGTGTATTATGCCATCCGAGGCCCAATAATTTGGCCATTCGGCAAAAAAGGCGTATTTTTGCACCTCGAATTTAAAGAATCATCTATGAAAAAAATCCTCACCACCCTCCTCGTAGCACTCGCCGTGCTCCCCCTGCGTGCCGACGAAGGCATGTGGATACCCATGCTGCTGCAGCGCAACGAGGCCGCCATGCAGCGTGCCGGCATGCGCATCACAGCCAAAGACATCTACGACATCAACCAGGCTTCGCTCAAGGATGCCATCGTGCTCTTCGGCGGTGGCTGCACGGGCGAGTTCGTCAGCAACGAGGGCCTCCTGCTCACCAACCACCATTGCGGCTACAGCCAGATAGTGAGCCACTCCACCGTCGAGCACGACTACCTCACCAATGGCTTCTGGGCCATGAGCCGTTCGCAGGAACTCCCCTGCCCGGGACTGAGCGTGACGCGCCTGGTGCGCATGGAGGATGTCACCGAAGGCGTGCTCAAAGGCATCGACGACAATACCACCGAGCAGGACCGCGAGCGCATCGTCAGCAAGAACATCCAGACCATCACCGAGAAGGCTACCATCGGCACCCACTACAAGGCCGTGGTGAAACCCTTCTATTATGGGAACCAATACTTTATGTACATCAACGAGGTCTTCACCGATGTGCGCCTAGTCGGTGCCCCGCCCTCGAACATAGGCAAGTTCGGTGGCGACACGGACAACTGGATGTGGCCCCGCCATACGGGCGATTTCTCGGTGTTTCGCGTCTATGCCCGCGACGGCAAGCCCGCCGATTTCAGCAAGGACAACACCCCCTATACCCCGATGAAGCACCTGGAAATAAGCCTCAACGGAGTGGATGAGGGCGACTTCACCTTCGTATTCGGCTATCCCGGCACCACGCGCCGCTACGTCACCCACGACTATGTGGACCTGGCCGCCAATGTGGAGAATCCCGTCCGCATAGACCTCCGCACCATTCGCCTCGACCACTACAACGCCGCCATGCGCCAAAGCCCCGCACAACGCCTGAAGTACGCCTCGCGAGTGGCCTCCATTGCCAACGGGTGGAAGAAGTGGCAGGGCGAGAGCCTCGGCATAGAGCGTCTGCGCGGCGTGGAACAGAAGATGGAGCAGGAGCGGAAGTTCCAGCGCTGGGCCGACGGGAAACCCCAATACAGCCAGGTGCTCGACCAGTTGGAAAGCAACTATTCCAGGCTCCGTGAGGTAGAGTTGGAGTGGACCTATTTCAACGAAGCCCTCTTGGCCTCCGACTTCATGCAGCGCGCTATGAAGCTGTGGACCATCGGCCGCGGCGGCGACCCCGCGCAGGTGGAGAGCATGCTGCAGGAGAGCCGCCGCTACTTCGAGGACTTCGACCAGCATTCCCCCGTGGATGAAGCCATCTTCCAGGAGACATTCCTCTATATGTGGGAGCACGGTTTCGCCCCCTATATGAACAAGAAGTACAGCACTGCCGGAGAGGTGGAGACCGCATTGGGCAAGATCTACGCACAGTCGGCCCTGAACAATCCCAGGAAGCTGGAGAAGATGCTCGCGATGAATCGCGACAAGATGCTTGCCGCCATCACCAAGGACCCCGCCGTGGATCTCTTCAATGTGGCCTACAACTATTGCTATAGCGACAGCAAACGGCAGCAGTACAACAAGGCCAACGCCAGTATCCAGCAGCTGATGCGCACCTATATCAAGGGGCAGATGGAGATGTATCCCGACAGCAACTTCTTCCCCGACGCCAACCTTACCTTGCGTGTGGCCTACGGACACGTGGCGGGTTTCAAGCCGAAGGACGCCACCTACTATACCCACTACAGCACTATCGACGGCATCATGGAGAAGGAGAACCCCGATATCTATGACTATCGCGTCGAACCCCGCCTGAAGGAGTTGTGGCAGAAGAAGGACTATGGCCAGTATGCCAACCGGAAAGGCGAGCTGCCCGTGGCCTTTATCGCCACCAACCACACCACCGGCGGCAACAGTGGCAGCCCGGTGCTCAACGCCGACGGTCAGCTGGTGGGCATCAACTTCGACCGCTGCTGGGAGGGTACGATGAGCGACCTGCTGTTCGACCCCAACTATTGCCGCAACATCTCGCTCGACATACGCTACTGCCTCTTCATCATCGACAAGTATGCCGGGGCGCGGCATCTGGTGGACGAGATGACGCTCGTGGAGCGATAGGCCGCAAAACAGAAGGGGCCGCCTTCCCTGTAATGAACCCCGAAAGTTGGACAAAAAACTTTCGGGGTTTTTGTTATGAGCAAAAGACACAGTGTAAAAGAGCGAGAGCAGGCGGTGAGAAGATGCCTTTCGGGCAAGAGTGCGAAACAGGTATCCAAGGAGTTAGGCATCAGGGACCACTACATCTACGAATGGGTGGAGAGGTACAG
>JAGAYN010000033.1 GCA_017940465.1 Bacteroidales bacterium | reverse complement strand
AATCGCTATCTCCATAGCCTCGCTCGACCACATATCGGATCACCCTACGGACAGCACCTCCTGTCATGCCGCCGCATTGCCCATCTTTACCCATTTGCCCTTTTTCGCACGGTTTTCGAGGCCATATTTAAAGAGGAAAGTACGCAATTTTCCGCAAACTCCGCATGTAAATCAGCCCCCTGACCTGAAATTTTGCTCTCCAGAGGCCCAATCCCCCCTCCATGCGGCAGGGACCCTATAGGTATCCGGTAGGTATCCCCTAGGTATTTACTTCGACTGAGAACCGATATGACCCGATATGGACCAGTGGCCGGGGCGGAGGGGGCGCGGGGGACGTTTCTGGAAGGTAGGGAGTGTTTCTGGAGTGTTGTGGACTACTCCGTCCGGCGGCGTTCGCGTCGGATGTGGAGCACCAAGGCCGTGGTCTCGAAGACGAGGGTGGCCGCGAAGCCGACGAGGAAGGCCACGGCGAAGGGCTTGGCCTGCGCTGGATGGGTGAAGAGGTAGGCGGCGAAGACGGCCAGATGGACGAACAGCACGGCCACGGTGACGGCGAGGAAGACCTGGACGAAGCGTCGTGCCGACTGGTACATGCTCGTGAGGACGAAAAAGTGCTGCACACCGGTGACGGCGGCGAAATAGAGCGCCAGCAGGGGCATGATGCCGAGGTAGGCCTGCGGGGCGAGCCACATGACCGCGAAGGCGGCCAGTGTCAGCACGAGGGCGCAGGCCACGAGGGCAAGATAGTAGCGGCGCATCACTCGGCGAATTTCATCGTTTCCTTGGTGGTGAATTTCTCGCAGTAGTGGCAGCGCAGTTTGATATTCTCCTTGTCCACCACCTCGAAGCGCGTGGGGACGGCCTCGGCGTTGGTGATGCACTTGGGGTTGGCGCAGCGGACGATGTTCTCCACGTGGTCGGGGATCTCTGCGTTGAATTTGGAGGAGACCTTGTAGTCCTCTATGTCGATGATGGAGGCGAAGGGGGCCACGAGGGCTATCTTGCTGATTTCCTCCTTGGTGAAGTGCTTGTTCTTGATTTTGACGATGCCCTTGCGGCCGAGTTTGCCGCTGGTGAGGTGGTTGCCGATAAGCACTTCGTCGGTGTACTGTTCGAGGCCCAGGATGCGGATGACCTGGTAGAGGCTTTCGGTGGGGATGTGGTCGATGACGGTGCCGTTTTCGATGGCCGACACAACCATTTCTTTCTTGCTTTCCATTGTTTTGAGAATTTATGCTTTTATTTGGCACCGAGGATGGCGGCCATGAGCGCCTGGCGGACGTAGACGCCGTTCTGTGCCTGCTGGAAGTAGTAGGCGTAGGGGGTGGAGTCCACGTCGGTGGTGATTTCATTGACACGGGGCAGGGGGTGCAGGATGCGCATGTTGGGCTTGCAGCCTTCGAGCATCGAGGCGGTGAGGATGCAGCTGTCCTTGACGCGCTCGTATTCCATGGGGTCGGGGAAGCGCTCGCGCTGTACGCGGGTCATGTAGATGATGTCCGCCGTGGGGATGACGTCGCGCAGGTCGGTGTACTGATAGTATTTCAGCCCGGCGTTCTTGACGCTCATCTTGACGCTGCTGGGCATCTTCAACTCCTCCGGGGAGACGAAGTGGAAGGTGGCCCCGAAGTTGCACATGGCCTGGGTGAGGCTGTGGACGGTGCGGCCGTACTTGAGGTCGCCCACCATGGCGATGTTCAGGTTCTCCAGCGTGCCCTGCGTCTTGCGGATGGAGTAGAGGTCGAGCATGCACTGCGTGGGGTGCTGGTTGGCACCGTCGCCTGCGTTGATGAGCGGCACGGACGACACCTCGGAGGCATAGCGGGCCGACCCCTCCTTGGGGTTGCGCATGACGATGAGGTCGCTGTACGAAGCCACCATGACAATCGTGTCGTGCAGGGTCTCTCCCTTCTGGACGCTGGTGCCGCCGGGGTCGGAGAAGCCTATGATGCGGGCGCCCAACTGGTTGGCTGCGCTTTCAAAACTCAGGCGTGTGCGGGTGGACGGCTCGAAGAAGAGCGTGGCCACGACTTTGTCGCTGAGGATTTTCTGTTTTGGATTCTGCTCGAATCCTTCGGCGATGTCCAGCACCTCGATGTACTCCTGCTTGGAGAAGTCGGTGATGGAGATGAGGTTGCGTCCTTTGAGTGTGCTCATAATATGGTTTGTTGTTGTGTTGATACGTGATGTTCTGTCCGGTTGGTGAGTCATTTCATGGCGTCCAGTGCCAGCTGTCGGTTCTCGATGGCGGAGGCCATGCCGGGGGCGGCCTCCAGCGCCTTGTCGAAATATTCGACGGCCTGGGCGAAGTCGCCGCTCTGGGTGAGGGCTATCCAGCCCAGGTTGTGCCAGGCATCGGCGCTGTGCGGGTTGATGACCAGCAGCTGGTGGTAGAGGTTCTCGGCGGCCTCGAAGTCGCCGCATTCTTGGTGGAACATGGCGAGGGCGTAGATGGCGTTGGTGTTGTTCGGCTCGAGTTCGATGGCAGTGCCGAGGTATTCGGCGGCCAGCGGGTTGAGGCGGATGGCGTAGAGGATGCCCAGTTCCTCGAAGGCGGGTGCGTAGTCGGGGAACCTGTCGGTCACCTGTCTCAGCAGCTTGACGGCGTTGGCCGTGTCGCCTTTTTCCTTATAGATGTAGCCCCTCATGAAGAGGGCGGTGCGGTTGTTGGGTTCGCGCTCGGTGACGGAGGAGAGGTAGACCAGCGACCGGTCGTAGTCGCGGCTGTAGAAGGTGATTTCCCCCAGCTTGAGCTGTATCTCTATGTTGCCGGGTGCCAGGTGGTCGGCGGCGTCCAGGGTGCGATAGCTTTCCTCGATGCTTCCGTTGGCGAAGGAGATGTCGCTCTTGAGCATGAGGTACTGCACGTTGTCCGGCTCGAGGCTTACGGCGCGGTTGATGTCGTAGGCGGCCTCTTTCACGCGTCCCATGTTGAGCAGCACCCGGGCACGGGCGGCGAGCAGCTTGGCGTCGTCGGGCTTGCGCTCCAGGTTGAGGTCGAGCACTTCGAGCTTCACGCTGTCGGGCATGTCCCCGTCCAGTGCCTGTTGGCGACAGCCCGCGAGGGCCAGTGCCAGAGGGATCAGCAGGTAGATGTAGGCTTTGTTCATCAGGCTTATTACGTAAAAAACGCTTTTTTATTGCAGCAGTCGTGCAATCAAGTTATCAACATCTGTTAGTTTCTCCTGCCTCAACACCTCTCGCGCCTGCAATTCCGTGATTGGAAGCGACTTCCATAGGAGGCACCAGTACTCTTTCGTCTTCCGCAACTGTGCCTGTTCGGTGGGGAACGTGGAGCGTATCTCCTGGATGAGCGAGCGTATGAAATGGCGCACCTGCTGCGGGTCGCCGGCGCGGTCGCGGGAGGGCTGGAGGATGTCCAGGGGGAGGGTGGGGTTGTAGAGCACGCCGCGTCCCACCATGATGTCGGCCACCTGCGGGAACCGTTCGCGGATGCGGCGGGCGCCCTCGCCGGTGACGATGTCGCCGTTGTAGATGACCGGGTGCTTTATCAGGGGCAGCGCCTGGCCGAACGTCTCGAGGTCCACCTGCCCCGTGTACTGCTGCCGCCCCAGGCGCGGGTGGATGCTGACCGAGGCCAGGGGGTAGTCGTTGAGCACCGGGATGAGGGCGAAGAGTTCGTCGGTGGACTTCAGGCCGAGGCGCACCTTGACGCTGAGGCGCATGCCGATGGCGGGCACCACAGCATCGAGCACCGACCGCACCAGGTCGGGGTGGGGGAGTAGTCCGCTCCCGCGCCGTTTGCCCACCACTTTGCGCACCGGGCAGCCCATGTTCCAGTTCACCTCCCCGTAGCCCAGGTCGGCCAGCGCCGCGCAGAGGGCTATGAACTCGTCGGGCTCCTTGCCGAGGATTTGCGGCACCACCGGCATCGCCCCCCGGTTGGCCTCGGGCAGGATGTCCTCCAGCACCTCGCGGCTGATGCCCGAACGGGCGGAGGAGAGGTTGTGGGTGAGAGATAGAAAAGGGCTGACCGCCAGGGAGATGGCTCCCGGGAAACAGCGCTCGTAGACGCGCCGGAACATGGCCTCGGTGAGGCCTTGCATGGGGGCGAGTATCATTGGGCGGAGGGTTTGTCGGTCAATAGGTCGCGGGCCTGCGAGGCGTGGTCGGCGATGAACTGCTTGAGCGACTCGGTCAGGCGGTTGCCCGTGGCGTACACGGGGCGGTAGAGGAGGCTGCGCTCCTTGGTGTCGGGCGTGATGAGCGCCTGCCCCTTGTCGAGCATCACGATGCCGTTGAGGATGACGGCCAGGATGCACAGCGCCTTGCACATGCCCAGCAGCGCCCCCGCCACGCGGTTCAGCAGGCTCAGCTTGGCGGCTTTCATCAGCCCCTCCAGGCTGCGCCCCAGCAGGTAGGCCAGCACCATGGCTCCGACGAAGGTGACGAAGAAGGCGATCAGGATGGCGCTTTCGCCCTCCAGCCCGAGCAGTTCGGCCACCCACTGCGAGAGGTGCACCGAGGCCCAGATGCCGGCCACCACGCCCGCCAGCGTGGCCGCCTCGCGCACCAGGCCGCGTTTCCAGCCTTTGTAGATGAGCCATGCCAGGGGGATGGCCAGCAGGATGTCTATCAATGTCATGGTTGTCAGGGGTATAGGGTAGGTGTTTGACAGGGATGCTGTAGGTATCCCGTAGGTCTGTTCTTTAACTGTTCTTTAATTGTTCTTTAACTTCCATGGGGGATTTCCGCGCCGGCGCATAGACGAAAACAAGCGCCCGACCTCGCAAGGACAGGCGCTCCAATAACACATTTTCTACTTCTATCAATGATAGAAATAAGCAAGCACGTCATATATAACGAATACGCGTTCATTTTGTTTCACTTTTCTGCAACTTTTTTTCCACCGCCCTGGAAATCAGCGTAATCAAATAGCCTGCCAGGATGCCGAACAGCGCGCCGCAGAGGAGGTCGCCCGGGTAGTGCTTCCCGAGGTAGGCGCGGCTGTAGCTCGTAGCCACGGCCCACAGCGCCAGCAGGACCGTGGCCCACCGCACCTTGCGGTAGCGCAGCACGAGGAAGGTGGCCACCGCAAAGGCGTTGGCGGCGTGGGAGGAGACGAATCCGTAGCGTCCCCCGCAGCCGGTGCGGAACATGCGCACCTCCTCCAGCGCGTGGCACGGGCGCAGCCGCGCCACCGTCTCCTTGAACAGGTGCACCGACCCCTGGTCGGCCACCAGAAAGCAGAGTGCCAGCCCGAGGCCTACCAGCCACCACTGCCGCGGCTCACGCCGCAACGTCAGCAACCCCACGGCCAGCACCAGTACAACAGCCCAGCTCCAGTGCTGGCTCAGCACCCACATCGTCCAGTCCAGCGGCGTGTTGTAGTGCTGGTTCACCCAATGGAACCATCGCGTGTCGAGTTCGTTCAATGCTTCAATCATCCGATGTCAGTTTCTTGTAAATCAGGTCCTTCAACTCCTGTATATTCTGTCCGCTCACCGCGCTGATGAACAGGCATTCCACCCCCTTGGGCAGGTGGGTGCGCAGCTGGCGCTGCATCTCCTCGTCCATCATGTCGCATTTTGTCACCGCCAGGATGCGCTCCTTGTCCAGCAACTCGGGATTGTACTTCTCCAGTTCGCCCAGCAGCACGCGGTACTCGCGGTCGATTTCCAGCTGCTCACAACTCACCATGAAGAGCAGTATCGAGTTGCGCTCGATGTGGCGCAGGAACCTCAGGCCCAGCCCCTTGCCCTCCGAAGCCCCCTCGATGATGCCCGGAATGTCGGCGATGCAGAACGAGCGGTCGTCGCGGTACTTCACGATGCCCAGGTTCGGCACCAGTGTAGTGAAGGGGTAGTCGGCAATCTCGGGCCGTGCGGCGCTGACGGTGCTCAGCAGGGTGGACTTCCCGGCGTTCGGGAACCCCACCAGGCCCACGTCGGCCAGCACCTTCAACTCGATAATCACCCACCGCTCCTCGGCCGGCTCACCCGGCTGGGCGTAGCGCGGCGTCTGGTTGGTGGCGCTCTTGAAGTGGTCGTTCCCAAGCCCCCCGCGCCCTCCGCGGGCGATGATGAGCTCCTGGCCCTCCTCCGTCACCTCGCCCAGCACCTCGCCCGTCTCCGCGTCGCGGCACACGCATCCCAGCGGCACCTCCAGCACTTGGTCCGCACCCGTGCGCCCCGTGCGCAGGTTGTCGCCGCCGTTCTGCCCGTTCTCGGCAAACACGTGCTTGGTATACTTCAGGTGCAGCAGCGTCCACCGCTGCGTGTTCCCGCGCAGGATCACATGTCCCCCGCGCCCGCCGTCGCCCCCGTCAGGGCCCGCCTTGGCATTGTATTTCACACGGAGAAGGTGGGCCGATCCGGCACCACCTTTCCCCGAGCGCACTAGTATCTTGACGTAGTCTACAAAGTTGCTGGTCATTCCGTTGTGTATGAGGATATGGTATTGCTACATAGGGTTGCCTTTCACGCTGTCTGTTCGATCCGCTCCAGGATGCGGCCGGAGATGGCCTCCACCGTGCCGGTGCCGTCGATGACAATCTTCTTGCCCTGGGCGGCATAGTATTCGGCCACGGGGAGGGTCTTCGTGGCGTACTCCTCCAGGCGGTGGGCGATGGTGGTCTCGTTGTCGTCGGAACGGCCCTGTATCTTGGCGCGCTCCAACAGGCGCCGCATCAGTTCCTCGCGCGGCACCTCGAGGTCCACCATGCAGGTCACCTCGCGTCCGTGCTTGGCCAGCAGCTTGTCCAGTGCCTCGGCCTGCGCCACGGTGCGCGGGAAGCCGTCGAAGAGGATGCCGCGCGTGTCGGCGGCGATGGCGTTGTCCATCATCTCGATGACAATGTCGTCGCTCACCAGCTGCCCGTCGTCCATAAGGCTCTTGATGCGGATTCCGAGGGGGGTGCGGTCGGCAATCTCCTTGCGCAGCAGGTCGCCGGTGGAGATGTGGTTGAGGTCGTAGCGGCTCACGATATAGTCGCTCTGGGTGCCTTTGCCGGCGCCGGGGGCTCCAAAAATGACTATGTTCTTCATGGTCGGAGGTCTACTTGACGCTAATGATTTCGATGTCGAACACCAGGGGAGAGTAGGGGGGGATGGTCTGCGCTCCGCGCGGGCCGTAGCCGAGGGCGGAGGGGATGACCAGTTGCAGCTCCGTGCCGGCGGGCTGGCCCAGCACTCCCTGCTCCCAGCCGTCGATCAGCTTGTCGCGTCCCTGCACATAGGTCATGGGCTCATACTTCCGCTGAGGGGAATAGACTCCCCCTTGGCGGGCGTCGCTCTCCACGCTGGAGTCGAAGATGGTGCCGTCCAGCAGGCGGCCGGTGTAGTTCACCGACACCTCCTTGCCCACTTCCACCTTGGGACCGTTGCCGCGCTTCTTGACGATGACATAGAGGCCGTCCTTGTTGGGCTGGGCGGTGATGCCGTTGTCACGGACATACTGCAGGATTTCCTGCGGCTCGTTCTCCTTGCGCTCCTCCACTTGGGCCAGGAAGTTGGCACGCTCCTGCTCGATCTCCTCCTTGGTGATGATCTCCTGCAGGTTGAGGTCGTAGTAGAACTTCATGCCTTTGCCGGGCTGGTAGGTGCGAGGCATCTGGTCGGGCTGGACGAACTTGGCCAGCGAGTCGGCCTCGACGGCAAAGGTGGCGTGGTCGCCCACATGCATCATCAGCATGCCCTGGTAGAGGCCGCCGGGGAAGCTGGGCAGGGCCTGCATCACGCGCTCCGACTTGCCATTGGTGCTGGCCAGCTCCATGGTGTCGAATTTCACCGTCATCTCGCCCACCAGCACGTCGCCTTCCTGCACCTGCTGGCCGCTGGTGTTCTGCTTGTGGAACTTGTAGTGCAGACCGTCGCTGGTGGTCTTGTAGCCCGACATGCCGCCGTTGTTGCATGCTGCCAGGAGGGCTGCCCCAGCCACAATCATTGTGGCCACTTTTATTTGTCTTTTCATCGTTGTAATGTTTTTTGGTTGTTTATTATGTTATTATTCAATTTTCAAGTCGTAAATGAGCACCGTCCGCGAGCCTATGCGCTGCCCGTCGCCCGGCACGCCGTAGCCCTGTTCCGACGGCACCACCACCGTCGCCCGGTCGCCATGGCGGAGTGCACGGATGGCATCGTCCAGCCCCCGGGTGGGCTGCAGCTTGCCGGCCACCAGCGTGTCGCGCCGTGCGGCATAGAGGGTGCGGCCTCCCAGGTCGTGCACGCTGTAGGTCACCTGCACCGTGTCCTCGTATCCTATGGCGCTTCCGCCGCCGGCCTCGGTGCGCCTGAAGCGTACCCCAGACGGCAGCCGTTGCATCTCCCAGCCGCGCCGCGACAGGTAGCTGTCGATCTGCGTCTCCTCGCTGCGCGAGATGTGGCGGTTGGCGTCGATAAGGCTCTCCTTGATGTCAGGGCGTTGCTGCGGTTGCAGCTCCACAATGGGAGTCTCGCGGCAGGAACCGAGCGGCAGCGCAAGCGCCAACGCCAGGAGCGTCAGCCCCAGGTGGCGTTTCACCTTGGCCAGGGTGTCGGCCAGCGACAGGTGGCTCGTGGCGCCGGCGGCGCGCTCGTGGCCTCCGCCACCGAAGAGGTCGCGGGCCAGGGCGTTCACGTCATGCCGGGTCTTCGAGCGCAGCGAGAGGCGCACCTTGTCGCCCTCCTCGCGCATCAGTATGGCGCAGTCGGTGTCTTTCAGTTTCATCACCTCATTTACCAGCCCCGTCAGTTCGGCGCTGCTCACGCCGTAGCGGCGCATCTCCTCCTCGCGGATGGTCATGAGGGCCACCCCCTGGAGGGGGTAGACGTCGAGGAGTTCGTTCATGGCATGGCCGAAGAAGCGCAGGCGCTCGGGGGTGAACACGTTCTTGATGCGGCGGTTGATCTCCATAGGGTCTATGCCGCGCTGCACCAGGTCGGCGGCCGCCAGGTAGAGGCTCGCCGCGCGGTTGGTGTAGCTGAAGGTGCCGGTGTCGGTGCAGATGCCGGTGTACAGGCTGGTGGCGGCGGCCGTGCTGAAGGCGGCGGGGCCGTAGAGGTCGCGCATCAGCCAGTAGACCAGTTCGCAGGCCGACGAGATTTCGGGGGCGACCACCTCGGAATCGAATTCCCGGTTCTGCACCTTGATCTCCGAATGCTCGTGGTGGTCGATGAGGAGTTTTTGGCATCCTGCGGCGCGCAGCCTGTCGGCCAGGCGGCCGGTGCGCGAGAGGTCGGCCAGGTCGAGGCAGACGATGAGGTCGGCCTCGGCGATGGCCTTTTCGCACTCCGCAGGCTGCCCCTGGCCGCTGAGGATATGTTCTGTATGCGGCAGCCAGCGGTAGTCGTCGGGACAGCCGTCGGGAAGCATCATGGTGAGGCGGCAGCCGGTGGCGGCCGACAGGATGTCGTACAGCCCCGTCACCGACCCCACCGCATCGCCGTCGGCGTTCATGTGGGCCGTCAGCATCACACGCTCCGACTCTCCCACGAGGCGCCGCAACGCATCGGCATCCCACGAGGCGCCGATTTCTACCCTGTATTCGCTGGCAATCGTCATGTCTTTCAGTGGATTATCGCGCTATGTGGCGTGAAAATCCAAGTGCAAATATACGACTTTTTCGACGATTTCATTTTTATTCTCTAAAAATATTTTTACAGAGCATCAGCTCCTCCCTAACGACCCTCCAGGTATCCGGTAGGTATCCTCAAGGTATCCCATAGGTATTTACTTCGACTGAGAACCGATATGAACCACTTCATGTGGCTCATATCGGTCCATTCTATTCAGTCGATTTATATAGGTCTGCAAATCAGTATCTACGATTCGCTGAAGGCAGGAATCCTCCGCTACCGCACCACCACGATGCGCCGCGCCGGCAAGTCGCCGACCTTCACCAGGTACACGCCCGCCGCCGGCATCTCGAACCGACACACAGGCATCCCGCTGGCGGCAGCCGATGCGGCGACCTTCCGCCCAGTCACGTCATACACCTCCACAGGCATCCCCTCTGCACCATCCACCACGATGCGCCCGTCGGCGGTGTACACATTCACCCCCGCCTCCTCCGTGTCGCCGATGCCGATGTCGCCCACAGCCTCAAAGTAGGCGGTATACGTGGCGTCGCCAGAGACCGTCACCGTGCGCGGGTTCATCGTATTGCCATCCTGCCACCGCACGAACCGGTAGCCCGCCTTGGGCATGGCCGTCAGCGTGGCCGTGGCGCCCTCGGCAAAGCTGCCGCCACCGGACACCGTCCCCATCGACGGGTCGGCGCTCTGCACGGTGAGGGTGTAGGAGGTCATGCCGATATAGTTGGTGAACTCGCGCCAGGCGTAGGCCACCTGGTAGCTGCCGACCGACGCCGTGGGCACATAGAGCGGTATGCCGCGGAACACTTCGTCGAATGCGCTCACATCCGCCACCGTGGGCGGCACCGTGGCTTTGCAGGTCATCTGTATGATATGGTCGCCGCCAGCGAAGGCCGAGTCCCCGATGGAGGAGACCCTGCGGCCGATAGTGACATCGGTCAGCCCGCGGCATCCGCTGAAAGCGGACTGGCCAATGCTGGTCACCGAATCCGGGACGACCACAGAAGCAAGGCCGCTGCAGCCATAGAAGGCATAGTCGGGAATGCGGGTCACGTTGCTGCCGATAGTCAATGTCGTCAGATTGGAGCAGTCATCGAATAGCGGATGGTCGGAGGAACCCAAGGAGGTGCAGTTGGTGGCATTGAAATCTACCGTAGACAACCCTGTGCAATCACTGAACGCAAAAACGCCGATGGATGTTACACCGCTGCCGATGGTGACGGAAGTCAGTCCGCTGCAGCCCTTGAAGGTATACTGTCCGATGCTGGTGACGGAATTGGGGATGGTGACGGAAGTCAGTCCGCTGCAGCCAGAGAAGGCATAGTCCCCGATGCTGGTGACGGAGTTGGGGATGGTGAGAGTACCAGTCAATCCGCTGCAGCCAGAGAAGGCAGAGTTTCCTATGCTGGTGACGGAATTGGGGATGGTGACGGATGTCAGTCCGCTGCAGCCAGCGAAGGCAGAGTTCCCGATGCTGGTGACGGAGTTGGGGATGGTGAGAGTACCAGTCAATCCGCTGCAGCCAGAGAAGGCAGCGTACTCGATGCTGGTGACAGAGTTGGGGATGGTGAGCGAACCTGTCAATCCGCTGCAGCCAGAGAAGGCCTCGTCCCCGATGCTGGTGACGGAGTTGGGGATGGTGAGAGTACCAGTCAATCCGCTGCAGCCAGAGAAGGCAGAGTTTCCGATTGTTGTTACGGAGGAAATTATAACTCTTTAGAAATCATTTCGTTACCTTGCTTTGAATAGTAATCAGGTAACGATTTAGAAACGAGCTGAATTACATATTCTGTCTCGTTATACACATTTCCAAAGAACGCTTCTT
>JAGAYN010000032.1 GCA_017940465.1 Bacteroidales bacterium | reverse complement strand
TAGGGGTTGGCGGTGGAGACCTGCGTCGTGCCGCTCATCCAGGCCACGAAGTGGTAGCCTGTGTTGGCCGTGGCGGTGAAGGTCACGCTCGTGCCGGCGTTCACCGTGCCGCTGGGCGTCACCGTGGCCGCTCCCATCGTGGCGTCGGCCGTGGCCGCGCTGACGGTGTAGGTGGTGGGCTGCGGGTTGCTGCTCGCCTGGAAGGTGGCGGTCAGCGCGAGGTTGCCGGTGACGGTGGTGGTGTAGGGGTTGGCGGTGGAGACCTGCGTCGTGCCGTCCATCCAGGCCACGAAGGTGTAGCCTGTGGCGGGCGTGGCGGTGAAGGTCACGCTCGTGCCGACGTTCACCGTGCCGCTGGGCGACACGGTGGCGCTGCCCATGGTGGCGTCTTCGCTCTCGGCGCTGACGGTGTAGTAGGTGGGGTCAGGTGGTGTGGCGGTGGTGTCGGCCAGGCTGACAGTGATGTCGTCCAGGCGGCCGCCGTTACCACTGTTGCTGTGCATGTAGATGGCTATGCGTCCGCTGGCAGTGGTGGGGAAGGTCACGGTGTGCGGCGACCAGCCGCTGGTGAGCCAAATGGTGTCCACGGGGACGAAAGTGGTGCGGTCGATGGGGTTGGTTATGTAGCCTGTGATGAGGGCCGACGAGCCGCTCATGTTTGTACAATAGAACTCGAGGCTCAGTTCGCTCAGAGCGTAGCCAAAGGCAGGCAACACGACGATGGGGCATACGCCGTTGCTTTCGCGGTACACCAGGCTGTTGGGTGTCTGTCCGGCGAGGGCCACGATGTAGGGGTAGTGGCCGTTTTGCGAGTAATGCAGCGTCCAGCAGGGAGCGCCCTGGGTACCGTCGCTTTCGTTGGTCCACGTGGTGAAGTCCTCGGTCCACGGCAGGGTGGTGATGGCGCCGCATTCGGTGAGGAACGGGGTCGTGGTGGCAGGAGTGCGTGTGCCGTCGGAGCAGAGGGTGACGACGCTGACGGTGTACTGCGTGCTTGCAGAGAGGCCGGTGAGGGTGTAGACGCTGTCGTACACCTCGATGCTGTCGGTCACGCTGCTGGTGGAGTAGTAGACCATGTAGTGGTCGGTGTTGTTGGCGTCGTTGATGGTGAGGTCGGCGGTGCTCTGGGTGATGTTGCTCACGCTCACCGATGTGGGACGCAGGCAACTCGGGGCCAACATGACGGTGAACTCATCGAGGTAGATTTCCTGTGAGGCACCGTAGTAGCGCAGGGCGATGCGGCCGGTGGCGTTGGCGCCGAGCACGATGTCCTTGAACTCCCAGGTGTTGGTAGCGCTGGCACGGGCCTGGGCCACCTCGGTGTAGGTGGTCGGGTCGGCGGGGTTGGTCATGTAGCCCACGCCCACGTAGGCATTGGCGTTGGAGCTGCGCATCCAGAAGGTGAACATCAGGTCGGAGAGGTCGTCCTGGAACGGGGGCAGCACCATGTAGGAGGGGTAGGTGGCGGAACCGTAGTAGCGGACGGCTTTGCTGCCCTCGTGGTGCTGCGAGGTGGAGATATACGAGTAGTTGCCGTTCAGGTCGCTGAAGTCCCAGCAGGGGATATTGGCAACACTGACGGCCGCCGTGGCGCTGGTGCCGGCCTCGAAGCTCTCGAAGCCTTCGGTCCACGGCAGGGTGGTAATCATGGCGCAGGAGGTGCGGAAGGTGGTGCTGGTGACGGTGGTACGCGTGCCGTCGGAGCAAAGGGTGACGGCGCTGACGCTGTAGCCCGTGGCGGGTGTGAGGTCGGTGAAGATGTGGAGGGTGTCGCTCACCTCGATGCTGTCGATGGCGGTGCCGTTGGTGATATAGACCATGTAGTGGTTCACGTCGTTGGCATCGGCCAGGTGGAGGGTGGCGCTGGCGGAGTCGATGTCGCTCACGCTGATGGAGGGACGTGTGCAGCTGGGGGCTGTGTGTACGTCGATTTCATCGATGAACCAGTAGTAGTTGTAAGCCACAGTGCGGTGACGGAAAGCGATGCGCGCGCCGTCGGGGGCCGCGGCGAAGGTGACCTCGGCTTCGATATAATTAGTCATGTCGTTGTAGTTCCACGTCTCCACGGGCACGAAGGTGGTGCGGTCGGTTGGGTCGGTGATGTAGCCTACGTCGAACTGGCCGGCACTTGCGTGGGCGTTCTCGGAGCGGTGCCAGAAGGTCATCTCCAGACCGCTGATGTTCTCGGTGAATGGCGGCAGAATCAGGATGTTCGAGGCATTGGCAGTGCCGGGATAGAAGGCCAGCGAGTGGCCGCTGCCACCATAGAGGTAGTTGCTGCTGGTGAAGTGCATGAAGGCCGAGGAGTTATGCTCGATGAAGCCGTAGCAAGGGGGATAGGTGCCGGGCATGCGGGTGGCATAGGAGCCGTAGAGGCCGTCATAGCCCGTCTCGAAGTCCTCGTGCCAGGGCAGGATGGAGATGTATACGCATTCGGTCCGGAAGCTGGCCGAAACGGCCAGTGTGCGGCTGCCGTCGTCGCAGATGGTGGACACGCTCAGGTTGTAGCTCGTGGCGGGTGTGAGGTCGGTGAAGGTGTAGACCGAATCGTAGACCTCCACGCTGTCGGTGACGGTGCCGTCGCTGAAGACGATGATGTAGTGGTTGGTCTCATTGATGTCGGCAATGCGGATGGTGGCATTCGTGGTGTCCACGTTGGCGACCGTGACGGCGGAGGGACGCACACAGGCCGGCGTCAGCATGACGGTGATGTCGTCGAGATAGATGTTCTGCGAGGAGCCGTAGTAGCGCATGGCGATGCGGCCATCGGCACCGGGTCCGAGGATGATGTCATGGAATTCCCAAGTGTTGGTGGCGCTGGCATAGATCTGGCCCACTTCAGTGTAGGTGGAGGCATCGGTGGGGTTGGTCATGTAGCCTACGCCCACATAGGCGTTGAGGTTGGCACTGTTCATCCAGAAGGTGAGCGTCAGGTTGGAGATGTCCTCGTCGAAGGGGGGCAGGATCAAGTAGGAGGGGTAGGTGGAGGAGCCGTAGTAGCGCAGGCCCTGGTTGCCTCCGTGGTGCTGTGAGGTGGTGACATACGTGGTGTTGCCGTTCAGGTCGCTGAAGCTCCAGCAGGGGATGTTGGCGACACTGGTGGTCGCTGTGGCGCTGCTGCCGCCGGTGTAGCTCTCGAAGTCCTCGGTCCACGGCAGGGTGGTAATCGTGGCGCAGGCGGTGCGGAACGAGGTGGTGCGTTCGGTGGTTCGGGTGCCGTCGCTGCAGAGGGACCATACCACGAAAGTGTAGGCCGTGTTGGCGGTGAGGGTGTCGATGGTGAGGGTGGTGTCGCTGATGATGGTGGTGGCCACGGTGTCGCTGCCGTGGAGCAGGGCCACATAGTAGTTGTCCACATGCGTGGCGTCATCCACGGTGAGGGTCACCTCGCTGTTGGTGATGTCGCTCACGGCGAGACTGTTGGGACGCATGCAGGAGGGGGCCGTCAGGATGGTGATGTTGTCAATCATCACGCCGCCCGAGCTGCTGCCGGTGAGGCCGTCCATGCGGAAGGCCACATAGTGGTCGCCGGCGAGGGCGCTGGCGAGGGTATATTCATGGTAGTGCCAGCCGCTGGACGGCGGGGTGGCCGTCTGCACGGGGTGGAAGGTGGAGGCGTCGGTGGGGTCGCTCATGGTGCCGAGGGTGAGGCCCACGCCGGAGGTGACGTAGCGCACCCAGAAGTAGACAGCCAGATCGTTCAGGTCGGTGTTGATCTGTGGGCTGACGATGATTTCGGTCTGGCCTGCGTATCCGTAGAAGTAAACCACGCGGGTGCTGTTGTCGGGGCCAGCGGTGCTGTAAGCCTGGGGATAGTTAGTGAAGCTGCTGGAGCCGAAGTTGATGACATTCCAGCAGTCGTGCACCGAGGAGAGCTGGGCATTGGTGGTGCCAGTGCTCTGGAAGTCCTCGATGAAGGGGAGGTCGGTGGCCTCAAGGGCGCTGCAGAGGGTGCGGAAGCTGCCGAAGGTCACGTTGGTGCGGGAGCCGTCGCTGCAGAGGGTGAGGGCGCTCACGCTGACGTTGGTGACGGGCGAGATGTCGGTCAGGGTGTAGACCGTGTCGTACAGTTCGATGCTGTCGGTGGTGGAGCCGGCGGTGACGTAGACCATGTAGTGGTTCACGTCGTTGGCGTCGCTCAGGTGCAGCGTGGCGCCGGAGGGGCTGACTTCGGAGATGGTCAGTTCGGGGCGCATGCAGTCGGGGATGTAGTCCAGCACCACATCGTCCACGTAGATGTTGTTCGACTGCACGCTGCGGAAGGCCACGTAGGCGCCGTGTCCGGTGAAGAGGGTGAAGGGCACCTCGAAGAGTTCGTGGGTCTGCGACAGTACGGATACCTGCTGCACCAGCTGGAAGGTGGAGTTGTCCAGCGGGTCGGTCATGATGCCGACGTCGAGCAGCAAGGGGTTGGTGGAGGAGGAACGGGCGTAGAAGGAGAGCATGAGGTCGGTGATGTCCAGGTCGGTGGTGTCGATCGGGGGGAGGGCGGCGATGCCGCCGGCGGTGAAGACGTAGAGGAACTTGCTGGGGCTATGTGCATTGGATGCGGCGTCGTTCACCTTGGGACTGGAGGTGGAGGTGGTGCCGCGTGTCCAGCAGTAGGGCATGGCCTCGCCGGTGCTGGGGGCGGACTCGAAGTCCTGCACATAGGGCAGCGAGGCGCTGGTCAGTTCGCCGCAGAGGGTGTTGAAGGTGAAACTGATGGGGTTGCTGGTGTCGCCTGTGGAACAGAGGGTTCGCAGATTGCCAGTGTAGACATGGGAGGAGGCGAGGTCGGTGAAGGAGTAGGAGGTGTCGGAGGTGAAGTATTCGTTGGAACCGAAGGTGACGAGGTATCCGCTGGCGCCGTCGACCGGGTGCCACGAGATGGTGGCTCCGTCGAGGGCGCTTTCGCTTACCGATGCGATGGGACGCGGGCAGAAGCTTGCGGGGGGTGCAAAGGTGATGACCGTGCCGGAGGCGGGCAGCGAGGCTCCGAGGTCGGGGAGTGGAGTCTCCGAGGTGACGGTATTCGAGCTCCAGGTGCCGGAGAGGCTGATGCGGTCCTGCGTGCCGGCCACGAGCAGGAAGTTGTGCTTGACAACGCTGTAGGTCGAAGCGGTGCAGGTGCCGATGATGGCCGATATGGAGCCGTCGGCGTGGAGGCGCAGCTGGTAGTTGTAGCTGCCGTTGGGCGCATGGTAGCCCTGCAGGTCTTTCCACTCGATGACGAGCATGGCGTTGCCGTCGGCATCCACGGTGTCCAGCTTGTAGGCACCGCTGGTGGCGCCGCTGGCGGTAATTTTGCCGTCGCCCACGAAGAAGGGGGCGATGGCATAGTAGTTCGCCGAGGTCGACTCGTAGGCAGTCTTGGCATTGTGTCCAGGACTGGTGGTGCCGAAGAAAATGTAGCCGTCGGGGCGCACCGTCAGGGTGGTGCCCTGCGTGTAGGTCTGAGCGCCGAATACGAAGTTGAACGGCAGTGCCACGGTCTGGCTGCCGCCGTCGCCATTCACACTCGACAACAGCTGGCTGGCCGACGCAATCGAGGTGTAGGTCTCCTGGGTCACGCTGACCGCGTAGTCGCCCAGTTCCTGAGCCCTCATGCCCAGCGGCAACAATGCCGCCAGGGCAAGCACGAAGAATAGTCTCTTTCTCATGGTTGTTGTTTTTAGATTGATATTTGTTGTTGATTTTTCGTAACTTGTTGATTTTCACCCCCCCCCCCTAAAAAGCGGGGAAATGCTCCACGATGCAAATATACATTTTTTCCGGAAAGTGGGCATTCAGATGCGTGATTTTAACTTTTTTTATAAAACATTCCTTCGCGTCCCCCTCCCGGGAGGGGGGAGTTGTCTGTGGTGTAGCAGGTTGGCAGACAGTGGTTTGGGCAGAAGGGGCAAAAATATCCCTCCGGCGGGGCAATAAAACGGGAGGCGGCGCGTTAGAGGGGTACTAAATATAATGTAAAAATGACGAAAATAGCAGTTGCCGGCACCGGATATGTCGGCCTTTCGCTCGCCACCCTGCTGGCGCAGCACAATGACGTGACGGCTGTGGACATCGTCCCGGAGCGCGTCGATTTGGTGAACAACCGTAAGTCGCCCATCCAGGACGACTATATCGAGGACTACCTGGCCCACAAGCCCCTCACCCTGCGTGCCACGCTGGACTGGCAGGCGGGCTATGCCGGGGCCGAATATGTGGTGATTGCGGCGCCGACGAACTACGACTCTACGCGCAACTTCTTTGACACCAGCGCTGTGGAGGATGTCATCCAGAAGGTGATGCAGGTCAACCCCACGGCCACGATGGTCATCAAGAGCACCATCCCGGTGGGCTACACGGCGCACATCCGCCAGCAGACAGGCAGCCGCAACATCATCTTCGCCCCCGAGTTCCTGCGCGAGAGCAAGGCCCTCTACGACAACCTCTATCCCAGCCGCATCATCGTAGGATACGAACAGGACGACCCCGAGCTGGAGGCCAAGGCCAGGCGCTTCGCCCAGCTGGTGAAGGAGGGCGCCATCGAGCAGCAGGTGCCGGTGCTCTTCATGGGCAGCACGGAGGCCGAGGCGGTGAAACTCTTCGCCAACACCTACCTGGCCCTGCGCGTGAGCTACTTCAACGAGCTGGACACCTATGCCGAAATGAAGGGCCTCGACACACAGGCCATCATCGAGGGCGTCTGCCTCGACCCCCGCATCGGGACGCACTACAACAACCCCTCCTTCGGCTATGGCGGCTACTGCCTCCCCAAGGACACCAAGCAGTTGCTGGCCAACTATGCCGACGTGCCCGAAGAGTTGATCCGCGCCATCGTGGAGAGCAACCGCACGCGCAAGGACTTCATCGCCGACCAGGTGCTGAAGAAGGCCGGCTACTATGACTACTACAACCGTGGCGACTACGACGCGGCCAGCGAGCACGAATGCACGGTGGGCGTCTACCGCCTCACCATGAAGAGCGGGAGCGACAATTTCCGCCAGAGCTCCATCCAGGGCGTCATGAAGCGCATCAAGGCCAAGGGCGCCAAGGTGATCATCTACGAGCCCACCCTCGAGGCCGGCAGCACCTTCTTCGGCAGCGAGGTGGTGGGGAGCCTGGACGACTTCAAGCGCCGCTCGCAGGCCATCATCGCCAACCGCTACGACGCCAGCCTCGACGATGTGCAGCACAAGGTCTACACGCGCGACATTTTCAAACGCGATTAGTGGCGGACTTTGAAACTTGAAAGTAGAATAATGAATACAGAAACACCATTTCGCATGAACATCATCATCACCGGCGGGGCCGGTTTCATCGGGAGCCATGTGGTGAGGCTCTTTGTCAGCAAATACCCACAGTACAAGATCATCAACCTCGACAAACTCACCTATGCCGGCAACCTGGCCAATCTCAAGGACATCGAGGACAGGCCCAACTACAAGTTCGTCCGCATGGATATCTGTGACTTCGACGGAATCTACAGGCTGATGCAGGAGGAGCAGGTGGACGCCATCATCCACCTGGCCGCCGAGAGCCACGTGGACCGCTCCATCAAGGATCCCTTCACCTTCGCGCAGACCAACGTCATGGGCACCCTCAGCCTCCTGCAGGCCGCCAAGCTCTACTGGGAGAGCCTGCCGGAGAAATACGAGGGCAAGCGCTTCTACCACATCTCCACCGACGAGGTGTACGGCGCCCTCGAACTGACGCACCCCGAGGGGGTGAAGCCCCCGTTCAGTACGAAAGCCTCCAGTGGTGAACACCACATGGCCTACGGCGACAAGTTCTTCACCGAGGAACTCAAGTACCAACCCCACTCGCCCTACAGCGCCGCCAAGGCCAGCAGCGACCACTTCGTGCGCGCCTTCCACGACACCTACGGCCTGCCCACCATCGTCACCAACTGCTCCAACAACTACGGCCCCTACCAGTTCCCCGAGAAGCTCATCCCGCTCTTTATCAACAACATACGCCATCGCAAGCCGCTGCCCGTCTACGGCAAGGGCGAGAACGTGCGCGACTGGCTCTATGTGGAAGACCACGCCCACGCCATCGACCTCATCTTCCATCAGGGCCGCGTGGCCGAGACCTATAACATCGGCGGCTTCAACGAGTGGAAGAACATCGACATCGTCCGCGTCCTCATCAACACCGTGGACCGCCTCCTGGGCCGCCCCGAGGGGCAGGACATGGACCTCATCACCTACGTCACCGACCGCGCGGGACACGACATGCGCTACGCCATCGACAGCACCAAGCTCCAGCGCGAACTGGGCTGGGAGCCCAGCCTGCAGTTCGAGGAGGGCATCGAGAAGACCGTCCGCTGGTACCTCGACAACCAGGAGTGGATGGACCAGGTGACCTCGGGCGACTACATGAAGTACTACGAGGACATGTACGCCGGCCGCTAACGGCCTGCCTCTCTGGCAGAATCACAACCCCTTGTTTCCCAGGCCGGAAGACGGCCTCGGGTTAAAGAACAGTTAAGGAACAGTTAAAGAACAGTTAAAGAACAGACCTCCAGAATACCTACAGGATACCCCTCGGATACCTACAGGACACGGGGAGGATGTCACCTTCAAACCCCTGATTGGATGCAGAATATCATCTTCGACTTCGGCAACGTCCTGGTGCGCTGGCAACCGGACAAGGTCTATAACGAATATTTCGGCGACGAGGCCCGCACCTGGTGGTTCTTCCGCCACGTGTGCGAGGCCGACTGGCGCAACCGTATCGACGCGGGCGAAAGCCAGGACGCCTGCATCGCCGAGTGCCAGGCACGCTTCCCGGAATACAGCGAAGCCATCGGCCTCTACCGCGACCGCTGGCGCGAGATGCTCACGGGCGAGGTGGAAGGCATGCGCGAGGTGATAGAGGACCTCAAGCACACGCCCGACGTGCGCCTCTTCGGCCTCACCAACTGGAGCATGGAGACCTTCCCCGAAGCCCGCGAAAGGTTCGGCATACTGCAGGAGATCGAGCACTACGTGGTCAGCGGCGCCGAACGCCTGGTGAAGCCCGACCCGGCAATCTTCCAGGTGCTCCTCGACCGCTACGGCCTCAAAGCCGGAGACTGCACCTTCATCGACGATAACGAAGCCAACGTGCGCACCGCCGAATCCCTCGGCATGCGCGGCATCGTCTTCAGGAATGCCACCGAGCTTCGCCGCCGGCTCGACCTCTACCGCGCCCTGCGTCCCGACGAGGTGGCGCGGCTGGAGGCACAAGGCAACCGCTGCGACGACTGGACGGCGGTGCGCGTCAGCGACGGCATCGCCCTCGACCGCCTCTGGCACAACCGCTTCATCGGCTCCATACGCCTCGGACGCGTGGGCCGCATCGCCGACAGCCGCCTGGAGAACTGCGCCATCGCCGACGACACGACGGTGGAGGATGTCCGCCGGCTGGCCGGCTATCGCATAGGACGCCGCTGCCGGTTGTTCAACATAGGCGAAATGAGCTACGCCCAGGACGGCGACATCAGGCTGGAAGTGATGAACGAGAACGGCGGCCGCTGGGTGCACCCCTGCGAGGGGATGACCGTGGGCGACGCCTACCTCTGGGCACGCTACCGCGACCGCAAGCCCCTGATGCAGCGCCTGGATGCCTGGAGCACCCCCCGGCCGGAGGGGCCGCTCGGCACGGTGGGCGACGGGGTGGAGATACGCAACTGCACCGCCATCCTCGACGGACACATAGGCGACGGCTGCCGCCTCGAACACGGCATCATAGCCGAGCGCTTCCTGCTGGGTGAAAATGTCAAGTTGGAGTATGGCCTGAGACTGAACGACACCGTGGTGGGCGACAACAGCACCCTGGCACGTGGCGAGGTGGGCAACAGCATTATCTTCCCCGCCCACGAACAGCACCACAACAGTTCGTTCCTCATCGCCGCCCTCGTCCAGGGGCAGAGCAATGTGGCCAGCGGCGCCACCCTCGGCAGCAATCACAACGGACGCACGCCGGACGGCGAGTTGAGCGCCGGACGCGGCTTCTGGCCCGGCCTCTGTGTGTCGGTGAAACACTCCAGCCGCTTCGCCAGCTATACCCTCATGGCCAAGGGCGACTACCCGTCGGAACTGAACATCACGCTCCCCTTCGCCTTGGTGAACAACAATGTGGCCAAGAACCGCCTGGAGGTGATGCCCGCCTATTGGTGGATGTACAACATGTATGCCCTCAACCGCAACATCACGAAGTTCGCCAAGCGCGACCGCCGTACCCTGCGGCGCCAGCACATAGAGTTCAGCCCCTTCGCACCGGATACGGCCGAAGAGATGCTCGTCGCGCGCGAACTATTATATATGTGGACCACCAAAGCCTACCAGGAGGGCGGCGGCACCGAGGTGGAAGCCTACGGCATGGAGAAGGGCAAGCGCAAGGCGTTGATACTCAAACCGGGCGATGCCTATAAAGCCTACGAGGAGATGCTGGTCTACTATGCCATGTCGGCCCTGCAAGGCAGCCGTCCGACGCTGGAAGGGCCCCGCGAGCGGCGCTGGGTGAACGTGGGAGGACAGCTGGTGCCCGGCTCCGAGATGGACCGGATGCTGGAGGAGATGGAGAAGGGGGTGCTGACAGGATGGGACGATGTCCACAAGAGAATGGACGCGCTCTGGGCAGAATACCCCGAGCAGAAGATGAGACACGCCTATGGCGTGCTCTGCCAGCTGGCTCAGAAACAGCAGCTGGACGAGGCCGATTGGCGGCACTTCGGGCACGAGTACACCAGGATACAGCAACTGGTGCGCGACCGCATCGCCGAGAGCCGGCAGAAGGATGCCGACAACGAGTTCCGCCAGGCCACCTATTGGAACATGGAAGAAATGCGCACAGTGCTGGGAGAATAGGGATGGAACTGACTGCTATAGCCCGCGAGGTCTTCCTGCAGGACCGTTACGCCACCGAGGCCACAGGCATCCATATCGCCTATGCCGGCGACCATGAATCGGAATGCACTCTGGAATTGGACGACCGCCACTGCAATGCACGCGGGGCGGCCATGGGCGGGGTGCTCTACACGTTGGCCGATTTCGCCTCGGCGGTGGCCGCCAACAGCGACGACTTGGAGGAGGGGACGCTGCATTGGGTCTCGCTCGATGCCTCGATACACTATCTCGCTCCCGCCGTGGGTCGGAAACTGGTGGCCGGATGCAAGCCTTTGAAGACGGGGCGCACCACGTCGCTCTACCAGACCACCATACAGAATCCCGACAATGGCAAGGTCGTTGCCATTGTCGAGACCACGATGGTAAGGGTCTGATTTCAGTCTGCTTTACGAATAGAACGGAAGCCGCTCATCAGGCCGGTGTTGCAGCCTCCGATGAAGGCCAGTATCTGTTTGCCTTCGTCGGTGTTGCCATAGAGTTCCTTCACCTGCTCGATAGCGTCGGGCAGGGCGATGCCTTTGACAAAGATGTGGCGGTAGATGTCGGTGATGCGGTTGATGCTTTCCTGCGAGAAGCCCCGGCGCTGCAGGCCCAGGCTGTTCACACCGCAGTACTGTATGGGATAGCGGGCCGCCTTGACAAAGGGCGGGATGTCCTTGTCTATCAGGGCGCCTCCCTGGGTGATGACGTGCGATCCGATATGGATGAACTGCAGGCATGCCGTTTTGCCGCCGAGGATGACGTAGTCGCCCATGACGATGTGCCCGGCAAGGGTGGCGTTGTTGGCAAGCACGCAGTTGTCGCCTATGACGCAGTCGTGGGCGACATGCACATAGGCCATCAACAGGTTCCCGTTGCCAATGACGGTCTTCCCGCTGGCGGCAGTGCCGCGGTTGATGGTGCAGCACTCGCGGATGGTGTTGTTGTCGCCGATTTCCACGGTGGTATACTCGCCGGCAAACTTGAGGTCCTGCGGGATGGCAGCGATCACTGACCCGGGGAATATCTTGCAGTTCCTGCCGATGCGGGCGCCGGGGAAGATGGTGACATTGGGACCTATCCATGTGTTGTCCCCGATTACCACGTCTTCATAGATGGTGGTGAAGTTGGAAATGGTTACATTTTCGCCTATCTTGGCTTCGGGATGTAAGTCGTATAAAGTCATATAGTGGGTGATATATTAATCGTTTTGAGGGTGTTCTTTTATATATTCCATCAGGTATCGCGCAAATGCGTTGTTGGCTTTATGGCCGGGTTTGAAGATGGAGAACTTGGCATTGAGCATACAGCCCACCAGCCGCACGTCGCCGACAAAGTCAAGCAGCTTGTGGCGTGCGGGTTCGTTGGGGAAATAAGGATCGGTGGTATTGAGGACGCCGTCGTGGACTTTGAAGTTGTTCACGTCCTTGTTGAAGGTCTTGCCCAGCCGTTTGAGCTGGCGCGGGGTGAGTTCCTTGTTCACATATACCAGGGCGTTGTCCAGGCTACCGCCTTTGATGAGGTTGAAATGCAGCAGGGGCTCTATCTCGTGCAGGAACACAAAGGTACGGCATGCGGAGATGCCGGTGGTGTATTCCGAGAGGTCGTTCATATCGGCCTCCTGCCGTCCAATGACGCTGTTGGGGAAATCTATCTCGCAGTGGACGGCGAAATGGTCGCATGGTTCGAGGGAGAACGAGGAGCCGGTCGGGGCGTAGTCGAAGTGGAGCGGTTCCTTGAAGGTATAGGACTTGCGGGGAGTGGTGCTGGGACGCACGCCGACCCGCATGAGTTGCAGTATCCATGGGCGGGCGGATCCGTCGAGGATTGGCACCTCGCCGCCGTCCAGTTCGATTAATGCGTTGTCTATTTTCATCCCATGCAGGGCCGACATCAGGTGCTCGATGGTGGCAATGGTGTGGCGGCCGCTGCCGAGAGTGGTGCCGCGGTTGGTGGTGCCCACCTGGTCGGCCAGGGCTGGTTGGGTGATGATGGTGGTGCGGTCGGTGCGGCGGAACGCGATGCCATAGTCTTCAAAGGCCGGTTTCACTGTGACGGTTACGGTGCGTCCGGTGTGCAGACCAGGGCCGGTCATGCGGAATTCTTTCTGTATGGTGTTCTGGTATTCCATTAGTTGTGTGGCCTATTTGGTGGGGGCAGGTACAAATCGCAGCGATTCCATGCGGTAGAGCTGCACGTTGTCGTTCTCCATGCCGGCCTGTTTGCGGTTGAGGTGGATGGGATGGATGAGACTTTGTGGTGACGCCGTGGGCTGAATCCAGAAGGCGCTGCTGCGTTTGTGCAGCCCCTCCACCAGGTAAAGGGTGAGGTCGTAGGCAGTGGCTGCCAACGGGCTGGTGGGTTCGGTCCCGTATTGCTGGCGGAATTGCTTCAGGAAGTCCACATGCACGGCGTTGGACATGTCCCAGGATGAGTAGAAGGTATGGTAGTTCAGTTGTTGCAGCTGCGAGAAGTCCAGGTCGGAATACTCTTGTGTCCAGTCGTTAAAGGTGTAAAGGGTGGGGGGATTGGCCTTGAATGCGGCGAGGCGGTTCAGGAGGTTGCCTATGTAGATGCGCATCTGGTCGCTCTTGTGGTCGTATATGCTGAGGATGTTGCAATTGGGTGTGGCTTTGAGGGTGGAGGTGAGTTTGGCGTACTGGCTCCAGTTGAAGAGCGTGTATTTGATGTCCTCGCGATCGCCGAGCTGGCGGCGGAGTTCGGCCATGAGGGGCTTCTCTGCATTGGAACCGCCGTGGATGATGTACAGATGCCCGTCGGGGCGCTCGGCCTTCATGTTGTTGAGCATGGAGGCGACCTGACTTTCAATCGAGGGCTGTATCTTGACCATATAGGGGTTTTCGGCGCAGATCTCGCTGCGGGTGGCCATGGGATTGACGATATACACGCCCGAGTCGCGGGCCAGTGTGGCGGCCTGGTCGAAGGCGTCGCGGAGGAGAAGGGCGATAATCAGGTCGGCATTGGCAACTCCTCGCGTGGCGAATGCCGTGCGCACCTCTTCGGCATTGTTCTGAGACAGGTCTACGACGTTGAGGTCCACGCCGATGCCTTGCTCGGCCAGTCGGTCGAGTGCCAGCCGTAACCCCTCGTAGAACTCGATGAATTCGAACTGGCGGTAGGTGCGTTTGCCTCGTTGCTCCACATCGAATTTCGACGTGGATATTTCATCTATCTGGGAAAGGTGCAACGGCATGAGGAGCGATATGCGGATGGTCTTGCCAGGCTTCCGCACCTCGGGCGGGATGGTGGCGGAGACGGGCGGTGTGGATGGCGGATTGGTGGCGGAAGGTTGCTGGGAGGGTAGTGGACGGGTGCCGGGCACAGGTCGGGATTCTGTGGGTGAGGGTGGGGGAGTGATGGGACTTTGCTGCTCTGCCACACGGTTGTTTTCATATTCCTCTGTGGGGGTGGCGAACTGCCCACGTGCGGGCAGCCACACCGTGTCGCCCGGGTGGAGGAAGTGTATGTCCTTGTGGGTGACGGCATCCACTGCCTGCACCTTGTAGGCACGTGAGATGGAATATACGGTCTGCCCTTTCTCTACAATGTGGACATAGTAGCGGCGTCCGTTGAGCATCTGGGTCTCGTAGCTCACCTTCACGGGGATGGTACCGGGTGCCTGCGCTTCCGCATGGCTGTTGAGGGTGAGGTACAGAAGAACCGTCAGGCAGATGTAGGCCAGTCGCTTCACTTGCCACCGCTTCAGAGTCTTGTTCTTGTTGCTGCCCATAAGGTGTGTTCTTTCCGTTCGGACTACTCCCATTCGATGGTTGCAGGGGGTTTGGAACTGATGTCGTACACTACGCGGTTGACTCCTTTCACGCGGTTGATTATCTCATTGCTGGTACGAGCCAGGAAGTCGTAGGGCAGGTGGCTCCAGTCGGCAGTCATGCCATCGACACTTTCCACGGCTCGCAACGCCACCACGTTTTCGTAAGTACGCTCGTCGCCCATGACACCGACACTCTGCACAGGCAGCAGCATGGCGCCGGCTTGCCACACTTTGTCGTAAAGGTTTGCGTCGCGGAGACCCTGGATGAATATGTGGTCCACCTCTTGCAGTATGCGGACCTTCTCCGGGGTGATGTCGCTCAGTATGCGGATGGCCAGGCCGGGTCCGGGGAAGGGATGGCGGCCGATGAGTTCGTCCTTGATGCCCAGCTGGCGACCTACGCGGCGCACCTCGTCCTTGAACAGCGAGCGCAACGGCTCCACGAGCTGCAGTTTCATGTAGTCTGGCAGGCCTCCCACGTTGTGGTGGCTTTTGATGGTCTGGCTGGGACCCTTGACGGAGGAGGATTCTATCACGTCGGGATAGATGGTGCCTTGGCCCAGCCATTTGGCATCGGTGATCTGTTTTGCCTCGGCATCAAAGACATCGATGAAGGTCTTGCCGATGGCTTTGCGCTTTTTCTCGGGGTCGGTCACGCCGGCAAGCACACTGTAGAAGCGCTCCTTGGCATCTACGCCCTTGACGTTCAGCCCCATGTCCTTATAGGATTCCAACACGGAGTCGAATTCGTTCTTGCGCAGCAGTCCGTTGTCCACGAAGATGCAGTGCAGCTGATGCCCTATGGCTCGGTTGAGGAGCACGGCGGCTACAGTGCTGTCCACGCCGCCGCTCAGTCCCAGCACCACTTTGTCGCCGCCCACTTTCTCGCGCAGTTCCTGCACGGTGGCCTCGATGAAGTTCTCCGGGGTCCATTCCTGTTTGCAGCCGCAGATGTCCACTACGAAGTTTTTCAGCAGCGTGGGCCCGTCCACAGAGTGATGAACCTCGGGGTGGAACTGGATGGCGTAGGTCTGTTCCCCTTCGATTTGGTAGCCTGCATACTGCACATTCTCGGTGGAGCAGATGGGTTTGTAGCCGTCGGGGAGGGCTTCGATAGTGTCTCCGTGGCTCATCCATACCTGGCTGTTGGTGGGGATGCCCTTCATGAGAGGGTTGGTGCTGTCCACAAACTGCAGGTTGGCCCGGCCATATTCGCGGGTGCTGGACTGTTGCACTCGCCCGCCGCCCCATTTGGCCAGGTACTGTGCCCCGTAGCATACGGCCAGCAGGGGCAACTTGCCTTTAATGCCTTCCATGTCGGGGATGGGCGCGTCGGGGGCGTTGCAGCTGAATGGACTGCCCGAGAACACCACTCCCTTCACGTCGGGTGTCAGGGGCGGAATTTTGTCGAATGGGTGGATTTCGCAGTAAACATTCTGCTCGCGTACCTTGCGAGCGATGAGCTGAGTGTATTGAGAACCAAAGTCTAATATGACTATCGTGTCCATTGTTTTTATATTTATTAAAGTGCAAAGGTACAACTTTTTCTTCACATACAAAAGTTAAAAGTTATATTTCTTGTGGAAATTTTGTTAATTTTGCACTTTGTTACAATACTGCCACGAGATGAGCAACGATAATAGTATTAGGATTTTAGGTGCCAGGGAGCACAACCTGCAGGATGTAGACTTGGAAATTCCGCGGGGCAAACTGGTGGTCTTCACGGGGTTGAGTGGGAGCGGGAAGTCTTCACTCGCATTTGACACCATCCATGCCGAGGGCCAACGGCGCTACATGGAGACCTTTTCGGCCTATGCCCGCAACTTTATCGGCAACATGGAGCGGCCCGATGTGGACCTCATCGAGGGGCTGAGCCCGGTCATCTCCATCGAGCAGAAGAGCACGAACAACAATCCTCGCTCCACTGTCGGCACCTTGACCGACACCTATGACCTGCTGCGTCTGCTCTATGCCCGCATCGGCAAGGCTTACTCCGTCGTCAGCGGCAAGCCTATGGTGCGCTACAGCGAGGAGAAGATACTCGACATCATCCGTTCCGACTACGGCAGCCGCGACATCATGGTGCTGGCCCCCTTGGTGAAGGGACGCAAGGGCCACTACCGCGAGCTCTTCGAGCAGGTGGCCAAAAAGGGTTTCCTGCGCGTGAGGGTGGACGGCGAGGTGAAGGAGTTGGCCTACAAGATGCAGGTGGACCGCTACAAGGTGCACGACATAGAGCTGGTGGTCGACCGCCTGCGCGCCAGCGGCAACCAGACGCGCCTGCGCGAAGCCGTGCAGACGGCCTTCCGTCAGGGCAAGGGAGTCCTCATGGTGCTTGACGGCGAGAGCGGGGCGGTACGCTATTTCAGCCGCACCCTCATGGACCCCGACAGCGGCATCTCCTACCCTGAACCCGAACCCAACACCTTTTCCTTCAACTCCCCATACGGCGCCTGTCCCCATTGCAACGGGCTGGGCGAGGTGGCACAGATCGACATGCAGAAGCTCATTCCCGACCCCAGGAAGACCTTCCGCGAGGGGGCTATCGAGGTGATGGGCAAGTATTCCCCCACCAACTACGTCTACCGCAAGGTGGAACTCATGGGCCGTCACTACGGCTTCACGCTCGACACGCCCGTTGCCGACCTCTCCGACGAGGCGTTGAACGCCATCCTTTACGGCAGCAATCACTTTACCTCCATAGAGGATCCCGAGGACCCGGGCTACCTCAGCGAGTTTCCGGGCATTGTAACCTACATGTCCAACCTGGCCCTCGACGACACCTCCTCGTCGTTGCAGAAGTGGGTGGCCAGTTTCATGAACACCGTGCCGTGTCCCGAATGCCATGGCCACCGCCTGAAACCCGAGAGCCTTGCCTTCCGCATCCTGGACAAGAACATAGGCCAGCTGGCCGACATGGACCTGCTGGAGCTGCAGGAATGGCTGCAGGGGCTGGAGCCGAGGCTCGACAAGCGCGACGCCAAGGTGGCGCACGAGGTGCTGGTCGAGGTGCAGAAGCGCCTTTCGTTCCTGCTCAATGTCGGAGTGGGCTACCTCTCGATGAACCGCAGCGCCAAGTCCCTCTCGGGCGGCGAGGCGCAGCGTATCCGGCTGGCCACGCAGATCGGTTCGCAGCTGGTCAATGTGCTGTACATCCTGGACGAGCCTTCCATCGGCCTCCATCAGCGCGACAACCAGCGTCTTATCGACTCCCTCAAGCAGCTGCGCGACCTGGGTAACAGCATTATCGTGGTGGAGCACGACCGCGACATGATGCTTTCGGCGGACTATTTGGTGGATATCGGCCCCGGGGCCGGCATCCATGGCGGCAAGGTGCTCTATGCCGGCACGGTGGACAACGTCGGCAGGAACGGTGCCTCCAGCCTCACGCTCGACTACCTTTCCCGCCGGAAGGACATCCCGCTTCCTGCCCGCCGCAGTGTGGAGGGGCGCAGGCATCTTGTTCTTCGCGGGGCCACGGGCAACAACCTGCGGGGCGTCGACTTCGATCTGCCGCTGGGGATGCTGGTGTGTGTCACCGGCGTGAGCGGCAGCGGCAAGTCCACCCTCGTGAACGACACGCTGCAACCCATCCTCTCACAGCATTTCTACCGCTCGCTCCGTGCGCCGTTGCCCTACCGGTCCATAGAGGGCATCGAGCACATCGACAAGGTCATTCAGATAGACCAGAGCCCCATCGGGCGCACACCGCGCTCCAATCCTGCCACCTATGCCGGATTTTTCGACGACATACGGCGGCTTTTTGCCGAGTTGCCCTCGGCGCGTATCCGCGGCTACAAGCCGGGACGCTTCAGCTTCAACGTCAGCGGTGGTCGCTGCGAGCACTGCAAGGGTGCGGGCCTACGCACCATCGAGATGAATTTCCTGCCCGACGTGTACGTGCAGTGCGAGGTGTGCGGCGGCAAGCGCTACAACCGCGAGACGCTTGAGATACGCTATCGCGGCAAGTCCATCGCCGACGTGCTGGACATGACGGTCAATGAGGCTGTGGAGTTTTTTGGTGCCTATCCGCGGCTCAGGCGCAAACTGGTCACCCTCCAGGAGGTCGGCCTGGGCTATATCACCCTCGGCCAGCAGAGCACCACCCTCAGCGGCGGCGAGGCCCAGCGCGTCAAGCTGGCCACCGAACTCTCCAAGCTCGACACGGGGCGCACGCTGTATATCCTCGACGAGCCCACCACGGGCCTGCATTTCGAGGACATCCGTGTGCTGCTCGACGTGCTGCAGCGTCTGGTGGACAAGGGAAATTCCGTGCTGGTGATCGAGCACAATATGGACGTCATCAAGGTGGCCGACTGGGTGATAGACCTCGGCCCCGACGGGGGACGTGCGGGGGGCGACATCGTCTTCAGCGGCACGCCCGAGGCTTTGGCCAACCAAAAGGAGAGCTTCACCGGGCGCTATCTGCGCCAGGAACTGGAGGCCATGGGGGCTGTTCCCGGGGGCATGCGCAAGCGGTCAGCTCGCTAACTGCGCCTTCACCTCGTCGGGTATCACGTCGGAGGCGCCGATGCTGCGGCGGTAGCCGGCCATGACGGTGCGGCATTCCGCGCACACACGCCCGGTCCCTTCCTCCACGATGCGTTGCATCACCGTCAGGCTCTTGCTCCCGAAGCGTTCCACTGCGGTCTCCACTGCGATGCGGTCGCTCTTGTGTATCTGTGAGCGGAAGTCCACTTCGTAGTGCACCACCATCACCGTGAAGTCGCCCTCTTCGGGCGGCAGGCCGTGGCTGCGGAAGAAATGGTCCTTCCCCAGGTCAAAGAATTCCATGATGACAGCGTTGTTCACGTGCCCCATCTGGTCGATGTCGTTGAAGCGTATCTGTAGTGGTAGCGGGTTCATTGCCAGCGTTGGTTTGGTTGGTTGTTGTCCAGACTGCCGCAGACACCGGCTTTCTTGCGGCTGCCGGTGCTGCGGGTCGGTTTTCTCATAGCTGTTGTCGTTGTCCATGGTCAGAGCATTCCTTTCCGTTTGAGCAGTGCTTTTGCGCTGGGTTCCTTGCCGCGGAAGGCGCGGTAGAGGTCCATGGGTTCCACGGTGTTGCCGCTTTCGAGCAGGTGACGGAACTTGCGGGCGAGGTCGGGGTTGAAGAGGTCGCCGCTTTCCTCGAAGGCTTCAAAGGCATCGGCGTCGAGGATGGCGGTCCAGGTGTAGGAGTAGTAGCCTGCGTCGTAGCCGGTGGTGAAGATGTGTTGGAAATATGGGCTGCGGTAGCGGCTGATGATTTCCGGGATGAGGCCGATTTTCTGCATGGCCTGTTCCTCAAAGGCGAGGGGGTCGATGTGCTGCGGTGTGCGGAGGGTGTAGTAGTCCATGTCGAGGAGGCTGGCGGCGAGGAGCTCGGTGGTCATGAATCCCTGGCCGTAGGTCTGGGCGGCGGCTATCTTCCGGATGAGGGCGTCGGGGATGGCCTCGCCGGTCTGGTAGTGTCGGGCGTACTGCTTCATCACCTGCGGGTGGCGGCACCAGTTCTCCATCACTTGGGAGGGGAGCTCCACGAAGTCGCGCGGCACGTTGGTGCCGGCCAGCGAGGGGTAGGTGCATTTGGAGAGGAGGCCGTGGAGTGCGTGGCCGAATTCGTGGAAGAGTGTCTCGCTTTCGTCGAAGTTGAGGAGCGAGGGGCGGTCGGCAGTGGGCTTGGTGAAGTTGCATACCACCTGGATGACGGGCATCACGTTGCGGCCCTGGCGGTCGCGGTGCTGGCCGCGGAATTCGGTCATCCAGGCGCCGCTGCGCTTGGAGGCGCGGGGGTGGAAGTCCATGTAGAGGAAGCCCACCGTGCTGTCGCCCTGCATCACCTCGAAGCAGCGGGCTTCCTTGTTGTAGGTGGGCAGGTCGGTGCGTTCGCGGAAGGCGAGGCCGTAGAGGCGGCCGGCCACCATGAAGGCCCCTTCGCGCACGCTGTCGAGGGCGAAGTAGGGGCGCACCTCGGCGTCGTCGATGGCGTATTTCTCGGTGCGGTACTTCTCGGCATAGTAGCGCCAGTCCCAGGGTTGCAGCCTGGCGCCGGGCTCGTCGGCGGCGAGCATGCGATGGTAGATGTCGCGTTCTTCCGTGGCGCGCTTGAGGGCGGGACCCCAGATATCGGTCAGGCAGCGGTAGACGTTGGCGGGTGTCTTGGCCAGGGTGTTGTCCAGCACGTAGTCGGCGTGGGTGGGGAAGCCGAGGATGTTGGCGCGTTCGAGGCGGAGGTTGACGATGGAGTCGATGAGCGGTGTGTTGTCGAATTCGCCGCCCCGGCAGCGGTCGGCGTAGGCGCGCCACACCTCTTCGCGCAGCTTGCGGTCGGCGCAGCTCTGCATGAAGGGTTCCCAGGTGGGGAGGTCCAGGGTCACCGCCGAGCCGTCGGGCAGGGTCTTGCTGTAGGCGTTGGTGGCCTTGAGCACGTTCTGCGCGAAGCGGAGGGTGAGCGAGGCGAGTTGTTCGTTGAGTTGGCGGAAGCGTTGCTGCTGTGCCTCGGGCACGTTGGCGCCGGCGCGGACGAAGCCTTTGTACTGCTCTTCCAGCAGGCGCAGGCTTTCGCCGTCGAGGCCGAGGCTTTCGCGCTGTTCATAGACGGCCTTGATGCGGGCGAAGAGGCGCGCGTCGAGGGCGATGTCGTCCTCGTGGGCCGAGAGCAGAGGAGTGACCTCCTCGGCGATGGCTTCCATCTCGTCGCTGTTCTCGCATTCGGTGAGGTTGAAGAAGACGGCGCTGACGTCCTTGAGCAGTTGTCCGCTGTACTCGTAGGCGAGCACGGTGTTTTCGAATGTCGGTGCGTCGGGGTTGGCGGCGATGGCGTCGATTTCGGCCTTTTGGCGTGCCATGCCTTCCCGGAAGGCGGGCATGTAGTGTTCGGTCCTGATGCGGCCGAAGTCGGGCAACTCGTAGGGGGTGCCCCATTCTGTGAAGAAGGGATTGTCCATTGGGGATTGTTTTTTCTGGGTGCAGCCGGCGGCCAGCAGCAGGGCTGCCGCGGCGGCGACGAGGGTTTGTTTCATATCGGTGCTGTTTTTGTCTTATTCCTGTGTCTTCATGAGGTCCTGGCAGAGGCGTTCGAGCAGTTCGGCGCCCAGTTTCTTGGCCAGGATGGTGTTGTCTTTGTTGTCGATGAGGTATATCTGCGGGGTGGACTGCACGTCGTAGACTTCGCGCCAGTCCACGTTGGCTTCGCCGCCCAGCAGGCCCACCCAGCGGCGGTGGTGCATGTGGTGGTCGTTGAGGAATTTCTTCCATTTGCCGACGGTGACCTCGTCCGGTTCGGTGAGGATGCTGAAGGCGCTGAGCTGGAGCGAGTCGGCATATTGCTCATACACTTTGTAGACGGCCGGGATGATGTCGCGGCAGTGGCCGCAGGTGGGGCTCCAGAAGAGGAGGAGGGTGTACTTCCCCGGCATGTGGTGCAGGGAGGCGGCGCGGTGGAGGGTGTCGAAGAGGATGAGTTCCGGAGCCACGCGTCCCACGAGGAGGCGCTCCCATTTGGTGGCCCGTTCCACCTCCTTGTCGATGCCGGTGGGCGACATCCAGAAGGCTTTCCCGGTCTCGTAGTAGCGTTTCACCAGGTGGACGTACACCTCGTCGTAGACCATCACCTTGCTCTGCAGGAATTTCTCGGCCAGGGTGTGCACGAGCCATTTGAACACCTCTGGCGCGGGTTCCGAGCGGTCGATGACGCTGTCCAGCAGCGGGCATATCATCTCCGGCGGCATGCCGCGCATGTGCACGTCCACATAGTCCATCACGCGGCGGTAGAAGACGTTCTCCGGGGTGCGGACGATGAAGTCGTCGTCCAGCGGCACGTTGTCGAAGTAGTGGGCCATCATCCAGTCGAAGCGCTCGCGGTCGCTCATGCGGGTGCCGTCGGGGTGGAGCCGCGGTATGGCGGGGTCTTTGGTGGCCAGCATCATGCGCGACACCATGGCCTGTGGGTAGGTCTCGATGAAGGCCATGCGGGCGCTGTCGATACGCTTGATCTGCCGGGGGAAGAAGGTGTCGCGGAAGGTGGCGGAGTCCATCTCGAGCTGCGCCTCGTCCATCTCGCGGTAGAGGGTTTCGTTCATGTGCTGGAACTGGAAGAAGAGTTCGTTCTCGCTCGAGCCTTTCACGCTCACGTGCCCTTTCCAGTCCTCCTCCTTCGTGCGCAGGGAGAAGCGCGTCTGGCCCGCGTAGATGACGAAGTCCAGCCGCTTGCCTTTCTGGTTGCTGAAGTAGTAGAGGCCCGGCGACGGGGTGCGCTTCTTCTCGAAGCGGTACTCGCCTTTGCCGTTGTTCCATGCCGTGTCGTAGGCCCAGAGGCCGTTGATGTGGTAGTAGCACATGAGCATCATCGTGTCCGGCGAGCCTTCCACGGTGAAGCTGATGCGGTAGCCCTCCTTGGCGGCGTGGGAGGCCAGGGGGAGGAGCAGCGCCAGCAGCAGTGCATACAGGTGTTTCATCGTGCTTTCTCTTTTCATTGCCCCCCCATAACGCGGGCGCGAAGCAAATATTGTGCAGTGCGGAATGAAAAAAGGGGAGGGGACCCTCGCGGGTCCCCTCCCTGGCGTTCAGCCCAGTTCGCCTTCGCCGAGGTAGCTGCTGGGCGACGGCATGTCGGGCATCATCCACGACCGCGTGGCCTCGTTCCACGTCTCGCGCTCCGGCGTGCAGGCGAAGCCGTAGACGTGGACCGACTCGCCGGTCCAGGTCGCGGGCACCGCCACCGACACCGTCCCGCTGCCGCGCAGCACCGGTTTGCCCACCACGGCGGTGCCGTTCGTCGGGTTGAAGACGGCCAGGTAGACGCGGTCGTCGCCGTTGGCGCCGCCCACCTCGAGCTGGGGTGCGAAGGTGGCGGATACGGTGCCTGGCGTGTCGAAGCGCGCTGTCCCGAACAGCACCGGCACCGCCCCGCCGGCCGCCACCTGCAGGGCGGCATAGCCCACCTGCACGTCCTCCGGCGTCGTGGCCTGCACGGCGGGATAGTTGAGGCTCATGAACACGTTGCGGTAGTGCAGGTTCTGCCGGTCGGCCTGGAAGCGCAGGCCCACGGAGGTGACGGGCGACAGGGCGCGGCACACCTGGCTCAGCGCGCTGAACTTGGCGCGGTTGGTCTGCTGCTGCAGCGTCTGCGGGTTGCGGACGTTGGGGTTGTAGGCGCGGTAGACCTGACGGCGACGATAGATGGAACCTACGGCGGTTCCGAGTTTTCCTCTTTGGGTACCCATGTACCCCTGAATGTTTTTACTCATGGTTGTTTGTTTTTTTGGGTGAATATTTGGGTTTGTACATCCGGATGTCTTTTCCATCGGTCGGAGGGGGGTCGGAGTTGACTCGGAGTTGATACGGAGTTGTCTCGGAGTTGTCTCGGAGTTGGGTGGTGCTCCCCCCGGGATTTCGATTGCAAAGGTAGCGTCCTTTCCCCGCCGGCGGTGCGCTACAGTGCACTACAATGCGGCGCGAGGCCGCCCCGCTTCGCGGAACGGCCTCGCGGCCAGGTGGATGGAAAATCGGGCTTGTAGTGCGGCCGTAGTGCCGCCGGCAGTGCCTTGTAGTGCGCCTCAGCTCTGGTGGCCCAGGGCGCGGTCCAGTTTTCGCTGGTCGTCCTCCAGGGGTGGCTTGCCGTTGCGTATGTGGGGCTGGAAGAGCCCCGTGCTGTGGCGGAAGCAGCGCGTGGCGGTGCTCCAGAGGTCGGGCTGGCCGCGGAAGAGGGTCAGCACGAAGGCGCGGAAGAGGTTCTTGCGGCCCGTCCACACCAGGGGCCCCTTCGGCGGGCGGCCCTGTCCGGTGCACACGTAGCGGAAGTCGGCCTCGCGCGTGTCGGGATGCAGCAGCCCCTCGCGCACCAGTCCGCGGCAGGCGCTGTCGAGCAGCAGCCCCTGGCGCACCAGGCAGAAGTGGGGCACCGCCGCCCCCGCCGCTCCCGCCGCGCCCCCCACCTCCGCCGGAAGGCGTCCCAGCAGCCGCAGGAGGTCCTCTGTGTGCTCCACCTCGTCGTCCAGCACCTGCGGAAGCAGCGCCAGCAGGGCCTCGGCGGGGTAGAGCCCCTCGCCCTCGTCGTCCCACAGGCCCTCGTCGGCACCGCGCACAAAGCCGAGGATGGCCTCCGCCGTGCCCAGGTCGCGCACGTAGTCCGGCCTGCCCATGCGGCGGAAGGTGCGGTAGAGGATAGGGAAGGGGATGTTCGCCGGCAGCGACCGGTACTCGCTGTCGGCCTCAATGCGCGCTATCAGGCGGCGCAGCGCGGCCACGCGCTCGGTCAGGCTGTCGGCGTTCTGGTGTATCAGCACCGCCAGCCCGGCATAGTATTCCACCGTCAGGTGCAGGCCGTCCACCACGCCCTCCGACGGCTCGAACGTGGGGTCGGCAGATTCAATAGGCTTTCTCATAGCATGTTCCTTTCTCTGTATGCATGTTCTTTTTCCGCTGCAAAGATACGCCTTTTTCCCCGTTCCCGCGCCGCCGGGGCAAAATATCTTCCGCACGGGGGCAATAAAAGCGCGGCGGCGGCGTTATGCCAGCACTGTACCAACACTGGAAAAAGCCATGACGAAAGCACAGATTCTGTGGGCCGACGACGAGATCGACCTCCTCAAACCCCACATCCTTTTCCTCGAGGAGAAGGGCTATGAAGTGATCCCCGTCTGCTCCGGTGCCGACGCGCTGGAGGAGATGGAGGCGGCACAGCCCGACGTGGTGCTGCTCGACGAGCAGATGCCCGGCCTGTCGGGCCTGGACACCCTCCGCACCATCAAGGAGCGGTGGCCTGCGGTGGACGTGGTGATGGTGACCAAAAGCGAGGAAGAACACGTCATGGAGGACGCCCTCGGGGGCAAGATCAGCGACTACCTGGTCAAGCCCGTCAGCCCGAGCCAGCTGCTCCTCACCCTGAAGCGCCTCACCGAGGGGCGCCGCCTGGCGGACGAGCACTCGACGATGGACTACCAGCGCCAGTTCCGCGAGCTGGCCCTCCAGCTCGACAGCGGCCTCTCGGCCGCCGAATGGGCCGACATGCAGCGGCGGCTCGTGCGCTGGGACCTCGAGCTCGCCTCGGTCGACGACCGCAACATCCACGACATATTCCTCGCCCAGCGGCGCGACGCCAACCGCCTCTTCTGCCGCTTCATGGAGGAGCACTACCAGCAGTGGCTCGCCGGCTCGGAGGCGAAACCCCTCATGAGCCACACCCTGCTCCGCGAACGCCTCTTCCCCCTGCTCAAGGAGCAGCGGCCCGTCTTCCTCATCGTCATCGACAACTTCCGCTACGACCAGTGGAAGACCGTCCAGCCCTTGCTGGAACAATACGTGCGCGTGGAGCGCGACGAGCTCTACTACGCCCTCCTGCCCACCACCACGCAGTTTGCCCGCAACGCCATGTTCGCCGGCCTGCTGCCCGCGGAAATCGAACGCAAGTACCCCCAATACTGGGTCAACGAAGACGAAGAGGGGCACAAGAACCAGTACGAGAGCGAACTCCTCGGCGAGAACCTGCGCCGCCATGGCATCGGCGTCAAGCACAGCTACAGCAAGGTGCTCAACGCGCAGTTCGGCCTGCGGCTGGTGGAACGCCTGCCCGAACTGATGCGCAACCCGCTCAATGTAGTGGTGTACAACTTCATAGATATGCTTTCGCACGCGCGTACGGACAGCAATATAGTGCGCGAACTGGCCGCCGACGAGCGGGCCTACCGCTCGGTCACCCTCTCGTGGATGGAGCATTCGCCCCTGCTGGAGCTGGTGAAGGAGCTGGCCTCGCGCGATGTCACCATACTCCTCACCACCGACCACGGGTCCGTCCGCATCGACCGGCCCGTCAGGGTCAAGGGCGACCGCGACATCAGCGTGAACCTGCGCTACAAACAGGGGCGCCTGATGGACTACAACCCGCGCGACGTCTTCGAGGTGAAGAACCCCGAGAGCCTCTTCCTCCCGCGGCGGCACGTCACCGGTGGCTACATCTTCTGCCGCGAGAACGATTTCTTCGCCTACCCCAACAACTACAACCAGTACGTGCAGTACTACACCGACACCTTCCAGCACGGCGGCCTCTCCATGGAGGAGGTGCTCGTGCCGGCGGTGCTGCTGCGCGGCAAATCCACCCGATAAAGCATCCCGACGCATGGATATAGAGATTCAAGGCGCGCGCGTCAATAACCTGAAGAACATCAATGTCGCCATCCCGCAGGGGAAACTTACCGTCATCACGGGCCTCAGCGGCAGCGGCAAGTCGAGCCTGGCCTTCGACACCCTCTTCGCCGAGGGGCAGCGGCGTTATGTGGAAAGCCTCAGTTCCTACGCCCGGCAGTTCCTCGGACGCATGGTGAAGCCCGAGGTGGACTATATCCACGGCCTCGCACCCGCCGTCGCCATCAGCCAGCACACCGCCTCCGCCAACCCCCGCTCCACGGTGGGCACCCAGACCGAGGTGTACGAGTACCTCAAACTGCTCTTCGCACGCATCGGTCGCACCTACTCGCCCGTCAGCGGCACCGAGGTGAAACGCCACACGGTGAGCGACGTAGTGGACCACCTGCTCTCGCTCCCCGACGGCACACGCGCCATGATCACCGCGCCGCTGGCCGACTCGGACGAGCGCCCGCTGCGGTCGCAACTCGACATACTGCACGGCGAAGGCTATCAGCGCGCCGTGGTCAAGGGCACTGTGGTGCGCATCGACGACCTCCTCGCCTCTGGCCAGGCCCTGGAGGAGGTGCAACTATTGGTGGACCGCGTAGAGATTTCCCACGACGACCAGCAGGCGGCGAGGCTGGCCGAGAGCGTACAGGCCGCCTTCTTCGAGGGGCGCGGCACCTGTCGCATCGGCGACCGGGAGTTCTCCAACCGCTTCGAGGCCGACGGCATCACCTTTGAAAAACCCAACCCGAACTTCTTCTCGTTCAACAACCCCTACGGCGCCTGCCCCACCTGTCAGGGCTATGGAAACGTGGTGGGCATCGACGAGCGCCTGGTGGTTCCCAACAGGTCGCGCTCCATATACGACAACGCCGTCGTCTGTTGGAACGGCGAAAGGATGCAGGAATGGAAGCGCGACTTCATCCGCTACGCCGCCCGCATCGACTTCCCCATCCATAAACCCTACGTCGAACTCACACAGAGGGAGAAGGACATCCTGTGGCATGGCGACGGCGCGTGGGAGGGCATTGACGGATTCTTCCGCTGGGTGGAGGGTCAGGCATACAAGATACAGTACCGCGTCATGCTGGCACGCTACCGTGGACGCACCCTCTGCCCCGACTGTCACGGCAACCGCCTGCGCAAGGATGCCGACTATGTGCGCGTCGGGGGCAAGAACATCAGCGAACTGACGCAGATGCCTGTGGGCGAACTGGCGCAGTGGTTTGCCACCCTCGACGGACAACTCACCGTCAGCGAGCGGCAGACCAGCCAGCGCCTGCTGGAGGAGATACGCAGCCGTCTGGGCTACCTGGTGGACGTGGGGCTGCCTTATCTCACCCTCGCCCGCGAGAGCCGCTCACTCAGTGGCGGCGAAAGCCAGCGCATACAGCTTGCCACCTCGCTGGGAAGCGCCCTGGTGGGCTCGATGTACATACTGGACGAGCCCTCCGTAGGGCTGCATCCGCGCGACACGGAGCGCCTCATCGCCGTACTGCGGCGCCTGCGCGACCTGGGGAACACCGTCATCGTGGTGGAGCACGACGAGGAGATTATACGGGCCGCCGACTGGCTGATCGACATCGGTCCCGGGGCTGGCAGCCTCGGGGGCGAGGTGGTCTATGCAGGCCCTCCCGCCGCCAAGGGCGTCCGCAAGGGGAAGAGCCTCACGCTGGATTACCTTGAGGGACGCCTCCGCATCGAGGTGCCGCCCTCGCGTCGCCGCTGGCGCGACCGCATCTCCGTCAGGGGCGCCTATGCCAATAACCTCAAACAGGTGGACGCCGACTTCCCCCTGGGCGTGATGACGGTGGTGACCGGCGTGAGCGGCAGCGGCAAGAGCTCGCTGGTGCGCGGCGTACTCTACGATGTGCTGCGCCACCGCATGGACGGAACCCCCGACTATGTGGGCAACTGCATGGCCCTCGAAGGCGACCTTCGACGCATCAGCGCCGTGGAGTTGGTGGACCAGAACCCCATCGGACGCTCCTCGCGCTCCAATCCTGCCACCTACATGAAGGTGTTCGACGAGGTGCGCTCCCTCTACGCCCGCCAGCCGTTGGCCAAGTCGCGCGGCTACAAGAGCGGCTTCTTCTCCTTCAACGTGGAGGGCGGACGCTGCGAGACCTGCCAGGGCGAGGGCTACGTCACCGTGAGCATGCAGTTCATGAGCGACGTGCACCTGCTCTGCGACGAGTGTCACGGTTCGCGCTATAAGGACGAAGCCCTCGAGGTGCTGTACCGTGGAATGAACATCAGCCAGGTGCTGGACATGACGGTAGACCAGGCCGTGGAGTTCTTCGACAGCGACGAGACGCGCTCCATCCACGCACGCCTGCTCCCGTTGCAGCAGGTGGGCCTCGGCTACCTCTCCCTCGGCCAGTCCTCCTCCTCCCTCTCCGGCGGCGAGGCGCAGCGCATCAAACTGGCCTCCTTCCTGGTCAAGGGCGAAGCCGAACAGCCGGTGCTCTTCATCTTCGACGAGCCTTCCACCGGCCTCCATTTCCACGACATACAGAAACTCCTGGCTTCGTTCGACCGCCTCATCGAGCGTGGCCACTCGGTGCTCGTGATAGAGCACCACCCGGACATCATTGCCTGCGCCGACTGGGTGCTCGACCTCGGGCCCGAAGGCGGCGAGGCCGGCGGCAACATCCTCTTTGCAGGCACGCCCGAGAAGCTGCTCCGCTGCAAGGAGTCCTATACAGCCAAGTATCTTAAACTGAAATAGAAGCATGTACGAAAAAGAAATCTCCACCGTGAAGACCGCCTCGCGAGGCGGCCTCTGGACCGCCGTTGGGCTGGTCCTCGCCTCGGCCCTCTTTGTGTGGCTCGCCCCTTGGCGGTTCCAGCAGTCGGAGGCCGTAGCCAAGGGCATGCTCGTGGCCGGCAGCCTGCTGGCCGTGGCCGCCGTGAGCATGGCCCTGCTGGTGATACGCCGCCGCATCCCTGCCCTGCGGCAGGCCGACAGCCTGGAGGCCAAACTCAGGGGCTACGCCGACCATGTCCGCAGCCTCTACCGCTCCATGCTGGCCGTGGTGGCCGTGCTGTGCGCCATGACGGTGCTCAGCGGACAGTCGGTCCTGCTGATGCTCTCCATGGTGGCCACGGTAATGCTCTTCCTGGCCTATCCGAATATCTACAAGATCAAGGCCGACCTCGGCCTCAGCGGCAGCGAGATGCGCCTCCTGTTCGGTGACCAATACGTGGGCGACGATGCGGAATGACACCATAGCCGCCGTGAGCACGCCCGCGGGTATGGGAGGGGTGGCGGTGTTGCGTGTGTCGGGCGCGGGGGCGCTGGATGTGGTGCTGCCGCTGCTTGAACCGGCCACTCCACTGCCGCCGCGCCGCGCCTCCCTGCGCACCCTGGCCGGCATCGACCAGGGGCTGGCCGTCTACCTCCCCGCCCCGAACAGCTACACCGGCGAGGACACCGTGGAATTGTCCTGCCACGGCTCGCTCTACGTGCAGCAGGCGCTCCTGCAGGCACTGCTCGACGCCGGCGCACGCCTGGCCGAACCGGGCGAGTTCACGCGCCGCGCTTTCCTCAACGGACGCCTCAACCTCTCGCAGGCCGAGGCGGTGGCCGACCTGATCGAGGCCGCCACCCCCACCCAGCACCGCCTGGCCACGAGCCAGCTGCGCGGCGCTTATGCCAACGAGTTGAAGGCGTTGCGGCAGCAGCTGGTAGACCTCACGTCGCTCATGGAGCTGGAACTCGACTTCTCGCAGGAGGATGTGGAGTTCGCCGACCGCGGCACATTGCTCGGCCTGGTGACGCAACTGCAGGACCGTGTGCAGGGCCTGCTCGGCTCTTTCGCCACCGGCAACGCCCTCAAGCGAGGGGTGCCCGTGGCCATACTGGGCCGTCCCAACGCCGGCAAGAGCACACTGCTCAACGCCTTGCTGGGCGACGAACGCGCCATCGTCAGCCCCATTCCCGGCACCACGCGCGACACCATCGAGGAGACGATGACCATCGACGGCATCACCTTCCGCTTCATCGACACCGCCGGCCTGCGCCAGAGCGACGACGCGCTGGAGGCCCTCGGCATCGAACGCTCCATCAAGGCAGCCCGGCAGGCCACCATTCTGCTCTATGTGCGCAACATAACCATGCCCTTCGACGACTATGCCCTGACCGATATCACCGACATCACCGACGAGTGCGACATGCGGAACAAGCACATCTTCTTCGTGCACAACAAGTGCGACCTGCCGCACAAGAGCAATCCCCCCGGACACATCGTCTCGGCCAAGGAGGGCATCGGCATCGACAGCCTCAAGGAGAGCATGGTGGCGGTGATAAAGAACGACGCCGCAGCCAACGACGGCGTGCTGATCTCCAACCTGCGCCACTACGAGGCCCTCGGGCGTACGCGCGATGCCCTGCGGCACGTGGCCGAAGGCCTGGAGCGGCAGATGCCCGCCGACCTCGTGGCCGTCGACCTGCGCGACGCGCTCTATCACCTGGGCTCCATCACCGGCGACGTAACCTCCAATGAACTCCTGCAGAACATATTCAGCCGCTTCTGCGTCGGGAAGTGAAATACCAAGTCCGAGACAACTCCGTATCAACTCCGAGTCAACACCGACCCCCTGGCAACGACCCTCAACCTCCGAATCCGAAACAATGAACCTTACCGAACTGTATCATGACAACAGGCTGGCCGACAGCCTCGTGGATGCCCTGGCCGGGCGCGGTGCCCGTCTGCATGTGGACGGCATGGCCGGCTCGCTCCCGGCCGTGGTCATCGCCGCCGTGACCCAGCGCCGCCCCACGGCTTCGCACCTGGTGGTGGCCGCCTCGAAGGAGGAAGCCTTCTACCTCCAGAACGACCTCCAGGCCCTCCTCGGCCCCGAGCGCGCGCTCCTCTTCCCCACCTCCTACCGCCGCGCCTACCGCTTCGCCGACGAGGCGACCGAGAATGCCAACGTGCTGATGCGCAGCGAGGTGGTGAAACGCCTCGGCGGCGGCGAGCCGGCGGTGGTGGTAAGTTGGGCCGAGGCGCTGGCGGAGAAGGTGGTCTCCAGCCGCACCTTGAACGCCGCCACGCTGCGCCTCGCCCACCACACGCAGCGCGACCTATGGGACACCGCCGAGCGCCTCCAGGAGATGGGCTTCGAGCGCGAGGACTTCGTCGTCGAGCCCGGACAGTACGCTGTGCGCGGCGGCATCCTCGACGTGTGGTCCTTCGCCTCCGACCTCCCGTTCCGCGTGGAATTCTTCGACGACACCATCGACTCCATACGCACCTACGACGCCGCCACACAGCTCTCGGTCAAGCAATTGGACCGGGCCGACATCGTGCCCGACTTCACCTCCGCACCCGCCTCTGCCCCGAGCGGACCCTCGATGGTCTGCCTGGCCGACTACCTGGCTGAAAGCGACGCAGTGTGGACCCAGAGCCTGATGCTGGCGTGCCAGGTGGTGGAGCACACCCTGGAAGAGACCCGCCGCGCACGCGAGGAGCGTCTGGCCGATACCGCACACCCCGTCGCCGGCACCCTCCCGCAGCCCGAGGAACTCAGCTGCACCACCGAGGAGTTCCTTCGCAAACTGCTGGGCTGCAACGTGGTGGAGTATGGCAACAGCCACTACTTCTCCCAGGCCCTGCGCCTCGAGGCAGAGAGCGAGCCCCAGCCGGCCTTCAACAAACAGTTCGACCTCCTGACCGAAAGCCTGCGCCACTACGCCGAGCGCGGCTACACCCTGATGGTCACCGCCGCCGGCGCCACGCAGGAGAAGCGCCTCCGCTCGCTCCTCCCCGCCGACCTCCAGCCCCCGGTCTTCCTCGACTTCCAGCTCTCCCACGGCTTCATCGACCACCAGGCCAAGGTGCTCCTCTATACCGACCACCAACTCTTCGACCGCTACCACAAGTACAAGGTCAAGAGCCTCGCTGCCGCCCACGAGGCATTGACCCTCAAGGAACTCTTCGAACTGAAACCCGGCGACTACGTCACCCACATCGACTACGGCGTGGGACGCTTCAGCGGCCTGGAGAAAGTGACCACCGACGGCAAGAGCCAGGAACTGATACGCTTGATATACAAGAACAACGACGTACTCTATATCTCCATCCACGGCCTGCACAAGATATCGCGCTACGTGGGACGCGAGGGCGAGGCGCCGCAACTGAACCGCCTCGGCAGCAACACCTGGCAGGTGATGAAGCAGAAGACCAAGCGCCAGGTGAAGGACATCGCCAAGGACCTCATCGCCCTCTACGCCAAGCGCAAGGCCAGCCGCGGATTCTCCTTCAGCGCCGACGGCGAACTGCAGCAGCAGCTCGAGGCGTCGTTCCAGTACGAGGACACGCCGGACCAGCTCAAGGCCACCGTCGCCGTCAAGCACGACATGGAGGAGACCGCGCCGATGGACCGCCTCGTCTGCGGCGACGTGGGCTTCGGAAAGACCGAGGTGGCCATCCGCGCCGCCTTCAAGGCCTGCTGCGACTCCAAGCAGGTGGCTGTCCTCGTCCCCTCCACCATCCTCGCCTACCAGCACTACAACACCTTCTCCGACCGCCTCAAAGGCATGCCCGTCCGCATCGACTACCTCAACCGTTTCCGTACAACCAAAGAAAAGAACCAGATCTACAAGGACCTCGAAGCCGGCAAAATCGACATCCTCATCGGCACCCACGCCATCACCAACAAGGAATTGAAGTTCAAGGACCTGGGCCTCCTCATCATCGACGAGGAACAGAAGTTCGGCGTCAGCGTGAAGGAACGGCTCAAACAACTGAAAGCCAACGTGGACTGCCTCACCCTCACCGCCACCCCCATCCCCCGCACACTGCAGTTCTCCCTCATGGGGGCGCGCGACCTGAGCATCATCCAGACCCCTCCGCCCAACCGCCAGCCCATCGAGACCGAACTCTCCGACTTCAGCGAGGAGCTCATCCGCGACGCCATCATGTACGAGATGAGCCGCGGCGGCCAGACCTTCTTCATCTCCAACCGCGTGGAGAACCTGCCCGAGATGGCGGGCCTCGTGCAGCGGCTGGTGCCCGACGCGCGCGTGGCTATGGCCCACGGCCGCATGGACGGCAAGGACGCCGAGGCCACCCTCATGCGCTTCCTCGAGGGCGACATAGATGTCCTGGTGGCCACCTCCATCGTTGAGAACGGCCTCGACATACCCAACGCCAACACCGTGATAATCAACAACGCCCACCAGTTCGGCCTCTCCGACCTCCACCAGATGCGCGGCCGCGTGGGCCGCAGCGACCGCAAGGCGTTCTGCTACCTCCTCATCCCCTCCTTCCTCACCCTCACCCCCGACGCCCAGCGCCGCCTCAAGGCCATCGAGGAGTTCTCCACTATCGGAAGCGGCTTCAATATCGCCATGCGCGACCTCGACATACGCGGTGCCGGCAACATACTCGGCGCCGAACAGAGCGGCTTCATCTCCGAGGTGGGCTACGACATGTACCACAAAATCCTCAACGAAGCCATCGAAGAACTCAAGGAAAGCGACTTCGCCGACCTCTTCGCCGCCGAGGCCGCCGAGAAGAAGGAGTACGTGCGCGAGTGCACCATCGAGACCGACCTGGAGGTACTCATACTGGACGAATACGTTACTTCGGTGAGCGAACGCCTGCTGCTCTACAAGGAACTGAACGACCTCTCCACCGAAGAGGAACTCGATGCCTACCGCCAACGCCTGCAGGACCGCTTCGGACCCGTGCCGCCGGCCACCATCGAACTGGTGAAGACCATCACCCTCCGCCGCATGGCCAAGGAGTTCGGCATCGAAAAGATTGTGCTCAAGCAGGGGCGCATGGTGCTGCACCTGGTGTCCAACCCGCAGAGCCCCTTCTACCAGAGCGGCAACTTCATGAAGGTGATCCAGTTCGCCCAGGCCAACCAGCGGCGGGCCCGCCTCAAGGAGGTGCCGGGACGGCTCACGATGAGCATCGACAGCGTGGCCTCCATCGCCGACGCCATCGCCCTCCTCGCCCAGCTCTCCGCCTGACCCGCCCACATACCCCCCGCACCCGCCAGGGACCCTATAGGTATCCCATAGGTATCTTGTAGGTATTTACTTCGACTGTGAACCGATATGGACCCCTATGGACCGGTGCATGGAAAAAGGGATGCCCCGTGTGTCGGGACATCCCTGGATATGAGGTATATGTGTTGTATTGACTACTGCACGTCCTTCTCGTCGAGAGGTTGGGCGAGGAGGTTGGTGAACTGGCCCTTGCTGTCGAACTCCATGCGGATGAATTTGTTGTCGCGGCTGTTCTTGATGCGCTGGCTCACCACCACGTAGGTGTAGGGCTTGGGCTTCTTGCCGTCGGCGCCGCGGAACTTGGAGTTGTACTCGTAGACCACCATCTTTTCGATCTTGTACTTCTCGCCGTTGAATTTCTCGGCCAGGTACTTCATGATGCCGTTGTTGTAGCGGTCCTTGGCCAACACCTTGCCCACCATGATGGGCTTGCCGGTGTGGATGTCGTAGACGGCCTCTTTTTCCACCTTCTGCTTGTCGGTGAAGTAGGCCACGGCGTACTGGTCGTTGCGATTCACCCAGTCGGGGCCGCTCTTGCAGCGCTTTTGGCCGATGCTCTTCTCGAAGTCGGCCAGGGCGGCGTCGCAGGGGGTGAACTGTTCCACCATGGGCTCGTCCTTGCGGGGCTTGGGGCGGTTGGCGTGGCGGCTGGAACTGGTCTTGGTGGCCTTGTTCAGCTCGTCGTCCGTGGCGTCGGGGTTGTTGAGGGTGTAGAAGTCGCGCTTCACCGCCTCGGGGTCGGGTGCGTTGCTCTTCATGAGCTTGCCGCGCGTGTCGAACACCATCTCGAAGTCCTTGTCGGAGATGCCCTTCTTGGTGATAATCATGCGGTAGTAGTTGTCCCCGTTCATCTCCTCCACATAGTCTATGCTCTTCGAGCGGTAGCCGGGGTAGTTGTCGGTGAAATAGGCGGTCATGAGGGTGGGGCATTCCTCCATCTTGACGGGGAAGGCGCTGTACTGCCAGTCTCCGCCGGCGGTGAAGTAGGCGCGGCCGTCCTGGCCGTCGATGACCACTTCGGCTATGTACTGGCCCGGGGCCTGGTACCAGGTGCGCACCTTGTAGGCGTCGTAGGTCTTCTCCAACGAGAGGATGACCGACCGCGGCACGGCCGTCTCCTTGATCTTGGTCTGTGCGCCGGCCACGAAGGGCAGCAGCATCGCGAGGACAAGGGCTGTCTTTTTCATCTTGCTTCAGTTTTCTTTTTCAGTATGCCTCAAGGGCGGTTTCTTGCAGTCGGTAACGCCGAAGTGGCTGGTTTATTGTTTGAAAAGCACATCTTTTCTGTCGGGACTGATGCTCACGGCGGCGATATTGACGCCGGTCATCCGCTCGATGGCGCCGAGGTAGGAGCGCAGCCGCTCCGGCAGGCGGGCATAGTCGGAGATGCCCTGCAGGCTTTGCTGCCAGCCGGGGTATGCGGTGTACTCTGGGGTGATCTCCACCGTGTTGTACTCGAAGGGGATTTCATCGGTGCTCTGGCCGCCAATTTGATAGGAGGTGCACATGCAGACCTCCTCGAAGTCGTTCATCACGTCGGGCTTGGTGACGAAGAGGTCGGTCACCCCGTTAATCATGCAGGCGTAGCGCAGCGCCGGGATGTCTATCCATCCGCAGCGGCGCGGGCGGCCGGTGGTGGCGCCGTACTCGTGCCCCTGCTCGCACAGGCGGCGGCCCGTCTCGTCGAACAGCTCGGTGGGGAAGGGGCCTGCGCCGACGCGTGTGCAGTAGGCTTTCGTGATTCCCATCACACGCCCTATGGCGCCTGGCGCCACGCCGAGGCCGGTGCATACGCCGGCGGTGATGGTGTTGCTCGAGGTGACGAAGGGATAGGTGCCGAAGTCGATGTCGAGCATCATGGCCTGCGCTCCCTCCGCCAGCACCTTCTTGTCCTCCTTGAGGCACTGGTTGATGAAGTATTCGCTGTTGACAAAGCGGAACCGCTTCAGCGTGTCGAGGCTTGCCAGCCAGAGTTTCTCGTATTCGTCCAGCGGAAGGCTGTCGATGCGGAAGGCGTCGATGTCGAAACCCAGCGTGCGCGCCATGCTGATGTGCTGTTCCTTGAGCATGATGTAGCGCTCCAGGAAGTCGCTGGCCAGCGTGTCGCCCACGCGCAGCCCGTTGCGGGCTATCTTGTCCGTGTAGGCCGGCCCGATGCCTTTCAGTGTGGAGCCTATCTTGCCCCCTCCCTTGGCCTGCTCGTTGGCGGCGTCCATCATGCGGTGGCTGGGCAGGATGAGGTGGGCTTTCTTGCTGATATAAAGGTTCTTCGTGGCATCCACCCCTTTCTCCTCGAGGGCGGCGATCTCCTGCTGGAAGATGCGCGGCTCGATGAGTACACCGTTGCCGATGAGGTTGGTTTTCTCCTGGTGGAAGATGCCGCTGGGGATGATATGGAGCACGTGCTTGGTGCCGTTGAACTCGAGGGTGTGGCCTGCATTGGGACCGCCTTGGAAACGGGCCACGACGTCATAGCCCGGGGTGAGGACATCCACAATCTTGCCCTTGCCTTCGTCGCCCCATTGCAGCCCTAACAGAACGTCAATCTTTGTCATTTTTTCAGTCTGAATTGCGGTGCAAAATTACAAAAATTTCAGCACATGGGCGCCGTTTTTCGGAAATAATATCAACAGGCGGTGCTAAATCACAGAGTGTCAATGCGGTGTGTCTCTGTGGAGGCAGGCGCTACTCGTCGCGTTTGCGCTTGAACCAGTCGGCGAACCTGGGCAGGTCGTCCAGGGGCTGGAAGCCGGCTTTGAAGGGTTCGTCGGGCAGGGGTACGGTCTCCACATAGCCCAGCAGCGTGGCGCAGTCGAACTCGCCCAGCAGGGCTTCGAGGGTTACATATACGCCCACCTGGAAGTCCTCCTCCTGGCTCGCGCCGCCCTCCACGGCCACACGCAGGCCCAGCATCTCGGGTTCCTCCTCGCATTCAAGTTGTTGGAAGTGCATCTTGCGGGTGTCGAACAGGTAGCGGTCGAAGCGCACCTTGAGTTCGGTGCCCATCGGCTGCTTGAATGCCACGAAGTCCCACCAGTCCAGGTCCGGCGCCGCGTCCACCAGTTCCACCACCTGGCGGAAGAGGTCGGTGTCGCCTTCGGCGGTGAAGGTCAGCGTGCGCCCGTTGGCGGTGGGGGCGCCCATCTCGTAGGCCAGCCCCTCGCAGTAGGCTTCCAACTGCTCCTGCAGGGCGTTCTCCAGGTCGCGACGCGCCTTGTCGTCGAGGTCGCCCAGGGCCACCAACTGCTCGTTGTGGTCCGTGAACCACTGCCAGAATGTCTCTCTCTTTTCCATAGTCTCAAATGAATATTGCTTCAGGTTCAAGTGTGATGCCGAATCGGCGCTCCACCGATGCCTGCACGGCGCGTGCCAGGTGCAGCACCTCCTGGCCGTCGCATCCGCCGAGGTTGTAGAGCACCAGGGCCTGCCTGGGCCACACGCCCACGCGCCCCTCTGTGCGTCCCTTCCAGCCCGCGCGGTCGATGAGCCATCCGGCCGAGAGTTTGCCGCCGGGATAGGTGGGCATGTCGGGATGCTGCTCCTTGAGGCGTCGGCAGGTCTCCTCGTCCACCACCGGGTTCTTGAAGAAGCTGCCCGCCGAGCCGTGCTCCTCGGGACGCGGCAGCTTCTGCCATCGCAGGTCGGCGATGGCGTCGCGCAGCTGCTGCGCGGTGGAGTGGGGGAGGTCCTCGAGGGCTTTGTAGCCGAGGTTGGGGGTGAATGTGGGGCTGAGGCGGTAGCACACGCGCAGGATGAGGTAGCGGTTGGGGAACTGCTTGAAGTGCGAGTGGCGGTAGCCGAAGCCGCAGTCGGCGTTGGTGAAGGTGATGTGCCGGCGGCTCTCGAGGTCGAATGCCTCCACGCGCTCGATCACGTCTTTGGCCTCCAGGCCGTAGGCTCCCACGTTCTGCACCGCGCTGGCCCCCACCGTCCCCGGGATGGCCGAGAGGTTCTCCAGCCCGTAGAGCCCGTGGTCGAGGGTCCATTGGATGAGGTTGTCCATCCTCATGCCGCCCCAGGCGGTCACTGTGTCGCCGGTGGCGGTCGCTGCGTCGCGGTCGGCAAGTGTGACGAGGGTGCCCCCGTAGTCGCCCAGGAACACCACGTTGCTTCCGGCGCCGAGTATGGACATCGGGCCGTTGATGCGCGGCACTTCGTCGCCGGGCTCTATCTCCACCAGCCGGCGGGCCGTGGCCCGGATGCCGAAGGTGTTGCGGTCGTGGAGGGATATGTCGGTGTAGGTCTTCATTCTTTGGGGCCCGCCTCCTTGCGGGGGCGGCGGAGGGGTGGGACGTAGTCGGGGCGGAAGACTTTGCGCTGGCTCCACAGCAGGGCGGCGGCCAGCAGGGCGCCCAGCACGTCGCACACCGTGCAGGTCACCCACACGCCCGTCAGCCCGTCGCTGCCGCCGCGCACCATCAGGGCCGGGATGACGAACATCAGCGGGATGAGGAACAGCACCTGGCGCGAGAGGCTGGTGGTGATGGCGATCCACGGCTTGTCGATCGACTGGAAGAACTGCGAGTTGGTGATGGTGAAGGCTATCAGCGGCATCATCACGTTCAGGTAGCGCATGGCGGGCACGCCGAGGTCGAGCAGCGCCTCGCTGTCGGTGAAGGCGCGCAGGATGAGGCGCGGCACGGCCAGGGCCAGCACGGTGCCCAGGATGCCGACCACGAGCGATACCTTCATCGTCAGTGTGTAGACGTGCCGCAAGCGGTGGCTGTGGCCGGCGCCGTAGTTGTAGCCCGCGATGGGCTGCATCCCCTGGCAGAGGCCGAGGATGAACATCACCAGGAAGGCGCCGTAGGTGTTCACGATGCCGTAGGTGCCCACGGCCAGGTCGCCCCCGTAGCGGATGAGCTGCCGGTTGAGCAGCGCCACCACGAACGAGGCGGCGAAGTTCATCAGGAAGGGGCTGAGCCCGATGAGCAGTATGTTGCGGAAGATGTAGAGCTTCGGCGCCCAGATGTGGCGGTGGAAGCGGATGAAGCTCTTGGGGCTGAGGAAGTGGGCGACGGCCACCACGGCGGTGGCGACCATGGAGAGGGTGGTGGCCCAGGCGGCGCCCGCGATGCCGAGGCCCAGCACGCTGATGAACAGCGCGTCGAGGAAGATGTTCAGTATCGCGCCGCCGGCCATGATCCACATGCTCTTGGTCGGGTAGCCACTGGCGCGGATGAGGCCCGTGAGGTTGAAGGTCAAGGTGGTGAAGAACATGCCGGGGAGCACTATCTGCATGTACTGGCGCGCGTAGGCGATGGTGTCCGCCGAGGCGCCGAACATCTCCAGTATGCGGTCCATGAACAGGTAGCCGCCGGTGACAAACAGGAAGCCGAAGAAGAAGGTCATCAACAGGCTGTTGCCCAATATCTTCTCCGCCCAGCGCACATCCTTGCGGCCGAGGACGATGCTCATGCGGCTGCTGGCGCCCACGCCCACCAGCGAGCCCAGGGCGTGGATGATGTTCATGATGGGCAGCGTGATGGCAAGGCCCGCGATGGCCAGTGCGCCCACGTACTGTCCGAGGAACACGCGGTCCACAATATTATATATCGAGGCCACCACCTGCGTGATGACCGCCGGCAGGGCATACTGCCACAGCAGGTGTCCTATCGGCTTGGTTTCCAGTTCTTGTATCTTGTCCATCAGGGTGTGTCTGTCAGCCTGCGTGGGCGCTTTCCGCCGCCCGTGCAGACACGGTTTCTAACCCACCCCTAACGCACCCCCCCGCCATATTATTGTGCCCCCGCCCTTTTTTTCTCGCCAGGGGCCGTCCCGTCGCCGCTCCATCCTCGGAGTATTCTCGGAGCAATCACGGAGTATTCTCGGACCTACCATAGACTTGGTATAGAGATGGTATAGACTTGGTATAGGGTTGGTACGGACTTGGTGCTGGGAATCAACGTGGTGGGGAGGGCGCGGCGCAGGGGACGCTGCGGTGATATGGTAACGCGCCCCGGTTCCTTTTAGTATGCCTGCCGCAGGATTTATTTCAAAAAAAGCGGGGAAACAGCGGAGGCGGCGGGGTGGGGGAGGCTAGAGGGTACCGAGGAATTCCGCCAGCCGCATCATGCGGGTGCCCTTGTGGTGCCCGAGCACGAGGAGGTCGGCGTCGCCGCTCACCAGGCAGTCGGCCTCCACGGTCTCTGCCAGCGCGAGGAGGTAGAGGTCTTTGGCGTCGCGGAGTCCGGTGGCGGTTGTCGCTTTCGGGTCCACGGTCTTGCAGTAGGCGCGGATGATGCGTAGGAGGTCTTCGGTGTCGCTGTCTTTGACGTGTCGGCGTATTTTGTCGCGCCGGACGACGTCAATCAACTCCGCCACCAGTTGCGGGCAGGAGTAGACCTCGACCGATGGGGTGGCGAGTATCTTCCGCATGGCGTCCAGCTTGTGGCCGATGAGGAAGGAGACCCAGATGTTGCAGTCGAGAATGACCCTCATAGGCCGTGTCTGGCTGCGTGGACTTCCGCCATGATCTCGTCCTCGCTGAGGGCGGGTGTCTGGGGGCGGGTGGCGATGAAGCGGTCGAGCAGCTGTTCGCGCGTCTCCGACTGCCATCCGAATCGTTGGATGAGTTCCTTCAGCAGTGACCAGTCTGCCATCGGAATGTTGAGGTACACCCCCTGCAGGGCCGGTGTGCTTGCGTTGTTTACACTGGAGGTTTGCATCGTTTTCTATGCTTTGTTCGCCCCCATAACGCGCGTTTTCGGCATTTATTGCATGGGTGTGGAGATAAAAAACAGGGCGGTGTGCGGGAGAAAAATCCGGGTGGGGATGAAAATAAATTTGGTCAGTTTCGCAAAAGGTTGTATCTTTGCAGTCTGTTAATTAACAACAAAATCACAATAAACAATTAAAAATTAAGCAATTATGCCAGCAAGAATTAGACTTCAGCGTCATGGTAAGAAGAATCAGCCTTTCTACCACATCGTTGTTGCGGATGGTCGTGCACCTCGAGATGGAAGATTTATCGAGAAGCTTGGCACCTACAATCCGTTGACCAACCCCGCCACCATCGACCTCAACTTCGACCGCGCCGTCGAGTGGGTGAAGAATGGTGCCCAACCGAGCGACACGGTGCGTCGCATCCTCAGCTATAAAGGCGTGCTGCTTCGCCGCCACCTGCAGATTGGCGTCGAGAAGGGCGCTATCACCCAGGAGGTGGCCGACGGCCGTTTCAACGAGTGGCTGCAGGCCAAAGAGGCCAAGATCGCCAATGTGAAGAGCGAGGCCGAGAACGCGGCTCGCAACACCCGCAAGGCCCGTCTTGAGGCCGAGAAGAAGGCCAATGAGGCCAAGCAGAGCGCCATCGCCGCCAAGCGCCAGGCCGCCCTGGAGGCCGAGGCTGCCGCCAAGGCCGAGGCCGCTGCCGCCGATGCCGGCGAGGCCGCCGAAGGCGATGCCCCCGCCGCCGAGACCGAGGCCCCTGCCGAGGCTTGACCGCGTGGCGACAGTCATCCTTCCGACAACAGTCATCATCCGGGGAAGTGCACCGTGCGCTTCCCCTTATTAAATTATATGTATATGGAAATCAAAGACTGCTATCAGCTGGGGCGCATCACCAAGCCCTGGGGCTACAAGGGCCAGATGGTGCTCTTCCTCGACGTGGACACGCCGGAGGACTACCTGGGGCTCGACTCGGCCTTTGTCGAGGTGAAGGGGCAGCTGGTGCCCTACTTCTTCCATGTGGACAACCTCAACGGCAACAAGGCCGTCGTCACCTTCGAGGACCTCACCGCCGAGCAAACCGCCGCTCTGGCCGGCCGCGAGGTATACCTGCCCCTCACCATGCTGCCCAAGCTGGAAGGCAACAAGTTCTACTTCCATGAAGTGGTGGGTTTCAAGGTGATAGACGAGGAGCGTGGCGACATCGGCACCCTGGCTTCGGTCATCGACTTCCCGGCGCAGCCGCTCTTCCAAGTGTTGAAAAACGGCGTGGAGATACTCATCCCCGTCATCGACGAGGTGATAACAGAGGTGGACCGTGACCAAAAAACGCTCCGCATCAAGGCCCCTAACGGATTGATTGATTTGTATCTGGGTGATATTAACACATAGTGTTGAAACATTTTCTCCTCCCGATAGGAGAAAAATACCTATTTTTGCCACCAAAACGACGCATCATGAAAGCACAAGAAGCCCCCAGAGAGAAGAACCGCTACTCCGAGGAAGAGTTGCAGGAGTTCAAGGAACTGATTCTCGGCAAGATCGCAAAGGCCGAGAAGGACCTTGAGATGCTGCAGCAGGCCGTGGCCGGAAGCGAGAACGACGTGAGCGACACCTCGCCCACCTTCAAGACCCTCGAAGAGGGGAGCAACACCCTGCTCAAGGAGGAGAACCAGAAACTGGCCGTGCGCCAGCAGAAGTTCATCCGCGACCTCCGCGCCGCCCTCGTGCGCATCGAGAACGGCACCTACGGCATCTGCCAGGCCACGGGCGAGCTCATCCCCAAGGAGCGCCTCATGATTGTGCCCCACGCCACCATGACCGTCGAGGCCAAGGAGGCCAGCAAGCGCCGCCGTTAGCATTCTTTTCATACCATCATACATTTTGACATTTCTTCAATGCTGTCCCGCTTCGGGGCGGCATTTTTTTTGTGAGCCCCGGACGGCGGCGGGGACGTGTGCCTGCAGCGGGCCGTGGCCCGGGCAGCTGGTTATGGCTTTCAAGGGTGGGATGGGGCGTTCGGGGGCGGAAATCGGAGGGTGGAGGAATATTTTTTTTGCCGGGTGGTTTTTATTTTGTACTTTTGCCGCCGTTTTGGTCACCCCCGAGGGGTGTGAAAAGGGAAGCCGGTGCAAGTCCGGCGCAGTCCCGCTGCTGTAAGCTCGAGAGTTGAGGCCCAATCTGTTAGGTCACTGTGCGCAGTTATATGTGCATGGGAAGACCGGAGCCTCGCGAGCAAGCCAGAAGACCTGCCAGAACGATGTGATCGGTATCACTTTCGAGGAAAAGTGCCCGGCTTGACGCAATGGGATGCACCCCGTGCGTGGTGTGTGCAACGGATTGCGGTCGCCTCTGCCTTGACGGCTGGTATTTTCCCCTTGATTTGTGCCGATACTGTATGGAAAACCAATTTTATTAACAAAAAACAGTATCAAAACAATGGTCAAAAAACTACTAACACTCGCTCTTGGGCTGACCCTGGCCACAGGTCTGGTAGCCCAACCGACAATCAATGAAAGCGACGTGCAGTTCTGGGCCGGCAGCGGGCCGAACAGTTCGGTCGTCTGTATCGGCTGGGACGACGGCACGGCCGCCTACACACCCACCGTCGTGGTGTGGGGTGTGCGCTGGAACGGCAGCATCCATCTCATTGATGCGCTCGACTCCATCGCCACCTACGACGAGCACTTCACCTACAGCATGAGCGGCTCGTTCCTGAGCTGGGTGCGCTACGACGACCCCTCTGCGGGCATCGAGCTTACCCCTTCCGGGTTCAACTGCAACAGCTACAATGCCGCCTATGGCAGTGGCACGATGAACTCCACGTGGCTGCACATCTCCACTTCCACTTGCGGAAACTACAACCACAGCGGCATTACCAACGTGATCTATCCCGTTGACCCAGCCGTGGCCTCCACCTGCCCGCGTCCGCTGTCGGTCGCGGTGAGCAATGTCACCGCCACCGCAGCCGACTTCGCCATTACCGACACTGCCGGCACCGCCAACTACTGCGCCCGCCTGCTGGTGGGCACCACCATGGTGGACAGCCTGCTGACCACCTCCACCTCCGGCTCCTTCTCCGGCCTGACGGCCAATACGGCCTATACGGTCGAGGTGGTGGCCATCTGCCCCGACGGCACCTACACCTATCCTATACGCACCCCCTTCCGCACTCCCTGCGTCACGGTGCAACACACCGACCTGCCGTGGAGCGAGAACTTCAATGCCCTGAACGGCCACGTCACCGCCTCGCAGACCGCCGCTTTCATCAACAACCTCTTCTGCTGGACCGTTCCTAATCCCCCCACCTACAGTTTCCTCTACATCAACTCTTCGACAACCTATAGTTCCGACGGTGGAAGCTGTGTGTATGTGGGCGGCGCCTCCAATCGCCATCCGCTGATGGTCCTCCCCGAGTTTGAGGACAGCCCCGACCAGCTGATGCTCACCCTCGATGTGCGCAGTGCCTATTCCCGCAGCGGCGTCGAGGTGGGTGTTGTCACCGACCCCACCGACGAGACGACCTTCATCCCCATTGCCGTCTGCGAGCCGGGTGCCGGAACAGGGTGGGAGACCTTCAGCGTCACCTTTGCCGGTCGCAGCACGGGCCGCATGGCTATCCGTGGCCGCAACAGCGCCGCCTGTATTGACAACGTGGTGGTGGAGGAACTGGCCGGCTGCGTGAAGCCTTCGCAGGTCACCGTCTCCAGCATCGACGCCTATTCGGCCACCCTCAACATCGCCGACCCCAATGGCTCCACCCACTTCATCGTCCGCACCTCGGCGGGCGACAGCCTGGAAATCTTCTCAAACACCTACACCCTCAGCGGACTTGAGCCCAGCACCTTGTATACTGTCATGGTGCACACCCTCTGCTCCGACTCCCTGACGGGCGCCACCAGCACCACCTTCCGCACAGGATGCGGCCCCATACAGGTCCCCCTGCACGAGGATTTCACCTCTTATGAGGACCTCTCCAACGGCTACTCCGACGCTGTGGCGGGCGGCATGATGCCCTGCTGGCAGTACTTCAAGAGCAGCACAGGAGGCTATGTGGCCCTGTTCAATGCCAGCCACTCCTCCACCTACGCCTTCCCCACGGGCTACTCGCTGAAGATAGTCCCCAGCGCCGCCGGTTCCAAGGATGTCTTTGTGATGCCGGAGACGGCCGACGACATCAGCGGCCTGGAGCTCGCCATGAGCACCCGTTCCTACAATGCCTCGTCGGGCACGTTCGATGTGGGCTACCTGACCGATGCCACCGACACCACCACGTTTGTCGTGGTGCGCACTCTGACCGCGTCCGACTACTATGGTCCCTACCAGCAGGAGACCTTCACCTTCGCCAGTGCCCCCTCCGGTGCCCGCATGGCCATGCGCCACAATGCCAACACCACTAGCGGCTGGTGGTATGTGGCCGACTTTGATATCCACGCTGCTCCGTTGTGCCAGCGCATTGAGGGTGTGAGGGTGGACAGCGTCAGCGCCACCACGATAAGCTTCACTGTCAGCGATGCTTCCGACAACGGCAGCTACCGCTACATCATTGCCTCCGGTGAATGGTCCGACACGGTGGACTTCAACGACACCGTCTACACCATAGAGGACCTCGCTCCTGCCACCAGCTATACGCTTCAGGTCTCCAGCGTGTGCAGCGACGGCAACGCCACCATGTCCCGCCCGGCGGAGGCCTCCACGCTTTGCATTCCTGTAGCCACGCTGCCCTATGTGGTCGACTTTGAAAGTTGGCCGGCCGGAGCTGCCGAGGGCATGGATCGCTGCTGGAACCGTGTGTACTCCAATATCGGAACTATTGCGTATAACAACTACCCCTATGTGGTCATCAATTCCTCCACATCCTATAGTGGGGAGAAGTCTCTCAAGCTCTACTCCTACTATTCCAATGCTACCCGCAACATCTACTCCGCCTTCTTCCTCCCCGAGTTCGATGAGCCGGTGAACACCCTCAAGGTGTCGTTCATGCACAAGGCCGGCAACACGCAGTTCAACAAGCTGCGCCTGCTGGTCGGTGTGAGCAGCGCCACCGACGACACCACCACCTTCACGCGTGTGGCCACCATCATCCCTGCCAGCAACGACTGGGAGGAATATGAGGTGGAACTCAATGGGTATGCAGGTACGGGCAGCCGTATCACCATCATCCAGGCCTCCACGGCAAGCACCTATATCACCTCCTACATAGACGATGTGATGGTGGACACGGTCAGCTCGTGCAATCGCCCGGCCACGTTCGGTGTGGACAGCATCACAGCCCATGAGGCTACCTTGACCTGGTATGACCCTGCCCATGTAGGCGACTATATCGTCCGCTGGACCGACGGCACGACGGCCGACAGCGCCCTGGTGAGCGACACCAGCTACACACTCACCCAACTCTCTCCCGCCACAACCTACAACGTAGAGGTGAGCACCTTCTGCTATGGCAACCCCACACGTCCGCGCACCGCCAATTTCAAGACAGGCTGCGCTGTGATCGATATGCCATGGATCATGAATTTCGATGCCGTGGATGCCGCTGCTGACCTTTTCCCCTGCTGGAGCATGCATACAGGCCTCTTCAACGATGCCACCGGCACTGCCACGCTCGGCAACTCGACCTCGGCATGGACCCGTGTCACGACCGCCCTCGGGAGTTCTCCGCATTTCAAGGTGAACATCTACGGCTCCATCAACCGCTGGATGGTCACCCCGCCAGTGAACATCGAGGGGAATGCCGAGCTGAAATTCGACTATGCCCTCACCAAGTATAACACCACCCAGGCGATAGACACTGCCGCATCGGGCCTTGCCGACGACCGCTTCATGGTCCTAGCCACTGCCGACAGCGGAGCCCACTGGACCGTCCTGGCGCAATGGAGCGACACCACCTCCTACCGTTACCGCGCCATACCTGCCACAGGCGATTCCGCCACCCTTTCGCTTGCCGCCTTCGCAGGACAGGCAATCCGCATCGCTTTCTATGGCGAAAGCACCGCCAACGGCGCCGACAACGACCTGCATGTGGACAATATCCAGGTGGTATACGGAAGCGCAGAACCTGTGGATACCGTCCAGCCTACCCCCATGGTTCTCTGCGATTCGGTGCATGCACTGCCCTACGAGATAGATTTCTCTGGCTACACGCTGGCCACCAACGGCCGCCCCTTCGTGGCAGCCGCTCCGCTGCCTGACTGCTGGACGGTGGTGGGCAATGGCCGCTTCACGGCAGACTACGACACCACCGCCGACGCCAGTCTCTGGTTCTCCGGCATCGGAACTGCCTCCAGTATTAATAACTATGGATGTGTAACCGTCAATGATCCTTTCTTCTCGTTCATAGCTTATGGAAACTATGACGGTACCTATCCCACCTTTGTGGCCAACCAGCAGAACTACGGCACCAGGAAGTACGCTGTGTTGCCCCCCTTCGACCAGGCACTTTCCGGGACAAGGCTCACTTTCGACCATCGCACCTCGGCTCGCAATGGTGCTGCCTTGCTGGTGGGATATATCGTGAATGACACTTCCGACTTCGTGGCTGTCGACTCCATTCCTACCGACTACCGTGTTCTTCATCACGACACCATCGACTTCACCCAGTTGGACAGCATTCCTGCTGACGCCCGTCTGACGTTCCTATGGAAGAGTACGGACACCATTCATATGAACGATGCTCCGGGCAACTACTTCTGTGGTATCGACAATCTGAAAGTCAGCCTTGTCACAAACGACACCACCACGCCTGCTGATACCACTGTGGCGCCAGTGGATGCCACCATCGCCGCCAGCGATATCCTCTACTGGGTTGGTTCCGGCCCGGCCGAGGCCATCCTCGTGGTGATGGACGGCACCAACGCCCGTGCATGGGGCTACCGCTTCGACCCCAGCGACGATGTCACGGCTATGGACATGGCGGTCGACATCGACGCCGCAGACCACCGTCTGGTCTACACCATCCTCGACTACACCACCTACGAGATGGGCTTTGCCTACAAGGAGTACCCCGTGGAGATAGTGGTGCCCGACACCCGCTTCAAGGTGGACGGCGTGTTGGCCGACGATGGCGACATGCTTTCCGACTACGACCTCTATAACGGCGCTGTCGTGGTGGTGAGCAGCATCGCCGCCGACCTGTGGGCCACCTCCATTGTTCCGGCTACCGTCGCCGCACGTCCTGTGGATGCCACCATCGCGATGGATGATGTCACCTGCTGGCTGGGCGAGGGCGAGAACTCCGCTGTGGTGGCCATCAACTGGGGCAGTCCCGACACCGCCCTGGCCTGGGGGCTGCACTTCAGCGGCACCCCCACCATCCAGCAGGCCATCGTGGACCTTGCCAATGCCGACCCGCGCCTTTCGGTGGACAATCCGCTGGCCATTGCCGACATCACCTATAGCAGCGACAACACCAACCTCTCTTTCCAGACCTCCATGCCCGGCAACTACCTGCAGTTCATCCTCAACGGCAACAGCAATGCCGGTTGGAGCACGGTGGTGACCGACGGCTCGTTCCTCAAGATCGGCGAGTCGGCTTTCGGAACGGGTATCGACTCCATCCCCTATGCGGGCCAGTGGTTCCCGATGGGCGGTGTGGTATGGAGCACAGAAATCCACCCTGTCGACGCCATCGACACCACTACGCCTTCCGACACCACAATCACGCCTGCGACCGACCCTGTCGATGCCACCATTGCCTTCTCCGACATACTCTATTGGGTGGGTTCGGGCAGTGACAGTGCGGCCTTTATCGTCAGCTTCGGCCAGCCCGACACCGCCTTTGCATGGGGTTTCCTCTTCAACGGCAGCGCCACGGCCCAGGTCATGGTGGATTCCATCGCCGCGGCCGACCCGCGCTTCTGGGTCGATGGAGATCCGTCCTCGGGTGGCGACATCCACTTCGTGCTCGAGAACGGCGACACCCTGGGCCTCTCGCCTGTGAACCCCGCCGTGGGCTACAACTTCTGGTGGACCAACCTCAACGGTCTCAGCACCTTCGGCACCTCCACGGCGCTCCAGAACGGCGACGTGTTCAAGTTCGGCGACATCAATTCCGCCACGCCTTGGGACTTCCAGTATGGCTACAACATGCAGAATGCCTGGGAGAAGGCGCCGACGCCGGTTTCGGTGCCCGACACCACCGGAGGCAATCCCGGCCCCGGCCCTGGTCCTGACCCCGAGCATGGTCCTTTCTGCGGCCCGGTGGGCACCGAGGGATGCAACGCCATCGCGGCCGACAGCAGCGTGTTTGTGGCCTGGGCGACGGGCTGCACCGTGGAGCGTGGACCGCAGAACATCTCGGTTGCCAATTCGCCGATGGTCGACCATGGCGAAATTGAATATGTGTTTGGCCCTGTTTCGCTTACGGACAATATCAATGTCCTCAGCCTCGGCGACGGCGGGTCGGCCACCCTCACCTTCGACTATCCCATCACCAATGGCGACGGCCCCGACTTCGCGGTGTTCGAGAACAGCTTCAACGATTCCTTCCTCGAGCTGGCCTTTGTCGAGGTGAGCTCTGACGGCGAGCGCTTTGTGCGCTTCCCGGCCACCTCGCTTACGCAGACGCACACGCAGACAAGCTCTACCGGCAACACCGACCCCACTTTCATCAACAACCTGGCAGGCAAGTTCCGCAGAGGCTACGGCACGCCGTTCGACCTTGAGGAGCTGCGCGACAGCGTGGGCATCAACATCGACAGCATCACGCACGTGCGTATCGTTGATGTGGTGGGCAGCATCAATCCGCAGTACGGCACCTACGACGCCTTCGGCCACATCATCAACGACCCCTGGCCCACGCCGGGTCCCTCCGGTGGCTTTGACCTCGCGGGTGTGGGCGTCATCCACCACACCGACACCACGACCGTGGGCATTGCCGACGCCGTGGCCGAGGTGGAGCATGTGTGGCCCAACCCGACGGCCGACGTGCTGAATGTCAGCGTGTCGCGTCCGGTCGAGGCGGCGCTCTACGACCTCACCGGCCGTCCGGTCGGCCGCTTCAGCCTGACGGCGGGCATCCAGGTGCTCGACCTCTCCGGGCTGCCTGCGGGTGTCTACATGCTCCGTGCCGGCGGCAGCGTGACCAAGATTGTAAAACGTTAGCCGACAGGTAGAAACAACTTTTCGGGTCGCCGCGGATTTTTCCGCGGCGACCCTTTGTATTTTAACCTTTTTTAACATTAAATTGTGCCGCAATGTGCAATAATGGCCTGCAACTGCCGTTATAATAGCGCTTTAATGCATAAAAGCCGATAAACAGACCGGCAGAATACAAACAATAAAACAAAAAGACAACATGAAGAAAATCTTTCTGGCAATGAGCCTGATGGCCACCACGGTGGCGTTTGTCGCCTGCAACCAGCAGGAACTCGAGAAATCGAAAGGAACCATCGACTCCCTCTACGGCGTCATCACCGCCAAAGACGCCGAAATCGACGGCCTGTTCTCCATGCTCAACGAAATCGAGGACAACCTCGCGACCATCAATTCCAAGTATTCCAGTGTGCAGCAGATGCGCCGCAACAACACCGAGGGCTCCTACGACCACAAGAAGGAAATCTCCGACCAGATGAGCTCCATCGAGTCCCTCATGGCCGACAACAAGGCTAAAATCGCCCAGCTCAACAGCCGTATCGGCACCCTCGGCAAGAAGAATGCCGACCTGCAGGCCTACGTCACCCGCCTCGAGGAGCGCAGTGCCGAGCAGGAGGCCCAGATTGCCGAACTGCTGACCGAGTTGGAGAACAACAAAGTGGTTATCAAGGGCTTGAACAAGAGCGTCACCGAGCTCACCTCGTCCAACCAGGAGAAGGACGAGTACATCGCCCAGCAGCTGGCCGACGCCAACCGCGCCTGGTTCGTGGTCGGCTCCTACAGCGACCTCAAAGATGCCAACATCGTGAACAAGAGTGGCGGCTTCATCGGCATCGGCCGCAAGCAGGGCATGGTGGCCGACATGAACACCGAGACCTTCACCGAGATCGACCGCACCAAGGTGACCACCATCACCATTGGCCGCAAGAAACCCCAGCTCATCACCCAGCACCCCGAGAACAGCTACGAGCTGGTGGCCGACGAAGAGGACAGCGGCGTCACCGCCTACCTCCGCATCCTCAACCCCACCCAATTCTGGAAATACACCGACTATCTGGTCATCTCCACCAAGTAGTCCGGCCGACGTGCCGACCCCCAAAAGCCGCTCCTCATGGGAGCGGTTTTTTTTGTATCCCCCAGGGGCATCCCGGGAGGATACCTACCAAAGACGAAGAGGGGAAGAAGAGGGTGGGTCCAGGGTGCTGGAAACCAGCCTGTTGTAAATGGGGCAAAATCGGCCTGAAAACTGTTTTTGGACGAAAAATTTCGCGGAGGGTATAGGATGTTGTATTTCAGTACGTTAGGGGCTGTTTGGAGGAAAAATCGCACATGTTGGGAAAAAAAACGTGGCGTTTGAAAAAAAAAATGTAATTTTGCCTGTAGGTTTGTTTTATGGGATTTCTGTGCAAGTGCTTGAAACTGTGTATGAAAACTCGTAAAATAGCCCTGCGTGGTTAGCAAAAAAGGAACGACAAGGACAAGAAGGATAATTAATATAATATTAACACAAACAACAAGCTATGAAAAAGACAATGATTCTTTTGCTAGGATTGCTGATGGCGTCAGCGATGCCTGGCAGCGGCCTCAAGGCGCAGACCAACACTCTGGTCAGTTTCAGAGTGAAGACCCTTGACCGTGCGGCAGTGACAAGCGCAAAAGTCTATGCCGCCCCCAATGTGGACGACTTGTACTGCATCGATGCGCTGAACGTGAGCACCTCCTATGCCGGTATGGCTGCCGAGCTCTCCACTCTCACCGAAAGCATCGACATGCAGTACACCCCTCTGCCTGACGGCAGCACCCGCCTGGTGCAGAACCTTAACAGCAGCACCTATGACACGGCTTTCGTGGTGGTCAAGGACGAGAACAATGTGTACTATGTCTACGGTAACATCATCGACGGTGCCGGCGGCGTCTTCAAGGCCTGTCCGCTTTTCACGGCTGTGGCTTCCGACTCGACGATCAACCCCGCCCACCGCGTGTTCAACACCGCCCCTGTGGTCTGCAATGACAACACTGGCATCGAGTACACCACGATCACCCGCGCGGCCGACAGCGTGAGCGCCGGCGGCACCATCACCATGTTGGCCGACATCACCTCGTCCGGCGGCAACGCCACGGTGAGCAAACCCGTGACCCTCAACATGGCTAACCACACCATTACCGGTAGCCTCAATGTGGACAATACTGAGGATTCTGTCATCGTGAAGGACGGCGTCATCAGTGGCGCCATCACCGGCAACAGCACTGCCACGGGTGCCATCCGCCTCTCCAACCTCACCGTGACCACCGTGTATCCCCACCAGCACCGCATGCTGATTACCAGTGGCAACTATGGCTCTATCCTCAATGGAAATGCTCAGGATGTCACCATCTATGGCGGTAAGTTCAACACCAAGGTGGACGACAATTACACGATGGCCCCCCGCCGCGCCCTGGATAAGAACACTGATGCCGACGCCGCCACCTATGCGTGGGTGGTCGTGGATGGTTACAAGGTGACCTTCGTCAACTACAACGCCCGCATCGGTCAGCCCGGCTATGAGGATACCACCATTGTCTACAACACCCCCGACAACCGCATCGTCCCCGCCATGGCCGGCCCCAGCTACGTGGGCGCCGACACCGTTTTCGGACACTACTGGATTGATACCGCCTTCACCACCCCCTGGCACTTCGACCGCGACGTCCTCACCAGCGACACCACCCTCTATGCCAAGTGGGATGTATACGACCCCACCACCAAGGTGAAAATCACCGCCAACCACTGGTTCCAGAACACCAAGCGCACCGATTATGTGAAGGAAGACGAGATTACCTATGTCTGCAATAAGGTTGCTTCCGTAATGGACGGCTCCCAGTACATTGTGGCATACAACCTTCCTGGCTTCACTCCCCTGCAGAGCGCAATGCTTGTTCCCTGCACGAATGACACCGTGGTGGACTTCTACTACAACCGCGACACTACTGTGATTGTGTGGGACTTCAACGGTGGTGTGCAGACTGCCAGCGACATCGTGGTCGCCTACCAGGATACCATCGATACGCTCCCGGTGGCTCGCAAGACAGGCCATGAGGAGGGCAGCTGGTTCTATAACAATTCCTTTGACGGTGTGGACAGCGGCGACGCCGTGGTCACCCCCCTCATCATCCCCGCCAATGTGGACACCATCCTCTTCATTGCCCAGTACGTGCAGAAATCCTATCTGATTGAGTGGAGTAGTAATGACGTTGATATTAGAAACTCTATCCGAGCTGGCGACACTGCCCGCGTGGTCTACAACGGTGAGAGCTTTGCCGACACCATCTATGGTACGTTCAAGGCCGACGATGGCAACGATCAGAATGTCACTGTCACTTACTACAAGGATGACACACTGGCTACTCCCTGCAAGGTGGGTACCTATAAAGTCATTGCCAGCTACCCCGAGGATGCCAACTACCACTTCTCCAACCCCATCAAGTTCCTTGTGGTCGATCCTTATAAAGCCAGGGCCGGTAATGTACAGGGCACCTTCGTCAAGAAATACGACGGCGAGCGCAGCGTGCTGGCCTTCGAGCGCGAGGCTTCGTTGGTGGATCCCGCCCCGTTCGGCACCGATGATGTCAAGGTGATTGTGGACAGTGTCCTTTATTTCGACGCCACTGTCGGCACTGGCAAGACCGTCAATGCCTTCTTCAGCAGTGTCCTTGAGGGTCGCGATGCCGCCAATTATGTCCTCATCAACACCTTCGGCACAGCCACCGACCAAGGCGTTATTTATCCGGACTTCAGAGTGAACGATGAGTATATGGATAACGACTCCATCGCCAATCTCTATGTGGGTATCAATGGTTTCTGCGCTGGCGACGAGTCAGAGGTTTCCTACTACCTGAATTCCAATAGTGGCAGCACCCCCAATCAGTACAAGATGGTCTTCGACGACAATGCCAAGGCCCAGGGCTTCCAGGATATTGACTGGACCAGCCTTGACGGCTTCGATGCCGCCAACTTGGAGGGTACTCTGAATATCGAGGTCCCCGAGGATGCTGAGCACGGTATCTACCATGCCTGGATATCCTTCCGTAACGATGCATTCATCGGCTATCCCGATGCCGAGAGTACTCCCCGCAGCGTCACCTTTGGCGTGAAACTCTCCAAGCAGTACACCCGTCCGCTGTTCGAGGATGTTATCGCCCTGGTGGACACCAGCAATAACATTGACCTCAGCACCATCCAGTGGTATCGCAACGGCCAGCTGATCGACGGCGCCACCGCCCCCTACTATCAGCAGGTTGGTGGCTTCGACGAGAACGACATCTTCTATGTCAGCTTCCGCTTCATCGATGAGGACGATACCGTCTTCACCTGCCCGCAGGACAGCCTCGATATGGACAACAAGCCTGTCGAGCCCGGCACTGCATCGACCACTGTGTCTGCCTATCCCAACCCGGCAGTTGACTACGTGACGGTCAAGGTGGAGAATGCTACTCAGTTCAACCACAGCGTCCGCGTGATGAACATTATGGGTGCCACCGTCTATGAAGGTACCTTCAATGGCGACCGTACCACCCTCGACTTCTCCAACTTCGTCAATGGCAGTTATACTGTCAGTGTCGATGGTATAGTGCTTCGTGTGATTAAAAAATAAGTATTAATATAAAAAGACATTAGCAGTATGAAACGTATATTCACAATGTTAGGTCTTCTGGTGCTCGGCCTGGGTGCCAGTGCACAGATGAACCAGCATAGCAACTATATTGGTCTCAATGTCGGTGGCGGTATGAATACGATTCTATATAGCCCCACCGATGGTAACTGGAATCCCAAACTCGGCTTCTTGGGCGAGTTGAAGTATGCCCATTTCTTCGGCAAGCACTTCGGTTTGGGCTTCGGCGTACAGTACAACATGTCGCGTGCCGGTGCCACTTTCGACTTCTTTGTCGAGGAGGCTACCGGTCTTACCCACCCTAAGGATGGCCTGAAGTATGATGCCCGTACCTCTTTCCGTGACTGGAAGGATGTGCAGACCATGCAGTTCCTCAGTGTTCCTATCGAACTCTACTGGCGTGCCCCTATGGGTGAGCGCTGGGCTTTCATCTTCGGAGTTGGTGCCAGTCTGGACTTTAACCTGAGCGGTAAGTACAAGGCTGACGACGGCAGCTTCGATGTTGCCGGCAGGTTCTACAGCACTGGTAGCTGGTGGATCAATGCCGATGGCAATCCCCCGCTGCCCGATTATGGCTTCACCTCCGACCAGGCTTCCAACCTTGAAGAGGGCGACATCGAGAACCTCAAGCAGATGGGTGTCAGCATCGTGGCTGACCTCGGCTTCAACTATGCCATGAGCAACCACTGGGGTCTCTACCTCGGAATCTATGGCGGTTATGGCATTACCAACCTGCTCGACCGCGAGGAGGGCTACAATACCAAGATGTACACTACCGCCCAGCTCAGTGATGTGAGCAGTGATCCCAAGCTTACGGGCTACAATGGCGTGGTCAATTCCGATCAGGTCGATGCTCTGAACCTGCTGAATGTGGGTGCCAAGATTGGTATTAACTTTGGTTGGAGCTGCAACCACAAGGCCAAGAGCGAGCCTGTCACGCCGGTGGTGGTTCCCTACGAGGAGCCTGTCGCCGAGGTGGATGACGAGGCTGCCAAGGAGGCCCGTTGCAACCAGCAGCGTATGAACGATGCTGACATGAGAATGGCTATGGAGAATGTCGATGCCGACATTGCTGAGGCCGAGAAGGCTGCCAACGCCAATGGCGACGCCAAGGCCAAGGCTGCCGTGGCTGCTGCCAAGAAGCAGGCCGCCGATGCCAAGGAGGCTCACAAGAATGGACAGTACTGCAAGGCTTACGACCTCTTCAAGGCTGCCTATGTTTCCATCTCCGACACCTATGCCGCCAACGCCAAGAGCTGCGCCAACACCAAGTCGGGCGACAAGGAAGCCGCCCAGGCTGCCGACGATGCTGCCCTCTATGCCACCGCTGCACGCAACGACGGTCTGGATGCTTCCATCGCTGCTAGCCGCAATGCCAAGATCAATGCTGACATAGCCTGCGCTCCGGTCGAGAAGCCGAAGCCCTATGAGAACCCGAATTTTGCCGAGCGTCTGTCGCGTGAGGCTTTGGCCATGGCCGGTATCGCCGAGAGCCAGCCCGCCGCCTCCGATGCACAGTCGGCAGCAGAGAAGGGCCGTCAGGGCAGCTTCGCCGATTCCTATGCCACCAGCGCTGCTTCGTTTGCCAAGAGCGCCGACGCTTTTGCCGCCAAGTGCAACAAGCCTGCCGCCAAGGCTCTGGCCAAGGAAGCCAACGAGCACGCCAAGAAGTCGGCCGAGGCCGCCAAGCAGAACGACGCTGAGACTGCCTACAAGGAGGCCGTTGCCGCTCGCGATGCCGCCAACCGTATCAACGCCGTCTGCGCCAAGGCCGAGCCCATGAAGCAGGTCGAGGTGCAGGAGAAACTGGATGCCATCAACGCTACCGTGAACTTCGAGTTCGCCAACGACAGCGATGCCCAGTTCGACGAGAAGACCAATGACGCCCTCAACACCATCGTGAAGAACCTGCAGGCCGACAAGAACCTGAAGGTGCTCATCACCGGTCACACCGACAACATCGGTAAAGAGGCTGTCAATATGCGCTACGGTAAGCAGCGTGCCGAAACCCTGAAGAAACTCCTGGTGAAGCGTGGCGCTCCCGCTGCGCAGATCAGCACGGATTCCAAGGGCCCGAAGGAGCCTGTTGCCAGCAACGACACCGAGGAAGGCCGTTACCAGAACCGCCGCGCCGTCATCACCATCAAGTAAGACGTCGCTTTTGACGGACAATCCAAAGGGCATCCCCACTCGTGAAGTGCCCCCAAAAAGTTGGACGGATTAATAAAATCAGTTAATTAGTCTGTAGAAATGAGTTCGGTATTGCACCGGGCTCATTTTTAGTTTCAGTTTGATGCGTTTGTTGTTGTAATAGTCGATGTAGTCGGCCAACT
>JAGAYN010000031.1 GCA_017940465.1 Bacteroidales bacterium | reverse complement strand
GCGCCTTACCAGCGACCCCGGCGACGTCATCATCCTGCTCGGCGGCCGCACGGGTCGCGACGGTTGCGGCGGCGCCACGGGCTCGAGCAAGAGCCACACCACGGCCAGCCTCACCACCTGCGGCGCCGAGGTGCAGAAGGGCAACGCCCCCACCGAGCGCAAGATACAGCGCCTCTTCCGCCGCGAGGAGGTGTCGCGTCTCATCAAGAAATGCAACGACTTCGGCGCCGGCGGTGTCAGCGTGGCCATCGGCGAGCTGGCCGACGGCCTTCAAATAAACCTCGACCGCGTGCCCAAGAAATACGCCGGCCTCGACGGCACCGAGCTCGCCATCAGCGAAAGCCAGGAGCGCATGGCCGTCGTTGTCGACCCCAAGGACGTGGACCAGATGCTCAAATACGCCGACGAGGAGAACCTCGAGGCCACAGTGGTGGCCACCGTCACCGAGGAACCCCGCATGGTCATCAGCTGGCGCGGCAAGGAGATCGTCAACCTCAGCCGCCGCTTCATCGACACCAACGGCGCCCACCAGGAGACCACCGTCCGTGTGGCCATGCCCTCTCCGAACAATCAGAATACTCCGAGTACTCCGAATAATCTGAAAGAACTCTGGCTCCAGACCCTCTCCGACCTCAACGTCTGCTCTCAGAAGGGCCTCGTGGAGATGTTCGACAGCAGCATCGGCGCCGGCAGCGTGGTGATGCCCTTCGGCGGACGCTACCAGCTCACGCCCACGCAGAGCATGATTGGCAAGATACCCCTGCTCTCGGCCCAGTGCGACACCGTCAGCATCATGTCCTACGGCCTCGACCCCTACCTCATGTCGTGGAGCCCCTTCCACGGCGCGGTGTGGAATGTGGTGAACAGCGTGGCCAAGATCGCCGCCGCCGGTGGCGACGCCAGCAAGGTGCGCCTCACCTTCCAGGAATACTTCAAGAAGCTCGGCAAAGACCCCTACCGCTGGGGCGAGCCCTTCAGCGCCCTGCTCGGCGCCTACAACGCCCAGATGGGACTCAAGCTGCCCTCCATAGGCGGCAAGGACTCCATGTCGGGTACCTTCAACGACATCGACGTACCGCCCACCCTCTGCTCCTTCGCCGTCGGCATGAGCGACCTCCAGCATGTCGTCACCCCCGAACTCAAGAAGGCAGGCAGCCGCCTGGTGCTGCTCGACACCAAGGAGGCCGACTACGGCATGCCCGACTACGCCGATGTCATGGCGCAGTATGCCGCCCTCCGCAAAGCCATCGAGCAGGGCCAGGTCCTCAGCGCCTACGTCGTAGGCTTCGGCGGCCTCATCGAAGCCGTCAGCAAGATGGCCTTCGGCAACAAACTCGGCGTCCGCCTGAACACCAGCGAGGACCTCACCGCCAAGCACTACAGCTACATCGTGGCGGAGACCGCCGCTGCCGTCGCCGACCTCCCCTTCCGCTGCCAGGAAATCGGCCAGGTCACCGACGCCCCCTGCTTCGAGGTCGCCGGCGAGAAGATACCCATCGAGGAAGCCCTCCAGGCCTGGACCTCCCGCCTCGAAAGCGTCTTCCCCACCAAGACAGGCAATCCGAGTACTCCGATTACTCCGACAACTCCGAAGAAGTTCGACACCATCTACCAGTGCCGCCACAAAACGGCCCGCCCCCACGTCTTCATCCCCGCCTTCCCCGGCACCAACTGCGAGTACGACTCCACCCGCGCCTTCCTCCGTTCCGGTGCCGACCCGGAGATCATCGTCTTCCGCAACCAGAACGGCAACCAGATCCGCGAGAGCGTCGAGGCCTACGTCCGTGCCATCGAGCGCAGCCAGATCATTATGATCCCTGGCGGCTTCAGCGCCGGCGACGAGCCTGAAGGCAGCGCCAAGTTCATCACAAGCGTCTTCCGCAACGCTCGCATCAGCCAGGCCGTCATGGACCTCCTGCAGAAGCGCGACGGCCTCATGCTCGGCATCTGCAACGGCTTCCAGGCGCTGGTCAAGCTCGGCCTCGTCCCCTTCGGCGAGATACGCCCGCAGGCCGAGGATGCCCCCACGCTGACCTTCAACACCATCGGCCGCCACCAGAGCAAGATGGCCTACACCAAGGTCGTCAGCAACCTCAGCCCCTGGCTGCAGCGTGCCGAGCTGGGTGCCGACTATGTCATCCCCATTTCGCACGGCGAGGGTCGCTTCGTCGCGCCGCAGCAGTGGCTCGACCGCTTGTTTGCCAACGGCCAGGTCGCGACGCAGTATGTCGACCTCGACGGTCGCCCCACGATGGACGACGAGTTCAACATGAACGGCTCCTACTGCGCCATCGAAGGCATCACCAGCCCCGACGGCCGCGTCCTCGGCAAGATGGGCCACTCGGAGCGTAGAAGCCACGGCAGCGCCCTGAACATCGTCGGCAACGACGACCAGCAGATCTTCGAATCCGGCGTCCAATACTTCAAGTAAGCCACGGGCGCCGGACGCCCAGACCCGCCGGGGCGGCCAGGAACAGCCTGTCGCCACCCCACGGCACCCCCCGCAGGGAGACCGACCCACAGAGGTCTCCCTGCCTTTTTTCTCCCAGTTTCCTTGCCGGATGGAATATTATTCGTACCTTTGCAGACTGGACAGAGGCCACCCATCCGGCCAACATTAACTCTATCAACACTCTATCAAATCCCTATCAACGCCCTATCAACTCCGCCGTTCCTCCGAGACTCCTCCCAGACAACCCCGGAACAACACCGACCCGACACCGCCACCAACCCCCAAACCGACACCCCATGCCCACCGCCAGCCCCGCCAACCCACGCACCCCCGCCCAGCAGGCCCACCGCACAGGCTTCGGCCTCGTCGCCCGCCTCTCCTCGGACCTGAAGGAGGCCCACGCTATCGGCCTCTACAAAGAGAGCCTCCGCCGCCGCACGGAGCGCCGGCGCCACACCACCTTCGACGTCTTCAAGCACCTGAACCGCGCCTGCGTCACCGCCCTCGGCATCGACTACCCCCACCTCGTCATCAGCAAAGGCCCCCTGCCGCGCCCCGACATCGCCGCCGCCAGCCTCGCCCCCGACGGTACCCTGACCCTCGCCCTCCACCCCCAGCCGCCCCACTCCGCCCCCGACGACCGCGACGCCACCGCTGCCGTCGAACTCATCCTCGTCGCCTACAGCCCCGCCCTCCGCGCCTGTTGCGTCACCATCACCGCCACCGACTCCGCCCACCTCACGGCCCGCATCCCCGCCTCCTGGCAACGCTTCGGCGACCTCCATCTCTACGCCTTCCACCGCGGCAAGAACCTCCGCACCTCCGACAGCGTATACCTCCCCCTGACCCTCTCAGCCTCCGCCCCCACAGTCGGCCACACTGACCCGATAAACACCCTGTCTGACCCGATAAATCCTCCCCGAGACCCGATAAACCCGCCCGCCCCTGACCCGACAACCACCCTCGCCGACACCACCACCCTACGCCTCTACCACGCCCTCCGCCGCGACCCCACGCTCCCCTACGCCGGCTACGCCCGCCTGCTCGGCATCTCCGAAGCCACCGTCAAGCGCCGCCTCCAGCGACTCAAAGCCCAAGGCCTCATCCTGCGCCAAGGCTCCAACAAAACCGGCCGCTGGCTCCTGCCCTGAAACGGCCGCCTCCACGCACGCCTGCACCGCCCGGACAATATATTTTGCCAATCCGGATTTTCTTCGTACCTTTGCAAACCGCGCAGCCCCGACGCAGGGCACGGGGGAACCCCATAAACCAACTGATATCAAGGCACTATGGACGCAGAACGAATCACAGAGATGGAGCAACGGCTCAACAGGGCGGAGTGTGCAATCGGGCAAATGGAGCAGGCGCTGGAGGCGTATGGGCGCGTGCAGGAGGACATCGCGGCGCTGGACCGATACCTCGGCAGCGAAGAGTGGCACGCCGACCGCGCCGACGACGAGGCCGAGCGGCTGCCCGAAGGGCTGGCGCGCGGCGTGCTCGGCGAGGATGCCATCTGGGACCTCCTGGAGCGCAACCGCGACGTGCTCGAACGCATGGGCGGCCTGTCGAAGAACCCGGCATAGCCTTGGCGTGCAACACTGATTTTGAACAAATCCGAACAAGAATAGCAATCAACCCATGACACAAGACGAACTTTGGAAAGCGCACTACCAGGAGTATTTCCGCTTCATCGAGACCAACCACCGCAACCCCTCGAAGCACTACGCCGAAGAGCGCAAACTCCACACGTGGTGGAAACACAACCGCAAGTTGGTCAACGCCGGCAAGATGGACAGCAACCGCCTGGAGAAGTTCAACGCGCTGGTGGCCCTGTCCGAAAAAAACCACCACATCAACCAGTACAAGTGAGCCCCGCCCTCTACCCCTCGCCCCTCGGCCCCCTTGCCGCCACCTTCGACGGCGAGGCATTGGTCTCCCTGCGCTTTGTGGACGCACCGGCTGACGCACAGACGCAATCCCCCGCCGATGCACTCAAAGCCTGGCTCGACACCTACTTCTCCGGCCATGAGCCGCCGGCGTCTCCGCCCCTCGACCTGCGCGGCACGGGGTTCCAACGGCGGGTGTGGCACGAACTGCTGAAAATCCCCTACGGAAGCACCGTCAGCTACGGCGAGCTGGCGCGGCGCACAGGCTGCCGCTCGGCGCAGGCGGTGGGCCAGGCCGTGGGCCGCAACCCCGTGGCCATCCTCGTCCCCTGCCACCGCGTGGTGGGCAAAACCAGCCTTGGCGGCTACGCCTACGGCCTTCACATCAAAAAACAACTACTCGACATCGAGCGGCAATCGCAGAGAGCGCAATAGTTCGGCCCTCCGCATGCCGCGTCCTGGCACGTTTTATGCAGAGAAACCATACTAATGCAACAACAAAAATGACAATATGAACACAAACACCATCCCCGTGCTGCTGCTCACAGGCTACCTCGGCAGCGGCAAGACGACCCTCCTCAACCGCATGCTGAACAACAAGCGCGGCATCTGCTTTGCCGTCATCGTCAACGACATCGGCGAGGTGAACATCGACGCCGACCTCATCGAGAAGGGCGGCATCGTGGGCCAGAAGGAGGAGAGCCTCGTGGCCCTCCAGAACGGCTGCATCTGCTGTACGCTGAAGATGGATCTCGTGGAGCAGTTGCGCGACATCACGTCGCAGCGCCGCTTCGACTACATCGTCATCGAGGCCAGCGGCATCTGCGAGCCCGCGCCCATAGCGCAGACCATCTGCTCCATCCCCACCATGGGGCCGGAGTACGTGGTGGACGGCGTGCCGGTGGTGGACAGCATCGTCACCGTCGTCGACGCCCTGCGCATGAAGGACGAGTTCGGCAGTGGCCACAACCTCCTCAAGCCCGGCCTGGCCGAGGACGACATCGAGAACCTCGTTATCCAGCAGATCGAGTTCTGCAACATCATCCTCCTCAACAAGGCCTCCATGGTCAGCCCCGACGAGCTGGAGCGCATCCGCCAGATTATCCACGCCATACAGCCCAAGGCCGAAATCATCGACTGCGACTACTGCGACATCGACTTCGACCGCATCCTCCACACCGGCCTCTTCGACTTCGACCGCGTGGCCACCTCCGCAACTTGGATTAATGAAATCGAAGGCCACCACGACGACGATGATGACGACGATGACGACCATTCCGAACACTCAGACCACTCCGAGCACTCCGACCACTCCGACCACTCAGACCACTCCGACCACTCCGAGCACTCCGACCACTCCGACCACTCCGACCACCACCACGAGCACCATCATCACCACCACCACCACCACCACGAGGGCGAAGCCGAGGAATACGGCATCTCCACCTTCGTCTACTACCGCCGCGAGCCCATGAACATCGGCCGCTTCGACGAATTCGTTGCAAGAAATTGGCCCAAAGGCATCATCCGCGCCAAAGGCATCTGCTGGTTCCTCTCCGAGCCCGACACCTGCTACCTCTTCGAGCAGGCCGGCAGCCAGGTCTCCCTGCGCGACACCGGCCAGTGGTACGCTACCATGCCCGACCGCAAGCTGCAGGACTTCATGCGCCGCAACCCCGACCTCCTGCGCGACTGGGACGACACCTACGGCGACCGCATGCAGAAGCTCGTCTTCATCGGACAGCACCTCGACCGCGCCGCTATCACCGCCGCCCTCGACGCCTGCCTCGCCAAAAGCGTCTGACCTCTGCATAAGGGCATAACAACAGCGGAAGCGCACCACGCATTGGGGCACGCTTCCGTCGTTTTCATGCAATATCGCCTCGCATCATTGCAAAACCGTGTCGAAGCACTGAAAACTGACTTCGCATCGATGCGGAGGCAATTTCCGGACTGAAAAACGACTTCGCATCATTGCAAAACGCATTCCGAGCACTGAAAAACGACCTCGCATCGCTGCAAAACGCATTTACAGCACTGTTTCATCATCCCGCATCGATGCGAGACCGTTTTGCAGCACTTACAATGCTTCCCGCATATATGCGGAGGGCGTTACACGATTTATCGACCTAATGATCCCCTTCCCTTTGTTTCAGTATCCTCCTCGTACCTTACATTGTTCATGAAGAAGTTGTCGCCCTTACCCATAAACTCGAGCATCCAAAGGTCGTCTTTTGTCGCAGGACGAAGTCTTTTGTATTTCGCAGGGTAACCAGAGACAATTACATAGCACGTCTTCCCATCCTCACTAGTGAAAATTCTGAATGAGGGATAGACAATGACATCACAGTCATGTTTGATTACTGCGTTTTCAAGAGCTTCTTTTCTAAAACCGATAAGCATGTTCTGGGTAATTCTTTGGTACGACTGGTTGCTCGGATAACGATAGCTGTCCACGTCAATAATTGTCGTGTCCGTAATCTTTTGTTGTGGAATTTCACCTAATTCCATCACAATGGGAGTCGCAACGGTACCAACTTCTGGTTCTTGTACCCGAACCATAGTCTGATTAACTTTCTCGAAGGTCGAGGCGCAACTGGAACTGATTGCAGCAACTGCAACAATTGCTAATAGAACATTTACTTTTCTCATGATATTATTTTTAATTTAGTTGATATGTTCATAAAAGAAGCGTGGCCTGTGCACCGCATCTTCATGTAGAGGTTGTAGGAAAGACCTTGTATCGAGAGGGTGAATTCAGCCCACGCTAAACAGCGCGAACCGTCACACAAACTCTGCGATACGTGGGAGGTTCCTACATTCCTACATGCAGAAGCAAGCATAACGCTTCGACGATTTCCTTTCGAAATCGGCTGCAAAAATACAAAAATAAATCGGACTGACAAAATCTTTTTTCGTCAGCCCGCTAAAAAAGCTAGTTGTTGTGCACTGTTACATGCTCCGCACAATGTTCAAAAACTCGGTGAGCGTGCGCACGTCGACTTTCGGGAAGTCATAGTTTCGGAGCTCGCCGAAGTGGCGGTCATTGCTCACAATGTAAGTTGCTCCGGCCGTGATGGCACAGTCGACGAACTTATTGTCGTCGGGGTCGGCCGTGATGAGGTTGAAACGATAGACGGGCGTAATCCGCTCAACGTTTGGAGCATTGGAGATCGCCTCGATGACAAGCGATGTAAACTCGCGGTCGTCGGTCATGCGCATCAGTATCTCCTCGTATTCGAGCAATATTTCCGTACTCACACACAGCGTGTAGCGGCCGTGACGGAACGCCTGCCAGATGTCGTAGCCGTACGATCCGGGCACAAGAACCGGGATAAGGCAGTTGGTGTCGAGGACAATCTTCATGGCCTATTTGTACGGGGTGCGGAAATGTTCGTTGGCCATTGCGTCGAGCGTCGTCTGTGTCCAGCCTTTCTTCTTACTGATTTCGGCGGCGCGTTTCTCTACCTTGCTGAAGTAGTAGTCGGACAGCACTTGCTGCACCTCCTCAAGCTCGTGTTCGGATTCCATCTTCGAGAACAGCCTGAGCAGGTACAGCTGTATGGGGTTGAATATCGTTGTCGGCTGAGCCGACGGCATAGCGGTTGATTCCATATTGCGGTGTTTTTTCGTTTAATTCACGACTGCAAAAATACGACATTTATTCCATTCTGCAAAATATATTTTACCAATTGCCCGAAAATTTGTAATTTTGCAGTCGGAAATCAATAAAACTACATACCTATGAAGAAAGACATCATGAAAGGGCTGAAGCCAGAGCGCGTCTGGTTCTATTTCGGTGAAATCATGCAGATTCCGCGGCCGTCGAAGCACGAGGAGCGCATCAGCGCCTATCTTGTCAACTGGGGCAAGGAGCACGGCCTGGAGACCAAGAGCGACAAGCTGGGCAACGTCCTCATCCGCAAGCCCGCCGCCAAGGGCTACGAGAAGAGCCCCATGGTGTGCCTGCAGGCGCACATGGACATGGTCTGCGAGAAGAACTCGGACAAGCAGTTCGACTTCATGAAGGACCCCATCCAGCCTGTGCTGGACGGTGAGTGGCTCACCGCCGACGGCACCACCCTCGGCGCCGACGACGGCATCGGCGTGGCCACCATCCTCGCCATCCTCGAGGACAACAAGCTCCAGCATCCCGCCCTGGAAGCCCTCATCACCGTCGACGAGGAGACGGGTCTCACCGGCGCTGCCGGCCTCAGCCGCAGCTGGCTCAAGAGCGAGATATTGCTCAACTTCGACGACGAGGACGAAGGCGAATACTGCATCGGCTGCGCCGGCGGCATCGACACCGTGGCCGAGATGGACTACAAAACTGTTGCGGCTCCGAAGGGCTGCAAGGCCTTCACCGTCAAGGTCTCCGGACTTGTCGGCGGCCACAGCGGCGACGACATCAACCGCGGCCGTGCCAACGCCAACAAGCTGCTGAACCGCATCCTCTGGGAGGGCACCTACAAGCACGGCATGCGCCTGGCCACCATCGACGGCGGCAACCTGCGCAACGCCATCGCCCGCGAGGCCGAGGCCCTCGTCCTGGTGCCCGAGGACAACGTCCGCGCCTTCAAGACCATGGCCACCAAGATGGGTAAGGCCATGCAGTTCGAGTTCCGCAGCACCGAGCCCGGCATGGCGTTCGCCGTCAAGGAGGCCGACATGCCCCGGCAGGTCATCGACAAAGAGTCCCAGGAGCGCCTGGTCAACGTCGTCTACGCCTGCGCCCACGGTGTGCTGGCCATGAGCCGCGAGATAGACAACTTCGTGGAAACCAGCACCAACCTGGCCAGCATCAAGATGGACAAGGGCACTATCCGCATAGCCACCAGCCAGCGCAGCAGCGTGGAGAGTGCCAAGCAGGCTGCCGCGGCCAAGCTCGAGGCCACCTTCCGCCTGGCCGGCGCCCGCGTGGCCCACAGCGACGGCTATCCCGGCTGGACCCCCAACCCCGACAGCCGCGTGCTGAAAGTAGGCGTCGATGTGTACCGCAAGATGTACGGCAAGGAACCGATTGTCCGCGCTATCCATGCCGGACTGGAGTGCGGCCTCATCGGCGAGAAGTACCCCAAGATGGACATGATCAGCTACGGCCCCACCCTGCGCGGCGTCCACAGCCCCGACGAGAAGATCGAAATCAAGACCGTCGAGATGTTCTGGAACCAGACCGTCGAGATACTGAAGCAGCTGAAGTAACTCCCCTCCACACGCACAGAGAGCGGCATCCTTCCCGGAGCCGCTCTCTTTCTTTTCTGTTGCAATCCCCTGCGTGACAGCCTATGCCTTCAGCTTTTTGTAGCGGATGCGGTGGGGGGTGTCGTCGCCGAGCCGCTTGCGACGGTTCTCCTCGTATTCAGTGTAGGTGCCCTCGAAGAAGTAGACCTGCGAATCGCCCTCGAAGGCGAGGATGTGGGTGCAGATGCGGTCGAGGAACCAGCGGTCGTGGCTGATGATGACAGCGCAGCCGGCGAAGTTCTCCAAGCCCTCCTCCAGGGCGCGCATTGTATTGACGTCGATGTCGTTGGTGGGCTCGTCGAGGAGGAGCACATTGGCCTCGCTCTTGAGGGTGAGGGCGAGGTGGAGGCGGTTGCGCTCGCCGCCGGAGAGCACGCCGACCTTCTTCTGCTGGTCGGTGCCGGTGAAGTTGAACCGCGAGATGTAGGCGCGGGAATTGACCAGCCTGCCACCCACCTGCAGGTTCTCGTTGCCTCCGCTGATCATTTCGTAGACGCTCTTCTCAGGGTCTATCTCGGCATGCTGCTGGTCGATGTAGCCCAGTTTCACCGTCTCGCCCATCTCGAAGGTGCCCGTATCGGGTTTCTCGATGCCCATGATGAGGCGGAAGAGGGTGGTCTTGCCGCAGCCGTTGGGGCCTATGATGCCCACGATGCCGGCGGGAGGCAGCGAGAAGGTGAGGCTCTCGTAGAGCAGCTTGTCGCCATAGGCTTTGCTTACGCCGTTCACTTCCAGCACCTTGTTGCCCAGACGCGGGCCGTTGGGGATGAATATTTCGAGGTTCTGCTCCTTTTCCTTCACGTCCTCGTTCAGCAGGCGGTCGTAGGCGGCCAGACGGGCCTTGCCCTTGGCGTGGCGGGCCTTGGGGGCCATGCGCACCCACTCCAGCTCGCGCTGCAGCGTCTTGCGGCGCTTGCTCTCCTGCTTCTCCTCCATGGCGAGGCGGGCTGTCTTCTGCTCGAGCCACGAGCTGTAGTTGCCCTTCCAGGGGATGCCCTCGCCGCGGTCCAGCTCGAGTATCCATCCGGCCACGTGGTCGAGGAAATATCGGTCGTGGGTGACGGCGATGACGGTGCCTTTGTACTGCTGGAGGTGCTGCTCCAGCCAGTCGATGCTCTCGGCGTCGAGGTGGTTGGTGGGCTCGTCGAGGAGGAGGATGTCCGGCTCCTGCAGCAGCAGACGGCAGAGGGCCACGCGGCGACGCTCGCCGCCGGAGAGGTTCTTCACCAGCTGGTCCTCGTCGGGACAGCGGAGGGCATCCATGGCGCGCTCCAGCCGCTGGTCGAGATTCCACGCGTCGTGGGCCTCCAGCAGCTCGGTCAGTTCGCCCTGCCGTTCGATGAGCTTGTCGAAGTCGGCGTCGGGTTCGGCAAAGGCGTTGTTCACCTCCTCGTATTCCTTCAGCAGGTTGACGGTCTCCTGCACGGCCTCCTGCACCACCTCCTTGACGGTCTTGGTGTCGTCCAGCTGCGGCTCCTGCTCGAGGTAGCCGACGCTGTAGCCCGGCGAGAAGACCACCTCGCCCTGGTAGTCCTTGTCCACTCCGGCGATGATTTTCATCAGGCTCGACTTGCCGCTGCCGTTCAAGCCTATGATGCCTATCTTGGCCCCGTAGAAGAAGCTGAGGTATATATCCTTGAGGATCTGGCGGCTGGGCGGTATCAGTTTGCCCACGCCCACCATCGAGAAGATGATTTTCTTGTCGTCTGCCATAGCGTATTGTTGTTAATAGTTGAACTTGATGTCCTTGACGTTGAGTTGGATTTCGGTTTTGCCGCGCCAGTTGGATTCTGTCTTATGCACCTTTAGGACAGAAGTGCATTCAGCAAGGCCATATATTTACTATAGGCTCTATCCATCTCTTTTGTTTGCTGTTGTATTTTTTCCACTTCTTTGTCGTCGGGAGTACGCAACCGTATCTTCCCGAGTAGACTGTATTTTAAATCTGCACGTGCGCCGCCGATACAGTAATCATTGATTATTCCTTTGTATTCCTTGCTCTTCAGACAGCGAAGAATGTAGTATGGCGGCAGGTTGCTTCCCGCCTTGATATAGAATACGGGATAGATATTTGACACATACATATACGGGGCCAGGTTGGGAACAATGCCAATACTCCCCACATTTATTCTGTGCGGATTATATGCAAAGTCCCCTGGGTATACCCGTTTATATGTCTGGCTCAGGGAGTTCATCTCTTCCGCCGTGCACACCTCCCCGATATAGATTCCGTTCTGGGTGACAGACAATATCGCGCACTCCCGTTCTTTGTTTGAAAAACTTTCATACGAGAACCTCTCACATCTTTCTTCTATATGGTCTTTCAGGCTGACCAAGTCATTCTCCTTTATGCCTTCTGGAAGATGCTCCATGTAAGAGAAGGGTAGCAGCACGTAATCATGCCCGCAAACCTGTTCGTATGAGACCTCATTGTTGTCTGGCACAGTAATGGTCCGTAACTGAGGGGTTGAGTTGTATGCCATCAAGAATTTATTGCAATCAGACGTGCCTGCCAGTGGCCTTCTGCGTGCCCCGAGTTCAAAACCATCGTTTCTGATTATGTAGGAATACAGACCATCCGCCAGCGGTTTCCGTGCTGCCGTCTTTTTATAGGCAACTATTATACTCGTCTTAGTTGGAGTATAGGGATTAAAGACCCCCCTTGGAAGAGAGATGACCACAATATGAGAGCTCTCGTTGACAATCTTCTTCCTTATGTCATATGTGTCGGCGGCATACAAGAATGTCTCCGGCACAACGACAGCCATCCGGCCGCCGGTCTTGACTGCCTTCCAGATATGCTGCATAAAAAGGCTGTCACCATTTGTGGTTGGGAAGTCATACAGAGCACCATATTCGACCTTTTGTGAATAGGGGATATTCGAGACAACCACATCATATTCGCCATTGACGACAGAAGACAAGCAGTCCATCTGCTTGATATGGGTGTGTCCATCCCCGAACAATATCATATTCATCTTGGCGATACGCGACGTTGAGGTTATCTCTCTTCCGTATATGCTTTGCTCGCGTATCCTCTTTCTTTTGGCTTCCTTTTCCTTTACCACCTCTGGGCTGTCGTCTGCATCTACCGTTATATTGGAATGCTCCCTGAGATGCCTGAAACATTCCAGCAGAAACCCGCCCGTCCCACAACATGGATCGTATATTTTCTCCCCATAGACCGGGTTCAGCAACTTGACCACCATCTTGACAATATGGCGTGGGGTGTAGTATTCTCCCAGATCCTTGTTGCCGTTTGTCACATTCTTCAGGAAGAACTCAAAAGCATCACCCTTGACGTCGCTGTCTATATTCAAGGCCGGAATCGTATCAATGAGTTCTATCAACTCTATCAATATAGACTCCTCATTGATATTCAGCGAGGACTCGAACACATCTCCATAAGAGTCTTTCAGCTTCTTTTTTATGGTGTCTTCAAGATACGACTTTACCTCCGAGTCCTCTATCCGGAAACCAGATCCAATGTGCTTGGGGGTTTTCTCGATCAGTTTCTTCCATGTACACGACTTATCCAGCGCCTTCTCCGACGACAGTACGTCCCCTATCTCGGAGAAATCATTCTTGAGTTTCAGGAACATCAGGTCCGAGAACACAGAAAAACGTTCATATCCGTCTCTCAGTCCGGCCTTTCTCAATAAATCGTTCGCCTTTTTGAACGTCTTGAGCAACTCATCCCTTGTGACGGAAAAACCCATCGGCACCGTCTCGATGTCGTAGCCATTCTGGATTAGCCTTATTAGTGTCTGCTCATCAACAAAGTCACTGATCTCAATATGGTCTATCTTCACCGCTTTCCTGTCTATACTACAGGCATAGAAAGCCTCGGAGTTATATACAAAGACCAGTGGTATCGACAACGGTTCTGCATACAGTTTTATGGCCTGTTCCACAGCCTTATCCAGTGGCATCGCCGGACGCTTGGCCTCGATGACGGCCAATATCTCGGACGAACCCCTTTTGTATATCAAGAAATCCGGGTTCTTTCCTTTGAGGGCACGGTCCTGATTCTCGAACTTTGCACGCTCTCGGTACACATTGCACTCGTCAGGGTTGCGTTCATCCAGGCTATAGCCCAGCTCCCTCAGCCGTTCTTCAATCCTGCTGCGGGTATAGGACTCCAATGGTTGCTTCAGGCTATATTTCATGGCGATATGCTATTCTATAAACTTGATGTCCTTGACGTTGAGTTGGATTTCGGTTTTGCCGCGCCAGTAGTTTTCCTCGAGGCTGTAGCAGAGGTCGAAGTGGTCGCGGCGCATGCGCGTGATGCAATCGCCGTACTGGAAGGCGATGGCGGGGTAGGGCTGCGAGCGTTCGGCGATGGGGATGGCGTTGAATTTGAGGTGTTTCAGGCCCACGACGCGGGCGTTGCCGGTATCGACTAGTTCGCGCGACACAAAGACGGGCACGTTGTTTTCGGGCCCGAAGGGGGCGAACTGCTTGAGGATGCGGAGGAACTTGGGTGTGATCTGCGAGAAGCCCAGTTCGGCGTCCACGACGATTTCGGGCGTGCGTTCCTGTTCGCCCACGTCCTGCCGCACGAGTTGCTCGAAGCGTTCCAGGAAGGCGCGCATGTTTTCCTTGCGGAGGGATACGCCGGCGGCGCATTTGTGGCCGCCGAAGTGCTCGAGGAGGTCGGCGCATTGCTCGAGGGCGAGGTGCACGTCGAACTCGTTGGTGGAGCGTGCGGAGCCTGTGACGAGGCCGTCGCTGCCCTCGGTGAAGACGATGGTGGGCTTGTAGTAGGCTTCGACGATGCGGCTGGCCACGATGCCCACCACGCCGCGGTGCCACTTGGGGTCGTAGAGCACGAGCGACTGGCGGCCCACATAGAAGGGGTCGTGTTCGATGCGCCGGCGGGCCTCCTCGGTGGCGCTGGAGTCGAGTTCCTTGCGTTCGAGGTTGTAGTTGTTGATATCTTCCGCCAGGCGGCGGGCGATGCCGGCGTCCTCGGTGAGCATGAGGCGCACGGAGTCGAAGGCCGAGCGTATGCGTCCGGCGGCGTTGATGCGGGGCCCTACGAGGAAGACGAGGTCGGTGATGGTGAGTTCTTTCTCAAAGTATCCGCTTCTGGGCTTCTCGGGCTGGCCGGGGGTGTCGGGCTGGTCGGCCTTGCGACGGTCCACGTGGCCGTATTTGAGTATGGCTTCGATGCCGGCGCGGGGCTTGGTGTTGAGCACCCGCAGGCCGAAGTAGGCCAGGACGCGGTTCTCCCCCATGATGGGGACGATGTCGGAGGCGATGCTCACGGCCACCAGGTCGAGGTACTTCAGCAGGCGGAGCTTGAGGTCCTCCTGGCGCTGGCGACGCACTTCGTCCAGCTGCTCGGGCAGGTCGCAGAGGCGCACGCCCAGGCGCTGCTCGAGGTGTGCCTCGACGATTTTGAAGCCTATGCCGCAGCCGGAGAGTTCCTTGTAGGGGTAGGGGCAGTCCTGCTGCTTGGGGTCGAGCACGGCCACGGCGTCGGGCACCTCGTCGCCCGGCAGGTGGTGGTCGCCGATGATGAAGTCGATGCCCCAGCGGCGGGCGTAATCGACCTGTTCCATGGCCTTGATGCCGCAGTCGAGGGCGATGATGAGTTTCACTCCCGTCTCGCGGGCGTAGTCGATGCCCTGCTGCGAGATGCCGTAGCCTTCGCGTTCGCGGTCGGGCACGTAGAAGTCGATGTTGCGGTCCAGCTCCCTGAAATAGGAGAAGACCAGGGCGACGGCCGACGTGCCGTCGACGTCGTAGTCGCCGTACACCATGATTCGTTCCTGCTGCTCTATAGCACGATTGATGCGCTGGATGGCCTCACGCATGCCTTTCATGAGGAAAGGGTCGTGGATTTGGTCGAGGGTGGGTCTGAAGAAACGTCTTGCCTCTTCAAAGGTCGTAACCCCCCGCTCCACAAGCAGTGTGGCGATGATTTTATCTACGCCCAGCGATGCCGCAAGTTTCTCAACAGTCTCTAAATCATAGTCTTTTCTAATTATCCAATGTTTTTCTTTCATATTTTTCTGGGTGTAAAATTACGACCTTTTTTCCATTCAGCAAAAAAAACTTTTCAACGTCCCCGACCAGACTCGGAGTTGACTCGGAGTTGACACGGAGTTGTCTCGGAGTTGGTCCTCCCCCCACCCTCCGCCATGCCCGGAGTGTCCCCGGAGCCGTCACGGAGGAGGACTTCCGGCGTTACAAAGGCGGCCCCGCAGCAAGGCTGCGGGGCCGCCAGGGAGAGGCAAAGGCCTGTGGGCTATCGCACTATCAGTTTGCGCACCGCGGTGGCGTTGTCGCCGGTGATGCGCACGAAGTAGGTGCCCCGGGCGTAGCCGGTCAAGTCGATGGTGAGCTGGCTGTCGGCCACCGGCCACTGGCCGCAGGTCCTGCCGTTGAGGTCCACCAGGGCCACCTGCTCCCGTCCGGTCAGGCCGGAGAGCGTCACCGTGGCGGTGGCGGGGTTGGGGTAGAGGTTCACGGCGCTCAGGTCGGCCACGTCGATGCCCACCGTCGAGGCGAAGAGAGCCGTGAAGGTGAGGTCGCCGGTGACGGTCACCGTGCGCACCGAGTCGGTCACATGGTCCTCGGCCCACTCCACGAAGCGGTAGCCCGGGTTGGAGGTGGCGGTGAGGGTGATCACGGTCCCTTCGGCGATGCGGCCGCCGCCGTCCACGGTGCCCATGGTGGCGTCGTAGTTGACGGTGACGGTGTAGTAGGTCACCTCGGGGTCGCTTTCCAGGGTGGTGAAGGTCTGCACCGCGCTCCAGGCGCTGTAGACTCCGTCGGCGCACATCGAGCGGACGTAGACGCTGTAGGAGGTCTGGTCCATCAGGCCCACGATGGCGTAGGAGGTGGCGGTGACGGTGCGTCGGGTGCCGCTGCCCTGCGCGAAGCCGAGGGGGCCGTATTCGATCTGGTAGGTGCCGTTGCTGTTGCCGGAGGCAGCCCAGCTGACAGTGGCGCCGTTGTCGGTCACATCGCCCACGGCCACGCCGGCGACGGCGTCGCAACGCGTGGTGGAGAAGGTGTGTTCATCGCTCCAGGGGCTCATCACCGTCTCGCTGCAGAGTGTGCGCACCTTGACGGTGTACTCCTCGTCGGCGGAGAGGCCCGCGAGGGTGTAGGGGTTGGCGGTGACGGTGTAGAGCGAATCCCCGTTGGCGCCGGACACGCTTATCTGCCAAGTGCTGCCGTCGGCATTGCCGGTCCAACTGACGGTGGCGGAGGTGAAGCCTATGCTGCCTGCGGTGACGGCGGTGGGGGCGGCGCAGGGCTGCATCGAGGTGGCGAAGCTGGCCGTCGCCCACTGGCTGATGCTGTTGGCGCCACACAGGGCCCGGACGGCGAGGTGGTAGGTGGTGTCCATGTCGAGGCCGGTGAGGAGGAAGACCCCGGTGCTGTCGGCGGTGAGGGTCTCGGTCAGGGCGTCGGCGCTGTAGCCGTAGGAGAGCTGGTAGGCGGGCGCGGAGCCGCTGGCGGTGACGGTGGCGGACTGGTAGGTCACGTCGCTCACAGCCACGGTCGGCACATCGCATGTCTGCGGCACATAGGAGCTCCAGACGCTGATGTCGTCCAGCGAAGCCGAGCAGAGGGTTGTGCTGGGGGACACCCACTTGAAGCCGATGATGTAGTTGCCGTCAGGCACCGAGTCGAAGCGCACCGTGTCGCGGATGCCGTGGCCGGTCTGCAGACCGTTGCCGGAGTGCACCGTGAGGCTGCTGACGGGTATGGTCTTCAGGGCCACAAAGCCGGTCTCGGGGTCCTGTCCGTTGAGGTAGCCCACGTAGAGGGTGCCGGAGGTAGCGTTGTCCGAGCAGAACCAGAAGGCCATCGTGAGCGTGTTGGTGGGCTCGGCGATGTTGGGCAGGCCCAGGTAGGCGTTGCCGTAGGTGGGGGTGCCGGAGGTGGAGTTGTTGGCGGAGAGGGTGACGGCTTTGGTGCCGTTGATGCTGTAGGAGTAGGTGCTTCCGCTGGTCACGTGGGGCGTGTAGGCGTTGCTTCCGGTGTGGTAGCCCTGCCAGCAGTCGGGCAGGCTGCCTGCGCTGTTATAGGCAACGCCGGCTATACTCTCAAAGTCCTCGCGCAGTGTGTCGGTCACACTGACGGCTCCGCAGAGGGTGGTGAAGGTCTCGTTGGCCGACCATCCGCTGGCGGTGGAGTCGTTGCATAGGCGCTTCACCCAGACGTTGTAGCTCATCGTGGCGGGCAGGCCTGTGATGGTGTGGGAGAGACCCGTGACGGTGTCGAAGAGGTCAGTGCCCGTGGTGCCGACGGGGCGGTAGTCGACCACGTAGATTCCCGTGGCGTCGCCGCTCCAGGTGATGTCCGCCGTGTTATCGGTCACGGTGCCCACAGTCAGCCCGTAGGGGCGGTCGCAGAGCTGCCGGTCGATGGTGATGTTGTCCACTGCCGAGGGGTTGTCTTCGTATGGGTGGCTGGCGGCGGTGGCCTGGTTGAAGTGGTAGATGGCGATACGCTTCACGCCACTCATGCCGTCCAGGTAGGCCGCGTAGCGACCCCAGAGCGTGTCGTGCCTCATGGTCATCACGGCCACGTCGTTCACGTTGCCCCAGGGGGAGGTGATATTGACATCCTGGCTGACGACGGGCGCTGCGGGGTCGGCCACGATGACCGATATGCCCTCGTAGTTGCCGTCCGTGGAGCCGCCGAGGTAGGCGTCGAACTCCATCTTGTAGGAGGCGGTGTCGGTGCCGAAGTCGATGTCACGGTAGGCCACGGCGTTGGTGCGCAGGTTCATGTTCCAGGAGTGGGTGGTGCCGCCGTCGGTGGATATGTACATGGCATAGGTGGCGTTGTCGCGTGCCACGTTGCCGCGGTACCAGTTGGCCGTGCTGCTGCTGGATGTCTGCCAGTTGGCCCACTCGGCAGCGTCCTCGAAGTCGTAGCTGTAGGGTACGGTGGCGGGTATCTGCGTGGTGGCGAACAGCTGGCTTGTACGGCTGAAGTCGCTCTCCGTGCCGTCGGCACAGACGGGGGCCACGCGGAAGCTGTAGCCGGTGGCGGGGGTGAGAGAGGTGAGGGTGTAGGGGTTGGCGGTGACGGTGAGGGTGTCCACCGTGCCGGCGGAGGGGCAGGAGACCTCAAGCTTCCACTGCGTGACGGGGTTCGCATCGCTCCATGCGAGGCGGGCCGTGGTGGCGGTGACGGCCTCCACGGTCAGGTCGGTGCTCCGCGGACAGGGCGGCAGGGGGCTGATGAGGATGTCATCCAAGTAGACGTAGAGGGTGGCATTGGTGTCGCGCACAGCGCGGAAGGCCACGTACTTGCTGCCGGGGGCGTCGAAATTGTCGAAGCCCACGCTGTACTGCGTCATGGTGGTGGTCAGGAGAATGGTGTCCACTGCCACGAAGGTGGCGATGTCCGTATTGTCGCTCATCCCGCCGACGATTACGCTCGAGCGGTTGGTGCTGCGCTTGGCCCAGAAGCTTACCTCCAGGGTGTTCATGGGGTGAGCCACGGTGTCAATCTCCGGACCCACGAAGGCCAAGTCGCTGGCATAGCTTGCAGAGGTGGACATGTAGTAGTACAAGACGTTGGATCCGCTGTGGGCGTTGGCGGACGCGCTGTAGATGTAGGGGTAGGTCCTGTAGGTGGCGGAGGTAGCGTTGTTCACGATGCTCCAGCAGGGGTTGCGCACGATGGCGGTGCCACTGCCGGTGGCTTCGCGCTCGAAGTCGATGAAGATGGGCAGCTGTCGGGCGCCGCAGAGGGTGGTGAGGCGGACGGGGATGGTCCAGAGGCTGGAGTCGCCCGAGGAGCAGGCCGAGAGGACCTTGATGTCGTAGTCGGTTCCGGGCTGCAGGTTGGTGAAGTTGTATGTGGTGTTCGACACCTCGGCCAGGAACTCGGTGCCGTCCTCGAGGGAGGTGCAGCACACTACGTAGTTGCCTGTGTTCTCGGGGTCAGTCCAGGTGACGGTGACGCCGGTGGCGGTGATGTCGCTGAGGACCACGTTCTGCGGGCGGCGGCAGTCGGGGAGGCGTAGCACCTCTATGTCGTCTACGATGGAGTAGCTGGTGACGCTGTCGGGCAGGAGGAAGGCGATGCAGCCCTCAGGGCCTGTATAGCCGCTGAAGTCCACCTCCAGCCGTTCCCACACGTTGGCCGTGCTGGCGCCGGCATAGCGGTAGAGACGGAAGGTGCTGATGTCCCTGGGGTCGGTCATGATGCCGATGTGCAACGGGCCGTGGCTGGCGGAAGTCTTCCTGTTCATGAAGGCCAGGTTCAGGTTGTGTACCGAGTCGGCCATCAGCGGCAGGGCGGCATAGCTGTAGGCGGATGTGGTTCCAGCGAAGTACATGGCGTTGGGGGACGAGTAGCGGTTGGAGGTGTAGAGGTAGGGGTAGGCGGTGGTGCTGGTGGTGCCTTTGTTCCAGCAGGGGTCGAGGAACTGACCCGCGGCGGCGGTGGTGCCGGCGGTGTAGCTGTCGAAGTTCTCCCTGTAGGGCAGCGGCTGCGGGAGGCAGGGGGTGGTGATGCTGGCCTCGACGGTCCAGTCGGAGGCTTCGCTTCCGCAAAGGCTGCGGAGGTAGTAGTAGTAGGTATGCTGCGCGTCGAGTTGGCCCACGGTGATGCTGTTGCCGCCCACCTGGTCGGTGAAGGCTATCTGGCCGGGATCCACGCTGTCGGGGTTCACCGAGGTGCCGGTGACCACTATCTCATACATGCCGCCGTTGCCGACCCATTCCAGGGAGAACGAGTTGTCGTTCAGCCCCGTGAGCGTCACGTTGGTGGGACGCGAGCAGTCGGGCACGTGCTTGCAGGCGTTGAAGATGGTGTTCGGGCCGTACTTGTAGCGGTAGGTGGTGGCGCTGGCGGTGGCCGACGCCTTGTACTGGTAGACCATGGCGTAGCGGTCCAGGGCGGCGCCGTACTTGAAGTAGACATATTTGCCGCTGGCGAATGTCTCGTCGCGCACCACAGCCACGACGAGGTTGTGGTTGCCGCTGTACTGGAAGGGGGTGTCCAGGTGGATGTCGTTCCAGCTGAAGGGGGTGAAGGCGTACTGGCCATTGTAGACGAGGGTCATCGAGTCGATGGGGATGGTGTCATACACGCCGGTGGTGGAGGTGCCGGTGGAGGGCCACTCGTCGAGGTCGGTCTCGGCCATATAGATACGGAAGGGGACGGGGGTGCGGAGGGTGGTCAGGCCGGACTCGTAGGAGATCGAGTGGATATAGTTCATCGTGTCCACGAAGCCCATGCCTGCCAGGTCGTCAATGGTGTAGATGTGCCAGTTCTTCTGGAAGGGGTAGGAGCTGTAGGTGCCGACGATGTAGCTGTAGCTGGTGGTGTTGCCGCGGGCGAGGGTGTCCGTGGTGAGTTCGAAGTCGCTGTCGCAGCTCACCAGGGTGCGCGCCTTGACGGGGCCGGTCCAGTCAGAGTAGGCGCCGGAGCAGTCGCTGCGCACCCTGAACCAGTAGTCGGTGTTGGGGAGGAGGTTGGTGACGGTGACGGTGGTGTCCGAGGTCGTGACGGTTGAGATGGAGGCGTTGGCGAAGGTGATCACCGTGTCGTATTCCACCTCGAAGTTGCCTTCTGCGCCGGTCCATTCGAGGGTGACCTCGTCGGTGCCTACGGCCGTGACGGCGAGGTCGAGCGGCTTGCGGCAGGCAGGCAGGAGGTCCACCACCACGTCGTCCACATAGGCGTAGTTGTAGAGGGTGGAGAAGGTGCCGCGGGGCACGGAGGGGGTGTAGATGGCTATGTAGCCGCCGGTGCCGGCGTAGCGCTCGAAGGAGACGTAATGGGAGTCGATGGAGCCGGCTTCATCGTGCATGCGGTCGATGATGGCCACCGTGTCGAGGGTGCTGATGTCGGAGGGGTCGGCCATCACGCCCACCACAACCTGCAGGCCGTAGTAGGAGGTGGTGTTCGAGTTGGTGGAGTGTTTCTTGGTCTTGAAGCTCATCTGCAGCGTGTTGATATCGGCCTCGAAGGCTGGCAGGGCGGCCCAGCTGTACTGCGCGGCGGTGCTGCTGTTGATGCCGTACATGTAGAGACCTATGCCGCCGTTGATGGCCGCAGTGGACGACGGGTAGGGGTAGGCGGTGGAGGCGTTGGTGCCTTTGTTCCAGCAGGGGCTGATGGGGTTGGCGGCGCCGCTGGAGTAGCTCTCGAAGGTCTCGACGAAGGGCAGCGAGGCGGTGGGGATCTCCGAGCACTGGGTGCGGAAGGAGACGGGGTAGCTCGCGTTGGCGTCGTCGCTGGCGCAGTGGGAGCGCACGGTGACGTAGTAGACGGTGTTGGGCGTGAGGCCGGAGAAGGTCGCCGCGGTGTCGTAGACGGTCAGCGTGAGGGTGTCGCCGCTGCCGGCCCCTTCGGGCCAGCAGGTGGCGGTGTAGTTGCCGGAGTAGGCGCTGTCGGCCCACACGACGGTGGCCTCGTCGGAGCCCATGAGGGCGCCGGCGGCGTGGACGTCGTAGACCGTGGGGCAGGAGGAGCGGGTGTAGATGGTGATGTCGTCTATGTAGAAGGTGTAGCTGTGTTCCTTCACCACGAAGGCCAGGCGGTGTTCGCCGGAGAGGTCCTGCGGGAGCCGTACGGTGACGAACTGCCAGGTGTTGCCGGCGAAGTCGATCAGGTTGTCCGTCACCTCGCCGCCGAGGGTGAGGCGGTAGTAGTCGGCCGTGTCGGTGGAGAGGGCCGAGCCGTCCTCCGTGGCGTAGATGGCGAAGGTGCCGTGGTAGGTGTCGGTGGTGGTGGCAGTGGAGGTGCGCACCCAGAGGGTCATCTCCTCGTTGCCGGTGAAGTCGATGACGGGCGTCATCATCCAGTCGTCCCATCCGTTGGCGGGGGCGAGGGTGGTGGTGCCGTAGTAGTAGTAGTAGTAGCTGCCGCTGTGGGCGTTGGCGGCGGTGTTGCCGGTGCGCCAGTTGTAGGTGGTGTTGCCTGCGTTCACGAAGGCCCAGCAGGGTATGTCAGGTGCCGAAGCGGTGCCGGCCCAGGCGTGCTCGGCGTCGAGGGTGACGGGCAGCTGGAGGGTGCCGCAGGGCGAGACGAAGGTGTAGTAGAGCGCTGCGGAGGTGTCGCCGCCGCAGATGGTGTAGATGTAGCACTCGTATTGGGTGCCGGGGATGAGTTCGGTCAGGGTGAAGCTGCCGGTGGCGGTGCTGGCGGTCTCGAAGGCTGTGCCGCCCGTGGGGCGGTAGTTGATGACGAAGTCCGTGAGGCCTTCGACGTGTTCCACCTCAAGGGTGGCGGAGGTGGTGGTGAGGGAGGCCGTGTCGATGGTGCAGGCCGTCGGGGCAGCGCAGGTGGAGGCGAAGAACTCGAAGTTGTCCAGCGCCGCAGGGGGCTGGGTGCCGGAGCCGTTGTCGTTGGCCCAGATGATGGTCAGGTGGTAGATGCCGGTCTGGGATTCGTCGAGGGTGACATCGCCCGAGAAGTGGCTCCACGAGGCGTTGAGGTTCAGTTTCTTCTGCCCGTCGGGGGTGGTGGAGAGGTTGATCCAGCCGGCCGGCGAGTTGGCGGCCAGGAAGGTGTTGGAGGCGGGGTTGGCGGCGTAGGCGGGGTCGAAGGTCACGGAGACGGGCACGAGCATCACCCTCAGGTAGTCCCATGTGCTTTCGCCGTAGGCGCGCCAGTCAAAGCTGATGCCGTAGGATCCGGCATCCGTGATCTCCACATCCATCCATGCCCACGAGTAGCCACTGGCCGAGGAGACGGTGTAGGCGTTGGTGAGGCCGTTGTCGTTGCTGATATAGAGGCCGCGGGAGCCGCTGCCGTAGCTGCCGGGGGCGCCGATGTGCCAGGCGTTGGTGCTGTTGGCGAAGGCCAGGCGCGAGTCGTCGTCCGGGTCCTCGAAGTCGAGGCTGATGGGGAGCGACACGGGAATCATGGTGGTGCGCAGCAGGACCGAGTCCCAGGGCGAACCCTCGGAGGAGGAGGAGCAGAACTTGCGGATGTAGAACCAGTACTGCGTGTTGGGGTCGAGGCCCGAGGCGAAGGTGTAGGTGCTGTCGGTGACGACGGTGGTGCTCCAGGGGCTGATGGAGTTGCTGTTGTCGCCCGAGCCCAGCTCGGCGTAGCCCACCTCGTAGGAGGTGCCGGGGGTGAAGTCCCAGCGGGCGCTGATGGAGTACTCGGTGGAGCCGGCCGACCGCAGGCCCGTCACCGGCAGGCACACCTCCTCGGTGGCCGTGGGGGTGAGCAGGAGGCGTATGTTCTGGCGGTAGAGGCTGTTCGTGCCGCTGGCCGTGGGGTACTGGCAGTAGCTCTCGGTGGTGCCGCCGTAGTATTTTCCGCTGCGGGTGGTGCTGGTGTAGCCGAACTTGGTGTTGGTGCTGGTCGAGGGGGCCGATTTGGAGACCACCAGCACCAGCGTGCTGTCGCCGCTGTAGTGGAAGGGCTCGTCCAGCACGATGAGCAGGGGGCTGGCGTCGCCGGGGATGGTGTAGCCCGTGCGACTCCACACCAGCTCCAGGTCGGCCTGCGGCACCCAGTTGCCGACGGCGGCCGTGGTGGGCTGCTCCGTCATGGTGCTGCGGCCGAGCCATATCTTGGCCGAATCGAGCGTCAGGGCGGCCGTGGAGCGGTTGTCGAGCTGGATGGCCCGCACCCAGCCTGCCTGCGTGCCCACGAGCGACACGGGGTAGAGCGACTGCGTGTACGAGAAGCGCTGCGTGCAGTGGAAGCCGCCGTAGGACGACGAGGTGGTGGAGGACCAGTTGCCCGCCTCCACCGTGCGCAGCTGCGCCATGCCACGCATGGGCAGCACAACGAGCGACAGCAGCACTGCCACCCGGATTGCGTTGGATAGAACCTGTTTCATAATGTATTGTATTTTAGGTTATTACTATATACTTCTCGCTTATGGCGCCGTCATCGGCAGCCGACAATGGGGACCACAGTGGGGGTCGTTTCAATCTTGCAAGTGCCCCAAAACGGGGCGGGATGGGTTTAATGGTTTGGTTTAAAGGCAGTTGCAGCGCTCTAGACACAACTGGTTTCGGGAACAAATCTACACAATTTTTCTTAATGTGCAAATATTTTAACATTATTTATGATTTCCATCCCCCGACCAGACTCGGAGTTGACTCGGAGTTGACACGGAGTTGTCTCGGACTTGGTCCCTGCCCCTCGCAGGGAGGATATTTTGCACCGGCGCGTTGCGTATCCGAAAAAAAGCGTATCTTTGCACTGCGATAGCGATGAAGGTAATCAGATATATCCTGCTGACACTCAACATCCTGGCCGCCGTGGCCCTGCTGTTGACCACCCTGGCGGGCAGTGTGCCGCCGGCGCAGAGCGTGCTGCCGTCGGTGGCGGCCTACGGCTACCTGCCGCTGCTGGCGCTGAACGCGGCGTTTGCCGTGGGCTGGCTGCTGGCGCGCAAGTGGGCCTTCCTCGTGTCGCTGCTGGCCATCGCGGTGCGGTGGACCTTCCTGGGCCTCTACCTCCAGCTGGGCGGCACGTCCACGCCGCCGTCCCTCGAGCAGCACCCCGCGCGCATCACCCTCCTCTCGTGGAACGTGCACAACTTCGCAGGCCCGGAGTTCGACTCCCAGGCCAAGGACACCTTCGCGCTGGAGTTCCTCGACCTCGTGCGCCGGCAGGGGCCCGACGTGCTCTGCCTGCAGGAATATATAGAGTCGCCCAACGTGAAGACCACCGACAGCCTGCTGCTCATGGGCTACAACCACCACTACGGCTCGCGCGGCAACCCCGACAAGCCCAAGGGGACGGCCGTCTTCTCGCGCCTGCCCTTCGCCTACGTCAAGCGCATCGACCCGCAGAAAGTCATCGTCGAGCTGCTCACCGGCGAGCAAGCCATACGCCTGTGCTGCGTGCACATGGACTCGTTCAACTTCAGCCTCTCCGACCGCAAGGGCATCGAGCAGGCGAAGCACGGCCACGTGGACAGCCTCTCCAGCACCACCCTGCACAAGGCCAAGAGCACCGTGCTGAAGCACGCCACCGAGTGGGAGGAGCAACTGAGGCCGGTGGTGACCGAGTGCTCGGTGCCGCTCATCGTGGCGGGGGATATGAACGACATCCCGGGATCGTGGCTCTACGCACGCCTCGCCGACCACCTGCACGACACCTACCGCGACCAGGGGCGCGGCATCGGCACCACCTTCCACGGCAGCTTCCCGCGGTTCCGCATCGACATGGTGTTCCGCAACGACCGGCTGCGCACCCTCTCCTATCGCCGCCTCCGCACCAGGATATCGGACCACTACCCCGTCATTGTCTCACTCGAACCCGCCACGCCATGACCCGGAAAGAGCGCTACCGCCAGACGCTGGACTACTTCCAGCGCACCATGCCCGGAGCCGGGACGGAGCTGCACTACGGCAGTGTGTTCCAGCTGCTGGTGGCGGTGGTGCTTTCGGCGCAGTGTACGGACAAGCGGGTGAACATGGTCACCCCCGCCCTCTTCGACGCCTACCCCACCCCGCAGGCCATGGCCGCCGCCAGCCCGCAGGACCTCTTCGGGTACATCCACTCCGTATCCTACCCCAACAACAAGAGCCAGCACCTGGCGGCCCTGTCGCGGATGCTGGTGGACGAGTTCCAGGGCGAGGTGCCCCACACGCTGGAGGAGCTGCAGCGGCTGCCCGGCGTGGGGCGCAAGACGGCCAACGTGGTCTCCGCCGTGGCCTTCGACCTGCCCGCCATGCCGGTGGACACCCACGTCTTCCGCGTGTCCAACCGCATCGGCCTCACCCGCAACGCCAAGACCCCCCTGCAGACCGAGCGTGAACTGGTGCGCCACATCGCGCCCGCACTCCTCTCCAAAGCCCACCACTGGCTCATCCTCCACGGCCGCTACACCTGCCAGGCACGCAAGCCGCACTGCGACGCCTGCGGCCTCCACGCCTGCTGCCTGCACTTCAACCGCAAGAAAGGAGCCACCGCATGACCTTCGCACAGCCTGCCTTCCTCTGGGGCCTGCTCGCCTTGGCCATCCCCATAGCGGTGCACCTCTTCAACTTCCGCCGCTACCGCAAGGTGATGTTCTCCAACGTGGACCGCCTGGAGGCGCTGCAGAGCGAGAGTCACCGCCACAACGAGCTGCGCCGCTGGCTGGTGCTGGCCGCGCGTCTGGTAGCCGTGGCGGCCCTGGTGCTCGCCTTCGCCCGCCCCACGCTGCCGGCCAAAGGGTCGCAACTGGCCTCGGGGAGCACCGCCGTAAGCCTCTACATCGACAACTCCTTCAGCATGGACGCCCAAGGCACCGCCGGCAGCCTGCTGGACGAAGCCCGCGGCAAGGCGCGCGAGATAGCCGCCGCCTACGGCCCCGCCACACGCTTCCAACTCTGCACCTCCGACCTCACGGGCGACCAGTTCCAGTGGCTCGACCGCGAGGAACTGGACCTGGCCCTCGACGCGCTCCAGATCTCGCCCGCCAGCATCCCCCTCGCCACCGCCGCCGCACGCCAGCAGGACTTCCTCCGCCACAGCGGAGCCCCCAACCGCCACGCCTATATCCTCAGCGACTTCCAGCGCAGCCATGGCAACCCCGCCCTGCTGCCCGCCGACAGCCTCGCCGCCATCACCCTCATCCCCCTGCAGGGCGCGTCGGCCGACAACCTCTATATCGACACCCTGCGCCTCGACGCGCCCGCCTACTTCGTCGGGGGGACCGTGGCCGTGGAGGCATCCGTCCGCAACAGCGGTGCGCACCAGGCCGAAAAGATACCCGTCAAACTGCTGGTCAACGGCCGCGAACGCGCCCTCGCCACCCTCGACATCCCCGCCGGGGCCTCGGCGAAAGCCCTCCTGCAGTTCACCATCGACAGCGCGGGATGGCTCGACGGCACGGTGGAAATCACCGACTACCCCATCACCTACGACGACCGCTACCACTTCTCGCTCCTGGCCGGCCAGCCGGTGCGGATGCTCGACGCCGCCGACCGCCAGCCCAACGCCAGCCTGAAACGCCTCTTCGAGGACGACGACGCCGTCGTCTACTCCGCCGCCGCACTCCCTCCTGACCTCGCCGGGCTGCACTTCATCGTGCTCGACGCCCCCGCCTCGCTCCCCTCCGGACAGGCACAGGCCCTGGCCCAGTGGGTGGAGGAGGGCGGCACCCTGGCCGTCATACCGCCGCCCGATGCCGCCGTGGAGCCCCTCAACACCCTCCTCGCCATGCTCCACGCACCCACCCTCGGCCCATGGGTGGCGCAGCCGCTCAAGGCGTCGGTCGTGGACTTCCACGCCGCACTCTACCGCAACGTCTTCAGCGCCACCGACAGCGAGATGGAGTTGCCCTCTGTCCAGGGCCGCTACCGCCTGGCCACGGCGCAGGCCGTCAGCCAGCCCATCATCACCCTGGCCGACGGCAGCCCCCTGCTCTCCTGCACCCCCTGCGGCCTCGGCCACCTCTACCTCTTCGCCACGCCGCTCACCGCCGACTGGACCGACCTGCCCTCGCAGGCGCTCTTCGTCCCCACCCTCTACAACATGGCCCTCTACAGCCGCCCGCAGCCGGCCGTGGCACACACCCTCGGCTCCGCCGAACCCATCGCCCTGCAGGGCCGCTACGCCCTCGACCGGCAGCCCCCGGCACTGGAACGCGACGGGCAGAGCCCCACCATACCCGAAATCAGGAGCCTCGGCTCGCGCAGCGTCATGGTGCCCCATGGCGAGGTGGCCGCCGACGGGCACTACCGGCTGGCCGACGAGCACCTGGCTTTCAACTACAACCGCATGGAGTCGGAACTGGACTTCTACGCCCCCGACGAGGTGGCCGGGGCCGTCGAGCACCTGTCCGGCTACAGCGTCATCCGCCACACCTCCAAACCCCTCGACCAGGAGCTGCGCGACCGCACCGGTGGCCGCCCCCTCTGGCGGTGGTGCCTGCTGCTGGCACTACTGGCGCTGGCTGCCGAGACATTGTTCATCAAACTCCCATGGTCCTCCAAGTAAACCACATCAGCAAGGCTTTCGGCAGCCATCAGGTGCTGCACGACACAGGCTTCAGCCTCGACCCGGGGCAGGCCCTGGCGCTGCTGGGCGCCAACGGGGCCGGCAAGACGACGCTGCTCCGCATCGTGACGGGCATCCTCCAACCCGATGCCGGAGAGGTGCTCTTCGAGGGGCATCCGCTGCAGCAGGCCGACCTCGCACAGATAGGCTACCTGCCCGAGGAGCGCGGCCTCTACCGCCGCATGCGGGCCGGCGAGCAGGTGTGCTACATGGCCCGCCTCAAGGGGCTCTCCAGAAGCGCGGCCGAGGCGGCGGCGCGGGAGTGGTTCAATCGGCTGGGGGCGGCGGACTGGTACCGCCTGCCGGTGAACCGACTGAGCAAAGGGATGCAGCAGAAGGTGCAGCTGATTGCCACCCTGGTGCACCGGCCGCGGCTGGTGATACTGGACGAGCCCTTCTCCGGACTTGACCAAGCCAATGCCGACCTGCTGCGCGGCGAGGTGCTGCGGCTGAAGGCCTCCGGCACCGCCTTCATCATATCCACCCACAACCTGCAGGCCGCCGCGGACCTGTGCGACAAGACCTTACAGCTATGAGCAAGACACTGTTGATTCTGCATCGGGAAGTGGCGCTGCGGCTGCGCCGTCCGGCCTTCTGGGTGGTGACGCTGATGGTGCCGCTGTTGCTTGCGGCGCTGTATGCGCTGCCCGTGGTGGCCGCCAGCCGCGCCGAGGAGGAGGCCACGGTGCTGGTGGTCGACGAGACAGGGCTCTTCGAGCACTCCCTGCGTCCGGCCGACGGGGTCGACTTCCGCGCCATGCCCAGCCTCGACTATGCCCGCCGCCAGATGGAGAGCGACCGCAGCGTGGCCGCCATCCTTTTCGTACCCATGCGCGAGACCACCATCCCCCGCGACGCCTTCCTCTACCACCGCAGCAGCCGGCCGCCGCTGAAGCTGCAAAGCCTCATCGACAGCCAGATGCAGACCCTCCTGCGCAACGCCATACTGGAGGATGTCTATCAGGTGGAGCCCTCGGTCTACCACTCCGTGGAGAGCACCTATATAAAGTTACGCACGCGCGACGCCGCCACCGGACGCGAGAGCTTCGCCGCCGTGAAAAGCGCCGTGGCCACCGTGCTGGCGGTGCTGATGGTGCTGGCGCTGATTGTGTTCGGGGTGCAGGTGATGCGCGCCGTGCAGGAGGAGAAGAGCACGCGGGTGGCCGAGGTGATGGCCGCCACGGTGCGGCCCACGCAGCTGATGGTGGGCAAGGTGGGCGGCGTGGCGCTGACGGCAGTCCTGCAGCTGACCCTCTGGGCGTTGCTCACCACCCTGGCCGTGCGCGGCATACAGGCTTCGGCACCCGAGCTGTTCGCCCAGGCCCGCGAGCAGCAGCAGGCCCGCACCCTGGCCAGCAAGGGCAGCGACGCCACGGCGCAGTACAACACCACCGTCACGCTGGTCGACGAGACGGTGCAGGGCCTCACCGCCATACGCCTTCCGCTGGTGGCGGGCGTGTTCCTGCTGTTCTTCCTGCTGGGCTACCTGCTCTACGGAGCCCTGCTGGCCGCGCTGGCGGCACGGCTCGACGGTGATGCCGATGCCCTGCAATGGGTGCTGCTGGTGATGTCGCCGCTGCTGGCCGCGATGATGCTCACGCCCTTGGCGTTGCAGGCTCCCGCCGGCGGACTGGCGGCGTGGCTCTCCCTCGTCCCCTTCTCGGCTCCGGTGGGTGTCATGCTGCGCCTGCCCTTCGGCATCGCCACTTGGCAGCTTCTCCTCTCCGCCCTCCTCCTGCTCCTCCTCTTCGCCGCCGCCGCCTGGTGGGCCGCCCGCGTCTACCGCCGCCACCTTGTCCGTTAGACCCTCCCCGCCCGCCCCATTCCCCTGTTCCACAGCTATATCCGCCCCCATGGCAAACTTTTTCTTTGCCGTGTGGGAAAAAGTTTGTACTTTTGCAGTCGCAAACCGCAAGAGTTTGGTTTGCCGGGAAAGTTGCATTTTTCGCCTTATTCCTACCAAGTGAAACTGGACACTTCACACACATGATATTAGGAATAAAGGGTAGACAGATGCTCCTATTGGTTGTTTATACATATATTGTATACATCCTTGTGGAGCGACTCATTAAACCTTTATTTATATCATAGGGAGTCCAGCCCTCACTTGGAAAATAGGGTCACAAATGGATGGCTCCACTTTCTTCGTTGTAAGAATCGACAAGTCGGCAGGGCCTGCGGACAGAACTAACAGTTGCGCCCGACACGTAGCAGGGAAACAAGATGACCAAACCACACAAACTGATGACACTGGCGCTCGGCGCCATGATTCTTTTCGCCGCCTGCGGCAAAGAAGACTCAACGTCCACCACCCCCACAGACCCCGCCTCCGACGGCGAGAAGCGACTCGAGTGGTGGGAGCAGCATTTCTATGAGAAACGTAAGGATCATTACGAAGGTGCCCGAGACTTCAGTCGATACAAATTCATTTGGGAGAATGGGAAAGTTAAAGAGCTAGAGGTATACGACGATGAGAACCAATACTTTGGCAGTATTGAAATCATCTACGAGAATGGGAAGGCGAAAGAGATTCGTGGAGGAAGCACGACTACCACCCTTCTCTATACAGGCGACATGGTGACAGGGTCCATCAGCACCTACAGAGATGGCTATACATCCAGCTACACATACGAGTACAACGCTTCTGGAGAGATTGTCAGAAAGACCCGTTCCGATGGCGGCACCACTTACTACACCTGGGAGAACGGGAACCTGGTCGAGGAGCGCTATACTAGCGGGACTCACACCGATACCTATACCTACACCTGCGACAGCAAGATAAATCCCATGCGGCAAGTTCCTATAGAGTTGGTGTTCCATGAATTTACTTATCTTCCTATGGAAATGCTCTCCAAAAACAGTGTTACCGGCTCATGCGAGAGCTATTCCTATGGGTATACGGGGAGAGACTATACCTACAGCCACACGTACGACGGCGATTATACCACCTCGTGGACACAGGAATGGGACGACTCCTACGAAGGCAAGTACCGCTACTATTTCCGCTACAGCGACGGCAGCGGCATGGATGCCCCGTTGTGCCGCATCAATGTCGAAGGTAACGTTTTTGGCGATGGCATATACATTCTGGGCGACGAGGTGATTCTCTACGCCTACAGCAACAGCACCCAGCGATTCCTGCACTGGGGAGACGGCAACACAGACAATCCGCGCATATTCACTGCCACCGGCGACGTGACACTCCAGCCCGTATACGAACCTATCGAGGAATAGGCATCCTCTCCGCACTTATGACCGCGTAGGGGCGACATCTTGCCGCTCCTACGCGGTTCTTTTTTCCCATATTCCGGCCCGATGCTTTTCAATGTCCTAGTGAGGAAGAAGAGGGGAAGAAGAGGATACCTCTTACATGCTGTTTATCAACCTGTTGCAAACGGGCAAAAATCGGCTGTTTTCGGGGTTTTGTTGCATTTTTTGACGGGATTTTTGCGGGGAGGGTTATATGGATGTACCATTGTGATAACCAGCATATTGCACCAAAAACGCTGCGCGGAGGCAATAATACACCGTGGAGGCCGTTATATAGGGTTGTAAATTGTAAAAAAGGGATGAACGTCGCCGCATTGGTATCGGGAGGAGTGGACAGCTCGGTGGTGGTGCACCTGCTGAAGGAGCAGGGCATCACGCCCGACATTTTCTACATCCGCATCGGCATGGAGGACGAGGAGGGGTATATCAGTTGCCCTGCGGAGGAGGATATCGAACTGACGCAATGGCTGGCCCGCCGCTATGGATGCCGCTTCGAGGAGGTGGACCTGCACCGCGAGTATTGGGACCGTGTGGTGAGCTATACGATTGATTCCGTGCGCCGTGGCCTGACGCCCAACCCCGATGTGATGTGCAACCGGCTGATTAAGTTCGGGGCGTTCGACGACATCCGCGGCCACGCCTACGACCGCATCGCCACCGGCCACTATGCCACCACCGACACGCTGGACGGCATCACCTTCCTGGCCACCGCCAAGGACCCTGTGAAAGACCAGACGGATTTCCTCTCGCAACTGGAATACAGGCAGATAGAACGCCTGATGTTCCCCATCGGGCACCTGATGAAGAGCGACGTGCGCGCCATCGCCGCCCAGGCCAGCCTGCCCTCGGCTACGCGCAAGGACTCGCAGGGCATCTGCTTCCTCGGCAAGATCAACTATAACGACTTCATCAAGAGGTATCTGGGGGAGCGAGAGGGGGACATCGTGGAGCTGGAGACGGGCCGTGTGCTGGGCAAGCACCGCGGCTACTGGTTCCACACCATCGGCCAGCGCAAGGGGCTCTACCTCGGCGGAGGGCCCTGGTTTGTAGTGCGGAAAGACATTGAGGAGAACGTGCTGTATGTGTCGCAAGGCTATGACCCCGAGGCGCAGTACGGCCGCCACATCCCCCTCGGCGGCTTCCGGTGGCTGAGCGGGGTGAACCCCGGTGGCGACAGCGTCACCTTCAAAATCCGCCATACCCCCGAGTTCCACCCCGGCCGCCTCGAAGTGCATGCCGACGGGAGCGCCCTCATCGAGAGTGCCGACCGCATACAGGGCATTGCCGCAGGCCAGTACGCCACTATATACGACGCTGATTCCCACCTTGTCATAGCCTCCGGAATGATTGTATGAACCTCTTCTATTGCCCTGATATAACCCCCGATGCACTTTGCACCCTCGACCCCGAGGAGAGCCGCCACGCGGTGCGTGTGCTGCGGCTGCGGCAGGGGGATGCCATCGAGGTCACCGACGGTCGCGGCGCATTGCACCACTGCCGCATATTGGAAGCCAACGACAAGGCCTGCGTGGTGGAAGCCCTACGCTCGGAGTGCCCGAATTACCACCCACCGTTCTCGATCCACTTGGCCGTAGCCCCCACCAAGAACCCGTCGAGGATGGAGTGGCTGGTGGAGAAGGCCGTGGAGGTGGGCGTGGGGGAAATCACCCTGCTGCGGTGCGACCACAGCGAGCGGTCGTTCCTGAAGACCGACCGGCTGCAGAAGATAGCCCTCAGCGCCATGAAGCAAAGCCTGCACACCGTGCTGCCTACTATCCACGAGGCTGTGCCGATGCGCGAGTGGGTGGCCTCAGCAGCCCCCACAGGGCTCCGCCTCATAGCCCACTGCGAGGCCGGGCAGCCGCGCACTCCCCTGGCGAAAGCCCTTACGGCCGGCCGGGACGCGACCCTGCTGATAGGTCCCGAAGGCGACTTCTCCACCGAGGAGATCGCTTCGGCACTGCAACAGGGCTTCCTGCCAGTCAGCCTCGGTCCCAGCCGGTTGCGTACCGAGACGGCGGCGCTATACGCCGTAACAGCTTTCAATTTCATCAACGACAACGCATGAAACGCATACTGTTCATACTGACAATCCTGACACATTGGCTGGTGGCTACGGCCCAGCCCCAACTGGCGCTGCTCAAATACGGCGGCGGTGGCGACTGGTATGCCAACCCGACTTCGCTGACCAACCTTATCGCTTTCTGCAACCAGGACCAGCAGATGGGGCTCAACCCGCAATACGCCACGGTGGATGTGGGCAGCGCAGAGTTGTTCAACCACCCCGTTGTGCACATGACGGGCCACGGCAACGTGGTCTTTTCCGACCGCGAGGCACAGAACCTGCGCACCTATCTCATCGGTGGCGGCTTCCTGCACATAGACGACAACTACGGCCTACGTGAGTTCGTCGTGCCGCAGATGAAGAAGGTGTTCCCGGAGCTGGAGTTTGTGGAACTGCCCTTCTCCCACCCTATCTATCACCAAAAGTACGACTTCCCCAACGGATTGCCCAAGATACACGAACACGACAACAAGCCCCCCAAGGGCTACGGTCTGGTGTGGGAGGGGCGGCTGGTGTGCTTCTTCACCTGGGAATGCGACCTGGGCGACGGCTGGGAGGATCCCGATGTGCACAACGACAGCCCCCAGACGCGACAGAAAGCCCTCCGAATGGGGTCCGATATAGTAAGATATGCATTTAACAATTAAACACTTGAAGAATATGAAGACAACCGTCACCGCCCTTATGGCCTGCCTGCTGATGCTGGCAGGGATTGATGCCAACGCCCAGCGCAAGAAGAAAAGCGCCACCAACCCCGACACCAAGGTGCTGACCCTCGGCGGCACCTACACCAGGCTGGAGGTCAGTTCGGCATTCGAGGTCATCGTGAGCGACACCGTGAAGCAGCCTGTAGCCACCCTGCCGGCACATCTGCACAATAACATTGAGTTCGAGGTGGAGAACGGCAAACTCAGCATTCGTTTGAAAGGGCGCAACAGCATGAAGCAGCGCCCCCGCATCGTGCTGCCCTACAACCCCCAACTGACCGAGGTGGAGCTCTCCGGCGCCTCGTCGTTCCGCACCCCCATGGGGCTCAACGGCGACATTGTGAAGCTAGACATCGACGACGCCTCCACCTTCGAGGGCAACATCACCGCTGCCAAGAAGGCCGACATCGAACTTGCAGGGGCATCCTACTTCCATGGACGTGTGGAATCGGGCATGGTGGAATACGAATCCAAAGGGGCCTCCACGGCGCTCATCACCGGCAGTGCCTACATCCACCTCGACCTCGATATGAGCCAGGCATCCAAACTGGATGCCAAGAACCTGGTGGCCAGAAAGGTGAAAGGCGCCTTGACCGATGCCAGCAATGCCCTGGTGCAGTGCACCGAAAGCCTGCGCGTCAATATCACCGGCGCCAGCACCCTCACCTACAGCGGCACCCCGCGCGACATCGACTGCCCCACCGATGTCCTCTCGCGCCTCCGCCGCAAATAGCCCCCTCGCAACCTCCTACCGTATGCCCCGCGACGACACCCGTCGCGGGGCTTTTTTCTTTACCAAAAAAGCCTTCAAAAAATCTCAAACAGCGTCATTTTTGCCCGATTACAACAGACTATCTGCCAGCGACTTGTATGCTATAGGTTTTGCTCCCCTTTTTATCAACCAGGAGACTATTTGGAGAATGCAAAGCATCCCGGCCGCCACCACGGGCGAACACGTCACCAAGTCTACGGTCATGAAAAATATTTCGCCAAGTGGAAGACACCTCTTTTACAGCCCTTCTTTCCAAAGTCTGTCTCCCGTAACATAACAGATACCATTGAGGATCAACCCCTTTCCGAGTATCATTCTTCCTCGTCCTGCCAGGGCAAACGCATCAAAATGTCTGAAAAATCCAACGGTATGAACAGGGAGGGCGGTATTTTCAACAGGGCGTATGCGGCGGAAAAGAGAAACCGCCACGTTATGAACACTTTGGGTGCCGTGTGTTGGTAAATATCTGTCTGCCGACCTGTAATATACCCTGTGTATGGTTGTTATTAGGTCTATAGGTAAAAGTTCCGCCAGTTGTCGGCATAGCCGACGGCACACCACGAGCGGCTGTTCCTCGAGTGGGCGAGCGGACTTAAACCCGATGGGGTGGCGGAGAAGGCCATCGCCATCGACGGCAAGACGGTGTGCGGGAGCCGCGACGGGCACCGCGACAACACGGCCATCCACCTCGTCCATGCATGGAGCGTGGAGTGCTATGGCTGTCGAGCCTGATGAGGCAGCGGCATCTGCCTTGGGCAGCGCAAGACGCGCGACAAGAGCAACGAGATAACGGCCATACCGGAGCTGCTGGACATGCTGTGCCTCGAGGGCTCCGTGATAACCATCGACGCGATGGGGACGCAGAGGGCCATCGCGGAGAAGATTGTCGACAGCGGGGCCGGCTACATACGGCACATCCGCAACCACTGGGCCGTGGAGAACTCCCTGCACTGGGTCCTCGACATGTCTTTCGGCGAGGACCGCCAGCGCAAACGTGCCGGAATGTCCGCCGAAAACTTTGCCCTGGTGCGGAAATTCTCCCTCAACATCCTCAAGCGCGACAAAGGCAAGGGGAGCCTCGTTACCAAACGCCTCAAAGCCGGCTGGAGCATCGATTATCTCTTCTCTCTCCTGGAAATTTGATGCGTTTGCCCTGGGGAGTTTTTCTTACAATACCATAATACACAATAGTTTAAAAAAGGAGTTCAGGCTGTTCTACCGTCAGTTGTACTCTAGTAAGGAATGCTTAGGTTTTACTATTCTTATGCAGAATAGCTACCACTGATATTGGAGAAAGTGTCCGTCCAAAGAGATAAGTCATCTTCGTCCGTGATGTCTGGGAGGAGATAGTCTTCGGGGGAGATTTGATCGATAACATCGGGATTTTCGGGAATTGCTGTCAAAAGCTTTTCATTCGTCAGCTTTAGACGTTTACGGATTTTTTTGAAGAATGCCACCTCGTTGTATTCAATCGATTTGTCCACTTCGATGGTTTGGATGGCGATACTTGCCAGCTCACACTCTTCCTCTTCTGTTAACACAGCTGATTTCACCTCGTCAAGGTACTTCTTCAGGAATCTGTTGCCTTCTTTCTGCAGTTGCAAAAGATACTCCGAGAGCATTTTTTGTAAATTAATTTCTTTGAAATGAGGCAACGTCTTTATCTTCTCCATTTCTGCAGGAGCAATTTCGCCGTCGCAAGCCATGCAGCAAAACGCTGTCTTTAGGTATAATTCTATTCTATCCATTTTGAAAATATTATTTGAATCCAATACGTTTTTTCTCAGGCTCTTTGGGTTTAATAGACGATGGATGAGCCTTTATACTTTCTTCAAGCAATGCCATCGTTATCTTCTCATTGCGGGTCAATGCCATTCGTGCCGCTTCATCTACCAGAAACCTAATGTCTGATGAGACATACCCATCGGTCAATGCGGCCAGCTTTCCGTAGTCAATGCCGAAGTCCGTATATCGACCTTTCAGGTACATTTCAAACATCTCGCGACGAGCCTCTTCATCGGGTGGACCAACATATATTCGCTTTTCCAGACGCCCCGTGCGCAACATGGCTTCATCTATCTCCTCTGGCAAATTGGTGGCACCGATGACAAAGATCCCTCTCTCTCCTGTACGGTCCATCTGTGCCAACATCTCGTTTACAGCACTGCGGCTCATCTCGTGGGCATCGCTGTTTCGCTTTGGTAGGAGTTCGTTTATTTCGTCGATGAAGATAATCGTCGGTGCGTTTTCCTCCGCCTCCTTGAACATGGCGGCAATGTTCTCCTGTGTGGCATTCACATACCGGCTCTTCAAGTCTGACGGCGTGCGCATGATGAAGTTGAAACCCACTTCCTCGGCCAGTTTCTTGGCAAAGAAAGTCTTTCCGCAACCTGGAGGGCCATACAGCAGCATCCCATTGGGCAAAGAAATACCATAACGCTTATATTTCTCAGGTTCTCGAAGCAGGTCTATCACATCTCGTTGCAGTTGTGCCTTCAAGTCTCTCATCCCTGCCACATCTGCCAATCCATTGCCAGACTTTGAAGCTTTGTGGGGACTGTCATGTTCTTTCTTTTGGGAGCTTGTGTTATTGATTACGACTTTCACTTCTCCTCGCAGAGCCTTCGCCATTTCTTCCGCCGACTGAAAACGATTGTTCGGATCGACGGCAAGTGCCTTGGCGATAGTCTCGACCATCCCGTCAGGTGCTGCCACTCTACTTAACGACACAACCTTCGGTGGCTTCTCCCGTTCACTCTGTAGCCGGTCTTCGAAATCATCACCACTTTTCACTAGCCACGGTAGGCTACCGTACAACAATCTGTATGTCATCACTCCTACGGCGAACAAATCGCTTTGTGGGGAATAGATTCCGTTCATCGCCTCAGGTGCCAAATAGTAGGGCGACAAGCCTTTCTTGTCGAAAGCCCTGCGGCCGTTGCTCTTATGCCTTGCGTGGCCAAAGTCTATGATTATCGCTTGTTTGGTGGTCGCATCAAACATTATATTCTGCGGAGTCAGTTCATTGTGAATGATGGGGTCGGCCTGTGAGTGTAGATACTGCAAACCTGCAAGCACATTGCACACCCATTCGCGCACCTCGTAAGGATTGCTGCCTTCGCGACTGACTTTCTGTTCCAAGGTTTCTCCGCTGATAAAGTCGCTGACTAAATAAGCCATTTGCCTTCCTCCAAGCGTTACCTCCTCTTGCTCTACGAGGTGCATCACGTTGGGATGGTTCAGACCTTTCATTATATCCACCTCAATCACATTGTCGTCCTCGTCGAACTGCTTGCCATTCAGCTTTGCAAGGTCTATCAGCTTCAGGAAATAGTTCTTGCCCGACGCATCCTTCACGCGGTACGTTTCGGCATAGTCCCCCTGCTTGATGGGAAACGCAACGATATAGTTGCCTATTTTTTGTTGTTTCAGAAGCGTAAACATGACTAATCAAATATTGCGCTAATAAGTCCTGCGATTAGGGCGAAAATAACAATATTGATAAACCATCCTGCAATCATGTATCCAAAAGATTTGGCTTCCTCCTTAAAATCTTTCCAGGCGGATGTTTCGTTCGTTGTTTCAGTAACAAGACGCGGCTTCCCTATCTCATATTCTACTCTTTTATTCAACAAAAAGCCTATAGATACTCTGTATTCCTGACCAGTCGCATCATCTCGATAATCTCTATCCGTAAAAGAGGCCACTTCAGGCGAGCATTCTGCCCAAATAACCATCAATAGATGAATAGTAGAAACGATCTCGTTTGAATGCTGCTCATAGTCTACACGTCCTTTTGTTTCAGGATTGTTCAAATAATCATGTAATGTATGTGCCGTGTCACCAATCCAATCAGCAAATTCGTAATAGTCCTTATCTTTGTAGAATGGCTGCTTGCACCATTTGTCCATTTTGGAGCCGACTATAAACCACTGAATTGAACCTATCCATCCTGGCACATAAAATCGGTGATGAAATCCTGTGACGGGTTGCCTATGGGACAAAGTTTCCATTGCCTCATATACTTCATTCATTTTCTCTTTTGCCTCAATATCTTGGATGGAGGTTGTTATCCCCTGAATATTATCCATATATAACTTTATTGTGGATTGTTACTTTATATTAATGCGATTCCTATAGCTAAAGGAACTAACAATAAGATCAATACACCCAAACACCCACCTTTCTTTTGCGGAGTTGCGGGCTTACTGGCTTGCTGTTTTATTGAACCGAAGTCAAACTTTGTGATGGGGTTTGCCTTTAGCTCTCCTGTGTAGTAACGTCGAATGGTGCGCTTGAATTCGTTCCAGTCTTTCACGCGAGGGGCTTTCGCGTAGTAGCTATCGGCGCCAAACAGAGCTGCGTACTGCCTTGCTTCGTTGTCTATATTGGGGTCGGGTTGAGGCTCGTACCATACGGCGAATCCCGCCTTTACATCGACATACATCAATCCCAGTGGCAGACGGAACGAATGTCCGCAATGGGGACAGGTCACCATATTGGTATCCTCTTTGAGGCGAGACGTAAAGTTGTCTGCTGTACATCCGTCGCCCCACAATGTACGGAATACCTTTGCTTGATACTGCCGTCCGCAATCGGGGCATTCAATCTGAAAGTCTATTATTTTACTCATGACAACATCGTTTTATTGTACACCAAGGCCGGGGCCATTCTGTTTTTCATCGTCGGGAAGCAGATTTTGGATTCTGATACACACTTGGCGTAAAGCTTCCCAGTCGGTATCATCGCCAACCATAGACATACCCTGATTCAACAATTGACGAGCAAGTGTTCTATCCTTCCACGCGATACGACCAAATTGACTATTGTAATGATCGATAAAGCCGATAAGCACTGCATTGATGGCGACTCTGCCAAACAACAATGCATTGACCTCCTCTATTACCTCTCGCACGGTTCTTTCGTCATGAGACCGTAATGCACGTTCCACCTCCGTTCGCATAGCCTGGACTTCATCATCATATTGGTTGCCAAAATCATTGTTTGCTTTTTCCAGTCTGTCATACAGGTCTTGCAATTCCTCCTGTGCAGTGTCGAGTCCGTGCTTTTTGTCAACTGACTCCAAGATTCGGAATGCTCTACGAAGGTCATCCAGCAAGTGCTGTCGATCGTCGTCCTTTGCCCCTTCTCCGTCTTTGCGTCCTTCAAGGTCAGTGATAATTTTTTCTGCCTCTTGTGTCTCATCAGAAGAGACATGGTTACTCGAATTAAGACTTTGGAGTTTGCCTTTTGCCTCTTTGAATAGACGGTTCCATTCTGCCATGCTGACCACGCTTTTTGTGCCGATCTCTATATCCTTTTCCACGGTCTCACCTATCTGCACAAAAAGAACTTCAATATGGTAGCCTTGCGAGTTGTTTACCTTCAATGTAATGTCTGCCAGACTGCCTGCTGCAACAACCTCCGGCACATCATCACCAGTAATCACAACATCGAAAACATGTTCGTTATAGATGGCTCTACTGCCCTCTGCATTGTGTTCTCCTTGATAGATTGGGATTACCAACCAGTCATTAGGATTGCCTGGATTCAACTGGTTCAGAACCCTCAGGCCGTTCCTTACACCTACTGCTGGCAACGACTGGTTTTTCTCTAAACCCTTCAACGGAACGAAGACATTATGATCCATCACTTCGTCTTTAGCTTCGATACCAATATTATATGGCAAGGTTGCGCTACCTACCTGACTTCCTTGAATAATAGTCAACTCGTTGGGGAAGCAAGGCAGTTTGTTGCCGGTTTCATCATAGACGGCAATAGCAAAAGCATTGGCGCGCCCCTCTTTCAATACACACTCGACGGCATCGCCTGTGGCAGTCAAAGCAAGTTTTCCACTTGACCACGAACCGTCACCACTTGTCACCTCAAACATCAGACTCTTCCCGTTTATCCCTTTGCTCTCATTAGGCAACAGTTTTACAATCACATATTCGCTTGACAGAACGGACGTCGACTCGTAGCCTAATTCGATGGCGACTTGCTGCTCTTCTGCGGATGCTTTCATATCAGCATCGTATTCCAGTGTTGTGGCATAAAGGGCTGCACCACGGGCAACAGCTGTCATCGGGTCAATACTGGTATCGACGTTGGGTGTTACTTGATCCTTCAGCATCTGCCTCAAAACTGGTGAGTAGGTAGGTCCACCCACAAGAATTAGAGAACTGAGGTCTGTACCTTTCAGGTTGTTGCGTTTCAACAAACCCTTGACAATGTCCACGGCCTTTTGGAATATGGGAGACAGCACCTGCTGCATTTGTTCGGCTGTAATGACCATATCCAACTCCAACGGCTCGCCTTCGTCATCTTCTCCGAACTCGTCCAAGTGCGACATAATATCGACAGAAGGTTTGAACGATAGCTGGTTCTTGGCTTGCTCGGCATAGTATTTCACCGCATCCCGCAGAATTTCCCGTTTTGCCGAATCAGCCATAATGCCATCGATGGAGTAATTCTCCCTCAGATAAGGAATGATGATTTCATCAACAATGGCATAATCAAGGTTCTTGCCACCAAGGTAGTTGTCACCTTCAGTGTCTTTGACCTGCATAATGCCATCTTCTACTTGAAGAAGAGCAGCATCGAATGTTCCACCGCCGAAGTCAAATACCAACCAGTAACCGTTCTTGTTGTCAGTGGTCAATCCGTACGCCATCGAAGCGGCAATGGGTTCCTGTAACAGAGAGCATTGCTCTATTCCGGCAAGTTTTGCCGCACGCATAGTGGCTGCAATTTCGGGTGCCTTGAACTTGGCCGGAATTGTAATAACACAGGCATCGACAGTATCATCTCCAATAAATGATTTCAACGTCTTCAGAACTTCAGCGGACAATTCTTCGCTACTGTAACTACGCTCCATATAGCTGCTCGAATACTGTGTATCAAGTCCCATAGTACGCTTGAACTCAATGAAGACATTGCTGTTGCCACTCGACCATGCCTTAGTGGCTCTTGAACGGTCTTGACGCAAATCGTTGTACGCAGAATCGCCAACACGTGACAGTTTCTTCCTTGTGAAAGAAATACAAGATGGAAGTGTGTCCTTTAAGGTGTCTGTTTTCTTGATGATGGGTTCCCCGTTTTCCATCTTACAGATTGCGGAATTGGTGGTGCCAAGGTCAATTCCATATTTCATTTTTAGCTTAGCCATATATTTGTGTATTAAATGTTTTGACTTACGGTTATTTGCGCTGCTTGAATCATTTTGCCTTTGTAGTTGATTTGCGGCTTTTGAATGCCTGTGATAATCTGTTTGCCGTCTTCAAGGGTATCATCCACTACAAATGATGCGGTGACCTTCATCCCCTCAACGTAGTCTTTACCAAGCATATCAACCAGTTCATATCCATTGGCAAGAAGATTGTCTTTCATCTGCTTAATGCTCTTGGTCAAATGCCTATGACCCTTTATACTGCTATCCATACGATAGAGTGTCATCTCCATAAATGTAATACGATCGGCAAGTGCCTTGACAAGGCTGTGGTCAGGGTCTCTTGTGGTTTGGGTGGTTTGTGAATTATTCAATCCTTCGGATATTTTTTGAAGTTCCCCGATTTCTTTATCCATCCGCTCCACCATTTGCCGGTTGAGGTCGTCGGCTCGAGCACGAAGCAACTCAATGTCGTCACCCTTCTTGGAAATACGCTTGCGGAGGATGAGGAATGTCATTGCCAGCAGAAGACAAATAACAACTGCAATGATAGTTCCCCATACAACAGACTTTTGCTGTCTTATCCCTGTTTCCTGTACTGCGGTTTCAGCGTCTGACATTCGCAGTCCATAGCGTTCATCGATGGAATCCATCTGCTCGTGCAGACCACCGACCTTTTGATCAACTGCCTCTCCAAGCAAAGCTACCCTTTCGCTATTGCCTGCCACCTGAATGGTAAGTTCCTGGGTTCTTTGCTCCAACTTGGTGAGTTGTTCTTGAAGTTCTGCATTTTTTTGTTCAATATCTGATATTATGCTATCGTATGATTGTGCATACAGAACAGGTGAACACATCATGGCAAACATAATAAAAGCATATTTTAATTGTTCCATAATTAAAAATATTTGTTTTTAAAGTTATCATATAGTGAATATCCTCCCAACCAGACACCTATTCCGCATCCAACAAGAAAACCCACGCCTGCATCGTCGTTATTAGCTCCGATAATAAGACCGATTATACCTCCTATCAATACGGGAATCATTCCAAAGACACAGCCTTTGCTAACCTCTCCAGTTTTTATCCCTAATTGCTCGCATAAACCTTTAAGAGTATCCTTCTGTGTATTGTACCGCTGACGAAGAGTGGGTTCCATGTCAAAGGTGTCCATCAAGAGGGTGGCATTCCACGCCGCACCAACGGCGCGTTTTACCTCGTTTATGTTTGGCTGAACGAGAAAGAGGTCTGTCTTTTGAGAGTTATTGACCTCTTCAATCAGATTGTGTAATGCATTATTCACCACTAGAGACGACAGTTTTATGTATGTCGTATTGGTCGCCCCCAGCTTTACCTTCATACTTTGCAAATGAGGCTTTGTGGTATTGAGCAGAGTGACCGAATGTTTAATAAGGTCGGGTTGTTCGACAAAGGTGGAAAGTGCAGCCATAATAGCAAAGTATTCCCGTTCCACTTCGGCTGGTGGTAGGTTCTCTTTCTTTTTGCGCAGAATGTCAACATTGTGCTGGATATGGTCGCGGGCCATCTTACCCACAGCAATTTTGAGAGCATACTCACCAAGTTTCAAAGCATTTTCAATAATAGTTCTGTTCTCTCCGTCTATCTTATTGAAATAGTTGATAGAGCATTGAAGTATCTGGTTGGCAAGCTTATCAACCAAGCGACTGTAGCGAGGGTCGTTGTCTCCAATCAGTTTTTGCAGTTGGATACGGGCCTTATGGGTATTGTTGGAAAGTCGCTTTCCTGTCTCCAGCTGCGCCTCTGCGTTGCTATTGTCAACTACCTTTGCTGCGGCAATCTCCTTTTCTATGATTTTGATGGGTGCATCCGTTGCCATATCACGCAACTCAAACTCTATGATTTCGGAACCGCCAGGCAGTACCCTGCTGTCACTGTTCCATTCCTGATATAGTGTCGATGCATCTATTTCGGTAGCCAGTGTCCTTAGGTACAACTGCACTAATTCGACACTGGCCATCGTGAATGTTTGTCCCGCTACAGCATGACATAGTTCGTCACAATAATCATTGGCAATGGAATATAAGTCGAGCAAGGCATCACATAGTTTTCCTTGTTGCAACTCCAGCACAGAGAGGCATAGCTGCGATTCCCACGAGGTTCTTTTACCAAACAGTTCTTCGGCCTTCGCGATGTTGCCTTGCAGCAGGTGGTCATTGTAGGCATGTTTGCCTAATGGGTCAGATGGCTGTGCAAACCAGAACAGAGCGTGCTTGATTTTGTCCTGTGGCAGATTGATGTCGCGCTCGGCAGTCGCAACAAATTCTTTGTTGCGGTTGGCGGGAGGCAAAAGACCGGGCAAGTCCAACGGAAATACAACCTCTTTGCCGATGTCCAACAATTTCATTTTGCCCTTGTTGGCGGCAAGGTCTCTGGCGCTGGCATTCACTGGTATGCCAAGCATTCGGAATGGGTTATGTTCTATCAGTTTCATCGGCGTGGAATGTATAAAAATAGCGTGGAACGTAATCCTTGTCTGACTACCAGGGTTACCACGCCCGTCACAATCCAACAAGTCATTCCACGCCGATGAACGGCGTTTCGTTGACCTATTCTTGATTGTGACACCCTGAGCTGGGTTATAGTGGTAATTTGGTAGTCAAGAATAGCACGAATCGCTATTTGTATGTCTATGTCTTTATTTTTTTGTTATTTTACATATCTTTTATACTATTATTTCCATTTGCAAAAATACACATTATTTTCAATAAGGCAAAAAATATTTTCGCGGACATATTTTTTTGCGAGGATAAAGCACCTTATGCTGGACATCCCACTTGGAGTAGACACAACCGTCTAGACACGGAACAAAGGAGAGGAGGTGGCGGGCATAGAATGCCCAATAAATGGACGAAGGATGGGAAATCTCCTGAAATGCTATCGCTTTGTGTCAGAGTGTTATTGAATGATAGATGGTGTCAGAGGTGCGACCTTTGGGGCCACGGAGAAAAGCGTATAAATGGAATGTGTTAATTCGAAAATGTGCTATTGTGTCAGTCTCTTCGTTGTTGTCATCGGGAGTTGCTTTTAGCCATTCGGCGGGGAGGACGGCGGTGACCTTGCCGGCAGAGCGGGGGACGGGGGTGGCGAGGCGGCCGATACAGAGGGTGGGAAAATAAACGAAGAGGTAGAACTCGTCGGTAGGAGTGCCACCGTAAGGACGGCTATCGTAGGTAACGGTGAGGACACCTTCGGCAATGCTGGCGGAAGTGATGATGACCTCGGGTACGGAGCCTTTGCTGATTATGACGCGGGGATAGTCGATGTCGCCGTCGGGGGTGAAGCAGTCTTTGTTGAGCTTGCGGAAGAGGGCGTAGGTGCTGTTATGCTCGCGGACAGCGTGCCAGTGGAGGCCGATGAGGTGGGCGTCCTTGAGATAGGACGAGAGCTTGGAAATCTGGGCAAAGTTGCTGCGGTGCGACTGCTGCGCTTCGGTTTGGGGATTGGCCACATGGGTGGGCATAGCCCTTTCGCATTGCCGCCCATGCCAGGTGTAGTATATCTTGTTGCCGAGTTTTCCGCTCTCGGAGTCGCCGTACTTCCTTGCCATGATGATTACCTTTGTTGTACAGGAATAACGTCAGAAGTGGGATAATATTGTGTCGAGGGAGTATAGGTGGAGCGACGGAGCACCGCCGAATGTACCTCGACGGAACCCCGGAGGATCATTGGAGGCACACCGAAGGATCCATAGAGTTGGTATAGAGATGGTACGGGGTTGGTATAGGGATGGAACAGGGATGATTGACGAGGAAAGGGATTGGGAATGAATGGTATATATAATTTATAAATAAATTATATAGGGTGGTATGGGGCTAATGGGGTGAATGGGGTGAATGGGCGGGATGGGGATGGCGGACATAAATGCCCGCTACCGGACGAAACGGCTGCAATGATATTTCAGCATACAAGAAAAGAATGGCGTTATAAAAAAGGGGAAATGGCGTTATAAAGAAACAATGATTCCTTATTGAGAAAATGACGTAAAAGAAAAAGGGCATCCCCTGGGGACACCCTTTGATGATGTTGCTGTGGGGCTGTGAGGTTGCTGCCCATGGGGGACAACCGGCGCCACGCGGAATAAGAAATTACTCTTCCTCGCTGGCGGCTTCCTCGTAGGCTTTGAGGAGGGCCGTCTGCACGTCGGCGGGGACGAGCTCGTAGCTGCTGAAGCTCATGGTGAAGGTGCCGCGGCCGCTGGTGAGCGAGCTCAGGGCGGTGCAGTAGCGGTTCATCTCGGCCAGGGGGGCCTTGGCCTTCAGCGTGGTGTACTTGCCCTCGGCGTCCATGCCCATGACGATGGCGCGGCGGCCCTGCAGGTCGGTCATGACGCCTCCCTGGCTCTCGGTGGGCACGGTGACGGCCACGTCGTAGATGGGCTCCTTGATCTTCGGGGCAGCCTGCTTGAAGGCTTCGCGGAAGGCGGTGCGGCCGGCAATCTTGAAGGCCGTCTCGTTGGAGTCCACGGGGTGCATCTTACCGTCGTAGATATTGACCACAATGTCGCGGGCATAGCTACCGGTAAGCGGCCCCTGCTCCATCTTCTCCATGATGCCCTTGAGGATGGCGGGCATAAAGCGGGCGTCGATTGAGCCGCCGACGATGCAGTTGTTGAAGACCAGCTTGCCGCCCCACTCCAGGGGGTACTCCTGGGTGTCGCGGATGGGGTACTTGGTCTGATTGGGCATGCCGTCGAAGTAAGGCTCAATGAGCATGTGCACCTCGCCGAACTGGCCGGAGCCGCCAGACTGTTTCTTATGGCGGTACATGGCTTCGGCGCTCTTGGTGATGGTCTCGCGATAGGGGATGTTCGGGGCGGTAAAGTTCACCTCCAGCTTGTACTGGTTCTCGAAGTACCACTTGACGGTGTTGAGGTGCAACTCACCCTGGCAGCCGAGGATGACCTGACGCAGCTCGCGGCTGTTCTCCAGCGTGAGGGAGCGGTCGTAGGTGGCGAGGTCCTTCAGTGCGGCGCCCACCTTCTCGTCGTCGTTGCTATTGGCAGCCTTGACGGCGACAGTGTAGATCGGCACGGGGAACTCTATCTCGCTGACGGCATCGTCAGTGTTCTTGGCAGTAGTGAGGGTGTGGTTGATTTTCACATCCTTGAGCTTGATGGTGCAGACGATATCGCCGGCGCTGGCCTTCTCCACCTTCTGGCGGTTCTTGCCGCTGCAGACGAGCACCTGGCTGACACGCTCCTTGCTCTGGTTGCAGGCATTGACCACATCCTGAGCCTCGGCCAACTCACCGTCGAAGATACGGAGGTAGGTCAACTCGCCGAGGTTCTTGTCCTTGGCGCTCTTGAAAGCGAAGGCCACGGTGGGATTGGAGGCGTTGTTCTTGAGTTCCTTGCCGGCTTTGGTCTTCTTCGGGGAGGCCACGTCGCAGGGGGCGGGCACGTTGGCGTTGATGAACTCCAGCAGGCGGTTCACGCCGAAGTTCTCCTTGGCGCTGGTGCAGAGGATGGGGAAGAGGTCGCGCTTGTCGATGGCGAGGCGGAGGGCCTTGCTGAGCTCCTCGGGGGTGAGGTCGCCGTTCTCGAAGTATTTCTCCATCAGGGCATCGTCGGCCGCGGCGGCTTCCTCCACAAGGGCCATGCGCATCTCCTCGGCGCGGTCGGCATACTCGGCGGGGATATCGGCCTCGGTAGTCTTGCCGTCGGCGAAGGTGAGCATCTTGTTGGCCACAATGTCAATGACCTGGTTGAAGCCCAAGCCGGCATTGGTCGGGAACTGGAGGACGGAGCACTTCGGGCCGAAGAAGTCGCGCAGCTGGTTCACACAGTCGTCGAAGTTGGCCTTCTCGGCATCCAGGTGGTTGACGGCATAGATGATGGGGGTGCCGATCTTGGAGGCGTAGCGGTTGGCAATCTCGGTGCCCACCTCGACGCCACTCTGTGCATTGACCACCACCACAGCGGCTTCCACCACACTCATCGCGCTCACCAGCTCGCCCTGATAGTCGGCGAAGCCGGGCACGTCGAGTATATTCACCTTCTTGCCACCGAACTCGGTGTACATGAGCGAGGTCTCGACCGAATACTTGCGGTCCAGCTCTATGTCGCGATAGTCGCTGATGGTGTTTTTGCCGTCCACGGTGCCGCGGCGGTTGATGAGGCCGCCACAGAATGCCATTGCCTCGGCCATGGAGGTCTTTCCGCTCTTGGCGCCGCCCACGAGGGCGATGTTGCGGATGTCCTGGGTCTGATAGATTTTCATTGTTCTACTATTATATTAATTATTTTCCTAATTCTATGACTGTGAATACACTACCGCCGCCGCACCCCTGCAGCGGCACCAGTGTACCGGAGGGCAAAGATACAAACTTTTGCCGATATACAGACTTTTTTTCAAAAAAAATCCCGACCAACCCACCAACGGACTCCCATTCCATAATCCAAAACCCGACTTTCAGAATCCAAAATCCCTCCGCCCCGCGGCGGGGACCCTATAGGTATCCGGTAGGTATCCCCTAGGTATTTACTTCGACTGAGAACCGATATGACCGCTTATGACCCACTGCCCGGACTCACCCCCCAGCCCCGACAGGCCTCACCCCCCCAGCCCGCAGGGCGACACCTTGAATAGCCGTGGGCGTGAGCCCACGGACACCTGCAGCAGCTCCTTCACCCAGTGGTCGAACTGCGAAAGGTAGTGGTTGGCGAGAATGTCCAGTACGCAATGCCTGCCTGGTGCACCACATAGCGGTCTACCGAGGCCACCCGGTGGCCTCGCAGAAAGGCGTTCACCTCCTCCATCTGTGCGTCGCCGCCCAAGGCGGCGACGGTAAATACCTGAAGTTGCATATTTTCCCTTCCCTTTGCGCGGCCAGCCTGCTCGGGGCGGCTTTTTTCATTAAGCCGCCCCAGCCGGCTTGCCGAGTCCGTTTCCTGCTTTCTCTCTTTTCTGGCTTGAGCTTAGCATTGATGGTAAACTACAGAACCAAGACGACGCGGAAGCCTAAGATGTAGCTCCTGTTGATGGGGTAGTAGTAGTCCCGAAAGGAAGCCCGGCAGATCCGCGCGCTGTTGAACCAGCTGCCACCGCGGAGCACGCGGTTAGAGCCCGTAGAGGGACCCGCAGGGTCTGTGACTGCATCGGCTGAATAGTCGCCATACCAGTCGGCACACCATTCCCACACGTTCCCCGACATGTCGTACAATCCCAGCGCATTCGGTGCCTTCGTGCCCACGGCGTGGGTCTTGCTGTCGCTGTTCCCGCCGTACCAGGCCACCGCCTCTATGTCGTCGCCGCCGGCATAGAGCGTCGCCGTGGCGGGAGCCTTGTGGCCGCCCCGGGCGGCATACTCCCACTGCGCCTCGGTCGGCAGCGCAAAGGTCTTGCCCGTCATCTCGCTCAGCTTACCGCAAAACGCCACCGCATCGTTGTGCGACACCGTCTCCACAGGCAGGTTCTCTCCCTCAGTGAAACCGCTGGGATTGCTGCCCATCACAGCCGCATACAGCTCCTGCGTAACCTCCGTCGCGCCGATGTAGTAGTCGCGCGTGAGGGTCACTGTGTGACGAGTCTCGTCGCCGTCAGCCTCCTCGTCGCCCTCCAGGGCTCCCATGGTGAACGTGCCGGCCTTCACCAGCACCATGTCGAAACTCACGCCCCCGGCGGTGAAGGTCTCTTTCACCACTCCCGCAGGTCCCGTGGGGTTGTCGTCCTTGCCCTTGTCGTCGTCCTTGCCGCAGGCAGTCATCGCCAGCGCGGCGCCCATGGCCAACAGGGCCATCAGTTTGAAGCATTTCTTCATAGTTTGTTGTAATTTAATTTATAAAAAAATGAATTGAACTTGTATTCCTGGCAAATGCCGACCTGCCCCCACCCTGCCGCCACGGCGGCGGAGCGGAGGCCCCGACGGGAAAACAAAGAAAGCAAACCCCTCTCCCCTACCCTCTTCAGCGCCTGGGGGGGGGGGGGGTGAAAATCAGCAAGTTATGTCCATGCCTAATCATATTTCGACCTGCAAAGATACGACATTTTTCCGAATCCTACCCCCAAGTCAGAAAAAAACCGTATCTTTGCACCCGCAATGCAGCGTTACGGCTTGATAGGCAGGCGGCTGGGACACTCGTGGTCGCAGCAGTGGTTCGAGGCGCTCTTCTCGCGCCTCGGGCTGGACGACCATGCCTACGGGCTCTACGAGATGGAGCACCTCGACGGACTGCGGCAGTGGGTTGAGCGCGAGCATATTGCGGGTTTCAACGTCACCATCCCCTACAAGCAGGCCATCCTGCCGCTGCTCGACGGCCTCGCGCCGGAGGCCGAGGCCATTGGGGCCGTCAACTGCGTCGTCGTCAGCCACGGCCGCCTCATCGGCCACAACACCGACGCCCCGGCCTTCCTCCACACGCTGCAGCTCTCCTCCTTCGCCCCCCGCCACGTCCTCATCCTCGGCACCGGCGGCGCCGCACAGGCCGTGACCTGGGCCGCGAAGCAGATGGGCACGGACCCCCTCTTCGTCAGCCGCAATCCGAAGGGCGACAGGCAGATAGCCTACCCCGACCTCGCACGGCTCCCCCTCGCCGAGGCCACCCTGCTGGTGAACGCCACCCCCGTCGGCATGCACCCCGACGCGGGCCGCTCGCCCCTCGACCTCGCGCGGCTCCCCCTTGCGCTCCGCGTCCCGCAAAGCCTCCTGGTCTACGACCTCATCTACAACCCCTCCCCCACCCTGCTCCTGCGGCAGGCCGCCGCCCTCGGCGCCCGCACTCACGACGGCCTCGCCATGCTCCACCGCCAGGCCCGCCTCAGCTGGGCCCTCTGGAACCACGCCGCCTCCTGCCAGGCTACAGAACCATAACGACGCGGAAACCCAGGCAACTGTACCAGCGGCCGGGAGTGTCGAAACTCCGGTCGGAAACCCGGCGTGGGAGAAAGCAAAAGAGAAAGGGAGACCTTGAATCAAGGTCTCCCTTTCTGGTGCCCGGAACAGGACTTGAACCTGCACATCTTTCGATACACGCACCTGAAACGTGCGCGTCTACCAATTCCGCCATCCGGGCATTTTGCTTTCTCAAGCTCGTTTCAGGGTGCCCAGGACAAGACTTGAACTTGCACGCCTAAATCGGCACTACCCCCTCAAAGTAGCGTGTCTACCAATTCCACCACCTGGGCATTCGATGCTTCCAAAGCAACCTTTTATCTTTTAAAAGCGGGTGCAAAAGTACAAACAATTTTCCGACTGGCCAAATATTTTTTTCAAAAGTGAACGTTTTTGACCTTATCTGACTGGTTTTCAAGGTCGATTATTTTCACAGAAAAGTGACGGCGGGGCCTCTTCGAGGCCCCGCCGTCACTCGGATTTCATTAAAAATCGTCCTCTTCGGAGTAGACACTCTTCGAGAAGCGCGTGAGCCACGTCTGCACCTCGGACGAATTGTTGCCCACAAAGTAGCGGAACATGGGCAGCCCCTCCTTCTCCACCTTGCGCTGGTCGAGCGGCAGGGCCTTGACCTGGTCGGCCCAAGTGCCATTGGAGGTGTAGATGGTGAGCTCGCTGGTGCCCAGGTCATATTTGAAGAAGTACCAGTGGTCGCGTGCGGCCTGCACGAAGAAAATCATCTGCTGCGAGTTGCCGCGCTTGAAAATCTGCGCCTTGAGGTTCACCTGCACACCCAGCGCCTTGTCGCCGGCGGCCACCAGGCCCACCTTGCCGTCATAGTAGAGTCCCCAGCCGGGCAGGTACTGCCACCTCACATTGTCGAACAGCAGGTTGCCCTTCATCGCGTCGGGCACCTTCTCCAGTTCGCCCGTGGAGCTGTAGAGGGCGTAGGCGGCGGCCCCCTTGTCGGCCCCCAGGTGGTGCATCAGGGCGTGGCGCATCTCGGCGTTGGTGGTGGAACCTATGGAAGAGAGGCGGAGGTCCTCCTTGAGGTTGCTGTAGAGCGAGGCGACCAGGCTGGCGTCGATGGGGAAGTTGATGCCGAAGACGGTGGTGAGGTAGTCCTCCTGGGAGTCGCGCATGCCCACCGAGGCGGTGCCGTAGGCGTAGAAGCCGGCCTGTGTGCGCCGCATGGGGAAATTGATGATGCCCTCGCCTTCCACCACGCAGTCGCTTGTCGAGAGCGAGAGGTAGGGCCCCACCACCGCGTCAGGGTCGGCCACCTTCTCCTCGGAGCCTATCATGTACTGCTTGCTGTCGCCCAGGTGGGTGAGCACCCCGTGGGCGGAAAGGAGCTCGTTGTCGGCCACCTTCTCGTTGGTGAGGAAGGCGGCATGGGGCTGGAGGGTGGTCTTGTCCATGAGGATAGAGGCGGTGATGCGGTTGCCCTTCCAGTCGGTAGGCTGTTCAGGCACGGTGACATGGATGTGCTCGGGGTCGGTATAGTCGGCATAGGCCAGCAGGGCCAGCTGATTTTCCGGGATGCACGGCTGTATGAGGCGCACACCGCCCTCGAAGAAGATCCACTGCCGGTTGCCCTCCACCCGCGCCTTGCCGGCAAAGCCGAAGGCCGAACTGAGGGAGAAAGATGCGCTGTCGCTGATGGAGCCTTGTGCCACCGTCACCCCGTTGCGCACCCCGATGTCGGACAGGAAGATGCGCTGCTTCTTCTTGAGGTCGTCCTGATAGTCGATGTAGCCCTTGCCGGTGTAGCTGTTGGAGGCGTTGACAATGAGGTCGGCATTGAAGATATAGTGGTAGGCATGTTCGCGGTCGCACACCAGCGAGGCATTGTTCAGCACCCGCATGCCGCCTCCCTTGTTGATATGCACGCTGTCGGCGGCCGGGGCAATGGCGGCGTCGGCCACGTTGATGAGGTAGACCCCCTGGCTGGAAAGGTCGCCCAAATCATATTTATAGATACTGCGGAGGGAGTGGTAGGAGAGCCTCTGCTGCGCGGGGTCGGTGCTGACAAAGCGTACCCCCGGCATGTCGGACGCCTTCTGCAGGCGCATCCGTATGTCCATGCTCTCCATCCCCTCGGAGGTCTCGCGCGTGGAGTTCAGGAGATCCAGTTCCTTGCGGTCCATCTCCCACGAGAAGCGGTCGGCCCAGGCCTCGTACTGGACCAGCTGCAGCTCGGTGCGCACAGGCCCTTGCTTCGACTGCAGGTCGGCGCGGCGGGTGTCGTAGTTGACATTGGAGGCGATGTCGGTAGCCGTGAAGGCCACGGTGTTGAACTTCGTGCTGCGCAAGGTGAAGTTGCTCACGTTGGCACTCATCTCGCGCGAAGCGAGGGCGAAATGCTTCGACTCGAAGGTGCCCTCGCGCACCACGGCAGTGCCGGCCGCCGACGCCCCCTGTGGCATCAGGGCCACACGGCCACGCAGCGAGGCATCGCCACGGTACATGGAGAACGGACGCCCCTTGTCCAGCGTGGCCACAGCCATCGAATCCTGGTAGGGAAGCCAGTGCATGGACGCACGGCCGTTGCGGATGTCGGGGAAGCCCTGCTCCTCCTTGACGCTGAAAGTGTCGGTCACAGCCACCATCGAATCCGGCAGGAAGAGGTAGTCCTTGGAGGTGGAATGGGACACCAAGTAGCCCACCGCACCCGCTCCGCGCAATCCGTTGTGGTCGAGACTGATTTTGTTGCTGTAGGTTCCCTTGCCGCCATAGGCAGGGTAGCCGCCTGCCGGCGTGGCTGTGCGGAAGCCCAGATAGTAGTCTTTCTGCACACGGAGCGGCTCCTTGATGTCCGGAAAGATGCCGGCCGAGGTGAGTACACCGTTGAACTGGAGGCTGTCCGTGACAAAGTCCAGCATACTGTTTATCGTGAACGGATGCAGCGTGTAGTAGAACCGCTCGCGGTCGTACTGACGACCCTGGATTTCAGGCCGGTCGTAGTAGACAAAGCTGTTCTCCGTACTCTTGAAGATGGGATACTCCTTGTTCTTGGTCAGCCCGTTGTGGTTATCCGGCTTGTCCACTGCCAGCGTACCCACCAGGTTGTTCAGCGGTGTGCGGACCAACTGCTCATACTTGTTATCCTTGAAATCAGGCACATAGAACTCCATACGCTCTATGGTAGGCATGTTGAAACTGAAGTCCTCGTACGAGAAGTCGGCATCCTTGACCGTAAGGATGAACTTGCCCACATTGATGCGCCCGCTGAAATGCAGGGTGCGATTCTGCCCCACGGTGACCATGTTGCCCGTCAGCGAATCAGGATACACCACCACCGACTGGCTGTCGGAGACCACGAATTGACTCACCCCCCGGACGTGCAGCAGACCGTCCTCGATACTCAACCGGGCGTTGGTACCTGCCGCCGTGGACTCCAGTGTGAGCGCATCATAGTCGAAATCCTTGCTGCGCGAGAAGGCTTTGTGGTAGTCAATCAGCTTCTCCTTCACGTACACCCTGCCCGTAATCTCGTTGAACGAGACCAGACCGTGACGCGAAAGGGTGTGTATCATCAGCAGCGTCTGGCTCATGTCAAGCCCCAGGTGGTTGGAAAACCCCTGCACTCCGAACTCGGACCCCACGGAGCGCGAGTAGTCATACACCCTTGCCACAGGGCTTTCCTGGTCGATACCCTTGATTTGGCGATACTTGGAGAAGGTGTAGTAGCTGCTCGACTCGAAGGTGTTGCTGCTCACCGCGCCCGCCGCCCCCAGGTTGGAGAAGAGCACCTCGTCGCGATCCACCCTCCACACCAGCGACTCGCTGTAGATATCCAGCTGGTGATAAGTGTCGATATAGGGGCTGTAGAAGTTACGCTTGGAATCGTTCACCAGCACCACCTGCTTGTCTGCCGGAACATAACGCACGGTTATACCCGTGTTGGCAATAGAGTCCTCCTTGCCGACAAAGAGGGCCACCGTGGCGTTCTCGGCATGCATACGTTCCGGAGTGACGGTGAACTTGAGCGAGGTAACGGCCAGGCGGGGCTTGCCCCCCTGGTTGAAAATCAGGCGGGCGGGATGCTTGCTGCTGGCGGTGATGAACTTGGAACCGTTCATCATAAAGCTGCCGCTGTAGTCCACCTCGGGCATGATGTCCTTGATGACGAAGTCGCGCTGGTAGGAACGGAAGCGTGGATAGTTGTATTTCTCAGGCGCCATGACGTTGGACAGGGCCTCCTCCAGACGGCCCGGGATGGGGTTGTCGAAGTAGCGCACATTGACAAACATCACGGAATCGGCCTTGAACTTGGGGAACTTGGTTTCCAACTCGTACGATGCCAGGTCGGCATAGCAATCGGCAGCCGGCAAGCCGGTACGTGCCCAGTCCACACGCCCCCCCTTTCCTTTCCAGCGGTTCTCCTTGTAGTCGTAGACTCCCGTAGTGGAACGGATGACATTGTGGTCCTTGTTGGAGAAGTAATTGAGGTCGGCCGGCACGTCGAACCGCACCAGCACCGCGCCACCCTTCACCTCCAAGTTGAACGGTGTGCCCTTGGCGAAGCGCCACTCGCAGGAGTTGCTCTTGTAGAGCACCCGCTCGTCGAGCAGCCCTTGGCAGAAGTCCACATACTCATTCACTCCCTTGGCTTTGGCCGACTTCTGCTTCATCTGCTCCAATCCCTTGACGAAAGCGTCGAAATTGGCCCCGTTGCCGGGGGTGGAGGCATAGGCAGTCAGCGCCCTGGTGAGGTTGCACATGTCGGGATTGCCCTTGAGCTTGGCCTTGACACCATAGGTATACAGCTCCGCTATGCGCTGCTGCATGGCGCCGTCCAACGAGCCATAGACAGGCTTGAATGCCTTCAGCGTCTTGGTGTTTTCCTTTTGCCGGTCGCTGTCGGAGGTGGACTTGTTCATGTATTCGAGCAACTCGTCCGGCAGTCCGGCGGCGGAGAACTCCACCGTCTTGGGTTTCTGGGCCACGGATGTCAGGCCGATCAGCAGGGCACACAGCAGTGCGAGGGGTCTTGTATTCATAGGGCTTTGCGGTTTCAATGTTCGTAAAAGTGCATCTCGGTGAGATACTTGTAGACAGGCTCTGTGAGGAGGTAGCGCACATCCTGGCCAGCCTGTATGAGGGTGCGTATGTAGGTGGAGGAGATGTCTATCATCGGCACATCCACCATTGTCACAGCCGGATGCGAGCGCAGGGGGCTCTGCTCGCTGCCCGGGCGGGGATAGACCAGGATGCGGTAGTGGTCGAGGAGGTGCTGGTAATTGCGCCAGCGGTGGAGCGTATCGAGGTTGTCGGACCCCATGACGAGGCAGAACTGCCGGTCGGGATACTTCTCCTCCAGGGCCGCGAGGGTCACCACGGTGTAACTCGGCACAGGCAGGTGCATCTCTATGTCGCATGCGCGGAGACGGTAGTTGTCATCGATGGCGCGGCGCACCATCTGCAGCCGGTGGTGGTTGGGCAGCAGCGAGGAACGCTCCTTCAACGGATTCTGCGGACTCACCACAAGCCACACCTCATCGATGCCCTCCTGCCGGAGTATGGTGTTGGCAATGATGAGGTGCCCCACATGGATGGGGTTGAACGAACCGAAGAAGAGGGCGGTGCTTTTCACTAATAGTATTTATAGGCAGTCTCTACCTTGATATGCCTCAGTTTCTGCCCTTTGAAGGTATATATCTCGGCCACCTCGCCAGCGGCGGAGACCACCTTCAGCACCGCCACGTCGGCGGTGTAGGACTTGGGGTATTTCTTGAAGAACACGTGGAACACCTCGTCCTTCGACACCCCCACATGGAGCCCGTTCGCCAGCACCACCTCCGGGTCGTTCACCCGCCCGGCCAGCACCTCCACCTTGCGGGTCCAGATGGAATAGAAGAGGTCCAGGTAGCTGTCGTCCAGCCTGCTCATGCGGTTGATGGAGACCTCCATCGAGTCGAAGTACTTCTTATAGCCGCTTTCGCGATACCAATGGAGCTGGTTCTCCGTGATGTAGTGCTCCATCGACTCCCACACGCCGAAGGGGTAGATAACCTGGTCGGACATGGAGTAGACCGTCATCGTGTCGGTATAGACCTTGATATCTTTTATCATATACTCTGGCCGGCTGAAGGCGAGCATGCGCATGGCCTTGGCGCGCGAGGCCACCTGCTGCGAGAAAGCTGCCGTGCAGCTCAAGGCCAGGAGGAGGAGTGCAAGTGTCTTTTTCATCTTTTTATATATTTCATTTGTGCTATAACGACCCTTCGCCCCCTTTATTGCCTCCGGAGCAAAAAAAATATCGCCCGGAAAGGGGGCGTTCCGGGGCGGAAATTTTTCGTTCAAAATGCCGAAAACGGGCCCAAACGGCAGTTTTACAACAGGCTGTTTCACAGCCTGTTGGAGGCACCCTCTTCTTCCTCTCTTCTTCCCTCCCTGGTGTGTGGCAGGGAGGTGGCAGGGAGGTGGGTGGAGGGTGGGTAGCGAGGGGTACAAAAAGAGGAGGGTCCCTGGCGGGGATCCTCCTCTGGATGGGGTAGGCCATCGGCCTCGGTCGTTAGCGGACGACGTTGAGGCGCTGGCTGGCGGTGCCGTTGTCGGTCTGGATGGTGACGATGTACATGCCGGGCTCCATCTCGGAGGCGCGGAGCTCCACGATGTCGGCATTGACGTTCTCCTGGTTCAACACGGTCTGTCCCAGGGCATTGACCACACGGATGCTGCGGATGACGCTCTCGGCGGAGATGTAGGCCATTTCGGTGGCAGGGTTGGGATAGGTGCGGACGTTGATGCTGGCCTCGTCGGCGGTGCGGATGGAGACGCTCCCGGTGAGGGGGCCGCTCTGGCAGGCGTTGAGCACGTTGAGGCGGCTGTAGGAGTAGCCGAAGTTGTTGATGAAGGCCACCAGGCGGCAGTTCTCGGGGAGGATGGCATAGTTGGAGCTGGGGAGGGTGTAGGTGTAGGTCTTGCTGTAGGTGTCGCCCGCATGGACGGTGTTGGAGGTAAAGGCGGTGGTGTCGCCGGCCACGTCGGTGGTGATGTTGGCGCGCAGGGCGTGGTTGTGCACGTAGTTCTCCAAGGTGGCCTGTTGGTCCTTCTGTGCCATGACGATGCCGTCCTGAACCAGGTAGAGGTTGAGGCCGAGACGGTCGAACTCATAGTTGCCGAGGAACTGGCCGCTGACGGTGACGGTGAGGGTGTTGGTCTGGGGGTCGAATCCGAGGTCGCTCATGTTGATGGTGGCCACGGCGGGAGTGTTGGAGGCGGCGGTGAAGAGCTGGCGGATATCGTTCTCGTTTGACACGTTGCCCACCACGCCGTCGTAGCCGCCTTTCACAAAGGCCTGGTTGCGGTCGAGGCACATGGCCGGAGCAAAGGGGCCGCCGTTGCCGAAGAGCACCTCAAGGCTGCGCGAGGCGTTGATTGTGAGGCCATCGGTGCCGTAGCCGGAATGGTGAGACACCCAGGCTATCTTCTCCTCAAAGCCGGGCATGGAATTGCCAAGGCGCTCGTGTCCGGCAGGGCAAAAGACACACAGTGCTGTGGTGAAATGCTCCAGCAGGGTGGTGCGGGTGGTGGTGGCGTTGGGGTCGACGACATTGGTGCTTCCCCTGGAGGTGGAAGAGACGGAGGGGGCTTGACCGCTGGGATTGCTGGCGGTGAACTCGATGGAGGCAGGGCCGTAGGTGCCGAGGGGGACGTTTACCACATAGTAGTCGCTGTAGTTCAACGAGATACCGCTGACACTCTGGTTGGAGACGGTGGTACCGTTGATAGTGTAGGAATACTCAAAACCGGTCAGCGGCTCTGCACCAGTGTTTACGACGGCCACCTCCACGCTGGATTCCGAAAAAAGCGGGGCCACGATGGTGGGTACCTCAAGGTTGTTGTTGGAGAGGACCTCCACCTTGATGTTGTCGAGGAACAGGAACCAGCCGTCGCCCTTGTTGACAAAGGCGATGTGGATGGTCTGCCCGGCATAGTTCGACAGCGGCACCATGAAAGCGCCCGCGTTGGAAGAACCGATAGAGAACGAACCGAGCGTGGTGAAGTCGGCCTTGGCAGTGCCGGTGGTGGAGATGCGCACATCCAGTTCCTCGGGATTCTGGTCGTCATTTCCGCCTGCCCAGAAGGTAAGGGCGTAGGTGCTGCCTGCCGGGGCTGCCGCGGAAGGCATCGTGATGGCAGGTGTCACCAGCCAGCGGTCGCTCGGTGCAGCCTGTGCCTTATACGAAATCGACAGGGCCGCCGGATTCGACGTGCCGTACACGAACCAGCTGTCGCTCGTGAAACCGTAGTTCTGCACGTAGTTTTGGTAATTGGCCATCCCGTCGCCGTAGGTCACCCACGTCGATGGCACGGCTCCGATTCCGGTCTGGTTGTTGACGGATACGCCGCTGAAATCCTCCTGGAAGAAGGTTTGGGCGGTCATGGCGCTGCATACCAATGCTGCTGCCAGAAGTAATAGTGTTTTTTTCATCTTGTGTTTTTTTAATTGGTTGTGGGGGCAAAATTACACATTTTTTTTCACATACAGAATTTTTTTGTAACTTTGCATCATGAATTATGCCGCAATCATATCCAACCGGCTGGAAATCAGCCAGCGACAGGTAGAAAAAACAATAGAACTTCTTGAGCAGGGAGCCACCGTTCCCTTCATCGCACGCTACCGCAAGGAGGCTACCGGCAGCCTCAACGAGGTGCAGATAGCCGCCATCCGCGACCTCCTGCTCCGCCTCAAGGAACTGGACAAGCGTCGCGAAGCGGTGTTGCAAAGCATTGAGGAACAGGGGAAACTCTCCCCCGAACTGAAGGCGAAGATAGAGGCGGCGGAAAGCATGACCGACCTGGAGGACCTCTACCTCCCCTACCGCCCCAAGCGGCGCACCCGCGCCACCATCGCCATCGAGAAAGGCTACGAACCCGTGGCCGACGCCATCCAGCGCGGCCAGTGGCAACAATGGGACGAGGAAGCCCTGCAGGGCGCCCGCGACATCATCGCCGAACGCATCAACGAGGATGCCGCCAGCCGCAACCGTGTCCGCAACGTGTTCAGGCGCAAGGCCATGCTCTCCTCGGCACTGGCCCGCGGCGTGGACCCGGACGACGAACGGGTGGGCAAGTTCGAATCATGGATCGACTGGAAGGAGCCCATCCACCGTGCCCCCTCGCACCGCATCCTCGCCCTCTTCCGCGGCGAAGAGGCCGGTGTGCTCAAAGTGCACGTGAGGCCGGAAAGCGACGAGGAGGCTGTCGGCGTGCTGACAGATGCCGTCAGGGTGAAGAACGACAACTGCGCCAGACAGATACAGTTATCCATCGCCGACGGCTACAAACGCCTCATAGGGCCCTCGATAGAGACCGAATTCCGCAACCAACTGAAAGAGAAGGCCGACAAGGAGGCCATCCGCGTCTTCGCCGAAAACCTTCGCCAGCTGCTCCTGGCCGCCCCCATGGGACAGAAGCGCACCCTCGCCATCGACCCCGGATTCCGCACAGGCTGCAAGGTGGTGTGCCTCGACGCGCAAGGCCAACTGCTCCACAACGAGACCATCTACCCCTTCACCTCGGTCCGCGAAGAACGCGCGGCGGTGGACAAACTGGAAGCCCTGGTAGAGGCATTCCACATCGAGGCCATCGCCATCGGCAACGGCACCGCCGGTCGCGAGACCGAGGAGGTGGTGCAACGGTGCCGCTTCAAGAACAAAGTCATCGCCGTCAGCGTGAGCGAAGCCGGCGCCTCGGTCTACAGCGCCAGCGAGGTAGCCCGCCGCGAGTTCCCCGACTACGATGTCACTGTGCGCGGCGCCGTCAGCATCGGCCGCCGCCTGATGGACCCCTTGAGCGAACTGGTGAAAATCGACCCCAAAAGCATCGGCGTAGGCCAATACCAGCACGATGTGGACCAGAAGATGCTCTCCGAAAGCCTGGCCGACACCGTGGTGTCCTGCGTGAACAGCGTGGGCGTGGAACTCAACACCGCCAGCCGCGAGCTGCTTTCCTACGTCAGCGGCATAGGGCCGGCGCTGGCAAACAAGATAGTGGCCCACCGCAACCAGAACGGCGCCTTTGCCGACCGGCAGAGCCTGAAAAAGGTGAAAGGGCTGGGCGAGAAAGCCTTCGAGCAATGCGCCGGCTTCCTGCGCGTGCGCGAATCCACAAACCCTCTCGACCGCAGCGCCGTGCATCCCGAGCGCTACGCCCTGGTGGAACGGATGGCCACGAGTGTGGGAGCTGACGTGGAGACCGTGATGAAGGACAAAGAACTGCGGTCGAAAATCCACCTGCAGGACTTCACTTCTGACGACTGCGGCCTGCCCACCCTGCAGGACATCATGAAGGAACTGGAGAAACCCGGACTCGACCCCAGGGCCAAGTTCGAGGTGTTTGAATTCGACAAGAATGTAACGCGGCTGGAGGACGTGAAGGAGGGAATGGTGCTGCCCGGCATCGTGACCAACATCACCGCCTTCGGCGCCTTTGTGGACATAGGCGTGCACCAAGACGGTCTCATCCACGTCAGCCAGATGGCCAACCGCCGCGTGAACGACCCCGGCGAGGTAGTCCACCTGCACCAGCACCTCAAGGTGAAAGTCCTCGAAGTGGACCTCCGCCGTCGCCGCATAAGCCTTACCTTGAAAAATATAGAATAAAGCACTATGAAAAAACCATTAAGCTTCGGTATGACCATGCTGGCCTCTGCCCTCGGCGTGGTGATTGTATCTATTCTGGGCGGACTGATTATGTTCATCATAATGATTGCCATGGTAGCCGCCATCGGAAGCAGTGGCAACAGCAGCGCCACCGCAGTCATGAAAGGCTCCATTCTGTCTGTCGACCTGGGCCGCATCAGCGGCGACCGCACCCCCGGAGGACTGATGGCGAGCCTTGGCGAAAGCAAGTCCACCGGCCTTATCGACGCCGAACGGGCCATCCTCGCCGCCATCGACGACGACAAAATTGCCGGCCTCCTCATCTCCGACCCGGGAACCAGCACCCTCTCCTGGGGTTCCATGACCGAACTGCGCGATGCCATCAGCCGCTTCCGCAGCAGCGGCAAGCCCGTCGTCAGCTACGCCACCTCCTATTCCCAGGAGGGCTACTACCTCTGCTCCGCCGCCGACCGTGTGTGCCTGCACCCTGCCGGCATGGTGGACTTCCGGGGAATCGGCGCCGAAGTGATGTACTACAAAGACCTGTTCGACAAACTGGGCGTAGAGATGCAGCTCATCCGGCCCGAAAGCTGCACCTACAAGAGTGCCGGCGAAGTCTACACCATGAACCACATGAGCGAAGCCAACCGCGAACAACTGAGGGCCTATATCGCCAGCATCTGGAGCACCGCCACCGAGGCCATCGCCACCGACCGCGGCGTCACCAGCCGCCAACTCGCCACCGTGGCCGACAACCTGATCGGCTACCTGGCCAGCGACGCGCTTTCCTCGCACCTCGTGGACACACTCTGCTTTGAATCCGATGTGCGCCACATGCTTAAACAAACCCACGGCGGCAAGCAACTGCTGCCGTTGGACAAGTATGTGGCCAAGGTGAAATCCACACCCTCCACCTCCAAAGACAAGATAGCCGTCATCTATGCCGAAGGCAATGTGATGGACGGCAGGGCACGCGGCATAGCCACCGGCGTCTATGGCGACGACATCGTCAAGGCCCTCCGCCAGGCTTCCGACGACAAGAACGTGAAAGCCATCGTGCTGCGCGTGAACTCCCCCGGAGGCTCCGCCACCGCAAGCGAAAGCATGACCCATGCCGTCCGCCAGGCGCGGGAAAAGAAGCCCGTCGTCGTGAGCATGGGCGACCTTGCGGCCTCGGCCGGCTATGAGATGTCGTGCCTGGCCGATGCCATCGTGGCACAGCCCACCACCATCACTGGCTCCATCGGCGTCTTCGGTACTATACCGAATATCAGCAAACTCATGCGGCAGAAACTCGGCCTCGCCACCGACACCGTCAGCACCAACCGCAACGCCAGCGGCCTCACTCTCTTCCGCCCGCTCTCCCCCACCGCCAAGGCCATGATGGAACGCAATGTAGAGGATTTCTACAAGGTGTTCCTGAACCGTGTAGCCGAAGGCCGCGGCATGACCACCGAGGCGGTACACCGTATCGCCCGTGGCCGTGTGTGGACCGGAGCCGACGCGATAGGCATCGGACTGGTGGACACCCTGGGCGGCATCGGACTGGCACTCGACATCGCTGCACAGAAGGCAGGCATCGAGACATACAGCATCAAGGAATTCCCCAAGGAGAAAGACCCATGGACCCAGTTGAGCGAACTGTTCGGCGACGAACCGGCCGACGACATCACCCTGTTCTCCAAGATGCGCATGGCCGTCAAGTGGAGGGTTGCCTCAAGGGATTGGAAGCCCCTGTCGCAACTCGACCAGGACATCCAGTGCATCACGGGCAGCAACGGTCTGCAAGCCCGCCTGCCCTACGTCGTCATCGGCGACTGAACCACTGCCGAGAAACCCCTGAAGCCTCCGTATTCGGGCATCAGCCGACGGAGGCTTTCAGTTTCTCTGCATTCTCTGCCAACTGGAGGGCTTCGATACAGTCCTCGATATTGCCGTCCATGAAGTCGGGCAGGTTGTGCATGCTCCAACCGATGCGGTGGTCGGTGACACGCGATTGGGGATAGTTGTAGGTGCGCACCTTCTCGCTGCGGTCGCCGGTAGCCACCATGGTCTTGCGCTTGGAGGACATCTCCTCCATATATTTATTGTACTCGCGCTCATAGAGCCTTGTGCGCAACAGCGACATGGCCTTTTCCATATTCTTGATTTGGCTCTTCTGATCCTGCATGGACACTACGATGCCGGTAGGCACATGTGTGAGGCGGACGGCGCTGTAGGTGGTATTCACACTCTGTCCTCCGGGGCCGGAGGCGCAGAAGATCTCTTTCTTGATGTCGGCGGGATTGAGCTCCACATCGAACTCTTCCGCCTCGGGCAGGACGACCACACCTGCCGCAGAGGTGTGTACACGCCCCTGGGTCTCTGTAGCCGGGACGCGTTGCACGCGGTGTACTCCGCTTTCATACTTGAGCAATCCGTAGACTCCGTCTCCGGTGACGGAGAAGGTGATGTCCTTGTAGCCACCGGCAGTGCCCTCGTTGAAGTCGGTAACCTCCACCTTCCACCTCTTCTTCTCGCAGAAGCGGGTGTACATGCGGAAGAGGTCGCCGGCGAAGAGGCAGGCTTCGTCGCCGCCGGTGCCTCCGCGTATCTCCACCACAGCGTTCTTGCTGTCCGTGGGATCGGCAGGGATGAGCAGGAGACGTATCTCGTCCTCCATCGACTCGCGACGGGACTGGCTCTCGTTGAGCTCTTCCTTCGCCATGTCGCGCAGTTCGGCATCTTTCTCGGTTTCCAGCAGTTCCTTGCACTCGGCGATAGTGTCCAGCAGGGACTTGTAGTCGTGGTAGGCTTTGACCACGGGCTGCAGGTCCTTGTAGTCCTTGCTCAACTTGACGTAGCGCTTCATGTCCGCAGTGACCTGCGGGTCGTTCATCTGTTGCTCAATTTCCTGATAACGAGCGTATATAGCTTCCAGTTTATCTAACATAGCGTTTGCAAAGTTACGAATTATTTTTGAATTTCCCCGGGAACACCTTCCGGAGGCCGGCATCGACCAGGCCGTTCACCGTGGGCGACACGCGCCAGAAGTATACCGCCGCCGCCAGCATCCCGCCGAGCACCGCCGTGCGTACCACCGCCACGCCGAGGAGACCGAGGGGCAGCACCGGCTCCACCGCGGAGCTCCATGCCAGGTAGGCCACAGCCATCGCGGCCATGACGGCCACCGCCTTGGCCTGGCCGCGGCTGAAGACGCTGATGCGTCCCAGATGCACATAGAGGTGGCGGAAGAGGAGGATGAAGTAGGCTGCATAGGCCGTCAGCGTGGCCGCCGCAGCCCCGTCGATGGCGCCCTCGCCCTCGGGCAGCTGGCTGTTGAGCCCGATGGCAGCGCCGGTGAGCAGGGCGATGTAGAGCAGGCTCCACATATATTGGCGCGAGAAGTTGAGGATGTCCGTGCATACCGAGAACGACGAGTTGACCACCTTGGCCAGTCCCAGCAGCAGCACCACCGTCTTGCCGCCGGCATAGGACCCGCCGTTGGGGATGAGCGCGAAGAGGGTGTCGAGGTTGATGTAGATGAGGTACAGGATAGTGGAGCTGACCAGGAGCTGGTGCAGGCTCACCTGCCGCCCGAGGCGGTTCACCTCGTCCCACCGTTCCTCTTTCACCGCCGTGGCGATCACCGGCCTCGATATAGCCCCCAGCGAGCGGTAGGGCACCTCCACCACATTGGCTATGTAGGCCGCGATGGTGAACACCCCCGTCATCGCCAGGCCGGCCTTGGCACCGAGGAAGAGGGAGTTGAAGAGGGGTATGTTGCCTGCCAGCACGGTGGCGGTCATGAACAGGGTGTAGCGCAGGATGTCCCTCACCTTGTCGCAGTCGAGGAAGCTGCGGTCGATGCGGAAGGATATGTGGCCCAGGCTGAGCAGATAGCAGAGGTTGAGCAGCATGGCCAGCCCGTAGCTGCCGCAGAACACCCACACAAAGACATCGAGCGAGATGAGGCCGTAGCCGTAGAGCAGATAGGCCGCCAGGTTGAACAGGCGGATTCCTACCTCGCGCACCAACTTGGGCACCGTGATGCGCATCAGCACCGAGGCATTGGTCTCGAACACCGTGGTGTAGAGCGCGAAGAAGGTCAGCATCGGCACCATGTAGAAGTAGTCCGCCACCAGCGGCGCATTGCGGGCGTAGACCTCCAGCAGCGGCTCGCGGAAGGCGAGGAACAGCAGGGCGAACAGCACGTATCCCGCCAGCGGCAGCAGGAGGCTCCAGCCGAAGATGCCGTGGTTGTTCCTGCCGTCCTTGAACCAGGGGAAGAAGCGCACCACCGAGGCATTGGTGCCCAGCTGTGCCAGCGAGGAGAACAACACGGCGGCATCGACCAGCACGCGCGTCAGGCCGATCTCCTCCTGTGTCAGGTAGCGCGTCAGCACGAAGAACGAGACAAAGAAGCCTATGGCCACCCCGAGGTAGTTGGCCAGGGCCCCTTTGATGCTTTGCCGTGCGATGACTCCCATGGTGCTCCTGTCTATTTCACGCTATAACTGGAATGGACGCCGTTTATTGTGTGCCGCGCCTCAAAATGCCCTCCCCGCACACCGCAGGCACGCGGCAGGGGGATGGCAGGTATCCTCCAGGTATCTTATAGGTCTGTTCTATAACTGTTCTATAATTGTTCTTTAACTGTTCTTTAACCGGAACGCGGTCTTTCTTGGGGAAAAATGTGGCCGACGGGAACTTTATATAGATAACGCGGAAAAGCGGATTTTGTTTCGCCGCAGGGCAAAAAAAATGTCACCGCCGCGCCTTGCCGAGCACCACGATGGCCACCGCAGCCAGGATGAGCACGATGCCTGCCACCAGCCTCGGGCCGAAGGGCTCGTCGAAGACGAAGACCCCTATCAGCACCGCCGTCAGCGGCTCCAGCGCCCCCAGGATGGCCGTCGGCGTGGAGCCGAGGTATTTGGCTGCATAGACCATCATCACCAGCGCCATGATGGCCGGCACCACCGCCAGCCACCCCACCCACAGCCACGCCCGCGGCGTGGGCGGCAGCATCAGTCCCTGCCCGCTCGCCAGCGCGTAGGCCGCCATGCCGAGGGCGCAGATGGCCAGGACGTAGAAGTTGATCTTGAACGCCGACATCGGCAACGGGCTCTTGTCCACCACGATGATATAGAGCGCATAGGTCAGCGCGGACACCAGCACCAGCACCACGCCGAGGATGGACAGGGCGCCGCCCGGGTCGCCCCAGTAGAGCAGCAGCACCCCGCCCAGCGACAGGGCGATGGCCAGCGCCGTGGCCGCCGTCACCCGTTCGCGGAAGAAGAGGGCCATGATGGCCGCCGTCATGACAGGATAAGTGAACAGGATGGTGGAGGCCACGCCGGCGGGCATGTGGTGGAAGCTCAGGTAGAGCGTCAGCGACGAAAGGATGAACAGCCCCCCGAGCGATGCCAGCGTGCGCAGCTGTGGCGCACTGACGCGCACCCCCTCCTGCCGCACCAGCACCACCGCCGCCACAATCACCCACGCCAGGCCGAAGCGGTAGAAAAGAACCGAGGGGGTGTTCATCCCCTCGGCATACAGGTTGAGGGCTCCCAGCGGGTTGGTGCCGTAGCACACGGCGGCACCAACGGCGCACAGGACGCCTGTCAGTTTGCGGTTCCAGGTCATCAATCGGGCTGGTCACCGAGCCATCCCGACTTCACCACCGTGCCGTCGGCACGCATGGTGTAGCCCGACGCCTCGCGTTCGGAAGAGTGGCTGCCCTCGTACAACGGCGCCCCACCGTTGATCTGGGCGGTGGTCATGCCCTGCACCATCTCGGCCCCGTTGGGGTTGTTGCGCAGAAGGTCGTGGATGTAGCGTATGCGGTCGGACGAGAGCTTGAGGTCGGTCATGTTCTGGAAAGCGCTGGCGGCCATGGCCTCGGGCGTCGGGGCGGGGGCAGGGGCAGGCGCGCGCTTGGGCTCGGGGGCCACAAGGGTGTCCACCAGGTGGATCTCCTGCACCATCCTGTCCTCCACCGTCGCCGTGGGGGCGGGCGCGCAGGCCTGCGGGGCAGGCGCCGGCTCCTCGTCCTCGAGCACAATCACATTGACCTTCGGCTGCTCCACCGAGGCGGTCGGAACCGACGGCTGGACACGCTCCACGTCGATGTCCTGGTGATGGATAAGGGTGGGCTCGGTAGGCTCGTCCACCGGGACGGTACGGGTCGGGGTCTCCTCGGTCTCCGGCAGGGCAAACGTGCGGGGGGCCGCAGCAGCAGTCCGCTCGAATCCGGTGGCGATGAGGATGACCTTCAGCTCCTCGCCGAGCGAATCGTCGAAGTTGTCGCCCCAGAACACCTTGGCCCTGCCGCCGGTGACCTGGCTCACATAGTCGGTCACCTCGTTCATCTCGTCGATGGTCATCTCATTCTCGTGCGAGTAGGAGAAATAGAGCAGCACGTTCTTGGCGCCGTTGATATCGCTGTCGTCGAGCAGCACGCTGGTGGTGGCGGCCTCGATGGCGTCGTGGGCGCGGTTCTCGCCCTTGCCGGTGCCGATGCCCATCAAGGCGGTGCCGCTGTGCTCCATGACGGTCTTCACATCCTGGAAGTCGCGGTTCACATAGCCGTCCTTGGTGATGATTTCGGCTATGCCCCTGGCCGCAGTGAGCAGGATGTCGTCGGCCATGGCGAAGGCGTTGCTCTTGGTCAGGTTGCCAAACGAGCGTAGCTTCTCGTTGTTGATGACGATGATGGAATCCACCTTGTCGCGCAGCTCGGCGATGCCGGCCTCCGCCTGCTCGCAACGGTCTGTGCCCTCGAAGACGAAGGGACGCGTGACAATGGCCACCACCAGAATCTTCTCGTTCTCCTCATTCTGCAGGTCGATGCTCTTGGCGATGTCGGCAATGACGGGAGCGGCACCCGTGCCGGTGCCGCCGCCCATGCCGGCGGTGATGAAGAGCATCTGCGTGTTGTGGCTCAATGCCTCCTTGATCTCCTCCGCCTTCATCTCGGCGGCCTTGCGGCCCTTCTCAGGTTTGCCTCCGGCTCCGAGGCCGAGGTTCCCGAGCGGAATCTTGTTGGGTATGGGCGAGGCGTTGAGCGCCTTCATGTCGGTGTTGCAGACGATGAAGTCCACTCCCTTGATGCCTTGCTTGTACATGTGGTTGACGGCATTGCCGCCACCGCCGCCGACACCGATCACTTTGATGTACGACGACTGGCCCTTGGGGGAGTCAAAGGCGAAAAAAGTCTCAGGTTGTGCGGCCTGATTGGATAAATTGAGCGTATCTTCCATGTGCTTGCTTATTTCTATTTTACTGAACTACAGTTTCTTATTACAAATCGTATCTAATCAAAAGACACCGTAAAATTACTAAATTACTGCCTTTTACGACATTGTCGTATCATTTAGTTATCAACAACTTATACACAGCGACCTATTTATCCAGCCCCTCGTTGAGGAATTTCTCGATGGCCTTGTTGATGAATCTGTCCCACTTGGGGGTCTTCGGCTTATCGGGAGCCGGCTTCGGCTGCGCTGTGGGCTGGGCGGCAGGCTGCGCCTCGGCGGCGGGGGGGTCGGGCAGGCCGTCCCACATGGTCTCTTTCCAGTCCTTCTCCTTGGTCTCAACCTCCTTCTCGTCGGCCGACTCCGCCTCCTCCAGGCCGTAGAGCACCAGGCCGATACCCGTGGCATACATCGGGTGCGCAAGGTCGGCATACGAGACACTGTCGGCCTCCAGATGCTCTGTGGGGTTGCCGATGCGGGTATCGGTGGCGGTAACGAGCTCACACAGGGCCTTGATGTCCTTGAGCTGCGCGCCGCCGCCGGTGAGGGTCACGCCGGCAATGAGTTTCTTCTGATAGCCCGAAATCTTGATTTCATAGTCCACCTGCTCCATGATCATCTTGGCACGCGCATTGATGATACCCGCCAGGTTCTTCACATGAATCTCGCGCGGCGCCTGGCTGTGCATGCTGGGAATCGAAATGACATCGTTCTCCGACACCGCCTGCACCAGGCAGGAACCGAACTTCACCTTCAGACTCTCGGCCTGCCTCTTGAGGATGTTGCAACCCTCGCGGATGTCGTTGGTGATGGCGTTGCCCGCCAGCGGCAGGACGGATGTGTGGCGGATGATGCCGTCGTGGAAGACGGCGATGTCGGTGGTGCCGCCTCCAATGTCCACTATGGCCACACCGGCGTCGCGGTCGGTATCGACCAGCACTGCCTTGGCCGAAGCCACAGGCTCCAGCACCACACCCTTGATTTTCAGTCCAGCATCCTGCACGGCATACTTGATATACTGCAGGTTCTGCACGTTTGCCGTGACCATGTGGAAGTTGGCCATCAGCTTGCGCCCAGGCACCCCTATCGGCGACACCTCGCGGCTCAGCGCTTCGCCATCCACTATGTACTGCTGGGGGAAGATATGGATAATCTCCTCGCCGGGCGACAGCTGGGTGTTGTACTGGTCGTCGATGAGGCGCTTCACGTCCTCCCTCTCGATCAGGCGGTGATCTGCCGGAATGGTGATGGAACCCTGGGCGGGGCGCGACTTGATGTGCTGCCCGGCCACGCCGACCCACACCTCCTCGATGTCCACATCCGCCTGGTCGGCGGCTTCGTTCACCGCACGGCGGATCGACTCGGCCGCGAAGGAGACATTCCTCACCACGCCGTGCTCCACTCCCGTAGACTCGGTTTTCCCATAGCCCAGAATCTTTACTTTTCCTGTCTGGCCCCTCATGCCCACAAAGCAGGCTATCTTGGTGGTGCCGATGTCAAGACCTACAATGATTTCGTTTTCCATAATGCTGCTGTTTTATTTATTTTGTTTTTTTGTGCAAACCACTTGCTCTTTGAACTTGAGGCTCACCTTGGAATAGGTGTCCCACCCGGCCCGCGGCATCCCCTTGCGGTAGAACGCCACCAGGTTGGAGAACTTCTCGTCGAGGTTGTCCGCATCGCCCAGTTCGATGACATGGCTGCCCACCTTGGGCACCATCATCACATCGCCGTTGGACAACACATAGATCTGGTCGATGAAGTTCTTGTAGTCGCGATGGTCGTCCAGGTACAACGCCACCTCCCACAGCGCCCGCGTCTGCGCGTTGAGGCTGTCCATCCGCAGGGGCTCCTTGAAGTCGCCTCCAGCCACCAGCACGTTGCAGTTGCCACTGCTTGAGGTAGGGAACAGCCCCCCCTCGCCGTCCATGTACAGCTCCCTGCTGCCATAGTAGAGGCGCGCTATGGGTCGCCGCTGGTCGGCCCTGACCACCACCTTGCCACTGACACTGACCGCCGCGCTCACCCGTGTGAGGAACGGCACATTACGCGCCGCATCGGCCACGCGATCGCAATCGACCGACTTGATGCTCTGCTGCAATAAAGCCGGCATCGCGCCGAGCACCGTATCGACTACGGTCTGCTCGCTGACCAACACCGGTGTGTCGCCATAGCGAATAGCCACCTCGATGCCGCGCACCTGCGAACGCGAACGCGACACGTTGGCCACCACCACCAGCACCGTCAGCACGGCGGCCCCCAGCAGAATGAGCAATATTTTGACAGGTCGTTTCATAGCATAGTCTCTCTTAATACTGATTCCATACGGGGCACCAGGCGGTCAATATCCCCTGCCCCGAGGGTGAGCACCACGTCGGGACACAGCGCCGGCACCAGCTCCAGGGCCTGATCGGGTGTGCAGAGGTACTTGGACATGGTGTCCATCTTGCGCAGCACCATGCTGGAGGTGACGCCTGCGATGGGTTTCTCCCGGGCGGGATAGATGGGGAGCATTATCACCTCGTCCAGCATCTGCAGCACCCGCACAAAGCCATCGGCCAGGTCGCGCGTGCGGCTGTAGAGGTGCGGCTGGAAGATGCCTACAACCCGCTTGCCGGGATAGAGGTAGCGCACCGACTCTATGGTGGACTGTATCTCCTGCGGATGGTGGGCATAGTCGTCGATATAGACGAGGTCCTTCTCGCGTATGCGGTAGTCGAAACGGCGACGCACCCCCTGGAAGGTCTTGAGGCCATGGCGGAGCTGGTACTGATCCAGTCCGCATGACAAGGCCACCGCCGCGGCCGCCACTGCATTCTCCACGTTGAACAGGGCCGTGCCCTGCAGCTCCATGTCGTAGAGCACCCCGTCAGGTGTGCGTAAATCAAAGAAAAGATTGCCGTGATAGGTACGCACATTGACGGCATAGTAGTCGGCCTCCATGCCGTGTGCGGTGTAGGTGGAAAGGGGTGCGGCAAGCGATGGGTGGTCGTGGTGGTGGTGATGCCCGTGGTCGTGGTGGTGATGCCCATAGTCTATCACAGGCTCCCCGTCGGCGGTGAGGAAGGCACCTTCCTTGACAAAGAGGCGGCCCCCGGCCGACACCTGCGAGGCAAACTGGACGTAGGCTTCGAGCATGTGCCGGTGGTCGCCATAGATGTCCAGGTGGTCGGGGTCGGTAGCGGTGACCACCGCCATGTAGGGCTGCAGCTGCAGGAAGGAACGGTCGTACTCATCGGCCTCCACCACCACATATTCGCTCTGCGTATCCACCAGCAGGTTGGAGTCGAAGTTCTTGCTTATCCCGCCCAGGAAGGCGCTGCATCCGCAGGGAGCCTTGGAAAGCAGGTGGGCAATCATCGAGGAGGTGGAAGTCTTCCCATGGCTGCCGGCGACGGCGATGCAACGCTTGCCACGGGTCAATTCGCCCAGCACCTGCGAGCGTTTCTCCATCTTCACGCCGCGTTGCACCAGGGCCTGGTACTCGAGCGTCTCCTGCGGCACGGCGGGGGTGTAGACAGCCAGGTCGATATCCGGAGGTATGAGGGAGGGGTTGTCGTCGAAATGGACATCGATGCCCTCGGCCTGCAACTGGTCGGTGAGGGGCGACGGGGTGCGGTCGTAGCCGCAGACGCGGTCGCCCCTGCGGTGGAAGAAGCGCGCCAGAGCGCTCATGCCGATGCCTCCTATGCCGAGAAAGTAGTAGTTCATCCTATGAGTTTTTCTATTTCGTCCACGATTTTTCCGGCGGCGCCGCGCACAGCCATCTTGGCTATGGCCTCGCCCATCTGCCGTTGCTTCTGGGGAGATTCAAAGAGATCCTTGACGATGGGGAGGCCCTGCGCATAGCAGTCGGCGTCACGCACCATGACTGCCGCCCCGCGGTCCACCAGCGCCAGGGCGTTCTTGGTCTGGTGGTCCTCGGCCACATTGGGCGAGGGAATCAGCACCACGGGCTTGCCCACCAGGCAGAGTTCGGATATAGCGATGGCACCCGCACGCGACACCACCACGTCGGCCGCCGTGTAGGCCATGTCCATGCGCGAGATGAACTGGTGCACCTTGACCCAATGCCCGGCGCCGCTCTTCTCGACGGCGGCCACAGCCTCGTCATACATCCAGCGGCCGGTCTGCCAGATGAGCTGTATGTCGTTCTCCTTGAAGAAGTGGAGGTGGCCTATAATCATCTCGTTGATGCTGCGGGCTCCCAGGCTTCCGCCCACGGAGAGGAGGACACGCCCCCGGGGTTCGAGGCCGAAGTGGAGGCGGCTTTCCTCCACGCCGACAGCCATCTGCTCGATATCGGCCCGCACGGGGTTGCCGGTGAAGACGATTTTCTCGCGCGGGAAGAAGCGGTCCATGCCCTCGTAGGCCACGCATATCCTGGCGGCCTTGCGGGAGAGCATCTTGTTTGTGAGGCCGGCGTAGGAGTTCTGCTCCTGCAGGAGGGTGGTGTAGCCGAGGGAGGAGGCTGCCTTGAGGGTGGGTTCGCTGGCGAAGCCTCCCACGCCCACCACGATGTCCGGCCGGAAATCGGCCAGCACCGCCTTCACCTTCTTGCGGCTGCGCATCATCTTCAGCGGCAGCTGGAGGTTCTTCGCCAGGTTGGAAAGGGTGAGCTTGCGCTGCAGGCCCGCAATGGGGAGCCCCACGATGCGGTAGCCCGCCGCAGGCACCTTCTCCATCTCCATCTTGCCTTCGGCGCCGACGAACAGGATGTCGGCGTCCGCCCACCGCGCCTTGACGGCGTTGGCGATGGCCACTGCGGGGAATATATGTCCGCCGCTCCCTCCTCCGCTGATGATGATCTTCATGTTGGTTTGTTTATTAATTTTTGTTAATTTAACACCGTTTTGACCCATTTCCGTTGGCACCCTGTAGGTATCCTGTAGGTATCCTCTAAGTATTTACTTCGACTGTGGCCCCTAATGAGCCGTTATGGACCGTTTGTTCGTTTTGACCCTCTATGGACCCCTCGCCGGAGGCTTCTTTCCTGTCGCCGTACACCTCCGCCGCCACCGACTGGATGATGCCCAGTCCGCAGCCGAGGAAGAGGTAGGCCGTGCCGCCGTAGGAGATGAAGGGCAGCGTCTGCCCCGTGACGGGCAGCACACCCACGGCGACGCACATGTTGGCCACCGCCTGGAGGTAGATCATGGTGCCCATGCCGGCCACCGTGAGCGCCCCGAAGCGCCCCTTGCACCGCCACGAGAGGCGTATGCACCTGAAGTAGAGGAAACTGTAGAGGAGAAACACCAGTATGCCCCCCACCAATCCGGTCTCCTCGATGATGATGGCATAGATGAAGTCGTTGTGCGCCTGCGTCATGAGGCGGGCATGGACGGTGTTGCCGGGGCCCTTGCCGAAGGCTCCGCCGCGGGCGATGGCCATGCGGGCCATGTTCTCCTGCGTGAGCAGTGTGTCGGGGTGGACCCACGAGTGGACACGGTGGCCCCACGTGGAGCTACGCTCGAGGAGCTGCTCTTTCTGCGGCTGGGCGTCGGCGTAGAGGGAGCGGTCGTAGCGGTAGTAGGTCACCGCCAGGCCCGCCACCACCAGCACCATGCCCACCAGGAAGAGCCGCCACCAGTACTTGCGGTTCACGCCGCCGAAAAGCATCATCAGGTAACAGGAGAGGAAAATCAGCGCGGCGGTGGAGAAGTTCTCCGGGAGCACCAGCGCCACGACAAAACCGATGTAGACAAGCAGTTGCAGGAAGGTGCCCAGGTCGTCGACCTTGTCCTTATTCAGTGCCAGCAGACGTGCCACGAAGGGGATGAGGGCCACCTTGGCCACCTCCGAGGGCTGGAACTGCCCGATGACGGGCACACGGAACCAGCGGCCGCCAATCATCAGCATCACCGCCAGCAGCACAAACGAAGCCCAATAGCCCAGCACCGCAAAGCGCGAGAAATAGCGGTAGTTCACCCTCGTGAGGGCTATCGCCACCACCCACGTGACCGCCACCACCAACAGGTGGCGCAGGAAGAGGGTGGAGGGCGTCTTGGAGGAGAAGGCGGTGTAGGCATACAGCCCTATCGAACTGTAGACCTCCACCAGCGAGACGATGGAGAGGAGCAGGAACACCACCCATATCGCCTTGTCGCCCTTGAATATTCTGGATAGCATCATAACATTTCTACAACTCGTTGACTTCCTTTCTGAAGCGCTCGCCGCACTCGTCGGTGGAGAATCCGTTGGCGCAGGCGGGGGAATAGAGGACCTTCACGTCGTCGGCATCGTAGCGGTAGGCCTGGTGCAGCGCCTCGCGCATGGAGCCGCAGACGGCGATGGAGGGGACCACCCCCTCGAAAGCCTCCCGCATGCTCGCACTCTCGCCGCCCACCACCAGCAGCATGCGCACCTTGCGCAGCGCCGTGGGCACCAGGCGGCTGTAGTCTGCCTCGGCCACGGGCGTGTCGGCAATCCAAATCACGCCGCCCTGCATGCTCTCCAGGCTGTACCACGTGGCGTTCACCGACCGCGAGGCCGCGTCGTTGATATATTCGCGTCCACAGATGCGGGCCACAAACTCGAGCCTGTAGCGCGTGTCCTCCAACCGGCGGAAACAGTCGCGCAGCGAGGCGTTGCGCATGGCTTTCAGGCGTTGCACATCTATGCCGGCCAAACCGGTGTGGACTCTGTCGCGGCCCTGTTGGACCATGGTTTCTATCGTCATATTTTGTTGTTACGTTTGTTCGTTACTGTTATCTATCGGAGTTTCAGCGTGGAGAGGGTGAAAATAGCCAGCAGGATGGCGATGATGACGAAGCGCATCACCACCTTCTCCTCGGCCATGCCCTTCTTCTGGTAATGGTGGTGGAGGGGTGTCATCAGGAAGGGTCGCACGCTGACCGGAACGGACTGCTCCGGCGGCAGCTTGTGCCTGCGGCGGTAGAGCTTGCAGGCCGACGTCTGGATGATGACCGAAAGGTTCTCCACCACATAGATGCCGCAAAGCACCGGCAGCAGCAGCTCCTTCTTAATCAGCACCGCGAAGACCGCGATGATGCTTCCGATGGCCAGCGAACCGGTGTCGCCCATGAAAATCTCGGCCGGATGCGAGTTGTACCACAGGAAGCCGAGCGTGGCACCCACAAAGGCGGTGCTGAAGATGGCCAGCTCGCCGATATTGGGCAGGTACATGATATTCAAATAGGTGGCCATCACCACGTTGCCGCTCACCCACGCCAGCAGGGCCAGCGCGCCGCCATTGACAGCGGCCACGCCGGTGGCGATGCCGTCAATGCCGTCGGTTAGGTTCGAGGCATTGCTCACCGCCGTCACAATCAGCACGATGACCGCCACATAGACCACCCACACCAGATTATCCGCCCACGGGCCCATCCAGGTGACAAGCCAGGCATAGTCGAACTCGTTGTTCTTCACAAAGGGGATGGTCGTCGTGGTGGAGCCGCTGATGCCGGGGTGGTGCATGATGAGCAAGCCCACCACCAGACCCAGCATCGTCTGTGCCAGCACCTTGTACTTGCCCGGCAGGCCCGCCTTGCCGCGCGTCTTCTTCAAAAAATCATCCAGGAAGCCTATCAGCCCCATCCACATCGTGGTGCCGAGCATGATCTGCACATAGATATTGTCCAGCTTGGCAAACAGGAGGGTGGGGATGATGATGGCCCCGAGGATAAGCACACCGCCCATGGTAGGGGTCTGGCTCTTGCGCACGGCACCCTCCAGGCCTAACTCGGTACGCACCTCGTCCATCATGCCCATCTTGTTTTTCATCCAGCGTATGAAAGGCTTGCCGACAAAGAGCATGATGAAGAGCGAGGTGACCATACTCGCTGCCGCACGGAACGAAATGTATTGGAACACTCCCGCACCGGGGAAGTCGAAACTCCTGTCTATCCAATCAAACAAATAGTATAACATAACGCTTAGCTCTTGATTCCTAATTCAGTTTCCAATTCCTCCACATCGTCGAAATGGGAACGGACGCCGTTCACCTCCTGATACTTCTCGTGTCCCTTGCCAGCCACCAGGATGATGTCGCCCTCGCGAGCCATGAGGCAGGCGGTGCGTATGGCCTGGCGGCGGTCGGTGATACGCACGACGTGGCTGAGCTGTTCGGCAGTGAGCCCGGCCTCCATATCGTTCAGGATAGCCTCCGGCTGCTCGGTGCGCGGATTGTCGCTGGTGAGTACCAGCTTGTCGCTTCCCAGCATGGCTATGCGCGCCATCTCGGGACGTTTGGTGCGGTCGCGGTCGCCACCGCAGCCCACCACGGTGATAATCTGCTGGGTGTCGCGGCGCAGGTCGTGGATGGTCTCCAGCACATTCTGCAGCGCGTCGGGGGTATGGGCATAGTCGACGATGGCGGTAATTCCCTTTCCGCTGACATACTGGAAGCGGCCCGGTGCGGGGGTGAGCAGGGAAAGCACACGCAGCGCCTCGCCGGCAGGCACGCCGCACAGGACGGCCGCGCCGTAGATGGCCAGCAGATTGTAGGCATTGAAGCGGCCCACCAGGCGGCTCCACACCTCCTGCCCGTTGATACGCAACTGCATCCCCTCGAAGCCCTCCTCGACGATTTTCCCGTGGAAGTCGGCCGTCTGCCGGAGAGCGTAGGTCTTCACCTGCGCCCGTGTGTTCTGCACCATGACGCGCCCGTTCTTGTCGTCCACGTTCACCAAGGCCCACGCCGAGACAGACAGGGCATCGAAGAAGCCCTTCTTGGCGGCGATGTAGGCTTGCATGGTCTTGTGGAAATCGAGGTGGTCATGGGTGATGTTGCTGAATATGCCGCCGGCGAATTCCAGCCCCGCGATGCGCTGCTGCACCACGGCGTGGCTGCTCACCTCCATGAAGCAGTATTCGCATCCGGCCTCCACCATACGCCCTATCAGCCGGTTGAGTTCCAGCGCGTCTGGGGTAGTGTGGCCGGTGGGGATCTCCTCGTCGTCGATTTTGTTCACTATGGTGGATATGAGGCCGACATGACGGCCCAGGCTACGGAACATGCGGTGCAGGAGGGTGACGGTGGTGGTCTTGCCGTTGGTGCCGGTGATGCCCACCAACCTGATACGGCGCGAAGGGTGACCATAGAAATTGGCGGCCGCCAGGCCCAGGGCTCTGCTGCTGTCGTCCACCACGATGTAGGTGGCAGCCGGCGCACCTGCCGGCACCTGCTGGCAGATGATCGCCACCGCGCCGGCCTCGACAGCCTTGGCGATGTAGTCGTGCCCATCCACCTTGGTGCCGGGCTGGGCCACGAAGAGGGTGCCCTGCGAGACGCTACGCGAGTCGAACTGGAGGTCTTTCACCTCCACTTCCACATCGCCACGCACCTCTGCGGCAATTCCCTGTATGATCTCTTTCAGTTTCATTGACTTATTTCATTGTTAGCACTACGGTGGCCCCCTGTCTGGCGGCGGCACCGCCCTTGGGCGATTGCGACGCCACGCGTCCATAGCCCTGGACCTTGACCTTGTAGCCTACCGACTGCAACAGTTCCACTCCATCCTTGGCCGTCATACCATAGCAGTTGGGAACCTGACCCGAAGGCGGTGTGTAGGGGCGGTAGGTGGATGGGGTGGAGTCGGTGGCGGACTGGTAGTAGACCCAGCGGCTGTCGGGGTCGGCGGACTGGTAGGGGAGCCTGAGCAGACGGTAGGCCCTTTCGATGCTCTGCTGGTCGCCCTTCTCTGTGTAGGGCCGCTGGAGGGCCTTGGCGCTGTCCTCCTGCAGGGTGGGCCAGGCCGACTTGACCGAGCCATCGCTCAGCCGCTTGTCCACAGCCACTACGCAATCGGCTATCGATTTGAAGACCGTCGCCGCCTGACGTCCATAGGCCGGTATGTCCTTCACCACCACCAGGCAGGTGTAGCGCGGGTTCTCCGAGGGGAAGAAGCCTGCGAAGGAGGCGTTGTAGCGCTTGAAGTTGGTATAGTTGTGCACCGCCGTGCCTGTCTTGCCGGCGATGCCGTAAGTGTTGTTCTTGATGTTGTTGCCGGTTCCGTTCTCCACCACATTCTCCAGCATGTCGTGCATCAGCAGGGCGGTGCGGCGGCTGCAGATGGAGGGGTTGAGCACCACGGGCTTCACCTCGTGCTGGCGGCCGTTGCGGTCGATGACGGCGCGGCAGAAGAGTGGCTTCACCATGCGTCCGCCGGCACCAAGGGCATTGTAGAAGGTAATCAGGCGCAGGGCGGAGACGTTGGTGGAGTAGCCGTAGCAGAAGTTGAGGAAGTCGCGGTTGGAGGCGGAAAGGTTGTTGATGTGCGTCTTGTATTCAGGCGTTTTGATGTCGGGATTGAGTTTGTCGTAGGGGAACATGCGCTCCACGAGGTGCCGGAGGGTGTCGCGGCGGTTGCTGTAGAGCTGCCAGCCGAGGTCGCACATGCCGACGTTGGACGACTGCTCGATGACGCGCCGGAGGCTGAGGGAGTCCCAGTTGCCATGGTCGTCCTTGATTTCGCCGTTTTTGCCACCGAAGTTCTTGTAGCGGGCGGGGAGGCGCATGGCGGTGTCGATGCTGTTGGCGGGATCCTCGAGCATGGCCGAGAGGATGACGGTCTTGAAGGTGGAGCCCGGCTCGTAGACATCGCTGACGGCCACGTTGCGGTCGCGCACCTCCATGTAGTCGTGCACCGAGGTGTCTACCGCCAGGTTGGCACATGCCAGTACATAGCCGGTCTGCATCTCCATCAGGATGGCGCATCCGGCGCTGCCGCCGTACTGGCGCAGGGCCTTGCGGAGGGAGCTTTCGGCGATGTCCTGGTAGCGGGTGTCGATGGTGGAGACGATGCTCTGGCCGTCCACCTTGTTCTGCACCACGAGGGTGTCCACGCGGTCGCCGTCGGTGCGCTGGGGTATTTCCTTGCGTTCGCGGGGCTCATCGGGGAGCCAGATGCCCATGGTGAGGCGGCGGCAGTTGAAGATGCCGTCCTGGCCGCGGAGGATGCTGTCGTAGTAGCCTTCGAGGCCGGTGTAGGTATTCTTCTCGCGGCTGTTGCGGAAGCCGATGGTGTTTTCGGCGAGGTTGCCGTAGATGTGGGCGCGGACCTGTCGGATCACGCTCTGCCCGTCGACCTGCTTCACCACGCCGCGCCGCCATCCCGGGAGGCGGCTAATGTCGAGCCATACCGAGTAGGGCACTCCGCGCTGGATGAGTACACAGCGGCGCGACTTCTCGCGCTGGCGTCCTTTGAGGAGGCGGTCGCGGTAGTACTGGACGCTGTGTGCCGGGAGGGCCTGTGCCAGCATGAAGGAAACCGTGTCGAGGCAGGCCATGAAGTTGCTGTCGGTGATGGGTCCCGTCTCGCGGGGGCGGCCTTTCTTGTCATACACGGGGTTGCCCTTGTCGTCGAGCAGCGGGGCGTTGTAGAGGTCGAGGTAGAGGTCGCATTCGGTCACCGTGGTGGCCAGTATCTTGCCGTCGCTGGAGTAGATGTTGCCGCGCCGCGCGGGGTCGATGCGCAGGCCGGCTTCGCGCTTGCTGGCGCGGGCGCGCCATTCGTCGCCGTGGACAAACTGTATCTTGACGATGCCGACGATGACGGCAATGCCCACGCCGAGCGTGAGCAGCAGGTAGAGGACCACCATGCCGCGTGTCATCCGTTTATCGTTGTCTTCCTGTTTCATGGTCTTATTTCTCGATTTCATAGGGCGGGCCGGAGGTGATGCCCACGCCGGTGGCGCTCAGGTCTTCGGCTAGTTGCGAAAGTTTGACGCTCTTCTGGTACTGCTTCTGCATCTGGATGCGGTGCTCGCGCAGGTCGTTGATGCGTTCCTGAGTGGCCAGCTTGTCGCGGCTGAGGCTTTCCACCTTGTAGCGGTTGGCCACGATGAGGAGGAGGAAGACCAGGCAGAGCAGCAGCAGGGGGATCTGCTGCAGCACCATCTTGTCGGCCAGCAGGTCGCCGCCCAGCACCTTGCCGATGCCGCCCAGCACCTTGCCGACACCGCGCCGGCGTTCGGGCCCGGCCTGTGCGGCTTCGGCCTCGGGGGCTGCAGGCTGCACCTCGGCCTCGGCCACTTCGGGTTCGGGCTTGAGCCCTTCCTCGACTACTTTTTCTCTGAAGCGGTTTCCCATTCCTTTCGTGATTCCTTTTCTTTAATTCATTATATTATTGGCAGTCCGTTCGGCCACGCGCAGGCGTGCGCTGCGGGCGCGGTTGTTGCGCTCCAGTTCGCCGGCGGAGGCTTTCACGGCGCCGCGGCTCACCATGCGCATCGGGGCCAGGAGATTGCCGTAGAAGTCCTTCTCCTGGTCGCCCTCGAAGTTGCCGCTTTTCATGAAGTTTTTCACCAGGCGGTCCTCGAGCGAGTGGTAGCTGATCACCACCAGCCGCCCGCCTTCGGGCAGCAGCGTGCAGGCCTGGAGGAGCATTTCGCGCAGGGCGTCGAGTTCGCCGTTCACCTCGATGCGCAGGGCCTGGAAGAGCATGGCGAGGTATTTGTTCTCCATGCCGCGGGGCAGGTGGCGGGCCACGGCCTGGCGGAGGTCGAAGGTGGTGAGCAGTTCCTTTTCGGAACGTGCCTGGACGATGGCTTTGGCCATCTGGCGTGCGTTGGGCAGCTCGCCGTAGAGTTTCAGCAGGCGGGCGAGGTCCTCCTCGGGGAGCGAGTTCACGAGGTCGCGCGCCGTGGTGGGTGCGCGGCGGTCCATGCGGAGGTCGAGCTCGCCGTCGAAGCGGGTGGAGAAGCCGCGCTCCGGCACGTCGAACTGGTGGCTGCTCACGCCGAGGTCGGCCAGCAGGCCGTCCACCTGCCGCACCCCGTGCAGGCGGAGGAAGTTTTTCATGTGGCGGAAGTTCTCGTTGATGAGGGTGAAGCGCGGGTCGTCGATGGCGTTGGCCAGGGCGTCGGCGTCCTGGTCGAAAGCCAGCAGGCGGCCTTCGGGGCCGAGCCGCTGGAGGATGGCGCGGGAATGGCCGCCGCCGCCGAAGGTGGCGTCCACATAGGTGCCTTCGGGGCGCAGGGCGAGGCCGTCGAGGGCCTCGGCAAGCATCACGGGGCTATGGTAGCTGGTTTCCTGCATCGGCATCGCTCCGGCTTGGGCCGAGCAGCGCCTCTGCCCTCTGGGCAAAGTCGCCGCCGGCGGTGTTCATACGGTCGTAGGCGGTGCGGTCCCAGAGCTCGATGAACTTGCCGGTCGATTGCAGGACAACCTCCTTGGCCTTGGCGATGACGTGCTTCTGCTCGGCGGGCACCAGAAGGCGGTCGTTCGAGTCGAGCTCGACGATGTTGCCTTCGGTCAGCTTGCGCAGCAGTTCGCGGTCCTCGCGGCGGTAGGGGTTGAGCATTCCTTGGAGTTTCTCCACTTCCTCCCTGAAACTGGCATAGGTCCACAGCTCCAAACACTCGGCATAGACGCTCTGACGGATGACGAAACGCCCGTCCTCGGTCTCCAACTGCCTCTTCAACGCAATTGGAAACTTGAAACGACCGTTCGAGTCAATCTTACAGTACTCTTTTCCAAGTATTAACGCCATTTTTGCCTACTATTTTTCAGGTTGTAAAATTACGAAGAAATTTCCAATTTCTGCCAAAAAAATCCTTTTTTTGTTTTTTTTAACCAAATTTTGTTGTTCATAACCATTAACGGAATTTCCAGAAAAAGGTTTCATTTTTCTTTAAAAATTTCACAACAGGCTGTATAAGTGCGACTTGAATCCGCTTTTGGCGGGCGGCGGGCGGCCGGTGGCCGCCCGCCGCCCGTGTTGAAAACTTTCCGCCCCTCCCCTGCCCCGGAACCCCGCCCGGCCGAAGGAGGCGGGAAGGGACCGTTTCCGATGCCCGGAAGAGGCTAAAACACTGGCAGTCATAGGAGTTGCCAGACAGGCAGGGAAATCGGGGGTTCATAAGGGGTCATATCGGTTCACAGTCGAAGTAAATACCTACAGGATACCTGGGGGATACCTATAGGGTCCCTGCCGGAAACCGGACGGAGGAAAAATAAATTTGGCCATTTCGGGCGGAAGTTGTATCTTTGCACCTTGAAAAATAGTATTCATAAATAATAAAAACAGATTAACACAATGAAAATTCGCACCTTAGTGATTGCCCTGGCGATGGCCGTCATCGCCCCCAATGCCGCGCGCGCCGACGAAGGCATGTGGCTGCTGTCCCTGATCGGAAAGAACTATTCCGACATGCAACGGGCCGGATTCAAACTCACGCCCGAAGACATCTACAGCATCAACCGTGCCTGCCTCAAGGACGCCATCGTGGGCCTCGGCAACGCAGGTTCGCCCTTCTGGCACTTCTGCACCGGCGAGATTATCTCCAAGCAGGGCCTGATGAGCACCAACCACCACTGCGGCTACGGCAAGATACAGGAGCATTCCACCGTCGAACACGACTACCTGCGCGACGGGTTCTGGGCCTACACCATGGACCAGGAGCTCCCCAACCCGGGCCTCACCGCCTCCATCCTCGTCCGCATGGAGGACGTCACCGACCGCGTCAAGGAGCATCTCTCCGACGAGATGAGCGAGAGCGACCGCCAGGCCGCCATCGACCGCGTGAGCGAAGAGATAGCGAAGAAAGCCGTCGAGGGCACCGTCTACAGCGCACGCGTGCGTCCGATGTTCAACGGCAACCAGTTCTTCCTCTTCGTGCACGTCATCTATCGCGACGTGCGCCTTGTGGGTGCCCCCCCCTCGTCGATGGGTAAGTTCGGCGGCGACACCGACAACTGGTCCTGGCCGCGCCACACCTGCGACTTCTCCCTCTTCCGCATCTATACCGCCCCCGACGGTTCCCCCGCCGACTACAGCAAGGACAACGTCCCCCTCAACCCCAAGCACTCGCTGCCCGTCAGCGCCGGCGAGATCGGCGACGGTGACTTCGCCATGGTCATGGGCTTCCCCGGCACCACCGACCACTTCCTCACCTCCTACGGCCTCGAGGAGACTATGAACATCACCAACAAGCTGCGCTACGAGATCCGCACCGTGAAAATCAACATCCTCCGCGAGGAGATGGCCGCCGACCAGGCCACGCGCATCAAATACGCCTCCAAATACGCCTCCTGCTCCAACTACTGGAAGTACAGCTACGAGCAGAACAAAGCCCTCAAGAACCTGGGCACCATGGAGGTGAAGAAAGAGGTGGAGCGCGAATACACCACCTGGGCCCGCCGCCAGCGCTCGCCCAAATACAGCCGCGCCCTCGACCTCATCCGCGACGGCTACGCCGCACGCACCAACATCTCGGAAGCCAACCAGTACCTCATCGAAGGCCTTCTCTCCGGACCCGAGGCCCCGCTCTTCGCCGCCCGCCTCAGCCGTACCTTCCAGGCCGAGCTCGAACAGGACAAGAACGCCGACCTGTCCAAATACCAGAACTACATCGACAACTTCTACAAAGACTACGATATGAACGTGGACAAGCGCCTGGTGACCGCAATGTTCAAGTACGTGGTGGACAACATGAACCCCAGCTACTGCCCGAAGTTCCTGGTGGACGCCAACAAGAAGTACAAAGGCGACTTCGGCAAGTATGCCGACGAGCTCTACAAGAAGTCCTTCTTCTCCAATGCCGACGCCCTGGCCAAGTTCATGCAGAAGCCCAATGCCAAGAGCCTTGAGAAAGACCCCCTGGCGCAGGCCGGCACCGAAGCCATCAACGCCTACCAGGCCCTCAACGACGAACTCCCGCAGGACTCCCAGGACAACCTGGAGCGTGGCATCCGCGACTTCACCGATGGCATCCTGCAAATCAACAGCAGCCGCAAACTCATGTCGCCCGATGCCAACAGCACCATCCGCCTCACCTATGGCAACGTCATGAGCTACGACCCCAAGGACGGTGTCTCCTACCACTATTACACCACCCTCAAGGGTGTCATCGAGAAGGAGGATCCCACCAGCAGCGAATTCGCTGTCCCCACACGCCTCAAGGAACTCTACGAGAAGCGCGACTTCGGCCGCTACACCAACCGTAAAGGCGAACTCCCCACCTGCTTCATCACCAATAACGACATCACCGGCGGCAACAGTGGTTCGCCTGTCATCGACGCCCGCGGCCGCCTCATCGGCCTGGCATTCGACGGCAACAGCGAGGCCATGAGCGGCGACATCGACTTCGAGGAGAATCTGCAGCGCTGCATCTGCCTCGACAGCCGCTACATGCTCTGGGTCATCGACGTCTACGCCGGTGCCAAGAACCTCATTGCAGAAATGGACATCGTCCGCTAAACAATGAAACAGGTCCAGCGACAGCAACTGCAGCAGAAGTTCTCTCCGCAACAGATACAACTCATGCGTCTGCTGCAGTTGCCCGTCACTGACCTCGAACATGCCATCAAGGAAGAGATAGAGAAGAACCCGCTCCTCGAGGCGGAAGCCCCGGACAATGCCGAGGATATCGACACCCTGGCCCGCGACAACGACTCGTCCGATTGGGACAGCGACGAGGAGGACTTCGGATACGACTACCGAGAACGCCTGGAGCACGACCCCAACGCCCAGCGGCACGAGTTCATAGTGGCCGACCACTCTTCGTTCTCCGACCGGCTCTACCAGCAGCTCGTCTCCCTCAACCTCACCCCACGCCAGCACCTGATTGCCGACGAGTTGATAGGATCGCTCGACGAAGCAGGCTATCTGGGGCGCGACCTCAACCTCATAGCCAATGACCTTGCCTTCCGGCAGGGCATCGATGCCTCGCCACAGGAGGTGGAGGAGGTGCTGCATCTTATCCAGAACCTCGACCCGCCCGGCATCGGCGCCCGCAACCTGCAGGAATGCCTCCTGCTGCAGCTCCGGCGCATGGAGCCCACCTCCGCTTCCGCGCTGGCCAGGAGTATCCTTCAGGGCCATTTCGACGACTTTGCCAACCACCGCTATGAATACCTGCAGGCCGCCCTTGGCGTAGGCGGAGAGGCGCTGGACGAGGCCGCATCGCTCATCCGGCGGCTCAACCCCAAGCCTGGCGGCTCCGAAGCCGAGAGCGACATGGCCGCCCAGACCTACACGCCCGACATCATCCTCCAGCAGCACGACGGGCAACTATCCTTCTACCTGAACGACGGCAATATTCCCAAACTGAGCCTCAACACCTACTACACCGACATGCTGGCCGAGATGGAGCGGCAGAAAGGCGACAAGGAGACCCTCCAGTTCCTGCGCACCAAACAGGCCGATGCCCAGGGGTTTATCGACCTGCTCCAGCAGCGGCACGACACGATTGTCCGTGTGATGCGCTTCATCATCAAGCACCAGCGGCGGTTCCTCCTCACCGGCGACCCCGACCAGATGCAACCCCTACGGCAGCGCGAGGTGGCCGAGGCCACGGGGCTGGACATCAGCACCGTCTCGCGCATGGCCAACAGCAAGTACCTACAGACCGACTTCGGCACCATACCCCTCAAGGAGTGCTTCTCCAAGGGCATGATGGGCGATGCCGGCGAAGAGATTTCGGTGGAGACCATCAAGCAGAAGCTGGCCGATGCCATCAATGCGGAAGACAAGCATTCACCTCTCTCCGACGAGGCCCTCACCCAGCGGCTCAATGCCCAGGGCTTCCCTTTGGCGCGGCGCACCGTAGCCAAATACCGCGAGCTGTTGGGATTCCCTGTGGCGCGGCTGCGGCGCACGCTGGTGCTGGCACTCCTGTTCCTGTGCGGTATCGGTATCAGTCAAGCCCAGATGTCCTACTACGACTCCTTGATTGCTGTCCGGCTGGAGAAGCCTAAAGCCCCTGCTGCACCCAAAGCCACCTCCACCCCCAAGGCGGCCCCCGTCAAAGCCACCCCGTCCCCTACAGCCAAGCCCGCCACTCCGCCCCCCTCCCCTGCCACCACCGCCGACGCCACCCCCCTCGACCGCGCATGGGTCCCCCTCTGGTACGACGCCTTCCCCCACCACCGCGTCAATCCCCACGGGCGCACGCAACTCGACATGTTGCCCGACGAAATCATCTTGAAGTTGGTCAGCGACACCGGCGGTTTCTGCTTCCCGGTGAAGAACAGCAAGACCTCCAACTACGGCTGGCGGTGGCAGCGCGGGCACCACGGAGTGGACATAGCACTCAATACAGGCGACCCTGTCCATGCCGCCTTCGGGGGCACCGTCCGCGTGGCTTCCCCGATGGGAGGATACGGCAACTGTGTGGTGGTGAGGCATCCCAACGGCTTGGAGACACTCTACGGCCACCTCTCCAAAATCCATGTCAAGCCCAACCAGGAAGTCGCCGCCGGCGAGGTGCTGGGCCTCGGCGGCAGCACAGGCAACTCCACAGGACCCCACCTGCACTTCGAGTGCCGCTTCCTCTACCAGACCTTCGACCCCGAGTGGATACTGGACTTCGACAACTACACCCTACGCACCCGGCGCCTGCACCTGGACAAGACCTATTTCGGCATCCGTCAGCCGGGCCATGGGCGGGAATCGCACCACAAGCCCGACGGGAGCATCATCAAGGAGCCCTCCAACCCCAAGGGCAAGCGCAAACCAGCAGCCTCCTCCTATACATATAATATAAAGGACTTCTAACTATGAAAAAGACCAACCTTTCCGACCACGACCCCTCCACCGTCCCCTCTGGCGAGGGCAAACGCTTCGCCATTGTGGCTGCCGAGTGGAACCCCGAGGTGACCGACGCCATGCTCCAGGGGGCAGTAGACACCCTGCGCGAGCATCACGTCAGCGAGGAGGACATACGCGTCTACCGCGTCCCCGGCACCTTCGAGCTCACCACGGCCGCCGACACCATCCTGCGGCGCACCACGGTCGATGCCGTCATCTGCATCGGCTGCGTCATCCAGGGCGAGACGCGCCATTTCGAGTTCATCTGCCAGGCCGTCTCCCAAGGGCTCACCAACGTCTCCCTCCAGCGCGGCCGCCCCGTCATCTTCAGCGTGCTCACCACCGACACCATGCAGCAGGCCCTCGACCGGGCCGGCGGACGCCACGGCAACAAGGGTGTCGAAGGTGCCGTGGCCGCCCTCAAGATGGTGGCACTCGCCGACAGTATCGAATACGAAATACCTTTCTAAATGCGAGTAGTCTTCCTCGGCACCCCCGACTTCGCAGTGGCCTCGCTCGACGCCATTGTGCACTCCTCCCACGAGGTCTGCGCCGTCGTCACCGTGCCCGACCGGCAGGCCGGCCGCGGGCAGAAGGTGGTCTTCAGCCCGGTGAAGCAGTACGCGTTGGACCACGGGCTTCCCCTCCTGCAACCCGACCGCCTGCGCGACCCCGCCTTCCTCGACGCCCTCCGCGCCCTCGGGGCCGACATCATCGTGGTGGTGGCCTTCCGCATGCTGCCCGAGGTGGTGTGGAACATGCCGCCGCACGGCACCTTCAACCTCCACGCCTCCCTCCTGCCCGCCTACCGCGGCGCAGCGCCTATCAACTGGGCCATCATCCGCGGCGAACGACAGACCGGCGTGACCACCTTCCTCCTCAACCACCAGATCGACGAAGGGCACATCCTGCTCCAGCAGTCCACCCCCATCCTGCCGTCCGACACCGCCGGCACCCTCCACGACCGCCTGGCCGACATGGGCCGCGGCCTCGTCGTGCGCACCCTCGACGGGCTGCAGGCCGGCACCCTCGCCCCCGCTCCGCAGCAGGGCACACCTACCACCGCACCCAAAATCTTCAAGGAGGACTGCCGCATCGATTTCCGGCAGCCGGGACGGCAGGTGGCCGACTTCGTCCGCGGCCTCGCACCCTACCCCGCCGCCACCCTCACCCTCCGCTCGCCACAGGGCGACGAGGTGCCGTTCAAAATCTTCGACACCGCCTTTCTCCCCGACCCCTCCGCCACGCCGGGAGCCCTCGTCTGCGATGGCAAAAAGTCATTGAAAATCGGCGCAAACGACGGATTTATCAGCATTTTGAGCCTTCAAATGAGCGGTAAGAAACAAAATAGCATCGAGGAATTTCTCCGCGGAAAAAATGTAACCGGCTGGGAATTAGCATAATGCAAAATCGGCCGAAAATCCGATTGAGAAAATTGAAAAAAAATTTGGTGCAAATTAAAAAAAGTTCTTACATTTGCACCGTGAACAAACAACGTAAAAACAATTCAATAATAACCCTTTAAACATCAACCATTATGAACAAAACCGAGTTAGTTAACGCCATGGCCGAGAAAACCGGCATGACCAAAGTCGCCGCCAAACAGGCTATGACCGCTTGCTTCGACACCATCCAGGAGCAGCTCAAGAAAGGCGAGAAGGTTACCCTCATCGGCTTCGGCACCTTCAGCGTTGTGAAGCGCAAAGCCCGCACCGCCAAGAACCCCCGCACTGGCAAGCCCGTGAAAGTGGCCGCCAAGAAAGTCGCCAAGTTCAAAGCCGGCAGCAAGCTTATCTAAGCTGCAGCCCCGCTCTGACACTTACGCAATTACGACGGGTCTCCCCCTGCGGATTGACCCGTCGTATTTATTACAACATACATATAAAATCAAAAAAACATGAAAGCAACACGTTCCGTCCGCGCATCAGCCTTGCCGCATGGAACGACACCGTCAGTTACTGCGACGACCGCCCCGACGCCGACGCCGACGCCCTCGGTCGCGGCAACACCGGTGCCATAGATTGGGGCATCCGCATCCCCTCCAACCACCTCTCGGGACGCAACTACCTCACCTCCGTGGGTCTGTTTCTCCACTCGGCCGGGGAGTACACCCTCAATATCTACCAGGGTTCCGACATCAGCAGCGCCACACCGATCCATACCGACCAGGTTACCCTGTCCGCCACCAACACCTGGGAGTACATCCCCATCCACGGCGGCCTTGCCCTCAACACCAGCCAGGACCTCTGGGTGACCTTCTCCACCGACGGCGTCTCCTACCCCGCCTCCTACGTGGACGCCCCCAACGGCACCATCAACGGCCAGTACATATACAACAACGGGGAGTGGGTCAGCATGGTGAGCGTGTCGTCCAACTACGATGTGGCTTGGAGAATACAGGCCATCACCTCGGCCAGCGCGCCCGCCCTTTCGTGTGCCATCAACGGCCCCACCCAGGCACAGGCCGATGCACCGGTATCGTTCGAGGCCGTCGAGCCCACAACCGTGAGCCTCTACCCCAACCCCACGTCCGACGTGGCCCGCATCACCGCCTCGAGCACCATCCGCAGCCTGCAGGTGACCAACGCGCTGGGGCAGGTCGTCATGACCCGCCACAACCTAAACGCCACCGACATCGAGCTCAACACCTCGGGGATGGAGCCGGGCCTCTACATCGTCAGCCTCCTCACCGACAGCGGCACCGCCGTGCAGTGCCTCGCCGTGGTGCGTTGAGAGTGAATCGTTTGCAGCAACACCCTCGGGGCGGTCCTCCCGCTCCAGGTCTATGTAGGCCGAGCCGCTGGCTCGGCCTTCTTTGTCCACCACGAAACCCCAAAGCCTGACCTCCTGCGCCGCCCACCCGTCGGGCAGCTGCACGCGCAGGCGCCCCGCGCGGCGTTCGGCCGGGGCGGAGAGGAGGCCCGCACGCGTGGCGGTATGGTAGATGTAGACATACACGCGGTCGGCAGCCTTGGCGCGCGTCATGCCGCTGTTCCGCTCGAAGCCCACCTCCAGCACACCGTCCCCGCCAAGCCTGGCACCCGTGAAAATCACCGGTGCCGCAGGGCCCTGCGAAATGCTAATATGCTTGTAATCAACCACGCTGCCGCCGTCGCACTTCGCAAAGCACCGCTTGTTCTCCCTCACGAAGGCGTTCCCTTCGGTCATCTGCCACTGCGCAGCCTTCTCGCGGAAGCCCAGCAGGAGGGCCTGCCGCGCCGTGGCGGCGAAGCGCACCATGGAGACGAACCAGTCGCGCTCAAGTCGCTGGTTCTCAGTGTTCGGGTAGTTGATTTCCTTGCGGTAGCCGCGCACCACGTGACGCCCCCGCCACAGGAAGCCCACCACCGTGCCCACCTTGCCCCGGAACGGCCCGAGGATGCCTTGTTCTATCTTTGCCATAATCTTTAGAATTAAAATTGAAATTTATAATTGAGATTTGAAAATTGAAATTGAGAATTGAGGATTGAAAATTGAAATTCTTCATTCTTCATTTTTCGTTCTTCATTTTTCATTCTTCATTCATAACGCCCCCACTCCCCTTTTATTGTATCCACACCCCAAGGGGAGAAGAAGATAGGAAGAAGAAGATGCCTCCAGCCTACTGGCAGCCAGCCTGTTGCAAACCTAGAAAAATTTGCCTTGCGGCCGTTTTTCTACCCCTTTTCCCACTCCACGCTGGGGCGGATGCCGGAGGCAATTTAGTGAATTTTAACAAAAGGATGCCCTCCATTGGAGAAAATATGTGTATCTTTGCAGTGTCATCGCACCGGTGCCCTGTAGGGTAAGTGGTTCGACGACAGAGACATAATAGGAAAGACGTTGAGCTAACGTTTTATCGGCGGCCCTTTTGAATCTCGCAAATTCAACCATCTAATCGCGCGATAAGGCAACGGCCTTCGTCCATGGCGTGGTATATTCAGCCCCCGGGTTGTGTTATACTGCATGCGTGGGCTACAGGCATTGCTTATTCTCGATTAGAAGGCAATGCGAGAGCCGAAAGGGCGGGATAAGCGATGAGCTAGATACCCGCGCTACTTTTTTATGTGTCCCTACGTAGACAAAACCGATTCCACACGCTCCCACGGGTATCAGAGCAACCAGAACCGACGGGCCGATGGTATATAACCGGCGACAAACGAATGCGAAAAACGCTATTGCTTTTGCCCCTGTTGGCAGTTGCCATGAATGCCTTTGCGCAGAATTTCGACTTCCAGCACTCGCTTGGAAGCGGCAAGACACTCTACTTCAAAATCCTCTCGCCCACCACCGTCGGCCTGACATACCCCAACTATGCATCCAACAACTATTACAGCGGCTACGCCAAGCCGCACGGCATCCTGGACATCCCGGCCACCGTCACCCACAACGGCACCACCTACACCGTTACCACCATCACCCTCAACACCTTCTACCAGTGTGACAGCCTCACCTCCGTCACCATCCCGGCCACAGTGTCTTCCATCGGCGACTATGCCTTCTATGGCTGCAGCGAACTGGGCAGCCTCGACCTCGGGACTGGCGTAGCCTCCATCGGGCAGTATGCCTTCTATGGTTGTATCACCCTCCCCTCCCTCACAATCCCTCGCCAAATGGGCAGCATCGGGCAGCATGCCTTCAATGGGTGCACCCTGTTGCGCACCATAAACTTCCAGGCCGACAGTTGCCGAGCCTTCCCTGCAAGTTTTGCCACCAACAACGCCTATATCTACAGTGTAAACAATACCGTGTTTGGGAACTCCCCCATTGCATACGTCAACTTTGGCCCCCATGTGAAATATATCCCGGCAAACCTTTTCATCAACCGCACAAACATAGACACCATAGGAATTCCCAACTCCGTGCGTAGCATTGGAAAATACGCCTTCGGGGGGTGCAAAATCAAACATATAACCTGGGGTACGGGATTGGACACAATAGACAACGGTGCGTTCTTTGACAATGCGCTTCATCAACTCACCCTGCCCTCGTCGTTGAAGTACATCGGAATCACGGCGTTCCGTGGCAATAGCATCATCAGCGAGCTGACCATACCTGCCGGCATTGAAGAAATCTGCTATGGAGCATTCTCCTGGTGGACAGCCTTGACCAACGTCAATTTCAATGCAGACTCTTGCATCAATCCCTCGACAGGCAGCAGGGGCGACTGGTTTGAAGCGTGCCCTTACTTCTCCACACTTACTATTGGTCCCGACGTGAAGAACATCCCCTTCTCGGCCTTCGCCGAAACCAACCTCGTCAATCTGATTATCCCCAATTCTGTTACCCGTATCGAGCGAAGGGCTTTCGGCAGCTGCAGCAACCTTTTGGGTGTCATCATCGGCAATGGTGTCCGCGACATTGGCGACGCTGCTTTTTCGTCATGCTCTTCACTGTCCAGCATCCAGATGGGAACGTCTGTCGAACGGATTGGTAATTCCGCATTCCAAAGTTGTACTTCTTTAGCATCCATTACAATCCCTGCCTTGCAGAGCTTGGGAGAAAACGCTTTCTATGGATGCACCAACCTACAGAATATTTCTCTTCCCGAAGGGCTGGACACTATCAAATACAGCGCCTTCGAAAATTGCCAGTCGCTTTCCGGCATAGACTTTCCTTCCACCCTGCGCTATCTTGGCTACGGCGTATTCCAAAGGTGCTCCTCGCTGGTTTCCCTCACATTCCCCCCGGCGGTAACCTATATTGGGGAAAGGCTCATTGAGAACTGTCCTGCACTGACAGATATATACTTCAATGCTGATAGTTGCCTTTTGATAAGTAACGTACATGGCTATACACGGTATTCCGCCTTGCAAAGCAACAGCCTTGCCCAAATCCATATAGGCAACAATGTGCGGTACCTTCCTCCGTATGCCTTCTACGGGTGCCCGGGCGTAACACATCTTGTACTTCCTGCCTCTCTCACCAGCATTGGCAGCAACGCTTTTGACGGCATGGATAATCTTGTCGAAATCCGTTCTTTGGCTCCGACACCTCCATCCTCATCCTCCCAATACTTGATTAACAGTGGGCAATTCGCCATCCCCGTCTACGTTCCCTGCACGGCCATCCAGGACTACCAGAACGCCACAGGCTGGAGCCGCTTTACCAACTACCAGCTGCTCAGCGGCAGCCACACGATGCACGTTTCATCTTCTGACGCAGGACGTGGAACCGTTGAATATCTGACCTCGCCATGCGAGACGGGGCAGGCCACCATCCAGGCAGTCCCCGACGGGCACTTCCGCTTTGTGGCATGGAACGACGGAAACACCGAGAACCCACGCTCCGTCACCCTCACACACGACACGGCTTTCATTGCCTCCTTTGAACCCGACACCTTTATCGTATCCTCCACCGCAACGCCGTCAGGACTTGGCACTGTAATCGGCGCCGGCACCTACTACCGCGGTGACACGGCCACGCTCTACGCCTTCCCCACTGGCGGCCTCATTTTCAGCCATTGGCCTGACGGACAAGTCAGCAACCCGCTCTCCTTCGCCGTCGATGCCGACACCCTTATTATCGCCACATTTTCCTTGCCGCCAGTGGATACCACCTACATACACGACACCACCTATATTGACAATCTTCTCCACGACACGGCCTACATCACGCTCGTCGACACCCTCGTCATGATGCACACCGACACGCTGTACCTGACCGATACCGTGCATATTACAGATACCTTATACATCGACCGCATCGTGCACGATACAATATATGTAACCGACACTGTCTACGTGGGGGTCAGCGAAGTTGAAACCCTCCACTATAGCCTCTACCTGCAGGGTGGGCAGATTGTGGTGGAAGGAGCCGAGGGGCAGCCGGTGGCACTCTACGACGCCGTGGGAAGACTGCTCGCCACACGCCACGACACCTACCAGCCTGTGCGATTCGAGGCACCGGCAGCCGGCACTTACCTTGTCCGCGTGGGCAACGGGGCGGCTCGAAGAGTCGTCGTAGTGCGATAGTGCCAGGGCGGCTGTTACCGGTTTTTGATTGAAGACAACTGGGGACAACTTTCTAAAAAGGAGGCAATCCTGCGGGGTTGCCTCTTTCTATCTTTGCCATTTCCGGAGGGGATGCAGAGGGAGTTGCAGGAGGACAGCAGGAGGAGAAGAAGAGAGGAAGAAGAGGATGCCTGTAACATGCAAGGAAACAGTCTGTTGCAAAACTGGCATTTCGGGGGGAAAACGGGTTTTGGTGCGGGATTTTCTGCGGGGGATTCCGGGGGGCGCTACTGGTCTTGCTCAGGGAAGAACCTGGAGTCGAAGTTGAGGAGGTAGACGCGGTCGGTGGCGCGGGTGAAGGCGGTGTAGAGCCAGCGCAGGTAGTTGCGGTCGATAGGGCTCTCGCCGAGGTAGCCTTGGTCCACGATGACGGTGTTCCACTGGCCACCCTGTGTCTTGTGGCAGGTGAGGGCATAGGAGAACTTCACCTGCAGGGCGTTGTAGTAGGGGTTCTGGCGCATCTCGCGGAGGCGGTCGGCCTTGGTGGGGAGGTCGGCATAGTCCTCAAGGACAACGTTGTAGAGACGCTCCGATTCCTCGGCCGTCAGCGAAGGGGATTCGCTGTAGAGGGTGGAGAGGAGGAGCTTGCATTCGCGGGGTTCCTCGTCGGGATAGTCCACGAAGCGCAGGGTGGCGTCGGCGAAACGGAAGCCGTAGAGCTCCTGCACGTTGCGAACGGCCAGCACCTCCACGATGTCGCCATTGGCGATGAAGCCGATATTGCTCTCGGTGTCAATCCAATAGTAGTTGTTTTTCACCACCATGAGGTAGTCGCCTGCGTTGACTTCCTCCTCGCGGAAGAGGACGCTGTTGCGGATGCCTTGGTTGAAGAGGTTGGCGCGTTTGTTGGAGCGGCATACGACGACGACCTGCTCGAGCGAGAAGTCGTTGTACTCGCGGTAGAGCGTCTCCATGAGGTCCTCGCCTTGGAGGCGGACGACGTCGGAGGCGCCCTGCAGGGAGAAGAGTGGGAGGGTGGCCTCGTCGGCGTCGGCGAGGGCTGCGATCTGGGAACGGAGTGCGGTGGCATTGTCGAGGATACCCGACAGCTGCTGCTGGCGGACCACTTCGGTGAGTTCGCAGGAAATAAGGTTGAGGCTGAAAGTGGCGGTGAGGAACCGCTCGTCGAGGGCCGGGCTTTCGCTCTGGCCTACGGGTGGGAGCTGGGCGGTGTCGCCGATGAGCATGAGGCGGCAGTGGTTGCCGCTGTAGACATATTCCACCAGGTCCTCGAGCAGGCTGTGGCGCGAGGCGGTGGGTTCGAGGCCGATCATGGAGGCTTCGTCGACGATGAAGAGGGTGTAGGCGTGCTTGTTTACGGCCCGGACCGTGCGGACGACGCCAGAGGCGTCGGTGGCGGTCATGTAGATTTTCTTGTGGATGGTGTAGGCGGGGCGGCCGGAATAGCCGGCGATGACCTTGGCCGCGCGTCCGGTGGGCGCCAGGAGCATGGTGTTGAGCTTCAGCTGCGGCAGGGTCTGTATCAGGGCGGAGACAAGGGAGGTCTTGCCGGTGCCGGCGTAGCCTTTGAGGAGGAAGAGGGAACGGGGGTCGCGGTCGTAGAGGAAGTGCGCCATGAGGGCACAGGCATCCCGCTGTCCACACGTGGGGGAGTGCGGAAAGCGGGATAGGATGAGTCGACTAACGGTCTGTTCTACACCACGATAGTCCACAGGAAGAGGGTCTTACTCTTCCGCGGGGATGGTGACCTCCATGGGGATGGTCTGCTGCGGCTGCACGGGGTTGAAGTCGGAGACCTTCACTTCGGTCTGCATGGGGTCTTCGGCGCGGCCGCTGTGGACGGAAATGGTAGCGGCGAGGCAGAGGACGACCATGATGCCGGCGAGCCACCAGGTGGCTTTCTCCAGGAAGTCGGCGGTTCCGCGGGCGCCAAGCACCTGCTGGGGGGCCGAGAAGTTGGCGGCCAGGCCGCCCCCTTTCGAGTTCTGGATCAGGACGACACCGGCCAGCAGGACGCTGACAATCAGAATCAGGATGACAATAACTGTATACATGTTTCTTACCTTTATTATTTACTGTTCAGGAGCGTTTCCAAACGCTCGATTCGGGGTGCAAAAATACTACTTTTTTCGGGATTGTGGGCCAATAAATTCTTGTAAATGGCGAGGGCCTTGTCGATTTTTCCCTGCTTTTCGAGTATAACTGCAAGAGTTTCAGTTCCTAAGGAAACATCCGGCGCGAGGCTTTTTTTGTCGTTGAATTCGTGGGCGGAGCGGTCGTCGTGGGCGGGAAGGGGCTCTTCGGAGGGGTCGGATTGCAGAAATTGGGAGAGGATGACGCTCTTGGGGGCGGTTTTGAAGGAAATTTCCTGGAAGGTGTTGATTTCGTTCAGGATATCGACGCCGGCGTCGGCGCTGGGGGCGGCTTCCTTTTTGGAGGCGGAGGCGAGGAGGGCGTCCATGGTGTCGGGGTTGCACAGGGCCAAGGCCACGGCGCGACGCGACGCGGGGGTGTCGTAGCCGTAGGCATGGTCGGCGAGGAGGGCCAGGGTGGAGACCACGGAGGAGTAGGGGTACATGGAGGACTTGGCCTTCAGCCAGCCCCGGTCCTGCGAGGTGAAGCCTGTGGGCTTCGACACTTTGTCTACGAATTCCTTTTTGTCCATCGGTTCATTTCATTGTTTTACTCATTCCGCGCGGCGCGGCGGGCGGTTATTTTCCAACTTTGCCTGGTTGAAAAACGGATTTGCAAAGGTACATATTTTTTTTCAAACACAAAGAAAAGAATTTATTTTGCCGACGTAAAGTGCACGTTATCAGTGTATTATTCGGCGACTTTTTCCCCAGGCGATATTTTTTCATTGCCGTATGGATTTTTTTGTGTACTTTTGCACTTCCAAAAATTGAGTAAAAAAGATGAAAAGAACATTCCAACCTTCCAGAAGAAAAAGAGCGAACAAGCACGGTTTCCGCAAGAGAATGTCCACCGCCAACGGCAGAAAAGTGCTGGCCGCCCGCCGCAGAAAAGGCAGAAAGAGACTGTCCGTTTCTGACGAGATGTAGTATTCCCTTGAGACTGACTCATGGGGAGGCTGCAGGAACGCAATGAAAAGAAGTATTGAGGATACTTCTTTTTTTTGTTTTATGACCTGAAAGACAAGCGCAATGGGAAGGAAGAAGAAAGAGTTGCCGCTGCTGGAGCGGGTGGAGATCACCGACACCGCGGCCGAAGGGATGGCCCTGGCCAGGGTGGAGGGCATGGTGGTATTCGTGCCGTTCGCGGTGCCGGGCGACGTGGCCGACATCCAGCTGTACAAGAAGAAGAAGAACTATGCGGAGGGCCGCGTGGTGCGACTCTACAGCGCCTCGCCCCTGCGGGTGGAGCCGCAATGCCCCCATTTCGGCACCTGCGGCGGATGCAAATGGCAGACCATGAGCTACGCGGCACAGTTGGAGGCCAAGCAGAAGCAGGTGCGCGACAACCTGGAACGCATCGGGGGCATCGACTGCTCCGGCATGCGCCCCATCTGCGGCTCGGAGAACATCTTCTACTACCGCAACAAGCTGGAATTCACCTTCTCCAGCCGTGCCTGGCGCACGGCGGAGCAGTTGCGCGACGGCGACCAACCACCCACGGGCGCCCTCGGGTTCCACATCCCCCAGATTTTCGACAAGGTGCTCCCCATTGAACACTGCGCCCTCCAGCCCGACCCCAGCAACGGCATCCGGCTGGCGGTGCGCGACTACGCGATAGCCAACGACCTGGAATTCTACGACATACGCAACCACACCGGATTCCTGCGCAACCTCGTCATCCGCAACACCAGCCTGGGGCACTGGATGGTGATTGTCATCGTGGCGCAGGACGACATGGAGCGCCTGACGCCCCTGCTCGACATGTTGCGGCGCGAGTTTCCGCAAATCACTTCGCTTCAGTACATTATCAACGGCAAGATGAACGATTCGTATGCCGACCTGGAGGTGCACACCTACCACGGCGCCGACCACATCGAGGAGCGGATGGAGGGCTACGGCGGCGGCAGCGAACTGCGCTTCATCATCAACCCCAAATCGTTCTACCAGACCAACTCGGCCCAGGCGCAACGCCTGTACAGCCATGTGGCGGAACTGGCTGAACTCCAGCCAGACGACACCCTCTACGACCTCTACACCGGCACCGGCACCATCGCCCTCTTCCTCGCCTCGCGCTGCCGCCGTGTGGTGGGCATAGAATATGTGGAGGAAGCCATCGCCGACGCCCGCCTCAACGCGCGACGCAACGGGTTCGACAACACCGCCTTCTACGCGGGCGACATGGCCGAGGTGCTCACTGAGGAGTTCATCGCCGCGAACGGGCGGCCCGACGTGGTCGTCACCGACCCGCCACGGGCAGGGATGCACGAAAAGGTTGTGAACCAGCTGCTTGCCACCGCGCCGAGGAAAATCATCTACGTCAGCTGCAACCCTGCCACCCAGGCACGCGACCTGCAGCTCCTCGCCACGCGCTACGACGTGCGCCGCATCCAGCCCGTTGACATGTTCCCCCACACCCACCACGTGGAGAATATCGCCGAGCTGATTCTGGTGCGCTAAACTTTCGTAGACGGCCCCTGTTTAACATCTATTAACACTTCCGAAAAGTCCCTTTTCCGGATACCTACCAAACACCTACTAAATACCTACAGGATACCTACAGGGTGCCTTAAAGCGCTAAACAACAGCACAATAAGTCATTTTGACTTTGCTACACATTCATTACCAACTACTTACAAAATCGCCAGAAGTACCCCTTTGGCTTATTTTAACAACTTTTAAGACTTCTAAAAACAACAGCCAGACTTTACTAACAAATGTTAAATTGTGCATTTTTAACATTTCAACAAACTACATCCAACACCTTTGGAATCCGGACTGGAAACATTAAAAATCCTAAAAAAAACTTTTTTTGCTTCCATTCCAAAAAAAAGTATTATCTTTGCATGTTGTTCGCACGGCCACTATCGGCCCCTGCAGCAATACAAGAAATTGGATAACAAATAGATGCGCACAAACGCGCACGACAAGTAAGGAAAGAAAACAAATAATAAAAATACACACTAACAAGATGAAAAAAGCATTATTGAGTCTGTTACTGACAATCGCAATCATGCCCCTGGCCCTTGGCCAACGTCCCGCCACCGCCACGTTCGAGACGACCGACACGACGGCTTGCGGAAGCTTCAAGTGGACCAACGACTCGGTCTACACCGCCTCCACGGTGGACACCTACACCTCGGGCGATACGGTGTATGTGCTGAACCTCACCCTCGAGCCTCCGCAGGTAGACACCGTCAATGCCATCCCCGTCAGCGGCGGATGCTATGCCATGTACAATGAGAAAAAGTGGACCGTCGCCGGCACGTTCACCGACACCCTCCGTGTGGCCGGCCAGTCGTGCGACAAGCTGGTCAAGATCGAGGTGACCCTCAGCGGTCAAGATACCATCGAATCCGAGGTCGCCACCGCCTGCGACCACTATGCCACCTCGTGGGGCGACACGCTGACTGCCAGCGCTTCCGGCACGAATGTCCCGTTCACCACCGCCAGCTGCACGGTGCTGGTGCAGGAGCTCAACGTCACCATCAACTCGTCACTGACCACCGCCACCGAGCAGATTGCCCACGAAGGCTGCTCCTATGACTGGAACGGCATCCTGGTCGAGGTGTCCGACAGCATCTACCGCGACACCACCACCCTTGCCAACGGCTGCGATAGCATCACCAGCATACAGGTGACCCTCTCCAACAGGAGCTACGACACCACCCAGATTGTGGCCTGCGACAAGTATGTGCTGGACGGCACCGACATCACGTCCGACACCACCATCGTGACCATCGACAGCACCACCGCCTGCCATGCCTACAGCGTCCTGCAGATCAGCATCCGCAACACGTTCAAAGACACCGCCAGCACGGTGATCCGCGACACTGTGGGAGGCTGCTCCCTGGAGTGGATGGGCGACACCTACACCCTTGACGATGTGAACACGCCCCTCTATGCCATGGGCACCACCACCGCGGGCAACTGCGACAGCCTCATGGCCATCCGCATCACCGCCTTCAACGGCACCCAGCACGACACCCTCGAGGTGGAACAGTGCGGCTACTACCGCTGGCACGGCGACACCCTCCGCCTCAGCGGCGAATACTCCCATGTGGACACCGTCGCCGCCACCGCCACCAGCCCCGCCTGTCTGAAGACCACCCACCTCTTCTTCACCCGCACTCCCAATCACGATGAGCGCACCCCCGCCACCGTCTGCGAGAAGTACACCTTCCGGTTCAACTCGCGCCAGGGTACCGGCAACCAGGAGACCGCCATCTTCACCACCGCCGGCACATACGTTACCGATATGAACGGCGACACCCTCTATTCCACGAATAGAAACGACGAATGCCGCACCTACTACACCCTCCACCTCGACATCCTCCCCGTGACGCAGCGCGGCACGAGCGTTGTGGATACCACCGTGTGCGACAAGTATACCCACCGTTTCAACGGCGTGCGCAACTTCACCCGCTCCATCGACACCATCTTCGTCATGGAGAGCCGCGGCAACACCGCCAAAGCATGCTATGACTCCACCAATCACCTTATCCTCACCGTCAAGAAGAAGAGCTATGCCAATTACGACACCACCGCGTGCGACGCCTACACCTGGGTCGGCTACACCAACAAGACCTATACCCGTTCCACGGTGGATTCCCTCAAGCTCTCCAATGTGAAGAACGCCGCCGGATGCGACTCTGTCGGTCGCCTCAACCTGACGATCAACCACACCTCCACCGTCGTCATCGAAGGCGACTGGAACCTGCAGCCCGACGCCAACGGCCAGGGCACCGCCCGTCTCCAGGCCGTTAGCGAGGATTCGATTGTGGCCTATGCCTGGTATGTCGGCAACGAGACCACCCCGGCCTCTACCGAACCCACCTTCGAGCGCACGGTGAACACCAACACCAACATACGCCTTGAGAGCACCAACGCAGAGCAGTGCGTCTCGAGCAACTGGATCACCATCACCGTCAATGTGGGCATCGACGAGAGCGAGGCTGCACAGGTCAACCTCTACCCCAACCCTGCCGCCCGGTTCCTGAATGTGGAATGCAGCGAAGGCCTTGCCGAAATCGCCATCTACAATGCCGTAGGCCAGCAGGTGATGACCCAGCAGGCCGCCGGCACCCACACCGTTGTGGACCTGGGCCAGATGGCCAACGGTGCCTACTCCATGCGGATCACCTCGTTTGACGGAAAACAAATCAACCGCAAGTTCATCATTAATAAATAATGATACCTTGGCTTAAAGACAAAAGCGTCCGGCAAGCATGTGCCGGACGCTTTTTGGTAGCAGCGGCCGTGGCCCTGGCAGCCGTGGCCTGCCGTCCCGAAGGCCCTGTGCAGCTCTACGGGGAAGCACAGGGGACCTACTACAGTATCCAATACTTCGACAGCGGAAGGCGCAACCTGCAGCCGCAGGTGGACTCGCTGCTGGATGCCTTCGACCTCTCGGCTTCGCTGTGGGTGGACAGTTCGCTGCTGCGGCGCCTCAACGCCAACGAGACGGACAGCGTGGACGATATCCTCGCTACCCTTCTGGAGCACTCGCAGGAGGTCTGCCGCTATAGCGGAGGGGCCTTCGACGTGCGCATCGGACGCCTGGTGCAGGCCTGGGGATTCAGTTTCAAGACCCGCGAGGAACCCGACAGCGCCATGCTGGCGACCCTGCTCGAGGCTTCCCGAGGCGGCATCGGCATCGATTCCAACAACCACGTGAGCAAGGAGAACCCCGCCACAGAGCTCGACTTCAACGCCATCGCACAGGGGTACGCTGTCGACCTGCTGGCCTCGATGTTCGACAGTCTGGGCATAGAGAGCTACCTGATCGACGTGGGGGGCGAGGTGACGGCCCGCGGGTGCAAGCCAGGGGGAAAGCCCTGGCGTGTGGGCATCGAGCGTCCGGCGGCCGACCGCTACAGCGCCCCGGTGGTGATGACGGCGGTGGAACTGCGCGACGGGTCGCTGGTGACTTCGGGGAGCTACCGCAAGTACTACGAGAAGGATGGCCAGCGCTATTCCCACACCATCGACCCTGCCACGGGGAGGCCGGTGACCCATTCACTGCTCAGCGCCTCGGTGGTGGAGAAGGAGTGCTGGATGGCCGACGCCATGGCTACGGCCTACATGGTGATGGGGCTGGAGAAGGCCAAGGCGTTCATCGCCTCGCATAGCGGACAGCCGGGCACCGGGGCCGTGATGTTCATCTACGACAACGGCGGGCAGCTGGAGACCTATGCCACGCCGCAATTCCAATCATTGCAAACAAAAACACGATAGCAATATGAAATCAATGACAGGCTACGCCAAGGTGCAATCGGCCTTTGGCGAGAAGAAACTCAACATCGAAATCAAGACCCTCAACAGCAAGCAGCTGGACCTGATTGTGAAGGTGCCCTCGCTGTACCGCAGTCGCGAACTGGAGATCCGCTCCATGCTTTCGCAGCTGGAGCGAGGGAAGGTGGAATTCATCATGAGCGAGGAGAATGCCGGCAGCGAGGCCACGCTGAACGAGGCGCTGCTCTCCTCGCGGTACACCGCCCTGCAGCAGGTGGCCACGCGGCTGGGAGCCGACACCGAGCACCTGCTGGCCAGCCTGGTGGGCAGTTCGGACATTTGGAACAGCAGCGACGAGCAGGAGTTGGACGATGCCGCGTGGCAGCAGATAGCCGCGGACATCCAGCGGGCCATCGAGGAGACCGACCGTTTCCGGAGTGAGGAGGGTGCGGTGCTGGAGGGCGATTTCCGCACCCATGTGGACCTCATCGAGGAGATGCTGGGCCGCATACCGGCCTACGAGGCCGAGCGCATCGATACGGCCAAGGAGCGCATCCGGCGCTACATGGCCGAGGCTTCGGTGAAGGAGGTGGATGCCAACCGCTTCGAGCAGGAGCTCATCTACTACCTTGAGAAGCTGGACATCACGGAGGAGAAGGTGCGGCTGCAGAAGCATATCGACTACTTCCGCCAGACGGTGCGCGAGGAGAGCAGCTGCGGCAAGAAACTGGGCTTCATCGTGCAGGAGATGGGGCGGGAGATCAACACCACGGGCTCGAAGGCCAACCATGTGGAGATACAGAAGCTGGTGGTGGTGATGAAAGACGAGCTGGAGAAGATCAAGGAGCAGCTCGGCAACATACTTTAGGCGCCCGCCGAGGGGGCAATAAGAGAGGGGCATCCAAGCAAGCGGATGCCCCTCTCTTTATCATGGACAGGGATGCTTATTTGATGATGAGCTTCTCTATCTTGCTGAAGTTGTTGTTGGTGACGCGGACGAAGTAGGCACCGGCGGGCATGGAGCTCACGTCGATGGGGTTTTCCTTTTCGGCATCCATGGTGGCGTTGTAGACGACGCGGCCGCTCATGTCGATGATGTTGCAGTTCACCATGCCGCTGACACCGGCGAGGTCGAGCTTGACGGTGGAGGTGGCGGGGTTGGGGGTGAGGGCGAGGCGGACATTGGCGCTGACCGGGTCGATGCCAACGATGTGCTCCTGCTGCTCGGTGGTGACGACAATGTTGAGGGTGGTGTTGGCCAGGGCGGGGCCGACGAAGATCAGGTAGTAGTCGCGGTAGAGGAGCACAGAGGCGTTGGCATCCTCGACATTGTAGGTGTAGTTCAGGAACTCGACAGCGAGATCCTCGTCGCCCTCGGTGCCGATGAGTTCGTTACCGTTGAGGGTGATGCTTCTGATGACGGTGTGGTCGCCCTTGGGCATGACGTAGATGGAGCGATAGGCACCCTCGGCGATGCTGAAGGTTTGGTCGTTGGTGATGACGTCGGTGGCATTGGCCACGTTGGTGTCGCCGATTCTGAACTCGGCATGCTCGTCGCACTCGAGGTTGACGGTGGTACTGCCGGTCATCTCATGGGCTCCGACGATGGGGCGGATGAGGGGGTAGCCCTGGAAAGAGTAGTGGGAGTAGAGGAAGCGACCGGGTGCTTCGCCTTCCGCGTTAGGGGCCTGGGGGTCGTAGACGAGAACCTCGTAGGGGTTGGCGGCATCGACCTGGCTGGCATAGTCGGACAGGACAGCATCGTTGCGGTAGTACATGTAGGAGCTGTCGCCGTCGGCGTAGCGGCTCTCGGTACCTGCAGGGGCAAAGTTACCGTTCTGGGCCAAGATGTAGCCGACGCGATAGGAGGTGTTGGGCTTGAGGGCGGGCTGCTCGGGGAACATGAAGCGGATGCTGTTGTAGGAATCGCCGGGGAGGATGTAGCCGGTGGACAGATCGTTGTAGCCACTGCTGTCGAGGGTGTAAATGAGGCCTTCGATACCGGTCTGGACGTAGTCCCAGTTGAAGAAGCGGCGTCCGTCGGCGTAGGTGGTGTCGAACTCTTCAAACATGTAGGGGACGATGCGGATGCCGTTGAGGTCGCTCTCGGGGATGAGGGGGGAGGGGACGATTTCCATACCACGGAGGACCCACTCGTTGGGGATGGTGGAGCCGGTGGTGTAGCGGACGTGCATCCAGTAGCGGTAGGAGTTGTGGTGGTTGTTGGCACCGGCCCAGTCGTTGGGGATGTAGCCGTCGTCGGTGAACTGCGGGGCGAAGATGGAGCCTGCGGAGATGACGCCGTTGTCACGGCCCCAGATGTAGCCACCCAGGGAGCTGTTGTACTCGGAGACGTTGTAGAGGACGGTGTCGTAAGCAAGCTGGCGGGTGCCGGCGTTGAGGGTGACAGCGTAGTAGTTGGTACCGGTGTTGGAGGTGGGGAGACCGCGCTTCAGGTAGTTGCCGGTGATGTTGGCGGTGCCGTAGTCGGTGCTCATGTAGGGCTCGGACCAGAGGCCCTCGTCCGGGAAGTAGAAGCCGCGCTCGTTGATGGCGATGGTGTAGGTAGTGTCGACGTCGCCGCCGGGGATGGCGACGGGGGTGGAGGTGGCGACGGAGGTGAAAGCTTCGTTACGGTTGGTGCCGGCGGAGACTTCGACATTGACGTTGGAGATGGTATTGCGGGTGAGGTTGCCGACGGTCATACCGTAGGTGATGGGGATGGACATGCCCTCGGGGAGGGTGCCGTAGAAGCCGTCGATGGTGCCGGCATCGGTGATGCGCATGCGGTCGACCTCCTTGCGGCGGAGGACCTGGACATTATCGACAGCCCAAGCGTAGCCGAAGGCATCGCGGATGGGATAGCCTGGACGTTCGGCGTAGCGGGTGGTGTAGACACGGAAGCGGAGTTCGATGGTGGACAGCTCGGCGACAGCGATGGGCATGGTGTAGGCCACGCGGCCGTTGAGGTACTGATTGACGGCGACGTCGATGTTGATGACGTTGATTTCGCGGGTGCGCCAGCTGTTACCGACCTTGTAGTCGATGAAGCACTGGTCGTAGAACTTGCGGTAGAACTGGTTGAAGCGGACCTCGAGCACGCCGTGTTGGATGTCGGTGTTGTTGAAGGCGGGGAGGGCGAAGTAGGTGTTGTAGTTACCGTCGGCAGTGGTGTACTCCTGCATCATGAGAACCATGAAACCGTTGTCGTTGCCGATACGGGAGGGACCCATGAGGAGGGAGATGCCGTTGATGAGATACGACTGCAGGCTCTGGGCGAGCTGGGGGTAGTCGTTGGACGCGTGGCTAGCGAAGTTAGCGGAGTCGGTGTAGTAATGCCAGAAGGTGGCGGCGGAGGTGATGGTGTGCTCCTTGGTGCCGATGAGGGTGTCCTCAATCCTGTCGGCGGCACTGAGTTTGCAGCTCGTACCGTAAGCCGTGCTGGGCATGTTGGCGAAGTCGTACTCGAAAAGCGTGTCGATGTCAGCGTCTTTGGTGAAGATCGATGCCTTGAAGTCGACATCCTGGGGCTTCACGTCCGACACAGCGATCTGCCTGCTGGGGAGCAGATCCCGGTCGATTTTCTTAACCGGAGCCTGGGCGAATGCGAACGAGGCGCACATGGCAAGGCTCAGAGCCATTAATGTTTTTTTCATTTTGTTTGATTTTTGATGATTAATTGTTTATTTTCTTTGTTAAGGGTTATCTATCTCAGTTTCAGGTTCAAAAAGTGGTTTTTAACATTTATGTCTACACTATTTCACGGTGCAAATATAGACATTTTTTTTTACGTGCAAGTTTTTTTTTGATTTTTTATGATATAAAATCGTGCCGCGGAGAGGCATCGGCGTGGTTCCGCGCGGGTTACGTCCGGGTGTGGCGGGGAAGTGGGCCATAAGGGGTCATATCGGTTCTCAGTCGAAGTAAATACCTATGGGATACCTGGAGGATACCTATAGGGTGCGGAGCCGGGGGCGGGGAGCCATGGGTACGGAGGTCGGAATATTTTTTGGGAGCGGGGCACAATAAAAGGGGCGCATCGGAGTTTTTGGGGATGAACCAGAGAAGCGAAACCGATGGGTGCGATACATATAATAAAGAAAACCTTAATATTATTGCTGCTGCTGCCGCTGGCAGGCTGCGGCGGTGCGAAGCGTGCGGCGGTGCGCAGCCCCTACGAACGCGAGCCGATCCGCGAGGTGAGCGAGGCGCAGCTGAAGGCCGACGGGCTGCTGATCGACGCCGTGGCGCTGCAGGAGAGCGGCCGCACGGAGCAGGCGCTGGACGCCTATGCCGCGCTGACGCGCGAGGTGCCCGAAGCGGCGGCGGCATGGTACGAGATGGGGCAGCTGCTGCTGCAGCGCGGCTGGACCGACAGCGCGCTGGCCTGCGCCCAGCGGGCCGTGGCGCTGCAGGGCGAGAACATCTGGTACCTGCTGTCGCTGGCCCAGGTGCACGGCCGCCGCGGCGACGCCAAGGCGCTGGCCGCCACCTGGGAGCGCATCGTGGGGGTGCAGCCCGAGGTGCTGGACTACTACTACGAACTCTCCAACGCCTACATCACGCTGGGCGACATCCCGCGGGCGGTGGAGGCGCTGAACCGCGTGGAACGCAAGATCGGGGTCACCGAACCCGTGTCGATGCAGAAACAGCGCCTCTGGCAGGCCGTGGGCAAGGAGGAGAAAGCCCTCAAGGAGCTGGAGACGCTGGCGGCGGCCTACCCCAAGGAGCAACGCTACAACGCCGTGCTGGCCGAGACCCACATGCGCAACGGCCGCCCGGCCAAGGCCAAGACCTACTACGACCGCATCCTGCAGGCCCACCCCGACGACCCCTACATACACATCCAGCTGGCCGAATACTACAAGGCCACAGGCCAACCGGACAAGATGGACAGCGAGCTGCTACAGGGCTTCGCCAACCCCGGGCTCGACAGCAAAAGCAAGTTGCAGCTGCTGCAAGGGTTTTATACCGCCGAGGAATTCCTCGGTCCCCGCAGTGCCACCACCTTCCGGCTGGTGGACATGGCCATGGCCGGATGCCAGGACAGCGCCGGGCTGGGAGCCTACTATGGCAACCTGCTCATGCTCCAGCACCGCTACGAAGAGGCGGTGCGGTGGCTCGAGCTGGCGCTGCAGCGCGACAGCAGCGACTACGGCCTGTGGGAACGCCTGCTGATATGCCTCACCGAGGTGCCCGACAGCGAGGCGGCCACCGGGGCATACGCCCGTCGCGCCACGGCCCTGTTCCCCATGCACACCCTCCCCCACTACCTCCTGGCCGCCACCGCCGCCGCCGGAGAACGCTACGAGGAGGCCCTCGCAGCCCTCGGCGAAGCCGAAAAATGGGGCTTCAGCAACGGATACCTCGAGGCAGAGACCTACGCCCTCAAGGCCGACGTGCTCTACCACACCGGGCGCTACGACGAGGCATGGGCGGCCTTCGACCGCTGCCTGTCCGCAGGGCCGGACGACGTGGTGGTGCTGAACAACTACGCCTACTACCTGGCCGAACAGGGCATCCGCCTGGCCGACGCCGAGCAGATGAGCCGCCGCACCATAGAAGGACAACCCGAGAACGCCAACCACCTGGACACCTATGCCTGGATACTGCACCTGATGGAACGCGACCGCGAGGCCCTGCCCTACATGCAACGGGCCGTGGAACTGGACCCCGAAAGCGGCACCTTCCGGCGCCATCTGGAGGCCATCAAAAGCCGTCTGCCATGAGGAGCCGTACCATCCTCTGTGCCGTGGGGGCGGCGCTGCTGGCGCTGTCCGGCTGCCGTACCCTGCGCGACCCAGGCACCTCCCCCCCACCCCCCGAGGCTCCCGCCGCCGCCAAGCGGAGCTACACCGTCATCTCCTTCACCGGAACGGTGGAGGGTATCAGCGTGAACGGACAGGTGCGGCTGGCACAGGACAGCGTGATATGGGGCAATGCCAGCAAGATCATAGAGGTGGGCCGCGCCATGGCCACGCCGGATTCGGTGTGGGTGCGCTCCGCGGTGCTGGGAATCAACGAGAGCACCGACTACCAACGCCTGCAGCGCCACGCGGGGCGCGCCGTCACCTTCGACTGGCTTCAGGAGACCCTGCTGAGCGACAACGCCGAGGAACGTCTCAACACCCTGGCCCGCAGCCTGGGATACAACGCCACTATCCGCATCACCCGGCGCGAACAGGTGGACAGATTGACATTTCCATTCACCAAATAAATCAACGAAACCATGAGGAAACACCGCCTATTGCTGGCCCTGACCCTGCTGCCGGCCCTGGTGCACGGGCAGGGTGCGCCCGCCGCCGCCCTGGACACCGCGGCGATGGTGCTGGACACCTACCTGCGCATGCTCAACCACGACGGGATTCCGTCCGACAGCACCCTGGTCCTGGAGACTACCATATCCGTCTACGGCACGACCGACACCACCTACATGCGCCGCTGGTTCACCGCGCCGGACATGTTCCGTGTGGAGGTGGAACACAACGGGTACCTGCAGTTTGCCATCTACGGCAACGGCAAAGACCGGTTCCGCAGTTTCAACATACACACGCGGGAATGGGAGGATGTGGACCAAGAGCACCTCATGACCCATCTGAGCGGCTACGACTTCCGCACGCCGCTCTACAGATGGCGCGAGAAGAAGGCGAAGATCACCTGGTGTGGGCACACCACGCTCAAGGGGCAGCGGCTGCAGGTGGTGAAGGTGGTGATGCCCGGTTATTTCGACCGCTACTACATGTTCGACCCCACGAACGGGCTGCTGACCCTCGTCATAGAAACCAGTCCCGACAGCGAAGCCTCCTATCAGCGCAGCAGCCAGGGACGCATCGACTGGAAGACCTACCACGAATACCTGCCCATCGGGGAGGCGCTGGTTACCTCGTTGGAGAGTTTCATGCGCGACGGGCAGCTGACCATCATGGCCACCACCCCCCGGATGGAGGCCCGGAATGAACGATATTTCAACCAAGACTGACATGGGACTGCTGACCGATCCCGACGAACACTTCATGCAACAGGCGCTGCACGAGGCCCGGCTGGCCGCCGAGGAGGACGAGATACCTGTCGGGGCCGTGGTGGTGAGCGACGGCATCATCATCGCCCGCGCCCACAACCAGACCGAACGGCTGGGCGACGTCACCGCCCATGCCGAGATGCTGGCCTACACCGCAGCAGCGGAAGCCCTGGGTGCCAAATACCTTTCGGGGTGCACCCTGTACGTCACCCTCGAGCCATGCCCCATGTGCGCCGGGGCGGCCGGATGGACACAGGTGGGGCGTATCGTCTATGGTGCGGACGACCCCAAGCGGGGCTTCAGCCGCATGACCCCTTCGCCCCTCCATCCACGCACCGAGGTGACCCGGGGCGTGCTGGCGGAAGAGAGCGAGGCGCTACTGAAAACCTTCTTCAAAAAGAAGCGGGGCTGACCCGAAGGCCAGCCCCGATGCTTCCTGTGTCATTCGGCGGGCTCGAAATCGTCCTTGCCGACGCCGCAGAGCGGGCACATCCAATCGGCGGGGATGTCCTCGAAGGCAGTGCCGGGGGCAATGCCGCTGTCAGGGTCGCCGGCGGCGGGGTCGTAGACGTAGCCACACACTTTGCAAACATACTTCTTCATGGTTTTCTGTGTTTTAGGTGAACATTCTGTTTATTAATGCCCTGCAAAGATACGACTTTTTCTCGACACAATCGCTTTTTTTCTTACAATCGCAAAAAAAGTCGTATCTTTGCACCGGAATTTAATAATACGTCAGACATGTCAGATACACTGGTTATCACACCTACCTACAACGAGAAAGAAAACATTGAGGCCATCATCCGCAAGGTGTTTTCCCTGCCGAAGAGGTTCGATATGCTCATCATCGAGGATAATTCGCCCGACGGCACGGCCGATATTGTGAAGCGCCTCATGCAGGAATTCCCGGACCGCCTCTTCATCAAGGAGCGCAAGGGCAAGCTTGGCCTGGGCACCGCCTACCTCGACGGCATGCGCTGGGGTCTCGAGCACGGCTATGACTACATGATCGAGATGGATGCCGACTTCAGCCACAACCCCGACGACCTGGAGCGCCTCTACGACGCCTGCGCCACCGGCAAGGGCGACGTGGCCGTGGGCAGCCGCTATGTGGACGGGAAAATCTCCGTTGTGAACTGGCCCATGGGACGCCTCATGATGTCCTACTACGCGTCCAAGTACGTCCGTCTTGTCACCGGCATGAAGGTGATGGACGCCACGGCGGGCTTCGTCTGCTGGACGCGCCGCGTGCTGGAGCGCATGAAGTTCGACAAGGTGAAGTTCATCGGCTACGCCTTCCAGATTGAGATGAAGTACACAGCCACGCGCCTGGGCTTCAAGGTGTGCGAGGTACCCATCGTCTTCACCGACCGCGTCCTCGGCACCTCCAAGATGAGCATGAAAATCTTCAAAGAGGCATTTTTCGGTGTCATCAGCCTCAGGTTCAGGAACTGGCGGAATTATTGAATACATGAGAAGAATACTATTGACCATGGCGGTGCTGGCAGCAGGCTGCACCGCATTTGCCCAGGGCAAGCTCCTGCAGTGGGACCAGCTGATGGACCGCAACCTATACCCCCAGCGCGAGATGTGGGGCTTCCAGTTCCTGCCGGGCAGCGACAAGTTGATGTACAACACCAAGGATGGCCTCCGCCTGTACGACGGCAAGAAGGAGACCGCTCTTGACCGCGACGAGGCCAAGCGCCTGCTGGGCACCGAGGCCGACCTGCACCACGCGGAGACAAAGGAGGGCAACCTCTATGTGGACGGCAAACTGGTGGAGCGCGGCGACGGCTACAACATCGTGCTGGGCGAGAGCGTGCACCGCAACGAGTTCGGCATCGACGGGGGGCTCTTCTGGTCGCCCAGGCAGTCGCGGCTGGCCTTCTACCGCATGGACCAAAGCATGGTGAAGGACTACCCGCTGGTGAACACCAAGGCCCGCCAGGCCGAGGTGAAGCCCATCAAGTACCCCATGGCCGGCATGAAGAGCCACGAGGTGACCGTGGGCGTCTACGACGTAGCCACAGAGAAACTTATTTATCTCAACACCGCGCGCGACACCACAGTACACGAGCGCGAGATGTACCTCACCAACATCGCCTGGAGCCCTGACGAAAAGAGCATATACATCGCCAAAGTGAACCGCGAGCAGAACCACATGTGGCTGGAGCAGTACGACGCCGCGACGGGCGCCTTCGTGAAGGTGCTCTTCGAGGAGACGAACCCGCGCTACGTGGAGCCCTGCGAGGCCATGATCTTCCTGCCAAGCAACGGCAAGCGGTTGCCTGGCGGCGACCAGTTCCTCTGGTTCTCGATGCGCGACGGCTACAAGCACCTCTACCTGTACAACAAGGACGGCTCGCTGGTGAAGCAGTTGACCAAAGGAGAGTATGAGGTCGAGGGCTTCATCCAGTTCGACAAGAAGGGCGAGAATATCTTCGTCTACGCCAACCGAGACAACCTCACGGGCCGCGCCGCCTACCGCGTGAACCTCAAGAGCGGCAGGATGGACAACCTCACCACCGCCGACGGCATGAACTGGGGCACGCACAGCGTAGCCATCAACGAGGCCGGCACGATGCTGGTGGACGTGTGGAGCTGCAGCGGCATGCCGGGCCGGGCCGAGCTGTACAACATCAAGAAAGGCAAGGTGGTGAAGACGCTCTACGAGTGCGAGAACCCCCTGCAGGACTACGCGATGCCCGGCATGAACATGGGTAGCATCAAGGCTGCCGACGGGAAGACCGACCTCTACTACCGCCTCATCACCCCCCCCAATATGGAGCCTGGCAAGAAGTATCCCACGCTAGTCTACGTCTACGGCGGCCCGCATTCGCAGCTGGTCACCGACAGTTGGCTTGGCGGCGGCAACCTCTATTTCCTCTTCCTCGCCCAGCAGGGCTACGTGGTCTTCACCGTCGACAACCGTGGCACCGACAACCGCGGCTTCGAGTTCGAGAGTTGCACCCACCGGCGCCTCGGCGAAATCGAGATGGCCGACCAGATGGAAGGCGTGAAGTTCCTCAAGTCGCTGCCCTACGTGGACCAAGACCGTATGGGCGTCGAGGGCTGGAGCTTCGGCGGCTTCATGACCATCACCATGAAACTGGCTCACCCCGAGGTGTTCAAGGTGGGCTGCGCCGGCGGCCCGGTCATCGACTGGAAGTGGTATGAAATCATGTACGGCGAGCGCTATATGGACACGCCGCAGGAGAACCCCGAGGGCTACGAGGCCACCAGCCTGCTCGGCAAGGCCAAGGACCTCGAAGGGCGCCTGCTGGTCATCCAGGGGGCCGAGGACAACACCGTGGTGCCACAGCACAGCACCGAGTTCATCGAGCGTTGCATCAACAACTTCAAGCAGGTGGACTACTTCGCCTATCCCCACCACGAGCACAACGTGCTCGGCCGCGAACGCCTCCACCTCTACAAGAAGATGTTCGACTACTACGAGACCTTCCTGAAGTAGCATGTCCTCGCGGCAGTCCATACGCTTCTACAAAGACCATGAGGTCCGCGCCATCTGGGACGAGGAGCAGTCCAAGTGGTGGTTCTCCATTGTCGACATTGTGGCGGCAATTACAGAAAGCCCCCGTCCGCGTGTCTACTGGGGAACGGTGAAAAACAGGCAGAAAGGGAAATATGCCGAGTTGTATTCAAAATGTATACAACTGAAATTATCCTCCTCTGACGGCAAGAAATACCTCACCGATTGCTTTTCGCAGGACGACATTGAAGAGGTCATAAAAACGATGCCCAGCAAGAGCACCATGGACTTCCTCGACTGGTTCACCTACAGCGACAATTCAATCGACGGGCAGAGCCGCAAGAAAGCCTACACCCTGTGGGAGAGCGACATCATCGCCGACAAGGATGTCGGCAAGGTCAAATCGCTGCAGCAGATTCACGCCTACATCTTCGGCGGGCTCTACGACTTCGCCGGGCAGATCCGCACCAAGACCATCTGGAAAGACGGCACCCTCTTCTGCCGTGCCGAGTACCTGATGGAGAACCTGCGCAAGATTGAGGCTATGCCGGAGAACACCTTCGACGAGATTGTGGACAAGTACGTAGAGATGAACGTGGCACACCCCTTCATGGAGGGGAACGGCCGCAGCACCCGCATCTGGCTCGACCTCATCTTCAAGAAACGCCTTGGCGTATGCATCGACTGGAGCCGGATCGACAAGAATGACTACCTGTCGGCCATGAAAACGAGTGTGGTGAGTCCACAAGCCATCAAATCCCTGCTCCGTGGCGCCCTCACCGACCGCATCGCCGACCGCGAGATATTCATGAAGGGCATCGACTACTCCTACTACTACGAGCAGGAGGACTAAAAATCCGCCGCAATGCTTGCAGGATTGGAAAAAAAGATGTATCTTTGCAGAGTGGTTCTTCCGGCCTGGAGGAGGACAAGTCCCTGCGTCTGTGGGGGATAGGTCGGGGCCGGACATCAGGTGTTTTCGTAAATATCTGATATGGAACACGGTACAGAATTCCAGTTAAAGAACAGTTATAGAACAGTTAAAGAACAGTTAAAGAACAGACCTATAGGATACCTGCTATGTGCGAGGAGGGTTCCTGTCGCCTGCCTGCGCGGTGGCGACAAAATACGCCGGCCTCCACAATAATATGCCAGGGGTGCGCGTTAAGGGGTAAAACAATTCAAAGTATGTTCACAGGAATCATTGAGAGGACCGCGCGCGTGGTCAATATCGAGAAAGAGAACACCAACTACCACTTCACCCTCGAGGTGTCGTTCGGCGACGAGCTGGCCATCGACCAAAGCATGGCCCACGACGGCTGCTGCCTGACGGTGGTGCGAGTAGACAAGGCGAAGAAGCAGTACACCGTCACCGCCATGGACGAGACGATGCTGAAGACCAACCTCTCCACCTGGCAGGTGGGGACGGAGGTGAACGTGGAGCGCTCGATGCGCATGGACGGCCGTTTCGACGGACATATCGTGCAGGGCCACGTGGACCAGACGGCCCGTTGCACGCGGGTGGTGGACGACAACGGCTCGTGGCGTTTCTACTTCGAGTACGATGCCTCGAACGCCCCCAGCATCACCGTGCCGAAGGGCTCCATAAGCATCAACGGCGTGAGCCTCACAGTGGTGGACAGCGAGCCCGGGATGTTCTCCGTGGCCATCATCCCCTACACCTACGAGGTGACCAATTTCCACAACTTCCGCGAGGGGACCGTGGTCAATATCGAGTTCGATGTCTTCGGGAAATATGTGCAGCGCCTGCTGGAACAGTATATGAACAAATGAAAAATGGCGGCGGCTGTTCCCTGGGGAACAGCCGCCGCCGTTATAAAGTGCTTGCTTGTTGCCTGATTCTTCAGCTGCATTTTGACCAGCCACAGTTCTGGCAGCTCTTGCATCCGTCGCGGTAGACTATCTTGCTTCCGCAATCGGGGCAGAGTTCGTCGGTCTCGGTGCCGTCCTTGATGTAGCGTTTCAGCGCACGGGCCACGCCGTTGGACCATGTAGTGATGCTGTCCACGTCGAAGTTCAGCTTGCCGATAAGTTCCACCACATTGGGGATGGGCATGCCGTGGCGCAGGATGCCCGAGATGAGTTTGGCGTAGTTCCAGTACTCTTTCTTGAACATGCGCGAGAGGCCCTCCATGGTGATATGGTAGCCGTCCTGGTCGAGGAACTGGAAGTCGTAGCGGGCATGCTCCTGCCCTTTCTCCTTGACGCGTATGACCCAGCCTTTCTCCACCCACTTGGGCAGCAGGAAGCTCTCGGCACGGCCGGTGAAGATCTCGTAGGGGCGGCCTTCGTACATGCCGACAACCGCTATCCAGTCCTCCTTGTCGTTCTTGAAGCGTACTATTTCGGCGTCAAGCTTTTTCGGGCGCTTGGGGGCCTTGCTCTCGCCGAAGGCGGGGACGTCCTTCTTGCCTTCGCTGGTGGATACCAGCACGCCTGTGCGGGAACCGTCGCGGTAGATGGTGCAGCCCTTGCAGCCGCTCTCCCATGCCGTCTCGTAGATCTGCGAGACAACCTCCTTGGTGGTCTCCTTGGGGACATTGACAGTCACCGAGATACTGTGGTCCACCCACTTCTGGATGGCTCCCTGCATCTTCACTTTGGCCACCCAATCGATGTCGGCCGAGGTGGCATGGTAGTAGGGGGACTGCTCTATCAGATGCTGCAGGTCGGCGTCGTTCAGATGCTGTACCTCTTCCACATCGTGACCATTGATGCGCGCCCACTCAAGGAATTTAGGGTGGAAGACATTGTATTCCTCAAAGTAGTCGCCGTTTTCGTCCTTGATAACGTTATGCTTGGAGGAGTCCTTGTCGTTGGGGTTGATTTTCTTACGGCGTTTGTAACTGACAAGGAACACTGGCTCGATGCCCGAGGTGGTCTGGGTGCAGATACTGACCGTGCCGGTGGGGGCTATGGTGAGCAGAGCGATGTTGCGGCGGCCGTACTTGGTCATCTCCTTGTAGAGCTCGGGGTCTGCCTCGCGGATGCGGCGGATGAGGGGATTGTTCTCCTCGCGATGGGCGTCATATATGGGGAACGAGCCGCGCTCCTTGGCCAGCTGTACCGAGGAGGCATAGGCCGCACAGCAGAGCGTCTTCTGCACCTCTACGGCAAAATTTGTGGCTTCCTCGGAGCCGTACTGCAGACCTAAAGCTGCCAGCATGTCGCCCTCTGCGGTGATGCCGAAGCCGGAACGCCGGCCTTCCAGGCATTTCATCTTGATGTTGAGCCACAGGTTGTGCTCCACCTGCTTGATTTCATCGCTTTCGGGGTCCGACTCTATCTTGTGGAGTATCTGTTCCACCTTCTCCAGTTCCAGGTCAATCAGGTCATCCATCAGGCGCTGTCCCTTCGAGACATGCTCCTTGAAGAGGTCAAAATTGAACTTGGCTTGCGAGGTGAACGGGTTTTCCACATAGCTATACAGATTGATAGCTTGCAGACGACAGCTGTCGTAAGGGCAGAGGGGGATTTCGCCACAGGGGTTGGTACTTACGGTGCGGTAGCCGAAGTCGGCGTAGCAGTCCGGTACACTTTCGCGGATAATCGTGTCCCAATAGAGCACTCCAGGCTCGGCACTGCTCCACGCGTTGGCGATAATCTTGTTCCAAAGCGCACGGGCATCTATCTGCTTGACATAAGTAGGGTTGGGGGAATCTATGGGGTATTGCTGCACAAAAGGCTCCCCTTTGCGGACGCACTCCATGAACTCGTCGGTGATCTTCACGCTCACATTGGCTCCTGTTATCTTGCCCTGCTCCAGTTTGGCGTCGATAAAGTTCTCTGCATCGGGGTGTTTTATACTGATACTCAGCATCAATGCCCCGCGACGACCACCTTGTGCCACCTCGCGGGTGGTGTTGCTATAGCGCACCATGAAAGGCACGATGCCGGTGGAAGTGAGCGCGCTGTTCTTGACAGGGCTGCCACCAGGGCGTATATGGCTGAGGTCGTGGCCGACACCGCCTCGACGTTTCATCAGCTGCACCTGTTCCTGGTCTATCTTCATAATGCCGCCATAGCTGTCACTGTTTCCCGCATTGCCGATAACGAAGCAGTTGCTCAGCGACACCACCTGGAAGTTGTTTCCGATTCCGCTCATGGGGCTTCCCTGCGGCACGATGTATTTGAAGTCTTTCAGCAACTGGTAAATCTCCTCCTCATCAAGAGGGTTCTGGTATTTCTGCTCTATGCGGGCGTACTCGGCGGCGAGGCGACGGTGCATCATGTCAGGGTTGAGCTCATAGATACGGTCGTCTTCTCGCAGGGCATACTTGTTCATCCACACATTGGCGGCCAGCTCGTCGCCGTGGAAGTATTCCACCGAAGAGCGCATAATCTCCTCCGGTGTGTATTGTTTAGGTTCCGATGCCTTCTTTTTGTGGGCAGGGGTTGAAAACAAGTCGCCTTGTACCATCTTGAAAACAGGTTTATTTTACTATGTTATAACTATTTGCCGCAATATGGAACGCTCCATTTTGGACTGCTAAATTAGCACAGAATTCACTGCCATAAGGCCATAAGTTATCAACAAAAAAAGTGCCCCTCTCGGCACTTCTTTTTATATCAAACATTTGCTCGGTTGAAAACCTCGGCACGGTCAATCGTCGCTATGCTTGCGGCTGCTGTCGATGGCCTCGGTGACGTTGATTACATAGTCGCCGAGCTTCTCGTACTGCGCGTAGAGGCTGCTGTAGGCGTTGCCGATGGCATAGTCGTATACCCCGAGTTTCAGGGCGTCGAGATGCTGGGCACGCAGGCGGTCTCGGTAGGCGTTGATTTCATGCTCTGCAGCATAGGCGGCGTCGAGGTCCACGTGGTCATAGTCATGCAGGTTCTTGTCCATCACCACCAACGCCTTCTCCACCAGCACGCGCATGTGTTCCAGATTGGCATTTTTTCCTGCATCAAAGTGGACTGCATCCTCACGTTTGTTCTTGCGTGTCATGGCTATCTGGTAGATAGTGTCGCCGATAGACTCGAGGTTGTCGATGATGCGGAGCATGGTGCTGATGCGCTCGGAGGCGTGCTGACTGACGTCGCCCGAGCCCACCCGCGTAAGGAACTTGGTGATTTCCAGTTCCATCCGGTCAGTAATTCCCTCATATTTGGTGATACGCTCCACAATAGCGTCGAATTCAGCGTCGTCCTTGGCGGTGCGCAGCCCCGGCAGGAAGGCATACATGCGTAGCACCCGCTTCGAAAATTCCTCTATCTCTCTCTTGGCACTCTGTAGGTTCAACTCGGCAGTACTCAACAGGTTAGGCTCCAGGTAAGTGAGGCGGAACTCCTCCTCGCCCTCATCGGCCTGGCTGTCGGGGACCATCCACTCCACCAGCCTGACTACCTGGGGAATGAAGAATGCCAGCACCACTGTGGTGCCTACGTTGAAAAAGGTGTGGAAGATGGTAATGGCCAGGGGGTAACGCTGCTGGTTGAGGGGGTCGGAGATGTCGTTGGTGATGCCGGTCATGGCCATGATTCCGTTGCAGATGGGATAGAAGAGTGCAAGGCTGAACAGTACACCGGCCACATTGAACACGAGGTGTGCCCTTGCGGCGCGCTTGCCGGTGGTGCCTGTGGTCATGGCTACCACCTGGGCCGTCAGCGTGGTGCCAAGGTTCTGGCCCATGACCAGCGCCAAGGCCATCGGGAACTCAATCCACCCTTGACTGGCCATCAGCAGGATGACCGCCGTCATGGCAGCCGAAGTCTGCAGGATGATGGTCAGTATAGCCCCCACCACAATGAAGAGCAGCACCGACCAGAAGCCCCAATGGCTCCAGGTTCCGATGGTCTCCACCACGCCGTCGCTCAACTGCGGTATGGCGTGTTCCAGCAGTTCCATGCCTACCAGCAGGAGAGCAAGGCCGATGATGGTTTGGCCGAGGTACTGCATTTTGTCTTTCTTCGAGAAGATGAAGAAGAGGCTCAACGTACCCAGCAGCATGGGTAGCGAGAACGACACCCCCTCGCCGCCGCCGGTGCCGATGCCGAAGAGGGCGATAATCCAGGCCGTGATGGTGGTGCCTATGTTGGCGCCCATCACCACCGCCACCGCGCCACCCAGCGAGAGCAAGCCTGCCCCTGCGAAGCCGACCACCATCACCGTGGTGGCGGTGCTGGACTGGATGGCTGCCGTCACGCCGGCGCCGGCCAGGATGCCACTCAGCGGCTTGCCTGTGATCTTGCTCAGGATGTGGCGCATTTTCGAGCCGGCATACTTTTGCAGGCCCTCGCTCATCAGTTTCATGGCAAAGAGGAAGACGGCCAATGCGCCGGCCAAGTTCAAGAGGATGAAGATGATATCAGTTGCAGACATGCTGTTTTATGATTGTATTACTGCTTGCAAAGATATATATATTTTGGATTTACATATGTTAAGTTTCTGTTAATTTTTCATTTTGCCAGTGCAAACAGCAGGAGGCGCGCCCCGTGTGGGGCGCGCCTCCTGCTGTTTCTAATGCGTTCAGCGGGCTTTAGGCACCGAGTTCGAGGCGCTTGAAGCCGGTGCACTTGAGGTCTTTGTCGGCCTTGGCGATGAAGTCTTTCACCTTCACCTTGGCTTCCATGATGTACTCCTGCTCCATGAGGGTGTTCTCCTGGAAGTACTTGTTCAGGCGGCCGTTGGCAATCTGGTTGATTTGAGCCTCGTTGAGTTGTGCAGCCTTTTCGGCAGCCACCTGCTCCTTGATCTGGCGGGCCTGGTTGACCTGCTCCTCGGTAATCCAGCCTTTGCCCATGTTGGAGGCCATGTGCTCCTCGCTGTCCACGTGGGCGGGGTTGATGCCGGCCTTCTTGAGGGCGGCGTCGACGGCCTTGCCGATGAGCTCTTCCTTGGTCTTCTCGACGGCCACGCGCAGCTCCTGGTCCTTGACCTCCTGGGGCACGCTGTCGGCATCGAGGGCCACGGGGCGCATGGCCACGACCTGCATGGCGATGTTGTGGCCAACCTCGTCGAAGCCTTCCTTGTTGAATCCCACGACGGCACCCATGCGGTTGCCGGGGTGGACATAGGAGTAGACCTTGGCGGCCTCGATGGCCTCGAAGTGGGCGAGCTCAATCTTCTCGCCGATTTTGGCGACCTGGTCGGTGATGTTGTCGGAGACCTTGCGGCCATCCAGCTCCATGTCGAGCACCTGTTCCTTGGTGGTGAGGTGCTTGGCCATGGCGGCGTCGAGGATAGAGGTAGTGAACTCGACAAAGCCGGCGTTGTTGGCGACGAAGTCGGTCTCGCAGCTGACCATGATGAGGGCACCGTAGTTGCCGGTGGTCTTGGCGAGGACGCAGCCTTCGTTGGCGTCGCGGTCGGCGCGCTTGGCGGCCATCTTCTGGCCTTTCTGGCGGAGGAGTTCTATTGCCTTCTGCATGTCGCCGTCGGTCTCGACGAGGGCTTTCTTGCAGTCCATCATGCCTACGCCGGTGAGTTGGCGGAGCTCATTAACCTGTGAAGCGGTAATTGCCATATCTGTTGTTCCTTTCGTTACTTTTGTTTGGTTGATTATGGATAGATAATCTAGACTTTCTCGATGAGATAGACAGTCTAGATTATCTATATGTTTTTGTGTCTTTATTCAGCCTTGGGGGCATCCTCTGCCTTGGGTTCCTCGGCTTTGGCGGCCTCGGCCTTGGGCTCGGCGGCGGCGCGCTGACGGCGCGGGCGGGTGCGCTTCTCGACGGGTGCGGCACCTTCCTCGGCGGCAGGGGCTTCGGCCTCTTCGGCAGCCTGGGCGTCCTTGTCGAGCATGCGCTCGTTCAGACCTTCCTGGATAGCCTCGCACATGTACTTGAGGATGCAGGCAATCGACTTCGAGGCATCATCGTTAGCGGGAATGGGGAAGTCGATAAGCTCGGGGTTGGTGTTGGTGTCCACGAGGGCGAAGGTGGGGATGTTCAGGCGACGGGCCTCGGCGACAGCGATGTGCTCCTTGTTGATGTCGATGACAAAGAGGGCGCTGGGCAGACGGGTGAGGTCGGCGATGGAGCCGAGGTTCTTGTCGAGTTTGGCACGTTCGCGCTGCACCTGGAGACGCTCGCGCTTGGAGATGTTGTTGAAATCCTTGTCGTGCATCAGGCTGTCGAGGCTGTTCATCTTCTTGACGGCCTTGCGGATGGTCTGGAAGTTGGTGAGCATGCCGCCCGGCCAACGCTCGGTGACGAAGGGCATATCGACGGTCTTGGCCATCTCGGACACGACTTCCTTGGCCTGTTTCTTGGTGGCCACGAAGAGCACCTTCTTGCCGCTGCGGGCCATCTGCTTCAGAGCGGCCGCGGCCTCGTCGGCCTTGGCGATGGTCTTCTGCAGGTCGATGACGTGCACACCGTTGTGCTCCTTGAAGATGTAAGGAGCCATTTTGGGATTCCATTTGCGCTTGAGGTGACCGAAGTGGCAACCGGCCTCGAGCAGTTCTTCGAATTTGAGTTCGTTCATGTTGTTTACTTTCCTTTTTGTTTGTTACTTTTTTGCCAACCGTCCGCCAGTCCATCGGGCTGCATTTAACGGCCTTGCTATGCGGCTCGCTGTGGCAATGCAGCGGAGCATTCGGGCGGTTTGGATACTAAACTGTCTTTCTTCGCAGGCAGGATGCCTGCATAGCAATCTTTAACGCTTGCTGAACTGGAAGCGCTTGCGGGCTTTGGGCTGGCCGGGTTTCTTGCGCTCGACCATGCGGGGGTCGCGCATGAGGAAGCCTTCCTTCTTGAGGGCGGGGCGGTCCTCGATGTTGTTCTCGCAGAGGGCGCGGGCGATGGCCATGCGCAGGGCCTGGGCCTGGCCGGTGATGCCGCCGCCGTCGAGGTTGGCCTTGACATCCCATTTGCCTTCGGCACCGGCCACGGCGAACGCCTGTCCGACGATGTACTGCAGCGGACCGGTGGGGAAATACTCCTTGTAGTCGCGGCCGTTGACCTTGATCTCACCGTTGCCGGGGGTCATATAGATGCGCGCCACGGCGGTCTTTCTTCTACCAATGGTGTTGATTACTTCTGCCATATCTTCTTATTATCTTACTTCGTTAATGTTGATGGCTTTGGGGTTCTGGCCCGCATGGGGGTGCTCGCTGCCGGCATACACGTAGAGGTTGCGGTAGAGCTGGGCGCCGAGGCGGTTCTTGGGCAGCATGCCCTTGATGGCGTGCTCGAGGATGCGCTCGGGATGGGTGGCGCGCACCTTGGCGGGGTTGGTCTCGCGCTGGCCGCCGGGGTAGCCGGTGTAGCGCTGGTAGACCTTGTCGGTCTCCTTCTTGCCGGTGAAGACGCACTTCTCGGCGTTGATGATGATGACATTGTCGCCGCAGTCGACATGCGGGGTGAACGAGGGCTTGGTCTTGCCGCGCAGGATGTTGGCCACGCGGGTGGCCAGACGGCCCACGGTCTGCCCTTCGGCATCGACCAGGACCCATTCTTTCTGAACGGTCTGCTTGTTGGCCGATACGGTTTTGTAGCTTAGTGTGCTCATTTTTTTATTGTACTAACGATGATGTTTTTTCTCTTCTTTATTGTTCATATCTCCTCCGATTGCAGGGCATTTCGGCCGCCGACGGATAGAGGGCATCCATGCCTACCAACCTGATGCACAGTGCTTTGAACGGGTAAATCAGGCACTTTGCACCATTTTTGGAGACTGCAAAGTTACGAACATTTTTCCGACTGGCCAAATATTTTTTCACTTTTCGTGCAAAAAGTGGTCCGCCTGTTCCGGCAGGCAGCAGAGGAGGAGGTTTTTTTCCTGCCCCACGGTGGCGGCCACCACGAAGAGGTCGCCGCCCTCTTTCAGGCCCAGCCGTCGCTGCAGGTCGGCGGCCTCGGCGGGATAGTTGCGCACCAGCACGTGGGCCCGTCCGCCGGGGATGGCCTCTGCCACGGCTTTAGGGTTGGGTTTCAATTCGCTCAGCACTCGGAGGGTGCGTCCGCAGAAGTCGGCGACGAGGCGGTCGGAGGTGTAGAGGTGCGTGTTGCGGCCCAGTTTCTCGGTGCCGGTCCATCGGCAGATGGCGTTGTAGGGGCCGGCCTTCATCAGGGCGGCGTCGGGTTCGTAGAGGTAGCGGGCCACGGCGGAGCAGTAGGCTGCCTCGGCGGCGACCTCCTCGCTGCGCGTGAAGCAGCAGTCGCGGAGCACGCCCCTGTGTCCAAGGAGTGCGCAGTGTATCGCCGTCTCCCCCTCGTGCTGTCCGCAGACGAAGAGCACCTCCTTGCACTCGCCCTTTACCGATACGACGTGCACCTCGGCCACGTCGCCCAGCTGGCGGCAGGCCAGGTCGATGTCTATCATGGGCGACGCCTTGACCATCAGCCAGCGGCAGCGCGAGCGCAGCAGTTCCATGTGCCGCAGGAGGTTGGGCTCGCAGTCCTCGAAGGCCGCCACCCTGCGTCCCCCTTTGCCGCGGCGGGCGGGGTCGAGGTACAGGATGTCGAACGCCCCGCTGCACGAGGCAAGCCATTCCATGCTGTCGGCGCAGTGCACGTCGATGCCCTCCAGCCCCAGCACTTGCCGGTTGTGCTCCATGAGTGAGCAGAGGGAGGCGTCGCGCTCCACGTAGTCCACATGCGCCGGCGGCCGTCCCTCGGAGGCTATATGCTGCGCGATGGAGAGGGTGTCGATGCCCATGCCGCCCGTGAGGTCGGCCACGCGGACGGAGGTCGCCGCGTCGCAGAGCCGGGCGGCCACGCGGGCTTTGTGCAATGCAGTGGCTTCCGACGAGGCCTGCTCGCGGTTGAGCCGGGGAGGGTATCGGAACTCCTCGCAGGCGGGCAGCGAGGGCCATTTCTCACGTGCTGTGCGCCGCCCTTCGATCTGCTGCACCGCCAGGGGCATGTCGATATCAGGATACCGCGCGGCGCTCAGCAGCAGCCGCGCGGTGTCGTCGTCTTGGTGTGCCAGGACGAAATCAATAAACGCCCTCGTCATGCAGGCGCTTCAGGCGTTCCACCACCATGGGGCGGTCCTCCTTGTAGGTGACGCCGAACCACTGCGCCGTGGTCTTCAGCACGCGCATGGTGGCCGAGCCGTCGGCGATGAAGGTATTGACGGCGAAGGGGATATAGTATTCGCTCTTGAGTTCCTGGCCGTGCTCGCGCAGGAAGTCCACGAACAGCGCCTCGCTCTTGGCGAAGTAGTCGGGCGTGAAGCCGAAGAGGTTCATGCTCACCGTGGCGTCGGCCGGCAGGGGGTGCATGGAGCCGTCGGGGTCCTTGTACTCTATGCCGTTGGCTGTGCGTCCGATGGCGGTGCGCTCGGTCATGCCTACGAGCAGGCCGTCCTTGTCGGTCTCGCACACGCCGCGGCTGACGGTGCCGTTCTCCGAGAGGGTGTTCTCCAGTCGGTAGCCGACCATGCAGTAGCGGCCCTGCCGGCCGTCGAGGGTGCGCAGGTGGTCGGCCATCACCTGGAAGGCGTCGCGGCCGTAGAAGTCGTCGGCGTTGATGATGGCGAAGGGTTCGTGGATGACCTCCTTGGCCATGAGGATGGCGTGGTTGGTGCCCCAGGGTTTTTCGCGTCCTTCGGGCACGGAGAAGCCGTCGGGCAGGCGGTCCAGTTCCTGGAAGACGTATTCGACGGCGATACGGTTGCCGTAGTGCCCGGCGTTGATGCGGGCCTTGAATTCCTGCTCGAAGGAGTGGCGGATGACGAACACGGCCTTGCCGAAGCCGGCGCGGATGGCGTCCTCGACGCTGTAGTCCAGGATAATCTCGCCTCGGGGGCCCACGCCGTCCATCTGCTTCAGCCCGCCGTAGCGGCTGCCCATGCCGGCGGCCAGTACCAGTAATGTTGGTTTCATGCTCTATGGTTTTGTGTTACATTTGCTTTGTGTTCACCCCCATAACGCACTTTGCCGCAAAAAAGTACGTCGCCCCGCAATAATTTTCTCCCCCTGCCCCACCCTGCGCCCGGGTTTCCGCCATGCCAGTCCCTGTCCCGTCCGTCGCCTCTTCCAGACCTGTCCCCTGCCCCCTGTCGGGCAGACTCGGAGTTGACTCGGAGTTGACACGGAGTTGTCTCGGACTTGCTCCCCTCGTCCATCCACTCCCTCCGTCCCCCCCTGTTCCCCCTCCCCTCCACCATACCCGGAGCAACCACGGAGGAAGGCCCGGAGGGGCCGACACCATACAGGCGTCTGTATATCAGAACGTTGTATGTATATATACAAAAATCCTTGACGTATGTCATTTTTTTTTCTTACTTTTGCACTCTGTTTATAGTTGAAATATAATATTAATCAAAACATAGCAACATGTCAAAACTCCTCCTCCTAGGCGACGAGGCCATAGCCCAAGCCTTTATCGACGCCGGCGGCAGCGCCATCAACAGCTACCCCGGCACCCCCTCGACCCAGATTACCGAATACGTCATCAAGAGCAAGCAGGCCAAAGAGCAGGGCGTGGTGGCCAACTGGTGCGCCAACGAGAAGACCGCCCTCGAGGCCTCCATCGGCGTGGCCTACGCCGGCAAGCGTGCCATGACCTGCATGAAGCACGTCGGCATGAACGTCTGCGGCGACCCCTTCATGAACGCCTCCATCATCGGCACCAAGGGCGTGCTCATCGTCGTCGCCGACGACCCCTCCATGTTCTCCTCGCAGGACGAGCAGGACAGCCGCTACTTCGGCCACTGGGCCATGATTCCCATGCTCGAACCCTCCAACCAGCAGGAGGCCTACGACATGGTCTTCTTCGGCTACGACCTCTCCGAGCAGCTCGGCACCCCCATCCTCATGCGCATCCCCACCCGCCTGGCCCACAGCCGCGCCGGCGTCGAGCGCCGCGCCGTGCGTCCGCAGAACCCCCTCTCCTCCCCCGCCGACCCGAAGAGCTACGTCCTCCTGCCCGTCAATGCCAAGCGCCTCTACCGCGACCTCATCGACAAGCAGCCCGCCTTCACCCGCAGCAGCGAGGAGAGCGGCTACAACCAATACATCCCCGGCACCGACCGCAGCCGCGGCATCATCGCCACCGGCATCGCCTTCAACTACCTCCAGGAGTGCTTCCCCGGCGGGAAGTGTCCCCACCCGGTAGTCAAAATCACGCAGTATCCCCTGCCCTTCAACATGCTGGACAAACTCTATGACGAGTGCGACGAGATACTTGTCCTCGAGGACGGCCAGCCCTTCGTCGAGGAGCACATCAAGGGATTCCTCGGCAAAGGCAAGCCCGTCCACGGCCGCTTGGATGAGGTCATCCGCCGCGACGGCGAGCTCAACGCCGAGAAGGTGGCCGCCGCCCTCGGCATGCCCATGCCCAAAGGCCCGGCCGTGCCCGAGGTGGTCACCAACCGCCCGCCGGCCCTCTGCGTCGGCTGCCCCCACATCGACAGCTTCGACGCCGTGAACGAGGTGATGAAGAAGTACCCCAACGGCCGCGTCTTCGGCGACATCGGCTGCTACACCCTCGGCTTCAACATGGGCGCCATCGACACCACCGTCTGCATGGGCGCCTCCGTCACCATGGCCAAGGGCGCCTCCGAGATGGGCGTCTTCCCCGCCATCGGCGTCATCGGCGACGGCACCTTCGGCCATTCCGGCATGACCGGCCTGCTGGACTGCGTCAACGAGAAGGCCAACGTCATCATCATGATCCTCGACAACGACATCACCGCCATGACCGGTGGCCAGCCCTCCAGCGCCAACATGAAGCTCTTCAACATCTGCAAGGGCCTCGGCGTCGACCCCGACCACATCCGCACCATCGTGCCGCTCAAGAAAAACCACGAGGAATTCGTCAAAATCCTCGAGGAGGAGATCGCCTACGAGGGCGTGAGCGTCATCATCCCGCAGCGCGTCTGCATCGTCGAGAACAAGAAACGTATTGCCAACAAATAACACTGAAAACACCATGAAGAAAGACATCATACTCTGCGGCGTAGGCGGCGACGGCATCGTCTCCGTGGCCAAAATCATCAGCGACGCCGCCCTCAACCTGGGCCTCAACGTGAAACAGAGCGAAATCCACGGCATGAGCCAGCGCGGCGGCTCGGTGTTCAGCCACCTGCGCATCAGCTCGGAGCCCATCTTCTCCGACGTTATCCCCGAAGGCAAGGCCGACATCATCCTCAGCTCCGAGCCCATGGAGGCCCTGCGCTACCTGCCCTTCCTCGCCCCCGACGGCGCCGTGATCACCAACAGCGACCCCTTCGTCAATATCACCAACTACCCCGACATCGAGAAGGTCTACGCCGAGCTCAAGAAACTCTCCAAGCTGGTCTGCTTCAACGCCAACGCCATCGCCAAGGAACTCAACGCCCGCGGCAACATGGTGCTCCTCGGCGCCGCAGCCCCCTACCTGGAGATCGCCTTCGAGGAACTCGAGAAGGCCATCCAGAGCATCTTCGGCCGCAAGGGCGAAGCCGTCGTCGAGACCAACATCAAGGCCATCCGCGCCGGCCGCGACGCCAAGTAACCGTCCCCGGCAGACACCAGGGAGCCCCGCCGGCTTCAGCCGGCGGGGCTCCCATTTTGGCTATCGTATCACAATCACCCTCGGGCGCATGCCGTCGAACTGCGGCATCCCTTCGCCGACGGCGGCCCCTATATACGTCGGGTCGCACACCGTGTAACGGCGGCCGTCCACGAGCACATAGTCTCCCTTCACATCCGAACCGAGACTGACCGCTGTGGCCAAATGGCCGGGGTAGTTCAGCAGCACTACGTCCAGCCCCAGTAGTTCGCGCACCAGGATGGCAAACAATATGCTGCGGTCCTCGCAGTCGTTGTAGGGATAATAGAAACTTTCGTCGCCGAACAGAGGCCTCTCATAGCCGAACTGCTCCTGGTCGGTCTTGTAGGCGAAGGCGTGCTGCACAAAGTCGAGCAGCATATCGGTAGCCACGGCCTTGCTCTTCCCCTGGACATGCTTCCGCAATGCAGGATAGAGCGCCGCCTTCGTCCCCTCGCTCAACGATGCACTTGCGTAGCTGCTCCAGGCATCGTTCAGGGGGTACTCCGAATAGAATTCCATCAAGTTGCGGTTCACCGTCAGCTTTATCTGCATGGATGGGTAACGGCCATTGGCGGTGAAGGCTCTGGCTGTGGCATTCCTCTCGGCCAAACGGGGTTGCCTGCCCATGGCGATGCTCGAGGTTCGACCTTTGGGGAAGCCGACAGGTACCACGCTGAAAGCGCCTGCCTTGCGCCCGTCTATGATGTAGTATTTCTCCTTGTCAATAGGTATGAAGTTATAGTTGTAGACAAGATGGTCGAATGGAACGAGAATGGAAAGGCGTCCCTGCGATGTGGCAAGGCGCAGGTTATAGCCTGACTGCGTCAGCAGGTAAGCCTGCAGCAATACCATTTCGTTGTAATTTTCCGGAGAGAACACCGAGGATGCCGCCCTCTGGCACAGTTTAATGTAGGCCCAATCGCACAGTCGGTTCCTTCTTTTTGCACTGATGCAGTCCTGCAAGAGGGCGTCGTAGGTTCCACTTGCCATTGCTGCCCATGCCTTCCTCACCTTCTTCTCACTTGTGCCTCCCAGCCTCAGGCTGGCGGCTCCCCTTGCCACACGCATCGCTATTTTCTCTGCGTAGAAGTCCACCTCTGTCTGACTCTCTGCCTGCTCGGGAGTGTAGATGATATCTGGAACATGTATGGTATCCGCAAATGTCTGGACGGTGTCCAATGTCCCTATGACAATGCCATGGGTTTCATCAAGAGGGGTTGCATCTCTATGCACGGGTGGCACTGATGGCTTGGGAACTTCGGGTGGTTTCAGACCTCCTTCAGCCTTCATCTCCACCCACGGCTTGCCCAGCCATTCGGCATATTCGGCGTTAGCCTTGCGGCGGAATTCATCGTATTCCTCCATCTCCTTCCTGCGGAACTCTTGGAATTCCTCCTGATACTGTCTGCGGAACTCCTCATATTCGTCCCTTTCCACCTGTGCCCAAAGCCCACCTGACACAGCCAGCAACACGGCAAGCAACAACCTTCTCATACGCAACTATCGGGATACTGGGATGATGTATTTCAATTTGACACCTATCAAATTCCCATTGTCGACCGCTACATAGCCATTGGGAACATAAGAGAATGTCTTTGTGCCGAATATGTGCAGGATGTCCATATTAAGCGATATGACTATCGGCGCGTATACCAGCCCTCCACCAATAGAGGCAAACCAGCCCGTTACATAGCCAAGTCCGCTGCCTCCGACGGGAATATTGTAGCCAAGAGACCCTTCTAAGAACCACGAATCACCAATAGTAGCTGTAACGTAGACCGGAATCCACTGAGCAGAACCGAAGAGGAGGGAGTCCACCTTCGACACCGTTCTTATACCCAATCCGGCTCCCAGCTGTAATGATTGGTCCTTTGAGTAGCGCGCCTCTACATCGAGACCGAATGACGAGCTGCCTCCCGACCCAATACCATAGAGATTGTCTGCCGGGTAATGCAGGCTTGAACGTCCCCAAAAAGCTACTGGAAGAATCGACCATTGGGCATGCGCCATAGAGGCACACAGCGTCATACATGTGAGCAATGCAAATTTCAATCGTTTCATGATTTATTCCTCAGGGTAATGTTTATGGCAACACTCTCGCCGGCCACACCTGTTACAATCATGTGGTTGGTGACGTAGCCTTCCTTCTGGGCCATTACTTTGTACTGGACGGCATCAACATCTGCAAATTTAAACTCTCCATCCCGGTTGGTCAAACAGTTCATACCTCCAGGACTGAGAGTTACAGTGACTGCCTCTAATGGCTCCGCACTTGACGCATCGGTCACCAAGCCATGTACCGTCGTGTAAATATCGTACTCCTGGCTGTCGCAGGACGCCATGCAGAGGATGGCCATTAGTGGTAATAATCGTAAGAATTTCATTTTCAAAGTTGATTCTATAGTTTGAAATTAAGTGCCAACCCCGCACCGTCGCCTGACACCCAAGGCACGAGGTTCATCTCGGCACTGGCAACGGTCAGGTGGCGGGGGCCCTTGCCCACGGCAGCATCGATGAAGCTCCACAGATAGACTGCCGCCGCGCTGGCGATGCACACATTGCGGATAGTGGCACACGTGTTGGCGTTGTTGGTGTTTTGTACGCGCAGGTTGGCATTGTGTGTACTGGCAGCTCTTGCCGTGTAGGTCTGCCGCATGCCCTCGGCGGCCACTATGCCAGCCACCATGGCCACCTCTGTCGCAATCATGGCAGCGGACTTCCCTTTTTGCCGTTTGGCAAGCTGGGTCGTGCCTGGGATGAACCATTTATACGAAAAAGGCTGGCGGTCGCTCACGTGGACCGGCTCGTAGTCGAGCATCGGGTTTTTGCAGGTCTGCACCAACAGGCTGACCGTCCATTGCCCCCGGGAGTCGCGACGGCTATACTCATCAATGACACGTGCCTTCACTGTCAGGGCATCCCTTCCCGACACCTGCACCTGCCCGCCCGACACCTGCACATCATAGTGGGTGCCGGTTGCCAGGCTGCGCCGTTCCACCAACTGCTGCAATGCCTTGGTACGGGCATCATCCTGGCTGCTTGCCGTGGCGCGGACCACTTCGATATACGAGTTGGCACGTTCGATGAAGGTGCCGGACACCCAGTCTGGCTCCAAGGAACTGCCCGTCTGCTGTGCGGACAATAGGCCTCCGTACAGCAGACCGAACAACAGGGCAACTGCTTTATATGGATACATCGCTACTGTTCATTGAAGTTCCGCATTCTCTGTTCGTATTCCTCGCGATACTTCTTTTCCTCGAAGCGGATACGCATTTTTTCATCCTCGGAGAGGACATTGTTCACACGGTTGGCCACCTCCTTGGCGATGGCTTGCTTGCTTATGCGGATTCCGACGAAGCAGGTTGAGTTGCCCTTGTCGTCCACTTCGCTGAACTGGATACAGGTGGCGCGGGTGTCGTTGATTACGGCGTTGATAGCCTGGTCGCCGGCCGATGTCATCTTGTTCATGATGTCGTTGCCTGCGTTGCCGCCATAGCTGGTGTTGAAGTCGCTCACCATGCCTTTATAGACATGTTGCAGTTTGCGACGCACCATCTGCTGAGCGTTCTGCAGGGCATACAGTTGCAGGTCGCCCAACTGGTTCGCGCTGCCCTTGTAGATGCCTGTCGCGCCGAATTCGCTGTCGCTGTCAAGTTCTTGGCAGGGGGCAGTGAAGGTCTCGCCTCCGAAGGGATTGCGGGGATTGGTGCTGGCTGTCTTCTTGTTGCTGCCGCATGCGGCGAACATCACGGTGGCGGCTAACGCCACAAAAAGGATTCCTTTCTTCATCTTTTATACGTTTTTTAATGGTTTGATACTTCCAAATTGTAGATTGCTCTCACTTGTGCCGATGTCAGCGTGCGGTTGTAGAAGCGGATGTTGTCCAGCCTCATGCTGGGAGCCACAGGATAGAGTCCGTTCTTGTTGCCTCCGAAGACCACCTTCGAAGCATTGATATTGTTAGTGATATATGTCGTGACATTGTCCACCAGCACCCCGTCGACATAGAATTTCACAATATTATCGCCCTCGCGTTGCAGCACATAATGATGCCATGCCCCGCTATTGGAACTGTAAATGTAGGATATCTGGGTTCCAGAAGGCCCATTGGTTACATACCCATCTTTCATTTTTACCTTGAGAAATCCGTTCTGATCCGCCCATAGCATGGGGAAATCGCTGTACTCATTCAAATCTGGGCGTTGCGCAGCAAACACATTCCCTGCCGTCAGGCCCTTCACCCAGAAGCTCATCGTCCAATGTGTATATCCAGAGAACAGGTTGTGCGGGATGGTGAAACTGGAGCCCTGGAAGGACTGCAGGCTCAGGTATTGCCGTCCGTTGGATTCGGTCTGCACCTCTGCGCCATCCACCAACTGGCCGTCCACCCCATTGTCCGATGCGTCGCGGGTCGTGCCGTCGTCGAAGGTGTAGTAGGCCATCAGTCCGTTCGACACCACGATGTCGTCGCCACCGCCGCCGCCACTGCCGGAGGCCGTAACCCTCACGGTGGTGCTGCTACCGTCGGCGGTGTTGCGCACCTGGAGTATGGTCTCGGCAGTGCCTGTGAAGGCACTGCGGTTGAGCGACAGCGCGATGGTCGACGTGTTGCCCGACGCGATGCTGCCCGATGTGGGGCTGACCGTCAGCCAGGCACAGTTGTAGTTGATTTCGTAGGGGACGTTTGTGGAACCGGTGTTCTTCAGCGTCAGCTGGCGCGAAGAGGCCGATGTGCCGAAGTCCACGGGGTTGGGCGTTACCTGTAGCGTCCCGCTGTTGTAGCTTATACTCACCGGCAGCGAGATGCTGTTTCCGCTGGTGACGTTGGAGACCACGAGGGTGACCAGGTCCGATGTGTTCAGCTGGCTGCGGTTGGCCGTGAGGGTTACCTGCGAACGCTGGCCGGCCCCTGTGCTTCCGCTGGTGGGGCTCACCATGAGCCAGCTGGCAGCGCCCTGCACCGTCACTGTCCATTGGAAGCTTCCGTTGGAGGCATTGTTTATAATCTGGAATGTCTCCACAGTGCCGGTGACTCCAAAGTCAACCAAGCCTACCGAGAGGTTCATGTCCGCGCTGCTGGGCGTCAGCAGCATGTCTCCCGTGGAAGTCCTTCCATCGGTTACGGCGACACGCACACTGTTGGTAATGTAGCCCGACTTCGCACCGCGGACGGTATAGGTGTCGGGGGCGATGTCGATGAATTCATAACGCCCGTCCGACCCCGAAATGGTGGAGAGGCCGCTGGGGCTGAGGGTGATGTCCACTGCCCGCAGTGGCTCGCCGGTGTTGGCATCGGTCACGAAGCCCGAGATGGCTCCACCCACGACGACCTCGTCCTTGCACGAGGCCATGCCTGTCATGAGCACAGCGCCCATCGCCAGGCTTAAAAACAATCTTGTCATTTTCATTGTGTCAGTGTTTTTATAGATCGGTTCTGCATGTTTTAAAAATGGTTTTCATCATCACAACGCCCATGGCCAGGCCGAGCAGGACACAGGCGACGAGCATCAGGATGTGTCGCCAGAGGTGGCTTTCGAGGTCGTCGTTGGGGGTCAGTTCCTGTCCGTAGGCGTTGAAATTGTCCAGGTAGGGCCGGAGCATGAAGCGGCAGGCGACGGCGGCGGTGGCGGTGTCGCCCTCCTGCCGGAAGGACTTCACCAGCGAGACGATGTCGGCGGTGACCGCCTCGCGGCAGGATATCATGTCCTTGATGTAGTAGGGGCTTTCCAGTTCGTGCCGGACGGCCTCCTGCCAGGCTTTGCCGGCGATGCCGTCCTTGAGCGGGCTGCCGGGTTCCATGAGCCGCATCCCTATCTGGATAGCCACGTTGTTGGTGCAAATGCGCCGCTGGGTGCCGGCGGCGAAGTAGTGGCGGTTGTCGCTCATGAAGTTGACGGAGTTCTTCATGGTTTCGATGAACGGCACTTTCTCGCGCCCCAGGTAGTCCTGCAGGGCTTCCCTGGCTTCCGTGTCGCCGAGCGGGGCCATTCCCACCAGGTCGTAGAAGACGTATCCGCCCGTGTCGATGAACTGTGTGTATTTGGGGTAGACGGCCTCGACCATCTGGTAGCGTGCCAGCTTCTGGGTTTCGCGGGCGTTCTTGGTGCTGATGTCGTCCTGGATGGCTATGCCCAGCCAGAACGAGAAGAGCCCCACCAGTGCGGTGGAGAAGATGCCCCAGAACTGGACGCGCTGTTCGTCTGTGAGCCTGGTTTTCATTCCGGGAGCCTTATTTGACGTAGATGTTTTCCTCCGGCACGAGGTACCTGAAGCCATCGACGTCGGAATGGTCCAGTTCGTAGCGGTCGCGCCCCATCTGCAGGTACGCCTTGTTCGTGGTTTCCACCAGCATGCCTGTGCCCAGCCAGTTGCCCTCCTTGTCGTAGAGGGTGGCGTTGCTCGACGCCTCCATCTCGCTGTAGGCGTTGGTAGCCCCGCCCTGCGTCGCCTCAAGGCTCAGCTCCTCGCGTCCGCCGGCCAGCAGCAGGACGGCGAACCACAGCAGTGTGGTGGCCAGAAACGTGATGACCGCCGTAAGAACAATCGTCTTTTTCATTTTTCCAAACCGTTTCTTCATCCGTCACCCTCCGACGGACCGTTATCCAATCAAAAAGAGAAAGGCATGAGGGTATGTACTCATGTCCGTCAAATCTAGGTATCGCCAAACACCTTTGTGGGAACGGGGTCGTGGAGTCAAAATCTCACGCCTGACGTTATGCTAAAGATATAGCATACACTCAAGCGAGAGCATAAATGCTCCGTCCTCCCACTGTAATGATTTGGCGAATTCAGATTTGGGACAGTCGCGCAATGCTTCTCTTGCTTACTGCTTTCGCTCTCGAAAGCAGGTGCAAAATTACGAATAAAAAACGGACTGGCAAAAAAAATCTTCACTGCCAGTCCGGCGGGGGCCGTCCGCCCTGGCCGCGCGGGGAGGGGGAGGGAGGGGGCGCAGCGCCGCCTGCCCTTCCTCGCCAGCGGCGACAGGGCACTGTTTTTCCGCCTGCGGAATCAGAGTTTGCGCAGGGCGGCCTGGACGCTTTGCGCCACAGAACGCGAGGTGAAGGTGGCACCGCTGACGGCGTCGACCTCTTTCTTGCGGGCCTGCTTCACGGTGAGGCCGTTCCAGTTGTTGTAGAAACCGGCCTCCTGCACACGCTGTGCGAAGCGCGGCGTCTCGGCGTTGGGGAGGGCGTAGACGCCGGTGATGACTTTCTTGGCGGAGAATGCGATGAGGACGGGCGTCTCGCCGTTGTAGCCCTTGATGCCGTCGCTGTCGGGCTTGCTGTAGACGACGTAGCCGAGGCGGCGGCCGTCCTTGTCGAGCACCTCTGTCCAGCGGCCGGCGGCCTTCACGCTCTTGACACCGGGGAAAACCTGCACGACGGCCATATCGATACCGTCTTCGTTGTACTGCGTGGGTGGCACCTCCACCACAGGGCGCTGGCCGTGGTGGTGGCCATGGTGATGGTGACCGTCGCGGCCGTGGGGACCGTCGTGGTGGTGTTGGTGTGTGCGTGTGCTGTCTTTCTGATGCACAGGCTGCTGTGCCTGGGCGCCGCCCAGGGCAAGCATGGCCGTCAAGGCTAGGGAAAAGAATCGTTTCATCATCTGTATCTTTATATATTTATAGTTTTATTTTCTGTTCCGCAACGCTCCTGTGCGGCCGCGGTTCGCGGTGCAAAATTACGAAAAAAAATCCACATACGCACACCTCCGACGCACAAGCCATCGACGCAGACAGCACCCAGAACACTGAAATACAGTGCAATATGCGAGTGGTGAAAAATTTATTTGGCCAGTTGGGAAAATGTTCGTACTTTTGCACCCGATTTTGAGAGACGGAAGTCTACATGGTGGGCGTAGTTCAGCTGGTTAGAGCGCCAGATTGTGGATCTGGAGGTCGAGGGTTCGAGCCCCTCCTCCCACCCCCTCAAGAAAACCCTGCAGCACAACCTGTTGCAGGGTTTTTACATATCAGGCCCATTCCCCCGGAAGTTATAGAACAGTTAAAGAACAATTATAGAACAGTTATAGAACAGACCTACAGGGTCCCTGCCGCTTCCCTGCCATATCCCTGCCGCTCCCCTGCCCTGCCGCCGCCATGGCCCTTCGGTTTGCCTTCACGACGGGGGCCGATTTTCGGCTGGATGCCCCCGTTCCACCGCCGTTTTGCACCCCTGCGGGATGCGGGACACGGAAAATAATCAAGAATGCAATGCGCTATATACCAATATATTACGAAAAATATCCCCCGAAAATCGAAAAAATATTTGGCCAGTTTGCAGAAAGTTCGTACTTTTGCACCCGCTTTCGAGACACAAAGCACCAACAAACGGTCCGGTAGTTCAGTTTGGTTAGAATACATGCCTGTCACGCATGGGGTCGCGAGTTCGAGTCTCGTCCGGACCGCCAAACAAAAAGAAGTTCTCCTCCACGGGAACTTTTTTTTGCGAGAAGCGCCCGGATTCCGGACTTCAAGACAGGGAATATCCCCCCACGGGGCTGCTTGGTTTTGACAGCAAGGATAATGGGTTTGTAAGCATGCAGGCTGACGCACCAGAAGCCTTGAAAACAGATGCAAAACAATAATTGGCGAAAACAACTACGCTCTCGCTGCCTAACCGAAGAACAGTAAGTTCGGCTTCATCGCGATGCAAGGCATCGTGACGAGACATCTCCCAGCCGCCCCGACCGTCGGCTGCTGACGCGGAGGTGCAGGAAAGACGGTATAGCCCGCACGACGCCTCTACCCGCGGGTGAAACCTTGCCAGAGGCTACGGGCTGCCTTGGGTGCCGGTGTCCGGAGCAGCCCCGACAAACAACCAGCGGATAAGCATGTAGAAAGCACACTTGTTACTTGTTTGGACGGCGGTTCGACTCCGCCCAGCTCCACACAACGAGAGAAGCCATGAGAATCAACGAACAAATGAAAGTCCGGTCCGTGGTCGGCGAGAACATCGTCATCATGCCGGCTGCCGGCAAAGTGGACATGACCAAGGTGGTGGCCCTCAACGAGAGCGCCCTGCACCTGTACAACAGCCTCGCCGGCCGCCCGTTCGAACTATCCGACGCCGTGGAGGCCCTGCTGCGGGAATACGACGTGGACGAGGCCACGGCCCGCCGCGATGCCGAAGCGTGGATTGCCGAGATGCGCGAGAACGGCCTCATAACCGACTGACCATGGCCGAGGCCCTGCTCAACATTGCCGACCTGAACGTCCGCTTCAGCGGCGACATTTCCCTGGAACATGCCTTGAACATCCCCGGCATGAGGACGTTCCTTATCCCGGACGGCGCGCCCGATATCGAGGTGCGCCTCGACCATCCACTGCAGGCAGCCCCCTTTCACGAGGTGCACCGCTTCGAGATTGCCGACGGGCACTCGGAGTGCCGCGTGGGCATCGACGCCGAGGGGGCCTACATCTACCAGTTCGGAGCCTCCAGCCTGCTGCGCTATGACGAGCGCAGGCCCGGAGAAGTGTGCCTCAGCACCATGGAGCAGGCCTCCTATCTGCGCTTCGCCCTCTGGGTGGCCTACTCGCTGCCCGGCTTGCGGATGGGGCGGGTGCCGGTGCACAGCTCGACGGTGGTCCACGACGGGCGCGCGGTGATGTGCCTGGGGGAAAGCGGTACCGGCAAGAGCACTCACACGCGGCTGTGGCTCAAACACATACCGGATTGCCACCTGCTCAATGACGACAGCCCCATCGTGGCCTTGCGCGACGGAGTGCCCACCGCCTACGGATCGCCGTGGAGCGGCAAGACCCACTGCTACCGGCAGGAGCACTTCCCCATCGCCGCCCTGCTGCGTCTGGAGCAACGGCCCGAGAACCGCATCCGCCGTCTGGGCACCGTCGAGGCATTCTCGGCGCTGCAGCCCTCGTGCCCCCCCTCCTTTGCCCAGGACGAGCACAGCCTCGACCTGCTCTGCGACTTCATTTCCGGCATCATATCCCTCACCCCCGCCTACCGTCTGGGCTGCCTGCCCGACGAGGGGGCCGCGCGGTTGAGCCACCACACCCTATTCTGCAACCCATGAGCCAGTCCCTATCCATGAAGCAGGGCACTCCCGCCTACCGCCAGTATTTCGCCGCCGTGGAAGAGACACTGGCGGCGGGCAACTGTGTGAACCTTGCCTTTGGCGGCACCAGCATGCTGCCCACGCTGAAGGCCAGCGACAAGCTGACCTTCGAGCCCCTTGGGGGGCGCCATCCGGAGGTGGGAGACGTGGTGCTGTTCCGCCACGAGGGGATGTACAAGGTGCACCGTATCAAGGCGGTACGCGGCGGGCGCTACACCATACAGGGCGACAACTGCTACGGGGTGGAGCATGCGACGGTGGACGACATCGTGGCGCGGCTGGTGAGTGTGGAGCGGCTGGGTCCGGTGGACGGGCCGCAATGGGCCCGCGTGTCGCGCCGGGCACTGCTGCGCAACCGTGTGAAGAACTTCGCCATCCGCTGGCTGAGTTCGTATGGGCGTGTGAAGTTGCGTCCCTGGTATTTCCTTATGCTGGGCATCCTCATGTGGGCACCGCTCAACGGGTTGGGTCTCGCAATGGACAACTATGTCTTCGGCATCCGCATGGACCATCTGCTGCACGCCTCGGTGTTCATTCCCTGCTCCCTTTTCCTTCTCGACACCTTACGCCGCACGTGGCTGGTGTGGCTGCTGTCGATCGCTGTCGCGATCCTGATGGAGTCCGGACAGTATTTCCTTCCCTACCGCGGTTTCGACGTGAACGACCTGGTGGCCAACGTGCTGGGCGTCACCCTCGGCTGGGTGGCTATCCTTGCCGCCTACCGGCTAAGAGACCGCAGGCAGCATCGATATCCTGACCTCGCGAGGCCCTGACGGTGCAGACCACGCCGTGGCGGTTCAGGTAGTCGCGGAAAGCGTTGATGGCGGCCGGCGACGAAGTGCGATAGGGGGCCTCGGGCGATTCGTGGAAGCGTATGAGATTGACGCGGCAATCCAGTCCGCGCAACGCCTCGACAAGCCTGGCGGCATGGCCGAGGTCGTCGTTTTCATTGTGGAACATAGTGTACTCGAACGAGAGGCGGCGCTGGCCGCTCCAGTCGTATTGCCTCAGCAGGGCCAGCACGTCGGCCAGGGGATAGGCCTTCTGCACGGGCATCATGGCCAGGCGCTCGGCGGGGACAGGGTTGTGGAGGCTGACGGCGAGGTGGCACTGGCACTCCTCGATGAAGCGCCGCATCTGCGGCACCAGCCCCACAGTGCTCACGGTGATGCGCTTGGGGCTCCAGCCGAGGCCCCAGTCGGAGGTGAGGACGGCGCAGGCGGCGAGCACGGCGTCGAGGTTGTCCATCGGTTCGCCCATGCCCATGAAAACCACGTTGGTGAGGCTCTCGAATTCGGGGATGGCGAAGAGCTGGTTGAGGATGTCGCCGGCGGTGAGGTGGCCGTGGAAGCCCTGCTGTCCGGTGACGCAGAAGCGGCAGCCCATCCGGCAGCCCACCTGGCAGGAGACACAGAGGGTGGCGCGCTCATCCTCAGGGATATACACCGCCTCGACACCAGGGTCGAAGAGATACTTCTTGGTCCCGTCGCGCGAGACCTGGCACCGCTGCGGCACCTCGCGCCCGATGCGTGCCTCCGCGCCCAGCGCGGCGCGTTGCGCAAGGGAGAGGTTGGTCATGGAGTCGATCGAGTCGACACGCTTCCTGTAGAGCCAGTCGCAGATCTGCTTGGCGGTGAAGCGTGGGAAGTGCATCCCGGCGCAGAGTTCCTGCAGCTGCAACAGCGTGAGGCCGAGTAGATTGCGCTTTACGGACTGGTTATTCTCCTCTTTTTGTGGTTCAAATCGGGTCATATCGGTTCTCAGTCGAAGTAAATACCTACAGGATACCTATGGGATACCTATAGGGTCGCTGTCAGAAATCCCACTCGAAGTCCTCCTTTTCGACCTCCTGCTGGAAGTTGGAGCAGTCCATTTCGACGGGTACACTGGGGCGCTCGAAGTCGCCGCGGTAGAATTTGATGGAGGGGTCCTCGTAGATGCGCTTCATGTAGTGTCCGAAAATGGGGAGGGCCATGGCGGCGCCCTGGCCGTAGGTCATGTTGCGGAAGTGGATGGAACGCAGCTCGCCGCCGGTCCATACGGCGGTGGCCAGCTTGGGTGTGATGCCGACGAACCAGCAGTCCGAGTTGTTCTGCGTGGTGCCTGTCTTGCCGGCAATGGCGGTGCTGTACTTGTTGAGGCCGTATTTATAGTTGAGCCTCACGCCGGTGCCGCTCTGTACCACGCCCTTCATCAGCTCGAGCATCATGTAGGCGGTGACTTCGTTCAGCGCCTGGCTGCGTTTGGGGGTGAAGCGTTCGAGGACCATTCCCTTGCTGTCCTCGATGCGGGTGACGAAGAGGGGCTCGACGTATTCTCCCTTGTTGGCGAAGGTGGCCATGGCGGCGGCCATTTCATAGACGGTGATTTCGGGGGTTCCCACTGCGATGGCCGGCACCACGTCGATGGGGCTGCGGACGCCCATCTTGCGGGCTATATTGACCACCTGCTCGGGCGAGCCCTGTTTCATCAGGTAGGCGGAGACCCAGTTGATGGAATGAGCGAGGGCCCACTTGAGGGTTACCATCTCGCCTTCGCGCTCGTGGCTTGAATTCTTCGGGCACCAGTCGGGCTGCCCCCACACCTCGAAGCATACTTCCGAGTTGGGCACCTCGGTGCAGGGGTACATGCCGAGGTCCTGGAGGGCCATGGTGTAGACGAAGGGTTTGAAGGTGGAACCTACCTGACGGTGGCTCTGTACGTTGTCGTACTTGAAGTAACGGTAGTTGATTCCGCCGACATAGGCGCGGACATAGCCCGTGCCCGGCTCGACGCTCATCAGGCCGGCATTGAGGAATTTCTTGCAATAGATGAGGGAATCCCAGGGGGACATGACGGTGTCGCGGGTGCCTTTCCAGCTGAATACGCGCATATTGACCTTCTCGTTGAAGGCGGATCGGATGTCTTTCTGGCTCATACCGGCGGCCTTGAGGGCGCGGTAGCGGTCGCTGTTCTTCATGGCCTGGGTGAGGAACTTCTCCTCCTGCTCCTTGCTGATGTCGCAGAAGGGGTTGCCCTTGCGGTTCTTCAGCTCGCGTTCAAAGGCGGGCTGTATCTCCTTGCTGAAGTGCTCCCTGACGGCCTGCTCGGCATAGCGCTGCATGCGACTGTCGATGGTGGTGTAGATTTTGAGGCCGTCCTTGTGGACGTTGTAGTATTCTCCATTGGGCTTGCGGTGGTGTTTGCACCAGTCCTTCATGTAGGTGCGGAGGTATTCGCGGAGGTAGGTGGCGGTGCCGTCGTTGTGGGTCTGGAGGGAATAGCGCGACATGTCGATGGGCATGGCCTTGTATTTCTCGTAGTCGTCGTCGGAGAGGTAGTCGTAGCGGTGCATTTGGTAGAGGACCGTGTTGCGGCGGTCGAGGGCGTTGTCGGGGTGGCGCACGGGGTTGTAGGTGGAGGGGGCCTTGAGTAGGCCGACAAGCACGGCGGCTTCGTGGACATCAAGCTCGGAGGGGGCCTTGTCGAAGAATGTCTTGCTGGCGGTCTTCACGCCGTAGGCATTGCTCCCGAAGTCCACGGTGTTGAAGTACATGGCTATGATTTCCTGCTTGGAGTAGTTGTGTTCCAGCTTCACGGCCACTACCCATTCCTTGAATTTGGAGAAGACTGTGCCCAGCTTGCTCTTGTGTTCGCGGGGGAAGAGGTTCTTGGCCAGCTGCTGCGTGATGGTGCTTCCGCCGCCGGAAGAGCCTTTACGTCCGATAATGGTCTTGAAAAATACGCGTCCGAGGCTTCGGGGATCGATGCCGGAATGGCGGTAGAAGCGGACATCTTCGGTGGCGATGAGGGCATTGACAAGGTTGGGGGATATCTGGTCGTAGGTGACGTTGGAGCGGTTTTCGAGGCCGATATAGCCGAGGGTCTGGCCGTCGTCGCTGAGCACCTCGGAGGCTTGGAGGCTGCGGGGGTTCTCCAACTCCTCGAAGGAGGGCATGAATCCCAGCCAGCCAAGCGAGAGGAGGAGGAAGAAGAGGATGATGGCCACCCAGAGTCCTGCGAATATTTTCCACAAGGTTCTCACATATTTGGGGCTGCCGCTCACAGACTTTTTTGAGGTCATATCGTCAATAGGTTTTGCTGTATTCTATCCGCAAGCCGATGTCACTCAACCCAACGATGGCGCTGTCGCGCAGGCCGTTGGTGACGGCAAAGCGATAGGTGCCCTGCATGGGGAAGCGGGCGTTGCGACGGAAATAATAGCGCGACTCCACGTAGCGACCCGTCCGCTTCCCGTACCATTCTCCGGTAGGGTCGGCCAAGGGCAACTCCATGGTGTCGCGCGCCACACTGCCATCAGGGAATGTGGTGCCAATGAAAAGAAAGGCGTTGCTGTAGGGATAGGTTATATGATTGCGTATATCGACAAGGAAGTTGTATACCTGCACGGTATCGTCCACATCGACGTTGAAGCACACGCTGTCTTCGGGTCGCCAGCCGTGCTGATCCACTGCGGCGTATTCGGAATAGAAGACATCGCTCCTGCAGGAGGCAACGGCCGCAACGAGGCATATCAGGGCGAGATGCGTTCCGAGGGTTCTCATGCCTAATCTCTCCTTTCCCGGCCACCACTGCTGCGACGGGGCTGGCCTCCGTTCTTGTTCTTGCCGGCAGGCCTTTCGTTGCGTTCCCTTCCAGGCCGGTCGTTGTTGGGGCGGTCGTTGCGGCGCGGCTTGTTTGGGGAACGTTGTCCCTGCCGCTCACCCTGTGGGGTATTCCCACCCTTGCGGGGACGCTCCTCGCCCACCACTCCGTTGCCTCCTTCGGCCAGGCGGCGTATCTCGCGCTCTACCTCCTCGTCAGTACTCTCCTGCGCCAAAGCGGAGGTGGACATGAGCTCCACCTGGTAGTCTTCCAGGCGTTCGGGGTACTGCTGCTGGCGGTTCATCTCAATGATGGCCTTCACATCGGTAGCCTTAAGGGCTATGAGGTCGTTCTGACCCTCGTAGGCATACCACATGATGCCGCGGAAGACATCGGTTTTCTTGTACAGTGCCAACCCCTTCTTGAAGCGTATGGCAGTGCCTGCCGGCGGGAACTGTTTGAGGGCGTCGGCATAGACCTCGTACTCGAAGTTGAGGCAACACTTGAGTTTACCGCACTGGCCTGCCAGTTTCTGTGGATTGGGCATGATTTGCTGTGTCTTGGCGGAGGCTGTGGTGACGCTCTTGAACGTGGTGAGCCAGGTGCTGCAGCACAGCTCCCGTCCGCAAGTGCCTATACCACCCACCTTGCCGGCTTCCTGCCGTACACCGATCTGCTTCATTTCTACTCGCATGTGGAACTCCTCCGCCAGTATCTTGATAAGTTCGCGGAAGTCCACACGCGCGTCGGCGGTATAGTAGAAGATGGCCTTTGAATGGTCGCCCTGGAACTCTATGTCGTTCACCTTCATGTCCAGATGAAGGTCGGCAACAATGCGACGGGTACGCAGCAAGGCGGTCCGTTCATCACGCAGGGCATCGGCCCACCGGTCGATATCAGCATCCTTGGCGCGGCGGAACAGGCGTTTGACACTTTCAGACTCTGGGTTGATACGGTGCTTCTTCATCTGGAGGCGGCAAAGTTCGCCAGTGAGGCTGACAATACCCACGTCGTGGCCAGGCACTCCTTCTACGGCCACCACGTCGCCTTCACTGACGGCGAGCCCGTCAGGCAGGCGGTAGAAATCCTTGTGGTTATTCTTGAAACGCACCTCTACGCAGTCAAAAGGCCGATCGCTGGGCTGACGTATACCTGCCATCCAGTTAGTGGAGGTCACCTTGGAGCACATACGCCTCTCACAGCTGCATACCTGCTTGTAACATTCGGGCTTGTTATGGCACCCACGAGAGAGGAAGAGTGGCTCCTCATACTTGGGCCATGGGATATCGGGGTCGGGGTCGAGGTAGGGGTCCAGCTGGTTCTCTTCGCTGAGATATTCCTCCACCTCGGGGTTCTGCTTCTCTTCGCGTTGCTTTTCCATGCGTGCCTTGCGACGGTCGCGCATGAATGCTGCCACGTCTTCAGCAGTTGCAGCCTCTTCCACATCATCGGGAATGGCGGCTACTGTAGGCTGCTGCTCGTCGGGCAGTTGGTCTTTCCTATCTTCATTATTCTCCATAGTGGTACATTTTTAGGGACTACGCCGCAGGGCTACCTCTTCTTGAGGGCCTTGCTCAGGCGGAACGAGAGCTCCATGAGTGTTATCTTGGCGTAGGCATTACGGTCTGTAGCCATCAGGGCCTCGTCAAAAGCGGACTCAATGGCTTCGATATTGTTATTAGTTATCATTTGGGGGAACTGGGCATCAAACTTGGCATCGCCCGAGCCCAGGTCACAGGGCAATCCCGCGGCGGTGTTGAGGAAGCACTCACGCATGACCGATGCCGCGTACTGCAGGAACTGTTTCTGCTGCTCACGGTTCAATGCCGCCATCCGGTCCACCTGCGCCGCGAGGTCTTTCATCTTCAGTTTGAACAGCAACCGCAGCCAGCCCACCAGCAGTTCCCCCTGCCCTGCGGCAGCACTTTTGGCCGACGGGACTATATTGCGAAGCGCCAGCGTCTGCACACGGCTCTTGATGGTCGGCAACAAGCCCTCATCAGTATCATCCACCAGCAGAATGAGTGTCTGCGGCAACGGCTCCTCAAGGGTTTTAAGCAGTTCGTTGGAAGCAGCGGAGTTCATGCGTGTAGGCTTCCATATCAGCAACATACGCCAGCCGCCCTCGTAAGGTTTCATGGTGAGCACTTCCACGATATGGGCCGCATCCCGTTCACGTATCATGGACGACTTGATGTCGCTCCCCAGGCTGGCATGCCATTCCTCCAAAGAGCCTCGCCCACCATGTTCGAGCATGAAGCTGCGGAACTCACCCTGATAGTCGGCTGCACTCACCGAGGGCGACCCGTTGGGTGGATTGGGAAACACCATGTGTACATCGGGATGCATCAGCGAAGCCACTTTCTTGCACGAAGGGCACTCTCCACACGAATCGGCTCGCAGCGCCTCTCCATCATAGTGCCGGCGGTTTTGGCAGCACAGATACTGCAGGTAAGCCCACGCCAACGGCATGGCTGTCGGCATGTCTCCCAACACCATTTGGGCATGGCTCACGCGCCCACTATCGATCACCGACGTCAGCCGATTTGCGATATCTTCCTGTCCTACAATATCTTTAAACTGCATAATCCGCTCAATTAAGTCTGCAAATATACAAACTTTTTCTCACCTTTTTAGAATAATTGTAAAAATATTTCGCGGCATCGCCGAATTGTCGTATCTTTGCACCCGGTTTTATACATACGCAACACACAGAAACATGTTCGACGACACCTACCACACCCTGGCCGCCCCCAGCCAGGGCCTCTACAAGGAAAAGGGCTCCAAGTTCCTCGCTTTTGCCTTTCCGGTGCAGTCCACCGACGACATCCGCAACCACCTGGAGAGCCTCCGCAAGGACTATTTCGACGCCCGACACCACTGCTACGCCTATATTCTCGGCCCTCGCAAAGATGCCTTCCGGGCCAATGACGACGGCGAACCCTCGGGCACCGGCGGACGCCCCATACACGGCCAGCTGCTATCGGCCGACCTCACGGACACACTCATTGTCGTCGTGCGCTATTTCGGCGGCATCCTTCTCGGTGCCTCCGGCCTTGCCAATGCCTACAAAACCGCAGCTCGCGACGCCATCGACAACGCCACTGTCGTGGAACGCACCATCGACATCCGCTACCGTCTTCTCTTCGAGTACCCTGCCATGAACGACATTATGCGCATCCTCAAGGAGTTCGACGTCAAACCCGAGAACCAGAAATTCGACCTCGACTGCTCCATTGAGGTGGCTGTGCGCCAGTCGCAGAGCGTCCGCTTCTACGATGCCGTAGCCTCCCTGCGCACCGCCCGTATCGACATCCTCTGACCGCCACCGCTCCCACCTCGTCGCCGAGGCTGGACCTGGACAGCCACTCTTCTTCAATGACCGAACATGGTGCGCGCTGCATCCATGCGGCTGGGGATATCCACCCCGAAGGGGCAGCGGCTGAGGCAGGCTCCGCAGTGGGTACAGTCGGAGCCATGCTTGCCGAGGGCATTGTATTGCTCTTGCAATTCAGGCGTGAGACCGTCGCGTTCCGCCTTGTCCAGCAGCTCGTTCACCTTGGCAATCGGGATGCCCGCCGTGCAGGGCGAGCAGTGGTTGCAATAGGTGCAATCGCCTCCAAGCGAGGGCTTTTCATGCTGCCCCACCTGGGTATAGTCCTTCTCGGCCTCGGTGGCATGCATCCAATGCAGGTCGGCCTTCAGCTCGTCGAGGTTGTCGATGCCGAGGATGCAGGTGGAGATGCAGGGGTTGGCCAGGCAGTAGGCGATGCACTGCTCCGGAGTGTAGGCCACTCCGAGCTGCGACGTCTTGGCATCCAGCAGGCGTCCGCCACCGCCGAAGGTCTTCATCACCGTCACGCCGATCTTGTGCGTGGCGCAGTAGTCGTAGAACTCCACCCGCACCGGATCTATGCCGGCCTGCAGATTGTCCATGGCACCCTTCTCCCACGGGACGGCACCGCCGCGCAGACGGTCGAAGGCGGGGTTGAGGCTGAACATAATCACCTCCACCCACCCGCTCTTGGCCGCCCGAAGGGCCACCTCGGCGTTGTGGCTGCTCAAGCCTATGTGCTTGATTTTCCCCTCCTTTTTCAGTTGGAACACGTAGTCCAGGAAGGGCGAATCCTGTATGGCCTCCCACTCCTCGTGGCTGTCCGTGATGTGTATCATGCCCACCTCGATATAGTCGGTATGCAGGCGCTCCAGCAGGTCCTCGAAGCCGGCCTTGGCCTCCTCCACATCGCGCGTACGCACATGCTGCCCGTCCTTGTAGATGGTGCCGATGTGCCCCTGGATGATCATCTCCTTGCGACGCCCCTGCAGTGCGTAGCCTATGTTGGAACGCGTCTTGGGCGTGCAGTCGTAGATGTCGATATAGTTCATGCCACTGTCCAGCGCCATGGTCATCAATTCCAGCGATGCCGCGCTGTCCAGCTTCTCAAATCCGCCGCAACCGATGCTTATCTCACTGACTTCAAGCCCGGTATCGCCCAGCGGACGGTACTTCATGTCGGTGGCCTTCCCGCCTCCCTGCTGCCTGCAGCCCACGGCCATCAGGCACAGCACGGCGGAAAACAGGATATAAATCTTTCTCATGTCTCGTTGTTTTTTATCTTGAACAACGGAGTAAATCCTGGTTTATTGTGTATCCGGAAAGAAAAAGCCGCCGGCCTCACCCGCCGCCGACCGACGCCTCCTCCAGATGCATGCCAAAATACCACTTAAAGCATTGTCCTCGTTACACTTATACCCCCTATAGGCAATATGCGCACCATGGGCGGAAATTTTCTGCAAAAAAGCGCTTCAAAAACCGGAAAACGGCCCCAAATGGCAGGTTTGTAACAGGCTTATAATCAACGCCCAAGAAGCATCATCTTCTTCCCCTCTTCTTCCCCCCTTCGACACCCATAGGAGCCCTCCTGGAGCCTCCGGTCTCCAGCCTTGGATTTTTTCATCTGTGTGCGGTCTTGACGGCAGCGGAAAAATAATTTTTGCCACGTTGCAAAAAATGCGTATTTTTGCACTCTCGGAATGTATGCTTGCACAAATAGGTGTAGGCTAATCTAAGGGTACAGCGGGGTTCAATCCGACGCTCCTCGTGAATGTGATAGAAAGGTCTACACCTTTCTTGTATCCAGATGGTGATTGATGGCAATGCACAAAAAAACGCTGTCAATCAACAATGGCTAACAGTACGTTGACCAATGCCCGAGAGGCAAAACAGGACGAGTTCTATACTCAATACTACGACATAGAGCGCGAGGTGGAGGCCAACCTCGACTACAACCCCGATGTGTTCCGCGGCAAGACGGTGCTGCTCCCCTGCGACGACCCGGAGTGGAGCAACTTTACCAAATATTTCGCGCAGAACTTCGAGCGGCTGGGGCTGAAGAAACTTATCAGCACCAGCTATGCCGTGGAGCGCAAGCAGGAACTCTACGGCGTGCAGCTGTCGCTCTTCGAGACGGAGTTCGAGACCCGATCGCCGAAGTACGACAAGAAGAAAACGCGCTCCCACGGCAAGATATTCGTCCTCGACCGCGACGAGAACGGCGACCGCCGCATCGACATCGACGACCTGAAGTGGGACTACCTGAAAGGCGACGGCGACTTCCGTAGCAAAGAAGTCTCCAAACTCCGCGACGAGGCCGACATTATCGTCACCAATCCGCCGTTCTCATTATTCAGAGAGTTTCTTGCGTGGATTATATCCGCAAACAAGGCATTCCTCATTATTGGCAATATGAATGCCGTTACTTTCAAAGAGGTCTTTCCTTTGATTAAGCAGGGGTGGTTATGGTTTGGAGAAAGTATTCACAGTGGTGACCGTGAATTTGGAATCCCCGATAACTATCCGATAACCGCTGCAGGGTGGCGGGTTGATGAAAAAGGAAGAAAGTTTGTCAGAGTAAAAGGAGTCCGCTGGTTTACAAACCTCGACCACGGCCGACGGCACAAACCGCAGGAGTTGATGACAATGGGAGACAACCTCAAATACAGCAAGCACAAAGACCTAAAAGAAAAACACGCGTATGATCAATATGACAACTGCAATGCTATCGAAGTACCGTATTCCGATGCCATACCAAGCGATTATGATGGCATGATGGGAGTCCCTATATCGTTTCTTGACAAACACTGTATTGACCAATTCGAGATAATCGGCCTGGACGACGACAAACCCATCTGGAGAGGGAAAGGCCCAAGTTTATATGGCAAGGTGCTTTATCGCAGAATAATAATCCGTAAAAAACAGCTACATTGATGTCAGATGTAGTGGCCAGCATAGCCTCGAAGAGGCTGCACCGCGCCAACGGCGCACATAACACCACACAAGCCAATGGCGCAGTGTGGTGCATGGCTGCGTCCTGCTACAGGCCTCTCGGAGAGAGGCGACGGACTATACAGACAGGAGTCGAGATGTCGCATCTCTCCGAGATGCCCTACACGCTTTCACTCCTATTCCGCCACACTGCGCTTCGCTTGTATGGTGTTATTAGCGCCTGTCGGCGCGTCGTATGCCTCCGGCATCATATAGCCTCGGAGAGGCCATACCGCACTGTTTCACTCATATTCCACCACACTACGCTCCGCTTGTATGGTGTTATCAGCGCCTGCTGGCGCGTCGTATGCCTCCGGCATCATATAGCCTCGGAGAGGCCATACCGCGCCAACGGCGCGCATAACACCACACAAGCCGTAGGCGCAGTGTGGTGCATGACTGCGTTCTGCCACAGGCCTCTCGGAGAGAGGCGACGGACTATACAGACAGGAGACGAGAAGTCGCATCTCTCCGAGATGCCTTACATGCATTCATTCCCATTCCACCACACTACGCTCCGCTTGTGTGGTGTTATTAGCGCCTGTCGGCGCGTAGTATGCCTCCGGTATTATATGGCCTCGGAGAGGCCATACCGCACCGAAGGTGCGCATAACACCACACAAGCCGTAGGCGCAGTGTGGTGCATGGATACGCCCTGCCGCAGGCCTCTCGAAGAGAGGCGACAACACTGTTCAGTCCTTAAGAAAGTATTCCTCTCGGATTGTAACTCCGTTTTCGACGAGGAATGCACGATACTCCTCTGCAAAACTGACGGTACGGTGGTGTTCCTTCTGCCTGGCTATATATCCAGCAATCATTTTGCAGTCTCGCATGCTGTAGGTGAAGCCGGCATACTCCTTTGTCCAGCCATCAAAGGAAGGGAAATGCGGATTTGCTTTCAACCACTTGCTCGTCGCCACTTTGAGCTCCTGTACAAACTTGGACATGGCCATTGTAGGGGGAAGAGACACGAGGATATGCACGTGGTCGGGCATGCCGCCGATGCGGAACAGGTGCCCACCGATGTTGTTGATGAAGCCGAGGATATAGGAGTAGAGTTCGCGCTCGTGGTCTGTACAGATGGTGTTCTCACTCCGATGAGTGCGGAAAACAATATGGTAAAGTGTCTGTGTGTAACTCATGCCATGATAACGAGAAATAGCGGGATATATTGTACAACCAGCACGATGTCGCCTGTCTTCGACAGGCATACCGTGGGCTATGTCCCTCAGCACCACACTGCGCCTACGGCTTGTATGGTGTTATGTGCGCCAAAGGCGCGTTCAGTGTCTCCGACACAACCTTAAAAAACATCCACTAAAAAAACAATATTATGCATACCGAACTGAAACAATATACCGTTGCGGAACTGTGCGACGGGTTTGTGTACAACGAACTGGAAGAGAAAGGTCTGTACGGACTTTCTGGCAGGCTAACCATTCAGCCCGAATATCAGCGCAACTACCTCTACGCCGAGGACAACGGCAAGAAGGAGGTGGCGGTCATCGACTCGGTGCTGAAGCAGTACCCGTTGGGGCTGCTCTACTTCAACCGCCTTCCCGACGGCCGGCTGGAGGTGCTGGACGGGCAACAGCGCATCACTTCGCTTGGACGGTTCCTGACCGACAAGTTCTCGGTGATGGCCGGCGAGCTGCCCTTCCGCTTCCATGCCCTGCCAAGGGACAAACAGACGCTGATAGAGAACACCACGCTGTTGGTTTACGAATGCGAAGGCACCGAAAGCGAGATAAAGCAATGGTTCCAGACCATCAACATCGCCGGCATCCCGCTCAACGATCAGGAGGAGCTGAACGCCGTCTACAGCGGACCGTTCGTCACCAAGGCGCGCGCCGTTTTCTCCAACAGCCGCAATGCCAACGTGCAGAAATGGAGCGCATACATCCGTGGCTCCGTCAAGCGGCAGGACTTCCTCAACACCGCGCTCGACTGGGTGAGCCATGGGCAGGTGGAGGAATACATGCAGGCGCATCGCCGCGACACGCAGATCGATGAGTTACAAGCGCATTTCAACGACGTAATCGCATGGGTGGAAAGCATCTTTGCCGATTGCTACAGCGAGATGTGCGGTCTGAAATGGGGACAGTTGTACGACGAGTACCACGATACGCCCTACAACCAGAAAGAAATGACAGCGCTTGCCGCCAATCTGATGGACGACCCCTGTGTGAAGAACCGCAAGGGGGTGTTCGAGTACCTACTGGGCGGCGCTGAAGATACGCGCCTGTTGGACGTGCGGGTATTCGACGATGCCACCAAACGGCGCGTGTACAAGCGGCAGACCGACGACGCCCGTCGCCGAGGGGTGAGCAACTGCCCGCTGTGTGCCATGGGGCACGAGGCCCACCGCACCAAGCTGTGGGGCGAGAAGGAGATGGAGGCCGACCACGTGTCGGCATGGAGCCACGGCGGGGCGACCACAGAGGAAAACTGCCAGATGCTCTGCCGCACTCACAACCGCGCCAAAGGGAACAGGTGACGTCGAGGCGTGGCCAAAGCCGCCCTATTGCCTCCTGGATTGCTTGAGGGCGCGGCAGAGCTTGTCGGGGCAGGAGGTGGGCTTGCCACCGCAACGGATGCCGTTGAGGTGGGCAATCACGTCGTCTATTTTCTGTCCCTCCACCAGTCGGCTGACGCCCTGCAGGTTGCCGTCGCATCCGCCGAGGAACGCCACGCTGCGGATGGTCCCGTCGTCGTCTGCCGTCACGTCGATCATCACCGAGCAGGTGCCTTGGGTAGGGTATTGTATGTGTTTCATTTGAATGTGTTAATGTGTTCATGCTGTGTTCTCGGCCGCCATCGGGAAGGGCTCGTCGTCGCCGAAGGTATAGGGGATGGGTTGGTGGTGCTTGTATTGGGCGAGGAGGTTGTTGTTCAGCAGTAGCTCCACCTTGCGCATGGTGCGCTCCAGACGCTCGGCGGGCTTCAGTTGGCACTCCCAGACGACGATGACCTGCCAGCCGTTCTCCTGCAGGATGCGGGTGTTGCGCTCGTCGCGCTCCTGGTTGCGCCGTATCTTCGCCACCCAGAAGTCGCGGTTGGTCGTCGGAATCTTGCAGCAACTTGAATTTTCAATTGTCAATTTTGAATTTTCAATTTGCACATTGTGCCCGTGCCAGAAGCAGCCGTTGACGAATATCGCCGTCCGGTAGGGCCGCAGGACGATGTCCAGCTTCCCCGGCACCGACTTCACGTTGAGCCGGTAGCGGTACCCGTGTCCCCACAGCCACTGCCGCACCAAGAGTTCAGGCTTTGTCCCCTTGCCCTTGATGTGCGACATGCAGCGATGCCGCTGCTCCGGTGTCATCGTGTCGGTCATTTACCTTCCAGTTGTTTTCTGACGGCTTTGTCGAAGTCCGAATCAATCTTTTGGGTGCGGTTGAAGATGTCGTATTCCTCTGAAGCGCGTTTCTCGGCCAAGGCCTTCGAGATGGTTCCCTTGTCGGGCAGTATCTTGAAGCGGCGGAAGTTGAGGAATTCGTTGACACTCTCGGCAAACTGTTCCATCGTGAAGGTGTTCTCTCCCTCGATGAGGTCTTCGATATAGTCGAAGAAACCAGTGACGGCGCGCTCCAAGCGGCGAATCTGTTGTTCGTCGAGGTAGTTCTTGGCGACGGTAACATCCGACTTAAGGATGCGCCCGTCGGGCGAGTTCTTCCAGGTTGTCAGGCCCATATTCTCCTTTGTGTGGTCGGCGGTGGTATAGATGATTTCGGCTGCCGTCTTACCCGTGATGGCATAGTGGAACTTGTTCTGCACCATGGCGTAGAAGTCGTGCGTCACGGGCGAGTTCTTGTCGTAATCGATGCTGCATTCGGCGAAGATGTCGGTGACTTGCTGCCAGATGCGCCGTTCGCTGGCACGGATGGACCGCACACGCTCCAGCAACTCGCGGAAGTAATCTTTGCCGAACACCGTCTCGCCCTGTTTCAGGCGCTCGTCGTCCATCACAAAGCCTTTGCGGATATACTCGTTGAGCACCTTGGTTGCCCATTTTCTGAAATGGGTGGCCTTGGTGGAATTGACACGGTATCCTACGGAAATGGCGGCATCGAGATTGTAAAACATCACACCGTGCGTTTGAGTAAGTCCTGCAACTGCACCATGTTCAGTGGTTATTTCCATTTTGGAAACAACCATGTCTTCGTCGAGTTCGCCAGTCTCAAAGATTCCCTTTAGGTGTTTGCTTATGGCAGGGATGTTCACACCGAACAGCTGCGCCATAGCCTTCTGTGTCAGCCATATTGTCTCGTCCCGCACCACGCCTTGCACACTCCCTTCTTCATTAGGCAGGTTATATAATATGAATTGTATCTCCTTGTTCATCTGAGTATTTGTGTTAACTGGTCAAGGGTTGTGTCAATGTATGTGTATTGGATAAAGGGTGCTTCGATTTTCTTGTGGTCTGGATGCAACGGTCTGACATACTTGAGGTCGAAGGTGATGCGTAGTTTGTCGTCGGTTTCGCCTTTGGCTTTGGTATCGGTGTGGACTCTCACGACCTCGTACAGGTCGCGAATGCCTTTGCCTGAGATATAGGGGGCGAAGTAGTCTATGCCGTCCAGTGGGATGGTGGTCGGGAAGGTGTCGCCAGAATAGTAATAGGTGGCTGTGCCGTCTTGGAAGTGGGCGTATTGTGGGTTGTCGGGCTTGACCACCCCAATCAGTACGCGGATCTTCACCTCCAGTGTGGTGCCCTTTTGCGGGATTACCTGTTCGACAATGTCGACGGCTTTCTTACGGAGCAGATCGGCAATGAAGGCGGTGAGCAACTCGTGCTGTTGGTGGTCAGGACGCATGGGGAAGGCTCCGATGTTCACCTCGTCGATGCTGCGACGGAAGCGCAAGGCCTCGCCCATATCGCCGGGGAAGAGGATGTAGCCACCGATGACCTCTTTCTTTATCTTCTCATCGTGGTGTTTGCTGTTGAAATAGATGGCGTCGCGATAGCGGTGCATCTGGTTGATAGCGTCGTCGGGTGGCACGTCGCCGTCAGAGGTTTTCTCCAGGCGGTATTTGGCATCGAAGAGGTAGGTGAGTTTCATACCCTCCTGCAGGTCGTCCTTGGTCAACTGCAAAACGATGTCGGGCTTCTGCGGTACGGTAAGCGACTCCATATTGCCAATTCCCCGGATGTCATCCTTGTCGCTGTGACGCGGATTGTAGACCAACTCCGCCAAGGTCACATCATCCTTTTTGAAGATAATCTTCGAGTGTTCGCCCTTGCCGAGGCTGTATGAGAAGAGTCCGCTCATTTCCGTACGGCTGTGCTGTTCTGGTTCGATACCGGTCAGATCCTTGACCACTTTCTCTACCTGGATGAAGCACCATATCTCATAGAGCGTGGCAATGTCTTTGGTTTCCATGCGATAGAGGCCGTCGTTGAGGCTGAAGGACTTCTGCAGGATGGTGAAGATGCGGAATACCTTGGAGTAGTTCACATCTTTTTGCAGAATCAGTGACTCCTGTTTGATGCCGTCGAAGGGCCCAACGGTGCGGAAGAACGGATGCCGGGACAATCGGTTCAGTTCATCGCGTGTGCTGGAAATCTCGACTTTCTTCGATTCGCCGAGGTTGTTGTTTTCCTGTTGCAGCACTCTTGTTGCCAGCAAGGCGTATCGCTTCTGTACGGTCAGCAGGGCGTGTTTCAGGAAACGGTTCTCCGGAGTGTTGTAGGTGTTCTGCTGCTCTTCCACTCGGTACAGATGCTGCTCCTCCGTTCGGTGCTCGGCGAATTCCTGTTCCAGTGTGGGTGTAAAGTGGCGTATCTGGTCGGCGCGTTTGTAAGTTTCAATGGATTTCAGGCGGTGACGTGGGCGGTCGATGATGTTGTGGCAGGCGCGGAGGAACTGTGCTTGCAGACTGCCGAAGATGTTCCACCAGATGATGTCGTACGACTCGCCCTGCTCCTCCTTGATGCCGTGGTAGGTACGCTTCAGGTAGTCGAGCGAGAGCATGCGGTACTCCGCCTCAATGTCGCGGATAATAATCTTCCAGTCGCTGTGGTAGTCCAGTTTGGCGGAGATGACGTCGTAGGAAAGCACGAAACGTTTCTGCACACCGCCGATAGTGTAGCATATCGGCATGTCGGCACGTCCGATTTCGTTGCCGTAGTTCAGGAATCCTGCCAGCAGCTGTTTGCTCTCCTTCCATGAGAAACGTTCGTTGACATCTTTGCGGGGACTATCGAAACGGGCATCCTTCACCAGTTTGTCATTGAAATCCACCCACACGCTGTAGTCCGTCTGCTCGAAGAAGACGGCAGGCTCGCCCGGCAGGTCTTTGGCTATCTCCCTTTCTGCATTGTCCTGTATCATCATCACTTTCTCAACCCCATCGCCCCACCGATAGGTGGAAACCAACTTCTTCGTACCAAGGTTGCGCTCACCCTTGAGCCACCTGTCGCCGAAATGAGTACTTTCGACGGTCAGCGTGAAGTCGGTGTGTATGATGCGGAGAAGGTCCATGATTTTTTTCGTGTTAACTTTTTGCAAAAAACTTAACTTGACAACAAAAACGTGTTAAAAAAAACGAAATTTCTTAACATGAGGTGAGAATATGTACCCAAAATTGGCTTTTCGGGTACATGTTTATGGGCATATGTACCCAAATTTGAGTTTTAGGGTGCATATTCTCGTAAAGTGACCTGCCAAAAAATTACCCATTTCTGCAAGTTGTTTTATGCCCAGTAGCTGGTGAAGCCAGTGGCTTTCAGTTTGGAGAGCATTTCGGTTATTTTGGTGGCAGAGATGCTCTTGATGGCGGGATTGCCGTCTTCGGCTTGTGGAATGGCAGCGACTATCTGCTCTTCCACCAGGGCCTTGAGGCCGTCGAGGACTTTCTTGGTGCGTTCCTCGTCGCCTTCGATGCGGGAGAGTATCTTCATGCTGGTCATCTCGTCCAGCGTCTGCCTCATCTGGCTGTCGGGGGCCAGCGCTTTGCGATTGACAGCATACATCAGGAACTCGTTGCGGGTGCGGTAGGCAATCTTGAAGGGCGTACCCTCTAGGATGGCATTCACCTGCTCCAGGTATTCCAGCACTGCATCGCACAGTTCGAGGTTGTCTTCGTACACGTCGCAGCCCTCGGCGGCATCGCCGATGATGCTGTTGCCTATGTAGCCTATCTCGTTTCCAGCGGCTTTCTCCAGGCCGCCGTGCAGGTCCACCTCGTTCATCTCGATGGTCATGGCGCGGTCCAGCACCTTGCGCGAGAACGAGAAGGTGGTCTCGTCCATATTCACCGTGCCCACCACGAAGAAGTTCTGCGGGATGGTCAGCCGTCTGCCGTCCTTGTCGGTCTTATACGCCTTGCGCTCTTCGGGGGTGTCGAACAGCTGGTCAATCAGGTTGCCGTAAGCGTCTGTATTTTCATACGCAATGATGGGGTCGGTCTCAATGATGCCATTGTCATTCAGTTTGCGGCTCTCGATGACCGAGAGGTATTCGGCGAAGTATTGCTCCACCGGCGCGAGGTTCATCTCGTCGAGACAGAGGAAATACGGCGTGTCGGGGTCTTTGATGGCTGCCGCTAGGAACTTCAGGAACGGCCCGACGACATATTTCTCTCCGTTGATGTGGCTGACGTAGCCCATCAGCTCCGTCGAGTCGTGCCAGTTGGGCTTCACCTGCACCATGCAGAAATTCTTCGGGTTGTTCTTGCCGTACTCCTCATCCCCCTCTTTCCAGCAAGCCTTCGCCATCTCCCTCACGATGCGGCTCTTCCCCGTCCCCGAAATCCCCGCCAGCAACATAAACGGCTTCGTCCGCAGGGCAGTGAGGTAGGGCATAAAGTTTCCTTGACAATGGACCCCCCGGTGGGAAGGTTTTGTCTTGGTCGTATGGACAACAGATACTTTCCCAAGCACCATCTTGGCCATTTGCAAGATAGTAGACTCATATCCATACTCATACTTATCAATGTTGCTCTGTCCGCTCAACGCTTCTCTTGCTTCCCTTGGGGCCGCATCGGGCTTGCTTTTCAAGTACTCGACAAACTCTCCCAGGATTGCCTTCGATATTGTTCTTAAACCACTTGCGCCTCTGCTTTCCGAGAGTACAACATAGCACAACCTGTCTTCGTCAACAATGGTTATCTGCCCGTTGTCGGACACGTCTCCTTTAGTTAGTATTCCCATAAAACTACTTGTTATTTTGTTCGCTGGAGCCAGAAACGAGTTTTTCTATAAAAATCTTATTTCTTAATTTAGCCCGTTCTAGAAGTGTTGAATATTTCATTATTTCTGTATATATTGTGCCATCACTCCCATTATTAAAGTTAATTACTTTCTCGGACGGTCTGAACCAATAATTAAAGTTTATGGAGTGCTCAAAACGGCTAACACGACCCCGTACATCTCTATCTTCAATGCTTTCTCCAATTAGGTAGCCGTAAAATGTTGTTAGTTGTACATCGTCTATTGTGTAATTTCGAAGAATACTTGCATAGAAATCAATTTGAGTAAGATGCTCTGCAACATTTACATCGGGTGCTTTGAACTCGATAATAATCGCTTTCCCTTCAGCAGGGAATAATAGAATGTCAGGCCTTTTGGTAAGACGTTTTTCGTTTAGTGAATTTAAGTATCTTATGTCTTCGTCAGAAAATGCTTTGTCAAACAGGGGCTTACCGTTGTACTCAATATCCTTAAACTCCCTTTCCGATACCCCTTTAAAATAGATAAACTCCTCGTTTATAAGCCATAAATCACTGTCTTCTGGTGCTCCTGTCGATGTGCTTTGTTGAAAAATCAGATTGTGTAATAGACTCTCGTTTATTCTACCACCATTTCGCAGACTATCAAGTTCTCTATTTAACACATGTTCAAACAAATCCAGTACAAGTTTCCGTCGGGCTACATATTTACTTAAGATGTTTCTGTTTTGCAATGGAATAGCTCGGACCAATTCATCAACCTTAAATTGCAAAGTGTTTTTGTAGTCAGTTGTTTTACTAGGGGTAATGAGTTTCAGCTCGTCGATTTTCTTCTTAATCTCACTATCTTTTTCTGCTTCAATTTTACTGTCAGCTTCATAAACAGCCTTTAGAATAGTCTCGTCGCTATCTGAATTTTTTATTTTTTTTCGAATTTTTTCTACGGTTTTTTGGTTAAGTAAAAACATCGACTGTAGTTCATCGATATTTTTGTTTTTTTGCGCTGCGGATTCTCGAATTTCTGTATATAATTGATTGATATAGCTGTTTGTATTGTCCTTTATTGTGTCTAGTAGAATCACTTCTTCGGGGAAGATGTTTGACTCGTTTTGATGTTTAAACTCTTTACTGTTTACTAATTTCAGATTGCCCCGATCGTCTCTATCATTATCGTCCAGATATTGACCTGTTAGCAAAAACATGTACCGATTGTTTTCTATACTGTCTTTTTTTTGCAAATTATATAAATCGATGGAAGTCCCTATTGCCCCTTTGCTCACCAAGAATATTGCATTCTCTTTTAGTTCAGAAATAGGACGTTTGAATGCTTTTATTTTAAATTCTTCTTTGTGCTCGGTACCAGTTATTTCATTTCTTTCATTCAGTCGACTGTAGTTTAATTGTAACGAACCTTCTTTGTCGGGTTGAGGAATGGTTTCGGATACAATCTTAGTTTCATCACACACACTACTACCGAGAAGTATTTTTATATTTATTTGCGGCAAATTGTCTCTGTGTTCGCAAAATAGGGATAGAAAATGATTTACTATGTTGTCTTTAATGGAAGAAGCACTATTAACGGAGGTGTAATATTCAAGATCTTTGCTATCAAGTAATGACTCAAAAATTGTGGTGGTGCCAGTCTCCTTTATGTCAGTCGGTTCTTCTATATCAATTCGCAATATGGCATTTTTTGAGAGGAACTGTTCGTTCTTCGACAAAGTAACTTGGCGATGCATGTACGAATTACCTGTGTGATATATACTTTTAAGTGTTGTAGTGTCGAAAAAATGCAGATATTGTACCCGTCCTGTTCCTAGGTTTGACCTTCTCTTACTATCGTCTCTAAGGTTTGTTAATCGACGAAAACTATCATCGGTTATCCCAATTCCATTATCACTTACCTCAACACGCGAGAAGTCGGCATTTTCTATACCGTCATTAACAAGATTCTCACGGAAATGGAATGAGATTGTTATTCTCCCATTGGATAACCCTTTCTCGGAAAATCTATCGAGAATAGCCTCCCACGCATTCATGAATGATTCATATATGGGCTGTAAAGGTGTATCTATTTTTTTCTTTATGGTTTTCAGTTCATTCTTATAATAAATGCCCTGTGCTTTGAAATAGTTATGCGTTTCCATAAATAATATTGTATTTCTGATTTTTCCCAGTTTATTCTACGTATACGAGATGGTGCCCGAGAAAAGTTTTCAGATACCTTAGGTATTCTGCATTCAGATTCCAGTGTAGGGTGTCCTCATAGTTGCGGTTCGCTTCTTTGATCAGTTTCTTCTGGCTCTCTCCCAGCAGGGCTTCCAGATAACCGTAGATTTTGGTCTTCTTGGCAGGGGTGGTTAAAGGTGGCGGGGTGCGTCCGGGGATGTCAAGCTGTACCAGTTCCTGTTCGTAGTGTTCCCAACAGTCGAAGATGGGTCGGTTGTTGGGGTTGATGATATGCTCCAGCAAGTCTTCCAATGTACCCGCATCATGATTGTTGGGGAGGGGGAACAATTCGAAATCAACGCCATTAGCCTGCTTCCACGCCAACACGTCGTTACGTCGTGCATCAAAGTCGGTGTCGGCATCAAGGATGACTATGTTTATGCCGCCGTTGTCCATGGTGCTGCGCATACGTCGTAAAGCGGAAATACCTTTTAGGTTTGTCCAACCTTCCAGATTGACGATTTGCTCATCAGGAACAACAACGCCGAAGCAATGTTGTATGTATTGTTTGAAGAATACAATGTCGGCGATGCCTTCGAGATACAATGTGAACAATTTTTTGCTCATAGGGCAATGCCTCTGATTTCGACATTGTTTCTGCAGGCCTCGGCAAGACCTTCGTAAGGATAACGGTAAGCTTGGTGCCCCTTGAGTTTGGTCTGTTCCAGCGTGTACAAGGCCATCTCGTTCTGGTACTCTGGGTGTTCTTCAATCATCTGGTAGAGTTTTTGAAGGGTCTCTTTGCTGTGCGTAGTAACGAAAATTTGTTTATTGGCGCTTACTGCCAGTGAGAAGAGGGCTTCCCAGAGTTTCTTGTAGGCAGAATAATGTAGGCCATTCTCAATCTCGTCAATCAACAGGATGTTGTTCATCGGATTGGCTGAGGCTGCGACGATGTTCAGGTAGCGACGCAGTCCATCGCCTTGCATGTTGACAGTCAACAGCTGGTCGATACCATCCAATCCGACGTAGGCGAGGTTGTTTAGTATCTCCAATGTGGTTATGCGGTTGTCGAAATGCTGGAGTTGCTCGGTCACGATGTCTTTTCTTTTGCGCTTTGCCAGTTCGACCAAGTCGTTGGCGGGGTTGCCTGCCGCGAGATCCGACGATATGAATGCCACGCTGTTCTTCTCGAGATAGCCCTCTGCCATTCTTTTGTTTGAAATCAATCCCTGCGGATTGACTGTGATGCTGCATTCATAATTGTTTTTGTTCTGGCCGGATTCGGTATCAAAATTCATCCTCAAGGTGTTAAGAAAGGTTTTGGTCTCGGAGGTGGGTATACTCCCGTTTTGGTCGTCTGTCCGTGATTTCTCGTCGAAAGTATAAGTCATTTCCAATGAGAGATGGCGTTTGGCATCATCAAATAGTTCGGCGGCGACCTCAGGCTTCACTTTCAGGTCGTAATTATGGAACAGATATCCTAAATCTGCGAAGTTGCTGAAACTGCGTGACCGAATTGCATTAATGGCTTGGGGTAGGTCGGGGTTCGACATGCCCATTAGCAGCAGTATGCACTCAAGCACGGAACTCTTGCCGGAGCTATTCTGTCCGAGAATGACATTGACGCGCGAAAAATCATCAATCTCAAGGTGGTCAATACCTCTGAAATTGCTGATTTCAATATTTTTGAATCCGTCCATAGCGGTTGTATATTTATATTATATGCATTGCAAAAATACGAAATTATTTCAAAGTGGCAAAATATTTTATGTTGCTAATCCTTATCTGTTTAAGTATCATCTTAATACCACTCTCACCACCGTATATGACTTCGAGCAGACACCTCTGACAGAGGATGTACCCGTTTTGATTTCTATGTTGTTATCTTGATTGGATAATCAATCGCTTTTGACGGATGGATTATCAGGGCAGTGCCCAGTGACCGGTTTTATTGGAGACACGAAGGAGGATGAGGCCTTGGGATTTGAGGAACTGGAGGCGACGTTTGACGGTGGCGTCAGAGATGCTGGGATGCCGGGCGGAGCCGGTGTAGGGGAGGTGGGGCGATGGGGTGGTTTTGCCGAGACATCGAAGATGGATCGTAGAAGGATCACCGAAGGATCACCGAAGGGACGGGCTTGGGGAAGATGGTGATGAGATATGCAAAAAAGGGAAACGAGAGGCCGTGGTGAACTCTCGTTTTTGTACCCCCTGGGGGAATCGAACCCTCATCTAAAGTTTAGGAAACTTCCGTTCTATCCGTTGAACTAAGGAGGCAACCTTTTGCCGTTAATAACGGCGGGTGTTGTGTTTTATTGTCTTACAGTTTGCGTTTTATTTCGATGATCTCGTAGGCTTCGACGATGTCGCCGACTTTGATGTCGTTGTAGTTTTCGATGTTCAGGCCGCAGTCCTGGCCGCTGACAACCTCCTTGACGTCGTCCTTGAAGCGCTTGAGGGAGGCGAGCTTGCCGGTGTAGACCACGATGCCGTCGCGGATGATGCGGATGTTGCTCTGGCGGTTGATTTTGCCGTCGAGGCACATACAGCCGGCGATGGTGCCCACCTTGCTGATCTTGAAGGTTTCGCGGATTTCGAGGTTGGCCACGATCTTCTCCTGCGTCTCGGGGGCGAGCATGCCCTCGATGGCGTCCTTGAGCTCGTTGATGGCGTCGTAGATGATGCTGTAGAGGCGGATGTCGATGTGCTCGGTCTCTGCCATCTTGCGGGCGCCGACGGAGGGGCGCACCTGGAAGCCGATGATGATGGCGTCGGCCGTCATGGCCAGCATGACGTCGTTCTCCGAAATCTGACCCACGGCCTTGTGGATGACGTTGACCTGCACCTCCTCGTTGCTGAGCTTGATGAGCGAGTCGCTGAGGGCCTCGACGGAGCCGTCCACGTCGGCTTTGACGATGATGTTGAGCTCCTTGAAGTTGCCGAGGGCGCGGCGACGGCCGATCTCCTCGAGGGTGAGGTGCGTCTGGGTGCGGATGCCCTGCTCGCGCTGCAGCTGGGTACGCTTGGCGGCGATGTCCTTGGCCTCCTTCTCGTTCTCCATGACGTTGAAGGTGTCGCCGGCCTGGCAGGCACCAGTGAGGCCCAGCAGGAGAACGGGCTGCGAGGGGCCTGCCTCCATCACCTCCTGGTTGCGCTCGTTGTACATGGCGCGGACCCTTCCGGCCACGGCACCGGCCACGATGGGGTCGCCCTTGCGGATGGTGCCGTCCTCGACGAGAATCTTGGCCACATAGCCGCGACCCTTGTCGAGGGTGCTCTCGATGACGGTGCCCTTGGCGCGCTTGTTGGGGTTGCCTTTGAGCTCCATGATGTCGGCCTGGAGAATCACTTTCTCAAGCAGTTCCTCGACGTTGATGCCTTTCTTGGCGCTGATGTCCTGGCTCTGGTATTTGCCGCCCCACTCCTCGACCAGCAGGTTCATGTTGGCCAGCTCGGTCTTGATGCGGTCGGGGTCGGCGCCGGGCTTGTCGATTTTGTTGATGGCGAAGACGATAGGCACACCGGCCGACTGGGCGTGGTTGATGGCCTCGACCGTCTGCGGCATGATCTTGTCGTCGGCAGCGATGACGATGATGGCGATGTCGGTCATCTTGGCACCGCGGGCACGCATGGCGGTGAAGGCCTCGTGGCCGGGGGTGTCGAGGAAGGTGATCTTGCGACCCTCGGCGGTGGTCACCTCGTAGGCACCGATGTGCTGCGTGATGCCGCCCGCCTCGCCGGCGATGACGTTGGTCTTGCGGATGTAGTCGAGCAGCGACGTCTTGCCATGGTCGACATGACCCATGACGGTGACAATGGGATTGCGGGTGACGAGGTCCTCGGGGCGGTCTTCCTCCTCGATTTTGCTGATGGTGTTCACCACATCCTCCGAGGCGAAGTTGATGTCGAAGCCGAACTCGTCGGCGATGAGCTTGATGGTCTCGGCGTCGAGGCGCTGGTTGATGCTGACGAAGATGCCGACGGACATGCAGGTGGCGATAATCTTGGTCACCGGCACATTCATCATGGTGGCCAGCTCGTTGGCGGTGACGAACTCCGTCACCTGCAGGGTCTTCTGGCCCTCCATCTCGCGGAGCATCTCCTCCTCCATCTGGGCGTGGACCTTCTGGCGCTTCTCGCGGTTGTGCTTGGAGGTCTTGGATTTGCCGAGGGGCGACAGGCGAGCCAGCGTCTCTTTTATCTGCTTCTCTATCTCATTGTCGTCGATCTCGGGCTTCTTCTCCTCCTTCTTTTTCTTCTTCTTTCCGCCAGCCGACTGCTGCTGGGCCGCGTTACGCTGGCTTTCTTTCTTGGCTTTCTCCTTCTCCTTGCTCTCTTTCTTGGCCACCTCGGCGCCAATTTTCTTCACTTCCTGGGCACTGATGGCCTCCTTCTTGGTGTGCTTGCGCTTGCGCTTGCTGCCGGGGGTGTCGGCACCGTCCTTGGAGAACTGGCTGAGGTCTATCTTGTCGAGCACCTTGGGGCCCTCGAGCTTGGTATACTGAGTCTGGATGAACTCGGGCTCGGGTTTGGCCGGTTCGGCGGGTTTGACGGGTTCCGGGGCGGGAGGTTCGGGGGCCGGAGCAGGGGCCGGGGCGGGTTTTTCCGCAGCCGCCGGGGCGGGGGCTGGGGCGGCTTTCTCGCCCTTCTTGGGGCGTTTCTTCTTATCGGGACGCGTGCGCTGGTTGAGCGAGGCGAGGTCGACCGTGCCCAGCACCTTGAGCGGGCTGGCGCTTTCGGCCTGTCCGGATGCCTCTTCGGCGGCTTCGGCCACAGGCTCCTCGGCCACGGCCGCCGCCTCCACGGGCTGCGGCTCGGGCTCCGGTTCGGGCCGGGGCTCGGGTTCGGGCATGGGTTCCGGCTCCGGAGCGGGTTCCGGGGCAGGGGCTGCGACGGGCGAGGCATAGGTCTTGATGAATACCTCTTCGGACTCGGCTTCAGGCTGCTCCTTGGGTTGCAGCTCCACCACCCGGTTGGCGCCGGTGACAAGCTCGATCTTGTCGGCTTCTTCCTTCACCTTGCGTTCGCCGTGGAATGCGGCGGCCAGCAGCTCATACTGCTCCTCACTAATCTTCGTGTTGGGGTTGAGCTCCACTTGGTGCCCCTTCTTCGCCAGGTACTCCACGAGGGTCTGTATACCCACGTTGAGGTCCTTGGCTGCTTTTGTCAGTCTGAAACTTGCCATAATCAGTCGCGTCCTTTCTTTTTCGGTTAATTATTCAAACTCCGCCTTCAGCACATCCAGCACGTGGTCTATGGTCTCCTCCTCCAAGTCGGTGCGCGTGATGAGCTCCTGCTTGGGCAGGTTGAGCACGCTCTTGGCGGTGTCGCAGCCTATCTTGACCAGCTCGTCGATGACCCACTGCTCGATTTCGTCGTTGAATTCGGCCAGTGCCACATCGTCATAGTCCTCGTCGGTGTCGCGGTAGACCTCGATCTCGTAGCCCACCAGCCGCGAGGCCAACTTGATATTGTAGCCGCCCTTGCCGATGGCGAGGCTCACCTGGTCCGGCTGCATGAACACCTCGGCCTTCTTCTCCTCCTCGTTGATCTTGATGTTGCTCACCTTGGCGGGGCTCAGCGCGCGCTGGATCATCAGGTCCGGGCGCGACGAGTAATTGATGACATCTATGTTTTCATTGCGGAGCTCGCGCACAATGCCGTGGATACGGCCGCCCTTGACACCCACACAGGAGCCTACGGGGTCGATGCGGTCGTCGTAGCTCTCCACCGCTATCTTGGCGCGTTCGCCGGGCTGGCGCACGATGTTGCGGATGGTGATCAGGCCGTCGTATATCTCCGGCACCTCGGCCTCGAGCAGGCGTTCCAGGAAGATGGGGCTCGTCCTCGAGAGGACAATCACGGGCGAGTTGTTCCTCATCTCCACCTTCAGCACGATGGCGCGCACCGTGTCGCCCTTGCGGAAGCGGTCGGCCGGTATCTGCTCGCTCTTGGGCAGCACCAGCTCTATCTTCTCGTCGTCCAGTATCAGCACCTCCTTGTTCCAGGGCTGGTAGACCTCGCCGACGATGATCTCGCCCACCTTGTCGCGGTATTTCTGGAACACGAGCGACTTCTCGTAGTCCTGGATCTTGCCCACCAGGTTCTGCCGGATGGAGAGGATCTCGCGGCGCCCGAAGTCGGCCATCTGGATAGGCTCGGAAAGCTCCTCGCCCACCTCGAAGTCGGCCTCTATCTTCACGGCGTCGCTCAGCGCTATCTCACGGCTCGGGTCCTTCACCGCGCCGTCCTCCACAATGGTCCTGTTGCGGAATATCTCAAGGTCGCCCTTGTCGATATTGACGATGATGTCGAAGTTGTCCTCCGACCCGTAGCGCTTGGCCAGCGCCGAGCGGAACACCTCCTCGAGGATGCGCATCAGCGTCTCGCGGTCGATATTCTTGAACTCCTTGAATTCCTGAAAGGAACCACTCAAATCTAACGTCTTCATATTACAATATTGTTTAACATTCAAAACCTCACGGCCACGCGGGCGCTCTTGATGTCGGCGTAGGCCAGGCGGTGTTCCGCCGGGGCCTGCCGCCTGCCGCCGGGCACCGTCAGCACGATGCCCTCCCCGCCGGCCTCGGAGAGCGTGCCCTCCAGGTGCTCGCCGTCCACGGTCGTCACCTCCAGATCGCGCCCCACATTCTTGCGGTACTGCCGCGTGAGCTTCAGCGGCTGGTCCAGCCCGGCCGAGCCCACGTTGAGCTCGAAATCCTCCTCGTCGCGGTCCAACCGGCTCTCCACGGCACGGCTCACCGCGATGCAGTCGTCGATCGTCACGCCGCTGTCGCCGTCGATATCGACAAAAATGCGGTTGTCGGGAGTGATTTTCATGTTCACCACGAACTTGTCGCTCCCCTCCAACGCACTGTTTACCAGCTCTAATATCCTTATTTTCTCTATCATATCCAACAAAAAAGAGGGCCGATTCCCCTCTTCAAATTCGGTGCAAAGGTACGAACATTTTCCGAACTGGCAAAAAAAACTTTGCAAAAACGCAAATTTTTCTCCCCGGGGCCCCGTTCCCTCCTCCGTATCAACTCCGAGACAACTCCGTGTCAACTCCGAGTCAACTCCGAGTTTCTCCGACAAGGGTCCGAGTGGGGTCCGACACAGGTCCGGGTCGGGACGGCGGCCAGGGGCGGGGCTAACGGTGCCTGACGAGGCGCAGGGTGGCGGTATGGTGCGGGGTGCTGACCGTCAGCATGTACACGCCGGGGG